>JBPBQO010000209.1:0-1584 GCA_050954785.1 Janthinobacterium lividum | reverse complement strand
TGTCGACATGCTGCTCGACACCGCGTTCATCCGCAGGGTCATGGCGCCGCACTACAGCGCCATCGGCCGCCCTTCGATCGATCCCGAGCTGATGATCCGCATGCTGCTGGTCGGCTACCTCCACGGCGTGCGCTCCGAGCGCAAGCTGTGCGCCGAAGTGCATCTCAATCTTGGCTATCGTTGGTTCTGCCGCCTCGGCCTGGACGGCGCGGTGCCGGATCACAGCACCTTCAGCAAGAACCGCCACAGCCGCTTCCGCGACGCCGGCGTGTTCCGCGCCGTGTTCGAGGAAGTCGTGCGTTGCTGCGCCGAGGCCGGCCTGGTGCCGGGGGAGGAGGCCGCCACAGACGGCAGTCAGGTCGAGGCCTGCGCCAGCCGCCACAAGCGCCTGCCTGGACGCAGCACGCCCGAGGCGTGGACGGAAGACAGCGCAGCCCAGACACGCCCGGTGCGCGAGTATCTCGAGGCGCTTGCCGCTGCTGCACCGCCCCAGCCCGACGAGCCGCAGCACGATGCCCCCAAGCACCTCTCGCCGTCCGATCCCGCGGCGGCGTGGAGCATCAAGCATGGCGCCGGCGTGTTCGCCTACGAGACCAACCTGCTGGTCGACACCGCCGAGGGCATCATCGTGGACGTGGAGGCCACGCCTGCGCGGCTGAGCCAGGAGATCGTTGCCGCCAAGGTGATGCTGGAGCGGGCGAAGGCGACGTTCGAGTTCGAGCCTGACTGCCTTGCGGCGGACAAGAGCTATGGCACGGGTCCGTTCCTGACCTGGCTGCTGGCGCGCGGCACGGCGCCGCACATCCCGGTACTGGACCGCACGGCGCAGACCGACGGCATGTTCACGCGCGCGAGCTTCACCTACGAGGAAGCCGACGACGCGTGGCGCTGCCCGGCCGGTCACAGGCTGGGTCGGGCAGGCTTCGAGCGCAGCACGGGGATGCAGAGATACACGGCGCGGGAGAAGGACTGTCGCGCCTGTCCGCTGAAGGCACAGTGCGCGACGGGCAAGGCACGCAGCCTGAGCATCAGCATCCACGAGCCGGCGCGCCAGGAGGCGAAGGCGCTGGCGGAAACAGAGGCGTTCAAGGTCAGCAGGCGGCAGCGGCAGAAGGTCGAGATGCTGTTTGCCCACCTCAAGCAGCAGCTTGGCATTCGGCGATTGCGGCTACGCGGGCTGCAAGGCGCAGCCGAGGAGTTCAATCTGGCGGCCGCGGTGCAGAACCTCAGGCGGCTGGCCAACCTGACTGGTCTGGCGCCAGTCCAAGGAGCCGACGCCGTGGCGGCCGGGTGAACAGCAAGGGCCTCAAGCCTCAAAGCACCTGCCGTGACACCAGCGTCGCTGCAGGGCCGCAGCCTTCAGCTCGCTCCGCATCCCCTTTTTCAACGGCATCGATCGTTTTCCGACGGTTTCTGTCACGCGGCTTTTCGGGAGTGATGCGGTCTACAAAACTGACCGTAAACTATATCGGAAACCCTACCATCGAGTATGCTCGGGGCGAGTTGAGTTTCCGAGGGTCCGAAGGTTTGGCTTACGTTTTAAAAGACGTTCTGCGATGTCTCCTCTGCGGTCAGCAAGGGATG
>JBPBQO010000208.1:0-1592 GCA_050954785.1 Janthinobacterium lividum | reverse complement strand
GTCGGCAGGATGCACCAGCAGTTCGAGGGCCCGGCCATCGGTGTCGACCATGGCGTGGCGCTTGCGCCCTTTCACCTTCTTGCCGGCGTCGAAGCCGCGCGGACCGCCGGCTTCGGTGGTCTTCACGCTCTGGCTATCGATCACCGCTGCCGACGGCATTGGCTCGCGCCCGACGCGCATGCGATCCATCTGCACAAGATGATGGTTCAAACCCTCGAAGCCGCCACTGTCGCGCAGTTCACCAAACCACCGGTAGACGGTGCGCCAAGGCGGGAAACTGTCTGGCAGATAGCGCCATGGACAACCCGCCCGCAGAACATAAAAGATCGCGTCGAGTACCTCACGCTAGCGCCAGCGGCGATGTCGCCCACGATCGCAAGGTTTGGGTAGCAGCGGTGCGACGATCGCCCACTCAGCATCGGTTAGATCGCTTCCATAGCGTAGCCCCGCGCGGCTATGCAGCGCACGGGCGGTCGGGTTCCACATGATGTCTTCCAGGTCTGGTCTCGCAACCGCCCGGAATCACATCGAAACCCGATCGTCCACCATTACACTACCGTTCTGACACGGCCTCTAAGCTCGACTTTGTACGATTAGATGGCGAAGCACAGTGCGTTCGCCATGCGGACGAGACGAGACGGAGGAATTATCTCCGGTTCGCGGTGCGGCGGGGAGTGTGAATTAATATCGCCGACCCAGAACTGAAGCCGGACTGCGCCGATGGCGTCGCTGAATGTCAGGCTGGTTTTTCGATACCACGCAGCGGCATAAGGCGTGCTTGTGCTGGTGAGAAGATCACAAGCCCATAGCGAGATGAGGCTGTAGAATCCGAGAAGTGCGGGCGTGGTACGAGCGATGGCTTTGTCGGTCCATTGGCGCTGTGTCTCGACGCCCAGGTGAGCGCGGGTTTCGGCGAACGTGACCTCGATCTGCCATCGCCGGACGTACAGGGCGATGATGTCGGCGGGCTCGATGGTGATGTCGGTACTGAAGAAGGCTTGCGGATCGCGCTTTTCGTCGGGATCGCGCACGAGCACCCATCGAACCGGCAACACCGGAGTGCCCGGCCTGTACCACAAAGCGGTCCCGGATGTGATCTCGAGCGCCTTGCCGCCGGCATGGCCGTACCAGGCGGATACGAAGATCCTTGTCCAGCGTGTGGCGGGGTTGGACAGCAACGTTTTGAGCTTGGGTAACGCAGGGCCTTTCTGCGCCGGCCGCCCGAGCGAAGAGGAGGTTCTTATTGGAGGCGGTGCGAACAGGTTCGCATCCAGTCGCAGACGGCTGATGAGTGTCGCCCGCCGTACGATGGCATGGGCCAGTTCATGGACAGCGAAGCTGCTGTCGCCGATGAAAATGATCTGACGAGTTGGCAGCCATCGCGACAGCTGCAGTGCGCCTTGCCGGGCCCAGTCCGTCAGCAATTTGTGACGACAGCCGCGCCGCCGGTTGGATCGCTCCGAAGGCGCGAGCAGCGTCAGGACCGGCAACGCCTTGATCAGGCTGGTCCATGATACCGGAGTGAGCACCATGAAGCTCAACCAGCGCAGCCCGCTGGCTTTGACGAAATGGCCGTGACTGGAGCGCACCGG
>JBPBQO010000207.1:0-1780 GCA_050954785.1 Janthinobacterium lividum | reverse complement strand
ACTTTTCCCTCGGTTGACCGAGGGAAACGCTCGCGATCGGACTTGATCTTCGTGCTTTCGCGGATGCGTTCGAACGACTGCGGCCCGTCTCGCAAACAATCGATTGTGAAGCCAAGTCATGTGAGAAACTGTAACAAGGGAGCGGACCGTATCAAAACACTTTCTCGATTAAAAAGGATCGTGATAGGTGCGGAAAATAAATTTTGAGAATTTTTCATGTTGATTGGTTATGCGCGGGTCTCGACGCCCGAGCAGGATTTGACCCTCCAACTCGACGCGCTGCGCGAGGCAGGCTGCGAACGGACGTTCAGCGACAAGGCGAGCGGTGCAAAGGCCGATCGCGCGGGCCTTGCTGAAGCTCTGTCGCATGCGCGCGCTGGCGACGTACTGGTCGTGTGGAAGCTCGATCGTCTTGGCCGCACGATGAAGGGCCTCGTCGACCTCGCGGCGGAACTCGGCGAGCTAAGCATCGGCCTCCGGTCCCTCACGGACGGCATCGACACGGTGGGGACTGCTGGCAAGCTCGTCTTCCACATCTTGGCCGCGATGGCTGAGATGGAGCGTGACCTTAACCGGGAGCGGACAACGGCCGCGCTGATCGTGGCACGCCGTGAAGGACGTGTGGGCGGCCGGAAGACGGTAATGACGCCAAAGCGGCTGGCCGCTGCCAAAAAGCTTCTAGCGTCAGGTATGACGATCAGGGAGATTGCGCCGGCAATCGGCGTTTCGGTTCCGACGCTCTATCGCCATTTTCCTGCACCGATCCAAGAAAGCATTGTCGCGGAAAGCGAAGCCCAAGCCGCTTGACATCGCATGCGCCCGTCGGATGCGGTGACGATCAGCACGTTTTCCGGGATGCGGAATGGCGAAACGTGGTGGAGGACGGTCCGGCGGATTTCGGGATCAGCTGCCCAGCGTTTGATGTGTCTAGGCTTGTTCGACGTCGTCGGCTGAGAACTCGGCAAAGGCGGATCGCACGTCCTGAGCCAAGGCAGCGTCGTCGAGTTCCACCACGACCAGCAGCATGCCTTCCAACGCAGCGTCGTCACGCGCCCCTTCTGAAGGAGCGCCTGCAGAATTATCCGACCCAGCCCGCTCTACCCCCGCACTGTTCTCTTCGCCTGCTGCAGCCACCATGATCGCCGTACGATCGACGCCATACTCCTGGACCAGACGCTCGACAGTCATCTCTGCCTGGCGCCGGGTGTCGAACTCGCCCTTGAGTGTCGTGCTCATCGTCTTTCTCCAAGTATGCTGAGATAACGCCCGATCCTGTCTCAGGTATCGCTTGGTGCGTCGCCTGGGCCACCCGGCTCTATGGTGTCTGAACCTGGCGACAATTCAGGTCGGCCGTCGGGCACAGGCTTACCGTCTGGTGCTCGGATCGGGTCTGGCGCGTAAGGGGCAGGAGGTGACGTAGCCACAGAGGTCCTTTCACGATGGATTTGAGCTGATGGCGGCAGGCGCTACCTTAAAAAATGAGCCCACAATCCATCCGTTAACAAAGTGCCAAGCATTCGCAGGTTCCCGGCTGCGTCGAAACAAGCGCCATTGTGTGCGATCTACGTAGCGCTGGTCGTCGGATAGTCGTGCTGTACCTTGTAGCGGCTAACGGAAAATAGCGGGTTCAGGCTCCGCGACAGCCAGTAATGATTTAAGACTGCGTCGATCAGTCCCTCCGAAAAATGGCGAGGTCTGCTATGACCTTCGTTGTCGCGCGGCTGTGAAAGGCCGCTGGCTCTGTTTGAAGGGGTGAGGCTAGCCCTGCAACCAGAGGGCG
>JBPBQO010000206.1:0-1824 GCA_050954785.1 Janthinobacterium lividum | reverse complement strand
GGAAAACCTCGATGCGACCGTCCTCGCCACGGCGCTGCCCACGATGGCGCGGGATTTTCACGTACGTGCGCCCGAGATGAGCATCGCGCTCACCTCCTACCTGCTGGCGCTGGCCGTGTTCATCCCGGCTTCGGGCACGGTAGCCGATCGCTACGGCGCCAAGCCGGTGTTCCGTGTCGCGATCGGCCTGTTCATCGCCGGCTCGCTTGCCTGCGGGCTTGCACCGACCCTGCCGATCCTCGTCGCGGCGCGCTTTGCCCAGGGGATCGGCGGAGCGATGATGCTGCCCGTCGGCCGCCTGATACTGCTCAGCTCGGTCGCCAAGCGCGACCTGGTGTCGGCGATGTCGTGGCTGATCATGCCGGCGTTGATCGGCCCGATTATCGGCCCGCCGGTCGGCGGCCTCATCGTCACCTATCTCGACTGGCGCTGGATCTTCTGGCTCAACCTGCCCATCGGCATTCTGGGGATCGTGCTTGTCGGCCGGTTCATCGCCGATATTCGCGAGGCCGCCCCCCACCTGTTCGATTGGCGTGGCTTCGTCCTGTCGTCGCTGGCGCTCGGGTGCCTGCTGTTCGGCTTCGAGATGGCGAGCCGCCCGGGCGCGGCGGAACTGGCCGTCATGATAATCCTGACGGGCGCCATCGCAGGCATCCTTTATCTGCTGCACGCGCGACGGACGACCTATCCCATTCTCGATGTATCGCTCATGCGCGTGCCCACCTTCCGATTGGCGTTGATCGCCGGCTCGCTGGCCCGGATCACCCAGGGCGCGCAGCCGTTCCTGCTGCCGCTGATGCTGCAGCTCGCCTTCGGACTATCGCCCGCGCAGAGCGGGACAATGACCGTCGCCACCGCCATCGGCTCGTTCGGGATGAAGGGGATGGCTCGCCGCCTGCTGCATCGCTTCGGCTTCCGATCGAGCCTGATGGCCATGAGCCTGCTGGGATCCGCCGCTTATGCAACGTGCGGCCTGTTCCGGCCCGATTGGCCGCTGCCCACGGTGTTTGCCGTGCTGGTGGTGTCGGGTTTCCTGATGTCCTTCCAGTTTACCGCCTACAACACGATCGCCTATGACGAGATCGGCAAGGAACGGATGAGCGCGGCGACGAGCTTCTACGCCACCTTCCAGCAGCTGATGCTGTCGCTCGGCATCTGCACCGCGGGCACGGCGTTGCACGCTTCGATGGCATGGCACGCCCGCGTCGCGCCCGTGTTCGGCGACTTTTCCGCAGCTTTCTGGACCGTCACGGCAATTTCTCTGATGGCTGTGCTCGTCAACGCCCGCTTCGATCGCAATGCCGGTGCCGAGATGAGTGGCCGGGCGCCGGCCTGACTGCCGACAGCGAGGTGATCGCGTCGCAGTCGCGGAACCGGGAGGCTTTGCCAACGGTCCTGCGGATCGAGGAGACTAGTCATGGCATTAGAAGCACGGACGGGCGGACTGTCAGCCGGTTGGGCCGCAGGTCTCGCGGTTGGCGCCGTTTTCGCGGCGCTGCTGGTCGGCAAGCGTGCGAGCCCAAGCCCCGACCACCCGCGGACGCAGCGCTGGTACAAGCGTCTCGACAAGCCGGACTTCACTCCGCCGACGCCGGTCTATCCGGTCGCCTGGACCGCAATCGAAGCATCGCTGGCTTACGGCGGCTATCGCCTCCTTCGCGCGGAGCCGTCGCCTGAGCGGACGAAGGCCCTGGCCATATGGGCATTGAACCAGGTCGGCATTGGCGGGTGGAGCGAAGTGTTCTTCGGTCACCGGTCCCCCGGCTGGGGAACGATCGCCTCTGCCGGGCTGGGAGCCAGTGCCATCGGCTATGTCGCTGCGGC
>JBPBQO010000205.1:0-1895 GCA_050954785.1 Janthinobacterium lividum | reverse complement strand
ACAGTGCGCGACGAGCTTCGGACTTGAGTACAACCAATCAAATGGCGATGAGTAACGGCGCAGTCCCATATCTTGCAACAACCATGAGGCGTAGCAGTGCGTCCCTAAACTGACAGCGTGGCGCATTGGAACCGCATCTGCGGGCGCGGCAGAACCCAGCGTGGCCGCTTCGACGCCCGGCCGAACGCGGCGTTGAAATTCCAAGCTGTCGAGCAGTGCCTGAAGACTGGCCTGTATGCCGCCGCGAGCGTCTTTTGGGTCAAAGAAGCGCTCGTATTGGCGGACCTCTTCGGGCGTTGGATCGCGGCTGATCATGATTTGGAACAGAGTGTGGATCGTAACAGCATGATCTGGAGTTGTTTGGCCAAGGTCACCTGGAGTCGAACTCTCGACGACCTGGGGTGCGGGTGTTGCAGTCTGATCGGGATGACGGAGCTGGGAACCACCCAGGATATCCCACGCCCGAGCCAAAGTTTCGGATGGTTCCGGAACGAGAGGTGCGGGCTTGGCATCACGCTTCAACTTTAGACGGCTTAGCATTTCGTCATGCTCCCATGGAGTCGAGGATACTTCGCGTCTTGTCCTACTCTATGGCCTAAGAAGGCGATCGCCTGCATCTGGACGGGCCCGGGTGCGTGTCAGTTCGCCAAGGGCAAGCTGACGAGTGCAGTATCTCTCAAAAACGTGAGTGTCTCCAGACTCAAGTCGCGGCGTTTCGCAGCCAGCCTGTCGTTCTAATCCAGCACCGGGGCATCCATGGACGTGCGAAGGCAGCTTCGTTCAGATGCCGCTACATCTGGTCGCGTTGAACGGCGCTGACTCGCTATGTCGAAGGCAGATCCATCACTGTCGACAACAACCTGTTGGAGTGCGCCATGCGGCCCGTGGCTCTGGACCGGAAGAACTGGCTATTCGCCGGATTCAACGCAGGCGGCCGGCGTGCCCCGGCGACCTGCAGCCCATAGATACGATAAAGCTCAACGGCTTAGATTCGGCAGCCTGCCTGCGCTACGTGCTTGGCACATCAGCGATCACGCGGCCGGCCGACCATTTGCGAGCTGCCGCCCCGTGACACCGTGATGGACCAGCGCCGCTCCGCAACCCTCTGACAAACATCAATGAGGAAAGGCGGCCTCGTTGTGCTGGCGGCGCAGGGTGCGCGCCGTGGGCTCGTCGGCCGAGCCGCGGAAGAAGCGCACCGGCACGTCCTGGATCAGGAAGACGAAGTGGTTGCTCTGGTCCAGCACGCTGAGCCAGTTGTAGGTGCGCTTCTCGGCGACCCTGCGCATGCGCTGCTGGCCGAAGGCGTAGGCGCGGCAGCCGACGGACCAGGTGGTGTCGCCCATCTCGTAGCTGGCCATGCGGATGGCGTCGCGGCGGGCATGGGCCAGCAGGCGGGCGCAGATGCGCAGCCGGTCCTCGCTCAGCGCCGGGTGGATGTCCCAGGGCAGGCGACGGGATGCAAGCAGGGCAGGCGGGGCAGGGGAGGACACGACGAAGCCCCGCGTGCTTCAGGCCTACTCCTCGTGAGCCTCGGCAGCCTTGGCCAGCTTGCGGCCGCGTGTCTTGGGGATCGGCGTCACCTGCTTCTCCTCCGGAGCCGCCTCCACCACCTCCGGCGCCACTGTTGCCGTCACTGCGCCACCGGGCTTGCGTCCGAGGCCGATCGACTTGGCCAGGGCGGAGCGCTTGTCGGCGTAGCTGGGTGCGACCATGGGGTAGTCCGGCGGCAGGCCCCAGCGCTCGCGGTAGGCCTGCGGCGTCAGGCCGTAGGACGTCATCAGGTGGCGCTTGAGCATCTTCATCTTCTTGCCGTCCTCGAGGCAGACGATGTAGTCGGCGAACACGGACCTCTTCACCGGCACGGCAGGCTCGGGCCGGGCCTGAGGGGCAGG
>JBPBQO010000204.1:0-2476 GCA_050954785.1 Janthinobacterium lividum | reverse complement strand
ACCGAAGGTGGATCGCCTGCGAAGGTCCAGCGGGTTCGCCCGCAATGACAAGATCCCGTCAGCATGCATGACGCCTTTCAGCTGGTCTACTCCAACAATCACACTTGCTGCTCAGGTCTGCAAGTGGGGCGGGAGCGGCCGATCTCGCTTTCTCGATTTGGACCGTTAATCTGGAAGCATCGGCGTTCCTAAAAGGCATCAAGTTTCGGGAAAGGTACAGAGCAGGATCAGCTACAGACCCCACTTCGGACCATTGCTAGAAAGATAAATGCTCGTTGGCTCTCCGCAGATCGCGATGACCGGACCGCCAAGCTCATTCCAGCGGAACAGGTTCACGTGCCATCCACCTGGAATCATTTGTGAACGATCGATAATACCGTCTGCTCCCACAGCTCGGGCGGCATCGGCATTTCGCCACGACGGTGGCTCCACGCCGGCTTCCACAGCCTGACGCCATTGTGCGTTCGACAGGTCCCGGTCGATACCGAGGATACGGCAAGCATCCTCGTCGTGTTGATCCAGCACATGGGCCTCGCCAACCATTAACGGCACTACGACACGGGGACGCCCGTCTTCACGGATATAGCCCGAGACGGCGATCATCGCCCACTCTAGCTTCGGGCTCATATAGAGCGTTGCTTGGCCAGGGCGATGGTAACGCCCTGCGCTCTCCTGCCGGGGCGGCGCCAGCACATCACCAATTCGTTCTACAAGAATGGACCTGAAAAAGGGGCCGCTCACAGTTCGCAAAGTGGGGTTCATGGCCTCAGCTTATCGGCTCCGAGCGTTCCCGCAAAGGATCCCAGACTGCGAGAAAACGCGCTGGGCACGCCGCACTTGGCGTTTTTCTCGTGGAGACGGATTGGATGGCGCTGAATCCGGCTTTGCTTCTGGACCGGTGCTAAAATGGCTCGATGGGAGCATGTCTGACGCTGCGCTGGCGTAGTTGGCGGCGCGGATCAGGCCCTCACCGCTCGTATCATGCCCGGGATGCCGATGACGGTGATGGCTCGCCTGAGATTATAGGCGAGCGCGGTCAGGCTGAACTCGGCGCGCACATTCTCCAACCCGCGCATCAGAAATGCGCCCTGGTTCATCCACTGCTTGATCGAGCCGAACGGATGCTCGACCGTCTCCCGGCGGACGTCAAGAATGCCGGGCCAGGCTGCGAGCCGCGTCGCCATGCGATCGAGCACCGCCTCGTTCTCCCAACGGTTGATGCGCCGCCAGCGGCCGCCGGTACAGCGTGCCCTGATCGCGCAGGCGGCACAGGCGGCGGGGCTGGAATACTGGATCGACACATGGCCACGCGTGACCGAGCGGTAGCGGGTATCGAGAAGCTTGCCGCCGGGGCAATGATAGGCGTCAGCCGCTGGATCGTAGCTGAATCGTTCTTTGGGGAAGCGGCCGGTGGCGATCGCGCTGCCACGCTGAGGTCGGGCGACATACGGAGTGATGCCGTTCGCCTCGCACGCCTCGATGTCCTCACCCTTGTAATAGCCCATGTCCGCCACGGCAGCGATGCGCTCGACGCCAAGAGTATCCTTGGCCGCCCCGGCAGTGGCCGCCAGCAGGCCCATGTCGGTGGCAGCGTTGGTAACGTGCTGTTCGACGATCAGCTTGTGCTTTGCATCGACTGCTACCTGCGCGTTGTAGCCGACCGTGGTCTTTTGACCCGTAACCATCGCGCGCGCATCGGGATCGGTCAGCGAGACCTGGCTTTCACCGCTGGCGTTCAGCTGCTCCAGCATCGCCTCTTGAGCCTGCCGCCGTTCGCGCACCTTGGCGATCTTTGCGGCCAGTGCCTCACCGCGACCGGGCCCACTGCCGTCCTCGCCACGGTCGATGGCATCCAACTCGGCTAGATACCCTTCAAGCCGCTCGTCGGCCGCCGCAATATACCTGGCCAGCTTGTCGCGGGAGAAATTGCGCCCCGGATTGTTCACGGCCTTCAGCCGCGTGCCGTCCACCGCCAGCAGCTCCCGCCCGAACAGGTCGAGCTTGCGGCACAAGACGACGAAGGCGCGGAACACCGCCTTGAAGGCGCTCCGGTTGTCGCGACGGAAGTCGGCGATGGTTTTGTAGTCTGGCCGCAGCCCACGCAACAGCCAGATTAGCTCGAGGTTGCGTGTCGCCTCCGCTTCCAGCCGTCGGCTCGACCGCACCCGGTTGAGATAGCCGTACAGGTACAGCTTCAGCATATCGCCCGGATCAAAACCAGGTCGCCCCGTCGCCTTCGGCCGCGACCGCAGGAAACCTGCCTCGCCCAGATCGAGGTCATCGACAAACGCGTCGATGAACCGAACCGGACTTTCCGCCGCCACATAGTCCTCTACCGATGCCGGCAGCAGCAGCGCCTGATCGCGCGCATGACCCTCAATGTATGCCATGGACACAGCATACTCCTCTCGGGGACCAGATGGAATCGGGCCCGCGAGTTTTCGCACAGTCTGTCATCTTTGGTGGGAATCTGTCC
>JBPBQO010000203.1:0-2936 GCA_050954785.1 Janthinobacterium lividum | reverse complement strand
GGATCGGGCGCCGTTCGCTCCAACTCGGTTCGCCCCGTAGCGATGTCCGCTTGCTGGCTGTCTCAGGATGCCTGAAAATGTCTGCTGTTGGCGCATAGCCGTCAGCAACGTCCGCGCAGCTTACGTCTGGTTACCCCCAAGCCGACCTACCATATGGGTACCAACCGTCAGATTTCGTCCACTAGCGTCGGTGACCTGCTCGCCAGCCGCGCCGGCTTCGATCTCGGCCTGCCGGCCGCCACTGCCGGTGCTGGCCTGCTCCTGGCCGGACTGCTGCTGTTCCGGCAGCAATCCGGCGGAGTATCAGGCAGGATCAGATATCGGCGTAGACGTGGGTTTCGGCGGCGGCGCCGGGATGCGTCACCGCGCCCAGGTGCGCCGGGCCCACCAGTTGCGCGAATTTCCAGATCGCGCCGCTATTGTAGTCGGTCTTGCGTGGGGTCCAGGCGGCGCGGCGCTCGGCCAGTTCCGCGTCCGATAGCGCCACCTCGATCGTGCCCGCGTCCGCATCGAGGGTGATACGGTCGCCATTGCGGAGCAGCGCGATCGGCCCGCCCTCCGCGGCTTCCGGCCCGACATGGCCGACGCAAAAGCCGCGCGTGCCGCCGGAGAAGCGGCCATCGGTGATCAGGGCCACCTTCTCGCCGAGCCCCTGCCCATAGATCGCACCGGTGGTGGACAGCATCTCGCGCATGCCCGGGCCGCCCTTGGGCCCCTCGTATCGGATGACGATGACGTCGCCTTCCTTGTAGGCACGCGCCTGCACCGCCGCGAACGCATCCTCCTCGCAGTCGAAGCACAGCGCCGAGCCCACGAACCGATGCTCCTTCAGGCCGGCGATCTTCACGATCGCGCCGTCCGGGGCCAGGTTGCCCTTGAGCCCGACCACGCCGCCGGTGGTCGAGATCGCCTGGGCGACCGGATAGACCACGTCCTGGTCCTTCGGGAACACGACATCCTTGAGGTTCTCGGCGATCGTCCTGCCGCTGACCGTCATGCAGTCGCCATGCAGCAAGCCGCCATCGAGCAGCGACTTCAGGATCACCGGGATGCCACCGACACGATGCACGTCGAGCGCCACGTATTTACCGCCCGGCTTGAGGTCGGCGATGTACGGGGTGCGGCGCATGATCTGCACCACGTCGTCCATGGTGAAGCGGATGCCCGCCTCATGCGCCATTGCCGGAAGATGCAGGCCGGCATTGGTGGAACCGCCGGTGGCAGCCACCACGACGGCTGCATTTTCCAGCGCCTTCAGCGTCACGATGTCGCGTGGGCGCAGGCCGGATTCCAGCAGCGCCATTACCGCGCGACCGCTTTCGACCGCGAACCGGTCGCGCTCCTCGTACGGTGCCGGCGAACCGGCCGAGCCCGGCAGTGCCAGCCCGATCGCCTCGCTGACCGTCGCCATCGTGTTGGCAGTGAACTGGCCGCCACAGGCGCCGGCCGACGGACAAGCCGCGCACTCGAGCTCGAACAGATCCTCATCCGACATGTTGCCGGCAGCGTGCTGGCCGACCGCCTCGAACACGTCGACCACGGTGACGTCACGGCCCTTGAACTTGCCGGGCAGGATCGAGCCGCCATACATGAACACGCTCGGCACGTTGAGCCGGAGCATCGCCATCATCATTCCGGGCAACGACTTGTCGCAGCCGGCGAGCCCGACCAGCGCATCGTAGGAATGGCCGCGCATGGTGAGCTCGACCGTGTCGGCGATCGCATCGCGCGATACCAGCGAGGACTTCATGCCCTGGTGGCCCATCGCGATACCGTCGGTGACGGTGATGGTGGTGAATTCACGCGGGGTGCCGCCGCCCGCCTTGACGCCGATCTTCACCGACTGCGCCTGACGCGACAGCGAGATGTTGCAGGGCGCCGCCTCGTTCCAGCAGGTGGCGACGCCGACCAGGGGCTGGTGGATCTCCTCCTCCTTCAGCCCCATCGCATAATAGTAGCTGCGATGCGGCGCGCGATCCGCACCCTCCGTCACGTGGCGCGACGGCAGCCGGCTCTTGTCCCAGACCTTGGTCATGATCGTCGTTTCCTATCCGAGCCGACGAAGCGCGGCATCGAGCCGTTCGGTTTCCTGCTGAAACGCATTCAGGCGTTCGCGATTCTCTTCCACGACTTCCGGCTTGGCGCGGGCGACGAAATCGGCGTTCGCCAGTTTGCGCTCCACCTTGCCGGCCTCATCGATGGCGCGTGCACGATCCTTCTGCAGGCGCGCACGCTCCGCATCGAGATCGATGATGCCGGCGAGCGGCAGGATCAACGTGGTCTCGTCCACCACCGCCTGCGCGGCACCGTGCGGCATCTCGCCGACCAGCGCCGACACGCTCGACACGCGCGCCATGCGGCCGATCGCCTCGGACCAGGTCGCGGCGCGCGCCAGGGTCGTTTCACTGGCGTCACGCAACAGCAGCTCCGTGACCTTGGCAGGCGGCACGCTCATCTCGGCCCGCACGGCGCGGATCTCGCCGATGAAACGGACCACCCAGTCGAGCTCGCGCGCGGTCGCCTGCGCATCCGAGAGACGCTGCGAGGTCGGCCACGGTGTCCGGATCAGGCTGCCTTCCGGCCCATAGCCGAACTCCGCCCACAGCGTCTCGGTGACGAACGGCATCACCGGGTTCAGCAGGCGCAGGATGGTGCCCAGCACATGCGCGGTGGCGGCGCGAAGCTCGACCGCCTCCTCGCCGTCGCCGCTGTTGAACACCGGCTTGGCGAACTCCAGGAACCAGTCGCAGAAGCGGTACCAGGTGAACTTGTAGGTTACCGCTGCATACTCGTCGAACCGGTAGGCTTCGAGTGCTGCGGTCGCATCGGCGACCGCAATAGCGGCCTCGTCGAGAATCCAGCGTGCGAGCTTGCCTTTGGCCGTTTCCGGATCGAAGCCGGCCACCGGCTTGACGTCGTTCATCTCGCAGAAGCGG
>JBPBQO010000202.1:0-3197 GCA_050954785.1 Janthinobacterium lividum | reverse complement strand
CGGAGCCGATCGCCACGACTCCCGTCTTCGCTCCCGGGATCTGGTACGACCTGAACACCTGGGCACCGCGGAACGGCTTCGGCAGGTTCGGCTTCAATGGCATCTCCAACTTCGCCTACTGGCGCGAAACGCGGTCCGGCCTGCCCCTGGTCGCGATACAGGATCCGAACACCGGCTACACGATGGCCCTGGTCCATACGGGCGCAACACCGACTTCAGTTTCGGACGACCACAGCCCGTCCTGGCTCGTCGATCCTTCGGTGCGCTACGGCTCGCTGGGCGTCGGGAAGGTGCCGCAGACCTCGATCGGCTTCATCTACCCGGCCGA
The DNA here is from genome assembly GCA_050954785.1 of Janthinobacterium lividum. Classification (GTDB taxonomy): domain Bacteria; phylum Pseudomonadota; class Alphaproteobacteria; order Acetobacterales; family Acetobacteraceae; genus Lichenicola. The sequence continues at coordinate 2,869 of JBPBQO010000202.1, read as the reverse complement.
GGAGGATGACGGGGATCCCGGAACGCAGAGCACGGCCTGGGTCAGGCGCAGCCATCCCGTGCAGATGGGCTTCTCGCATTCCTACGAGCTCACCTTCTCGCTGGATCGCTACGCCCCGAACGGCGTTGCCGACTACGACGCCGCCATGTCGGGCGCCTGGCGCAAGTTCTACGCCGCCTTCGATCCCAGGCCGGCCGACGTGCCGATCGATCAGGTCTTCGACGACCAGATTGCCCTGCTCGCGGCGGAGTCCGCCGACTGGTCCCCCGGTGCGCCAGGCTTCCCGTTCCAGGTTCCGGTCTCGACCGGCGCGCCCGACAGCCCGATCGCCTACCAGATGGGCTACACCGGGCAGCAGATCCCGGCCGCATACCAGCTGCTGCGCGCCGGCCTCCTGCACGATCAGCCGCAGGTCTTCGCCAAGGGAAAGGCGCAGCTCGATTTCTGGGCGTCGAACGCGGACGTGGCAGGCTATTCGGCCGGACTGCCGGACACCATCTTCACCGTCGGGACGACGGCGAGCCCGTCCGGATGGCTCGACGACGGCTGCAAGTGGCCATTGTTCATCCGCAGCCTGAGCGACGGCATGGAGGGGGCGCTGAACGCGGCGATCTTCATGCGCGAGCACGGCAAGCCGCAAGCGGGGTGGGAGCGCTTCGCGCAGTCGTTCGGAGATTGGCTCGTGAGCCACCAGAACGCCGACGGCTCGTTCTACCGCGAGTACAACCGCGACGGGACCGTGTTCGTCGCATCCGCGGCGTGCCAGGCGTTCGGTGCCGGAAACAACAGGCTCGCGACGACCGACCCAATACGCTTCCTCGTAACCTTGTATTTCGCCACGAACGACACGCGCTACCTGACCAGCGCCGAAAGCGCCGGCGCATTCGCGCTCCAGGCGATCTACAGAACCGAGAACTACGTCGGCGGCACGTCGAGCTACGACAAGGCGACGCTGGAGCCCGTTCTCGACCGCGAGGCCGGGTTCCAGGCGATCCACGCCGCGCTGGCGCTCTACGACGCGACGCACCAGAACGTGTGGCTCGCTGCCGCACGCAAGGCGGCAAACTATGCCGAAACCTGGCTCTACGTGCAGAACTTCCGGCTGAACGGCGCTCCGCCGGCCGTCGCCTACGCCGGAACCAGGGCGTTCAGCCTTGTCGTGGCAGGAGCATCCACCGCTGACATCGGGCTGTCGTTCGAGTCCTACGATTTCTTCCGGCTGCATTTGCTCGGCGACGACGCCTCGAACCACTACCTGAAGATCGCGCAGCTCATTCAGAACAACAGCAAGTTGACCACCCAGCTCGGCGCGAACAGCCGGCAGAGGTTTGGCTACGCCGCGCCGGGCCTCGTGGGCGAGGCCGACGACGTCGTCTATCTCAGCTATGTGCAGTCGGCTTCCGCGATGAACTGGCTCCCCTGGCTTTCGGAAGCGGAAATCGAGCCGATCCAGCGCATGCAGGACACATTCGGCGCCTCGACCGTGGAAGGCGCTGAGAGGCAATCGCCCCAGCAGCTCGGTGTCGAAAACGCTCACATTTATCCTGCGCCGGGATCCATCGGCTGGGGTCATTGATACCGCTAGGTCAAGGCGATGGCCTACCCGGGCCCTGCCAGATCCAAGGCAATCGCGCGAACACCAGATCCGATGTCTATGGCATCGACGGCTTTCTATTCCAGCTTGGAGGTGCAGGCATAGTAATGATCTATGCATAGACCAATTCGTTACGTTTGATTCATGTGGTAGAAATTTTACGAAGGCGTCGCCTTATGATAAATTTTGCAGTCTTGTTTCTTGCAGCACTCAGCCCGGACATGTCACAATCTACTCTCAACATTCGCGCAACCAGTGACTTTGTTCATGCGATGCAGATATAAATGATCAGCATCATGTAACGATGACTTCCATGAAGAACATGGGCGGGTTTGACGCACCTGACGTCAAATCCGGTGACCAGCCCTCACGGGGTGATCCAGGTGAAATTTTAGTTCATCGTGATGCCGAATGCCACAGCTGACCCTGCCGGACCTGGCGTGCCTGTAGGCATCGGGATCCTCGACTGGATGACCTCGGGTGCGGGCGACCGGAAGCCCAGCGCGCTGTGCGGACGCACAGTGTTGTAGTGTTTGCGCCATTGCTCGATCAGGACCTTGGCCTCTGCCAGCGTGTTGAGCGCCTCGCAGGCCAGCAACTCGTCGCGGAGCTTGCCGTTGAAGCTTTTCACGTAGCCGTTCTCGCAGGGAAACTGCTGGGCTCGATGTACGCCGGCCTGGCGCCAAGCTCGGTGATCCACGCCTTTACCGCCGTGGCCACGAACTCCGGCCCGTTGTCTGAGCGTATGTACGCAGGGATACCACGGGTGATGAACAGGTCCGTCAGCACGTCGATCACCTCTGTCGAGCCCAGCCTGCGTCCTGCCCGGATCGCTAGGCACTCGCGACTGAACTCGTTGACCACGTTCAAGGTCCGGAACTTGCGGCCCTCACGGGTGCGGTCCCCGACAAAACCATACGCCCATACGTGGTTCGGCCGGTCTGGCTGCAGCCGCAGGCACGAGCCGTCGTTCAGCCACAAGCGCCCGCGTTTCGGCTGCCGGGCTGGTACTTTCAGGCCTTCAGAGTGCCAAATCCGCTCGACCTGTTTGTGATTGCAGGCCCAGCCCTCGGCGTGCAGCAGAGCCGTGATCCGCCGGTAGCCGTAGCGCCCATACTGCGTCGCCAGGACGATGATCGTGTGCGTCAGCGCCACTTCGTCGTCCGATCTGCGCGGGATCTTGCGCTGCGTGGAGCGGTGCTGGTCCAGTACCCTGCAGGCAAAACGTTGCGAGACACCCAGTTCTGCCGTGACGTGCTCCACGGCAACCCGACG
>JBPBQO010000201.1:0-4794 GCA_050954785.1 Janthinobacterium lividum | reverse complement strand
GGCTGGTTACCCTGGAAGCCGGCAAGGTGACGTCCGAAGGCCTGGGCGAGGTCCAGGAGATGATCGACATCTGCGACTTCGCGGTCGGCCTGTCGCGCCAGCTCTATGGCCTGACCATCGCCACCGAGCGCCCGCAGCACCGGATGATGGAGAGCTGGCACCCGCTCGGCGTGGTCGGCATCATCTCCGCCTTCAACTTTCCGGTCGCCGTCTGGGCCTGGAACGCGGCCCTCGCCCTGGTGTGCGGCAACAGCGTGGTGTGGAAGCCGTCGGAGAAGACCCCGCTGACCGCGCTCGGCGTGCAGGCGCTGTTCGAGCGTGCCCGGCAGCGGTTCGGTGCGGACGCGCCGGAAGCGCTGTCCTCGGTGCTGATCGGCGGCGCCGCCGTCGGCGCGGCGCTGGTCGAGCACCGGCTGGTGGCGCTGGTGTCGGCCACCGGATCGACCGCGATGGGCCGCGCGGTAGCGCCGAAGCTGGCGGCACGGTTCGCCCGCCAGATCCTGGAGCTCGGCGGCAACAATGCGGCGATCGTGTCGCACACCGCCGATCTCGACCTGGCGCTGCGTGGCGTCGCGTTCGCGGCGATGGGCACGGCGGGACAGCGCTGCACCACGCTGCGCCGGCTGTTCGTGCAGGAGGACGTCTACGAGGCGTTTGTCGGCCGGCTGAAATCCGCCTACGGCTCGGTGCGCGTCGGCGATCCCCGCGCGCCCGGCGTGCTGGTCGGTCCGCTGATCGACCGTGCCGCGTATGACGGCATGCTGGCGGCCCTGGCCGAGGCGAAGCAGGCCGGTGGCACGGTGTCCGGCGGCGAGCGGGTCGATGTGGCGGGCGAGGACGCGTTCTATGTGCGTCCGGCGCTGGTCGAGTTCCCGGCGGATGCCGTCGGGCAGCCGGCCATCATGCAGCGCGAGACCTTCGCGCCGATCCTGTATGTCATGCGCTACCGCACGTTCGAGCAGGCGGTCGCCTTGCAGAACGACGTCGCGGCCGGCCTGTCCTCGTCGATCTTCACCCGCGACCTGCACGAGGCCGAGCGGTTCCTGTCGGTCGAAGGGTCCGATTGCGGCATCGCCAACGTCAATATCGGCCCGTCCGGCGCCGAGATCGGCGGTGCGTTCGGCGGCGAGAAAGACACCGGCGGTGGTCGCGAGTCCGGCTCGGACAGTTGGCGCGCCTACATGCGGCGGGCCACCAACACCATCAATTACGGCCGGACGCTGCCGCTGGCGCAGGGCGTCGTGTTCGACGTGTGATCGTGCCGTTTATGATCAAATGATGACGAACTGCTTGCATGGTTACACTCGACGTTTGCCTGGGCAATGCTGTCGGCCTGTCTCGGGAGTGTCCTGCGACGATTTGTCGAAAGAAGCCCTGCCAGATGGTAAAGATCCTGCCGAACCTGCCGCAGATGGCGAACAAGGCCCATTTCGCGAAGGCTAGCTGGGTTCCGGACAAGCAGGCACAGGAACAGGCTCTCAAAGCGTCGGGACAGACCAAGGCCGACACCTATGACATCGTTATCCAGGCAGCCACCTTGCTGACCTCGACGATCGAGGGTGCCTATTACGACCACCCGATCAAGACCATCTCCTATGGGGCGCAGGCAGGTGTCGATAGCGCAAAACTACTGGAGGGCAAGGGCGGGGAGGCGCTGATGAAGTTGTCCGACAAGCGCAACCCGTTATTCGACGCGTATGCGATCGAAACGGGTGGACGAAGCCCGATCACGCAAAACTATCTGACCAGCTGCCGCTGGAAAAAGCTTGGTGGCAGTGCCTTTCAAACGCTGGGCAACTTGTTGAGCCTGGCGCCGCCTACCGCAGGCGTGAACATCCCCGGCACGATCTACCACGGCCAGGCTACAGGCCTCACCGTGATGCACATGGCGCGGATTGGCTACATCGCCAACAAGTATAGCGAGGCGCGGCAGGTACAGGACTGGTGCAAGCTGGTCGAGGCGATGAAGGCGATCAAGCTCGGCGTCCGTGGCAGCCAGTTGGTGGGCTCGGTCGTACCGCTCGCGACGATGCCAACCGCGATCGCGGCGGCTGTCATCAAAACCGGCGTGAAACTGACCACCACCGGTGCCTGCTTCGCGGCGGCAGCACAACTGCACTGGATCGCTTACAACGAACAGGTTGCCGTCAACTCGATCGAGATGCAGCCGATCGGTGCACAACCTGCTTCGGGCACCGGAGCTTCATCCAGCGCCTCAACCCGTTCAGGCGCGACGACGTTCCGCACGGCCCTGACGCATCAGACGACATCGTCCAGCCGTTCAGTACTGCCACCTACCCGGAAGGTCCAATCCAAACGGACCAGGCGGGACGCCGGACCGGCCTCGGCGATCGTCTGGGAAATTTTCACCAAGCGTGGCGCGACGCGGGTATTCGGCACCTATGACGTTGCCGCCGTGGTCAAGGAACCTGCCGGCTGGATGGCGCTTGGTGACAAGCTTATGCTGATCTAACTGCCTCGAGGTCGAACATGCACCCAATCCTGCAGGACATCCCGATCGGTCTCGACGCCGCGGGCGTGCGTGTCGAGACAGACTCGATGGGCGAGATCGAGGTGCAGGCGGATCGATACTGGGGCGCGCAGGCGCAGCGCTCGCTGAAGCATTTCTCGATCGGCGAGGAGCGGATGCCGGTCGCGGTGTCGCGCGCCTACGGCATCGTCAAGAAGGCGGCGGCGCTGGTGAACGCGGCCGAGGGACGGCTTCCGCAATGGAAGGCGGACGCGATGATCCGGGCGGCGGACGAGGTCATCTCCGGGGCGCTCGACGCGCATTTCCCGTTGTTCGTCTACCAGACCGGGTCGGGCACCCAGTCCAACATGAACGTCAACGAGGTGATCTCGAACCGGGCGATCCAGTTGCTCGGCGGCGAGCCGGGGTCGAAGAGCCCGGTCCATCCGAACGACGACGTGAACATGGGGCAGTCGAGCAACGATACCTTTCCGACCGCCATGCACGTGGCGACGCTGGAAGCGCTGGACGACCGGCTGCTGCCCGAGCTCGACGCGCTGGCGGCATGTCTCGAAGCCAAGGCGGCGGAATGGCACGACGTGGTCAAGATCGGCCGGACCCATCTCGAGGATGCTGTGCCGCTCACCGTCGGCCAGGAATGGTCCGGCTACGCGCACCAGCTTCGCGACGCGATGGCGGCCTTGAGCGCCACCAGGCCTGGCCTGCTGGAATTGGCCGCGGGCGGAACCGCCGTGGGAACCGGGCTGACCGCGCCGGCCGGCTTCGGCGTGAACATTGCAGCCCGCATCGCCGAACTGACCGGACGGCCGTTCATCACCGCACCCAACAAGTTCGCTGCCCAGGCCTCGCTCGACGCGATGGTGCGCATATCCGGGGCGCTGCGCGGGGTTGCGGTGGCGCTTATCAAGATCGCCAACGACATGCGCTGGCTCGGCTCAGGTCCACGCTGCGGCCTGGGCGAGTTGTTTCTGCCGGAGAACGAGCCGGGCTCGTCGATCATGCCCGGCAAGGTCAACCCGACCCAGTGCGAGGCCGTGGTGATGATCGGCATCCAGGTGATCGGCGACGACACCGCGGTGGCGTTCGCCGGCAGTCAGGGCAATTTCGAGCTCAACGCGATGCGGCCGATCATCATCAACAACGTGCTGCGCAGTATCCGCAACCTGACGGACGGGGCCTGCAATTTCCGAAGATTCTCGGTCGAGGACACGACGCTCAACACCAAGCGTATCGCACAACACGTCGCCAACTCGGTGATGCTGGTGACGGCGCTATCGCCGGTGATCGGCTACGACGCAGCGTCGAAGATCGCGCACCATGCCACCGAGCACGACGTGACGCTGCGCGAGGCGGCACTCCAATCGGGGACGATTTCCGAACAGGCATTCGACGAGGCGGTCGATCCGGCAAGAATGGTTGGTAGCGGCCTTGGCGGAGCCTGATGTTGAGATGTGCGGTTCCGGAATAAGGTGACGGGAATTGAGCTTGAAGATAACGGTCGCCTATGATCAAGACGTTGTAAGTCACTCTTAATGTCACCGCTGAACAAACGATTTTAAACTCTGGTTCTGGCGTCGAATATTCCAACTGCTAATTTCGTCTGTACAGCAATTTCTATTGTATTAGTAAAGCGTGATATGCACAGCAATACTACAAATCGATAAAAAGTTCTAAGTATTGCAAAACTAAGTCGCGGAGCTGTGTAACAGTGAGAAATTCTCAGGCAACTCGATAATCTTAAAGAAAGAGATTCGTCGATCCCTACGATTTAGACTGTTAAAATAACATTAATTAATGCATTTATAATGCGTCACGGTCGAAGCGGCAGCCTCTAAAAACGTCGTTCACCGCATCACTGGAGATGTCATCGGACCTGGAGCCGACGTCTCTCCCTTTTGCAGGATCATTCGAATGCGTCGCATTCAAACCACGCTTGCTTTCGGCCTGCTTTGTGCTGCTGGAACACCATACTTTGCATATGCTGCCGGAACGGACAGTTTGACTGTAAACGTTTCTGAAGATGCTTATCTGGGTAATGCTGTTTTTACGGTTTCTGTCGATAAGAAGAAAATCGGAGGAAACCTGACGGCGTCTGCTCTACGTAATGCTGGCGAGAGCCAGGATTTTACCTTGCCCGGAAGCTGGGGGGCTGGTCCCCACACCGTGACCGTCCGATACCTGCAGGATGCCTATGGCGGATCGTCCTCAAAAGATCGGAACCTGTACGTCAACAGGATAACCTACAACAATATAGCGTCGGCGAAAACCAATACAGAAATCGGCTCGGCTGGTAGTGTCGATTT
>JBPBQO010000200.1:0-5423 GCA_050954785.1 Janthinobacterium lividum | reverse complement strand
GCGTGCCATTCTAATATCGTAATGACCCGGAATTTCTTAGATGACAGCCTGGTGGTCCGGCGACGCTCTTTCTTTTCTCGAAATTACCGACCACCAGCTTGTGGCAAGCCTGTCCGAACGGGCGATCCGGCAGTTCCGTGTCAACGACGTGCAGCAGCTTCGGGCATGGGAGGTGCAGATAGTTATTCTCCGTGCCGCACTCTGCAAACTTTCCGATCTACATGAGTGGCGCATACTGCTGGAGTTCGAGATCCCGAGGCTTGGTGGCCGGATCGACGTGGTCCTGCTATCGCCGAAAGCGATTTATGTCGTCGAGTTCAAGGTGGGTGCCGAGCGATTCGACGCGGCCGCGCACGATCAGCTCGAAGGATACGCACTTGACTTGCAGGACTTTCATGCCGGTTCCCGTCGACATCCGATCCTGCCGATCCTGGTGGCGACCGACGCACCAACCCCTTTCCCGATGCTGCCGTTCATGTATGCAGGGCATGCGCCGGTGCTGAATGCCAATGCATCCAGTCTCGGCGGCCTGTTAGGTTCGCTGGATGCCCAGATGACCACGGTCGGGTATGCGCTGGATTGTGCGGCCTGGGAGCGATCGGCCTATCAGGCGGTTCCGAACGTAATAGAAGCAGCCTGCAAGCTCTATGACCGTAACGATGTGGCGGAGATTGCCAGCGCCCGCGCCGATGCCGTCAACCTGACCCTGACCGCCAACCGGATTGCATCGATCCTAGGCGACAGTCGCGCCGCCGGGACCAAGGCGATCCTGTTCGTCACCGGCATCCCCGGCGCGGGCAAGACCCTATGCGGGCTGAACGCCGCGTTTGCCAGGACATCCAAGGAGCCGGAGGCGGTGTTCCTGACCGGCAATCCTACGCTGGTTCATGTGCTACGCGAAGCCTTGGTGCGAAACAGCGTCGCCAACTCGGACACCAAGCGGGATGTCGCCGCGCACCGGATGAAGGGTGTGATCCAGGCTCTGCCGCGGTTTCGAGACGATGGCGTGCGGCTAGGCAAGGCGCCGCCTGAACGAGTGGTGGTGATCGACGAGGCGCAACGGAGTTGGACCGAGGCGCATGCCATTGCCCGCACGCGCGATCGGCCCGTGCAGCTCGACCGGTCGGAGCCGGCGCATGTGCTGGACATCATGGCGCGGCACGACGGGTTTGCCGGCATCGTCTGCCTGATCGGCAACGGGCAGGAGATCCACGACGGGGAGGGCGGTCTTGCCGCCTGGGGACTGGCGCTGGAGCAGCGGCCGGAGTGGCGGGTCTTTGTTTCCAGCGCCTCGCTGGAGCATCCCGAGCCGCGAAACCGGTTGCCGTCCCTGCCGGGTCTGACTGTCGAACCGGCGTTGCACCTGACCGTGCCGGTTCGGTCGCTGCGGCACGATGCGACGCCGCTCTGGGTCGATGCGGTGCTGCGTGGCGACGCGGCGTGTGCCCGCTCGATCATCGCCGCCGAGGGTGAGGTGCCGTTCTACCTGACCCGCGACCTTGTGTCGCTGCGTGCGGGATTGCGGGCCGCCGCACGAGACGTTCATCGCGCCGGCTTGGTGGCGAGTGCCGGTGCCCGCCGGTTGCGTGCCGAGGGACTCGGCTGCGAGCTCGAACACATGGACCCCGGCGCGGTGGCGCGCTGGTTTCTCGATAGCTGGCTGCGGGATCGGGACGTACGGGCGTCCGACGCGCTCGAGCTGGTGGCCACGCAGTTCTCGATCCAGGGACTCGAGCTCGACCAGGTCGGATTATGCTGGGACGGCGACCTGGTGCGTGACGGGGACGGCGCCGGTGCGTGGCAGGCGCGCTCGTTCCGGGGCACGCGGTGGCAGCAATCGCGGGACCCCGACAAGATCGCCTGGCGGCTCAACACCTACCGGGTGCTGCTGACCCGGGCCCGCTTCGACACCATCATCTGGGTGCCACGCGGCGACGCGAACGACCCGAGCCGGGACCCGGCGATGTTCGATCGGATCGCCTGTTTCCTCGGCGCGTGCGGCGTCAGGCCGTTGGTCGAGGCTCCCGCCCGTCCGGTCATGGCCATAACCGAAACGGAACGCCTGTTCGCCTGAGCCGGCTTGCTGACTTTCCCCGCAATTTCGCTTATCTGTGCGCCATGACCGACACGCCGCTCTCGCTGATCCGCAATTTCTCGATCATCGCCCATATCGACCATGGCAAGTCCACCCTCGCCGACCGGCTGATCCAGGTCTGCGGCGGGCTGACCGAACGCGAGATGACCAACCAGGTCCTCGACAACATGGACATCGAGCGCGAGCGGGGCATCACCATCAAGGCCCAGACCGTCCGCCTCGACTACAAGGCGCACGACGGCAAGACCTACGTGCTCAACCTGATGGACACGCCCGGGCACGTCGATTTCGCCTACGAGGTGAGCCGCTCGCTGGCGGCCTGCGAAGGCTCGCTGCTGGTGGTCGACGCCTCCCAGGGGGTCGAGGCACAGACGCTGGCCAACGTGTATCAAGCGCTGGACGCCAACCACGAGATCGTGCCGATCCTGAACAAGATCGACCTGCCGGCCGCCGAGCCGGAGCGGGTGCGCCAGCAGATCGAGGACGTGGTTGGCATCCCCGCCGATCATGCGGTCGAGATTTCGGCAAAGACCGGCATCAACATCGGCGGCGTGCTGGAGGCCCTGGTCACGAGGCTGCCGGCCCCCACCGGCGATCCCGACGCGCCCCTGAAGGCGCTGCTGGTCGATAGCTGGTACGACGCCTATCTCGGCGTGGTCATTCTGGTGCGGATCAAGGACGGCCGGCTGAAGCGGCACGCCAAGATCCGCATGATGGCCAAGGGCTCGGTGCACAGCGTCGAGCAGGTGGGTGTGTTCACCCCCACGATGAAACCGGTCGACGATCTCGGGCCAGGCGAGATGGGCTACATCACCGCCGCCATCAAGACCGTGGCCGACTGCAACGTCGGCGACACCATCACCGAGGATCGCCGTCCGGCCACCGAGGCGCTGCCGGGCTTCAAGCCGTCGGTGCCGGTGGTCTGGTGCGGGCTGTATCCGATCGACGCCGACGATTTCGAGAAGCTGCGCGAGAGCCTGTCCCGCCTTCGCCTGAACGATGCCAGCTTCCATTACGAGGCGGAGACGTCGGCGGCGCTGGGTTTCGGCTTCCGCTGCGGCTTCCTGGGCCTGCTGCACCTGGAGATCATCCAGGAGCGGCTATCCCGCGAGTTCGACCTGGACCTGATCGCGACCGCGCCGTCGGTCGTCTACCGGCTCTACAGGACCAACGGCGAGATGGAGGAGCTGCACAACCCCTCCGACATGCCGGACGGGTCTGTCATCGCCAAGATGGAGGAGCCCTGGATCAAGGCGACCATCCTGGTGCCGGACGAGTATCTCGGCGCGGTGCTGACCCTGTGCAACGACCGTCGCGGCCGTCAGGAGGACCTCACCTACGTCGGCAACCGGGCGATGGCGGTCTATCGCCTGCCGCTGAACGAGGTGGTGTTCGACTTCTACGATCGGCTGAAGTCGGTCAGCCGCGGCTATGCCAGCTTCGACTACTCGATCGACGGCTACGAGGAGAGCGACCTCGTCCGCATCTCCATCCTGGTCAATCTGGAGCCGGTGGATGCGCTGTCGTTCATCGCCCACAAGGGTGCGGCTGAGCTGCGGGGCCGTTCGATCTGCGCCAAGCTCAAGGAGCTGATTCCGCGCCAGCTGTTCAAGATCGCCATCCAGGCGGCGATCGGCAGCCGGGTGATCGCCCGCGAAACCATCGGCGCGCTGTCCAAGGACGTGACGGCGAAGTGCTACGGCGGCGACATCAGCCGCAAGCGCAAGCTGTTGGACAAGCAGAAAGAGGGCAAGAAGCGCATGCGCCAGTTCGGCAAGGTCGAAATTCCGCAGAGCGCGTTCCTGGCCGCCCTCAAGATGGAGAGCTGAGACCGAAACGGCTCTGCCGGCTCTTGATTCGGAACGGAAAATTGGTATGTTCCGCCGCCCTGGGTAGGTGAGCCTCCCAGGCTGCAGGATCGGTGGCCGAGTGGTTTAAGGCGCACGCTTGGAAAGCGTGTGTGCGTGAAAGCGTACCGTGGGTTCGAATCCCACCCAATCCGCCAAGATGGCGTTCTAGGGCATGCCTGGCTTCTTTGTAGCTAGTTGAGGTTCTCCCTTCGTTCGTCTCCGAACATGCGCTGATGTTCCTCTTAATCTCAGAGTTGAACGTTTACTCAAACGTACACTTGATTAAGCTATAGGACGCGGTATCAACCGGCTGATAGCACTCGCGATGAGCCGGACTCAGGTAGGTATGCACGCAGACGAATAGGGTCCAGCCTCACGGCCGTGCCTGGCTATTATGCTGGTGCTGCCGAGGTATCATAATGAGCCCTTAGGCAGGTCACGGAGGAACTGCAGTCGATCGACTTTGCAACGGTCGACCAAGCCTCTTGCGCGCTTCCTCGAGGTCATAAGCAGCCTGCAATTTCATCCAGAATTCGGCGGTAGTTCCAAACCGTTCGCCGAGAAGAATTGCAGTCTCTGCTGTCACCATGCGTTGGCCGTTAATGATGCCCGTGATCCGATTGGCAGGCACGCCGATGTCGCGTGCAAGCGCACGTGCTGACAGCCCAAGCGGCTGCATGAATTCCTCGATCAGCACGGTGCCTGACGAGACATTCGTGAGAGTGCTGACTGGCCCGATGTCGTCGAGTGACATCTTTGCCAGGTCGCTTCGCTTGATGGACATGATCCCTACATCCCTAGTGGTGGTAGTCGACGATTTCGACGCTGTGTGCAGCGTTTGCACGCCATACAAAGCAGATCCGCCATTGATCGTTGATTCGGATCGAATGTTGGCCCCGGCGGTCACCTAACAGCATCTCTAGGCGGTTGCCGGGTGGTGAACGCAGATCGTCCAGCATCCCGGCGGCGTCAATCATACGAAGTTTCTTCAGCGCCGCCTGACCGATGGTTCCGGGAAACCCTTTCGGCAGCTTTCCCAGGAACACTGTCGCCGTGCGCTTGTGCGCGAAGCTCTCGATCATGGTGTTACGTATGTCATAACGGGCGTTATGTCAAGAGTAACGGAAGCGACTACACGGACTTTCCGGTTCAGTCGTAAACGGCTCAGGTGAGAGAGCCGATCCCTCTCTGATGGGTTGGCCTCAAGCCTTTTTCGACGCTTTCACTAGATGCGAAAACTGCGACGACACAACCATGTTGGGCGGTGGGTTCGATAAGGACCCGTTGGTTTGCTTCGGTGCCGGGATCGCCAGGATGCGCGAGAGCCCGTCCCACCCGTTGGCAGGATATGGATCGCGGTTACGAGGATCGATCAACCCCATTTCAGCCAGAAACGCCGGACCACGTCCGTAATTGCAGGGCGCGCAACAACTTACCAAGTTGTCGAGGCTGGTAGGTCCACTCCAGCTATGCGGCTG
>JBPBQO010000199.1:0-8822 GCA_050954785.1 Janthinobacterium lividum | reverse complement strand
CCGTGAGCCGATCCGCCCGGGACTGGACGAGGGCGAGTTCGGCCGACAGCGACGCGCGCTGGGCGTCGAGTAGTTCGAGATAGGGCGAATAGCCTTCGCGGTAGCGGTTGCCGGCAAACCCCAGCGCCCGCCCGAGCGCGTCGCGTTGGCGGACAAGTGCCCCTTCCTGCTCACGGCTGCGAGCGACGGTTGCGAGCCCGTCCTCGACCTCGCGGAAGGCGGCGAGAGCGATCCTGCGGTAGTTGAACGCGGCCTGGTCACGGCGCGCCGCGGCTGCATCGGCCTGCGCACGCAGGCGTCCGCCCTCCAACAGCGGCGCGAGGATGCTGCTGCCGATCGAGAAGATCGAGATCGGATCTCCGAGCAGGGTCGATGCCACGGCTCCGCCGGAGGCACCAAGCTGGACATCGGGCAGGAAGGCCGCGCGGGCGGAGTCCAGTGCATGATCCGCCGCGACGATCTGGCTGGCGGCGGCGGCGAGGTCGGGACGGCGCTCGATCAGGCGCAACGGGACCAGCAGCGGGACGTCCGGCAGCGTCATCCTGTCGAGGAGCCCGCGATCGATCGGGCCCGGCATCCGGCCGAGGAGCGCGCCCAGCCCGTCTTCCTGGCGCGCAATCGCGAGTTCGGCTGCCGGGATCAGCTGCGCGGTCGCTTCATATTCCGCCTCCGCCTGCGACAGGTCGAGCCGGGAGGCATAGCCGGCCTCGGCGCGGCGCTGCGTCAGCTTCAGCGCCACCTTCCGGGCCGCCAGCGTGTCGCGCAGGACCTTGAGCCGCGCATCATAGGCGCACAGCATGACGTAGCCGGTCGCCGCGGACGCAGCGACCGCGAGCCTGACATTATCGCGCGCGTCCTCCGTCGCCAGCAACTGCGCCCGCGCCGCTTTCGACGCCTTGGCGAGCCGGCCGAACAGGTCGAGATCGAACGATGCGAGGATTTCAGCTTGGCCGGCCGATTGATCGACGCCCATGCCGAACGCGTTCACCGAACGGTCCCGATCGCCGCCGCGACCGACATTGATGGTGGGAAGCTGCGATGATCTCGCCAGCCGGAACTGCGCCCGAGCCTCGTCGACACGTCCAGCGGCGACCGCAATGTCGTCGTTGTGCGCGAGCGCCTGTCCGACGACTTCGGCAAGCGCCGGGTCGCCGAAGCGCCGCCACCACAAGGGGTCGGCCCGATCGGTCGCGGCCATCGTGCTCGCGCGCCAACCGACCGGAGCCACTACCGCCGCCTCGGAGGGAGTGGTGGGCCGGGAGCCGGCGCCGCAACCGGCGAGTGCCAGCAACCCGACTCCGACGGCCAGCCGCCTCATCGCGCGGTCTCGACACGCACATCGACCGACATGCCGGGCCGCAGGCCGGCGGCTTGGCGCTGGTCTGGATCGACGAGGATGCGCACGCCGATCCGCTGCGGCACCTTGATGAAGTTGCCGGTGCCGTTGTCGGGCTTGATCACCGAGAACTCCGAGCCGGCCGCAGGCGAGATTTGCTCGACGGTGCCAGTGAAGCGCAAGCCAGGCATCGCGTCGGCGGTGAAGGTGACCCGCTGGCGCGTGAGGATGCGGGCGGTCTGGGCCTCCTTGAAGTTGGCGATGATCCACCGCTCGGGTGGGACGACGGCCATCAACTGCGTGCCGTTGGTCACGAATGCGCCAAGGCGGACTGCGACCTCGCCGAGTTGGCCGCTTTCGGGAGCGCGAATGACCGTGTGGTCGAGGTCGATCTCGGCGGCATGGACCTGGGAGCGTGCCCCATCGACCTGGGCTGCCAGCCCGCCTCTGCCGACGTCGACGGTGCGGACGTCCTGCCGCCCGATCTCGGCTCCCGCCAGTGACTGGTGCAGCTGGGCATCGGCCAGCGCCAGCGCTGCCAGCGTCTGGTCGCGCTCCCGGATCGAGATCGAGCCGTCGCGGGCGAGGTCGGTTGCCCGCGTCATGTCGGCCTGCGCCTTCAGCAATTGGGCGCGGGCACCGGATATCCCGGCGAGTTGGCCGAGCAGATTGGCGCCCCTCGAGGCACGCGCCTGTGTCGCGTTCGCCAGGGTCGCCAGCGCGGCTGCGAGATTGGCGCGCGCCTGCTCCAGCCGGGCGCGGTAGCTGCTGTCGTCGATTCGGACGAGGATTTGTCCGGCACGAACCTGCTGATAATCATGGACCAGCACTTCGCTGACATAGCCGCTGGCCTGTGGTGCGATGACCGTGGTGCGCCCCCGGACATAGGCGTTCTCCGTCGCAATACTACCGTCGGCGAAAGGTGGCAGGTCCCATGCGCTCAAGACCGCCAGCAAGGCGGCGAGGGCGAGGATGACTGTAATCGCGATTGCGGCACGGTTTCGGCGCGCCGGGCTCCACGTCGGCGCTGCTGTCTCGGTCATGCGGCGACCTTGCTGCTGGTGCGGCGGCGCCAGATGCCGACGCCGATGTGGACGGCGAGATAGCCGGCGGTCGCGAGCGCGAGCGTCTCGACCAGATGGAAGGTGTCGTTGAACGCGACGATCGAGCCCTCGCGCGCGATCGACTGGCCGAGCAGGCCTGCGCCCTGCGCGGCACGCTGTGCCGGGTCGGTGATCACCGCGCTCAAGGCCGCGCTGCCGCCTCCAAGGCGCGCCGAGGCCTGCGGGTCCCCGACGCTGATCTGAGCGGCGAAGACGTTCGATGCGTTGCGTGTCCAGATCGTCTGCAAAGTGCCGAGCAGCGCCGAGCCCATCAGGCCGCCGACATTCTGGGTGGTACTGAACAGCACGACGAAGCTGACGAGATGGTCGCCGCCGCGCTGGATCATCCGCAAAAAACCGTAGACCAGCGCCGGGCCGGCAAAGAGGGTGGTGCCGAAGCCGATCAGCGACTGGCTCAGATAAAGTTCGGGCGGGCGGGTGAGCGAGGTCGCATTGCTGTCGATCGCCGCACCGAGGGCGATGATCAGTGACGCGACCATGATCTGCCACGGCAGGCGGCGCTCCGACAGCGTCGCCGCCGCGACGACGATGCCCGCCGCCATGGCCAGCGCCACCAGCGCGAACAGCGTGTGCAACTGGTCGTTGGTCAGGCCGCCCGCCGTCAGCAGGCCGACGCTGCCATAGGTCTGCTCGGCCAGTGCGATCCGGACGATCAATGCGACGCCGGCGAAGCGCACAATGCCGAGCGTGCCGATCCATTCGAGATGAACGAGTGGCCGCGCCCGACAGGCCTCAATGATCGCGGCACCGGACAGCAGGACAATTGCTGCCGCCAGCGCGACGCCGATCTGGGGTGCGTCCGTCCACCAGTAAAGGCGGCCCAACCCGAGCGCCGCGGTGAAGGCCAGCATGCCGGCGGTGGCAAGGCCGATGGTCACTAAATCGATCGGCTCGAACGCTTGGCTGCGCTCGCTCGGCGGCAGCCGGACCAAGGTGATCAGCGCGAGGATCGCCAGCGCCGCCGCCAGCTCGATCAGGTGCAGCCCGCGCCAGTGATCGCTGGCGAGCAGGTCGACCGGGATCAGCCGCGCTAATGGCGTCCCGATCTGCGGCAGGCCGATGCCGGCGACGAGGCCGAGGGGACGCGCCTCGGGCGGCAGCGCCTGCATCATGTAGTAGATACCGAGCGTCACCAACCCGGCTGCCGCCAAGCCGTTGACGGCCCGCGCGAGGACGGCGGTGGCCAGTACCGGGACAGCCAGCTGGAGCGCCGCCGCGAGCACGTACAGGATGAGCAACACCCCGGTGACCTGGGGTATGCCGAACTGCGCGCGCGCCTTGACCAGCGTCAGGTTGGCGCTGGCGTTCAGCGCGACATAGACGGCCGGCAGGATGCTCGCTTCCGCCACGTAAAGGCCAAGCGACCCGGAGATGGTCCCGACGTTGACCGTGGTCAGAGCATTGGGAAACGTCGAGCTGATGCTGACGATGACCCCCGTGATCAGATAGATCAGTCGGCGGTGGCCTGAGTGGACCGGAGTGAACGGCGACCCGGCGAACAACGGGCGTTCGGCCGGTGCGTAGCGGTATGTCTCGCTCATGGCCGACAAGGTGACGCTCGGGAGAGGCCTCCGGAAGTGAGGAAGCCGATCGGTGACGAGCTAACTGTTAGCTGGCTTCGAACGCCGGCCTAGCCGTAAGAGCCATTACACGGCCGTATCTAGTTGCGCTGCAGCATGGTACGTGATCGCACGAATGGCAGGGTAGACCGTGGCACTCCGGACCTTATTACTGGGCTTGCTGCTGCACCTGTTCTCACCCTGCATCGCCGTCGCCAATCCACAGTCGATTGCCGAACTCAAGCATACGATCTGGACCGCCGATAACGGCGCGCCCACCAGCCTCAACGTCCTGGCCCAGGCACCGGGTGGTTATCTGTGGCTCGGAACCGCGGACGGCCTCGTCCGGTTCGACGGAGTTCGCTTCGAGCCGATCCCGGGCCACTCGGCCAGCAGCGGCGTCCATGGTGTAACGCGGCTGCTCGCCGATCGCGACGGCAGTGTCTGGGTCGGTTACGATAGCGGTGGTGGCGTGGCAGTGTTTCGGCACGGCAAGCTCGAAGACACGTCGATGCCTTCGCCACCGCAGCAGATCATCAGTCTCGTTCAGGACAAGACCGGAGCGATATGGGCAGCGACAAGCGGACGCGTCGGATCGCTCCGGCGCTACTGGCTCGGGCGATGGTCGACGATCGGCCCCGGCTGGGCGTCACCGACGGCCCAGGTCACGAGGGTATTCGCGAGCCGCGACGGATCGGTCTGGGTCGGCTACTCGGACCGGCTGGCGGTGCTTCAACCGGGCGCGAAAAGCTTCGTGCCCGTCCCGGAAGCTGTGGCCTGGCCCGCGATTGCCCAGGATTCCGCCGGCAGCATTTGGGTCGCGGACGAGACCGGCCTTCGGAAGGTGCAAATCTCGGCCTCGGGCGACCCGGCGCTGGGAGCGCTGGTCTGCGCGCTCGATCCGGTCCGCGACCGGGATCTGAGTCACTTGAGCATCGTCGCGGGCAGCGACGGCAGCATCTGGGCTCGCGGCAGGCGGTCGGGCCTGCTGCGTTTCCGGACCCAGACCGTGAAGGGCGAAAGATGTCTCGAGCGCTTCGACCGGCGGGACGGCCTGATGTCCGACCAGGTCATCACCATGGCCGATGACGGGAACAACGCCCTGTGGGTCGCCAGCGACATGGGCCTCGAGCGGTTCCGCGGCGCGCGCATCAGGCTGGAGCCGGCGATCACGCCCCGGGACCCCGGCGGGTATATGGCAACGTCCGGGTTGGGCGGTACCGTCCGGATCGTCGACACCGACCGTGTCTATGGCATCGCCCCCGGCAAGGTACCGGTTCCCGTGCTGCCGGACGGCAAGCAATATTCCAACCTGTGTGCGGCGGCTGACGGCGGTTACTGGCTGCTGATCGGAGAGACGCTTCTTCGTCACATCGGCGGTCGCGGCGACTATTCGATCGCAACGCCGCCGGGAACGACGACCTATCTCTGCGCCGAGGATGACCAGGGGCGCTTGTGGCTGAACAACTTCAGTCGTGACAATTACTGGCACGACGCCGGTGGATGGCATCTCATGCGTGGACCCGCCGCACTGGAGGAGTTGATACGCCTTCCATCCGGCAAGGTGGTCGGGCAGTTCGGGACCGATTATCTGATGCTGCTGGATGGCCCGCTGCCTAGGCCGATCCCGGCAGCGGATATCGGTGTCGGCAACATCGTGACCGTTTCCCCCGGGCTGACCGACACGTTCGTCAGTGGCAGCGCAGGCTTCGCGCGCTGGCGAGACAACCGGTTCCAATCCTTGCGCGGCGATCGTTACCCCTGGCTGGTGCAGGTCAACGGTCTGGTGCAGACCCGTCACGGCGATACCTGGCTGTTCAGTTCGCGAGGCATCGCCCGCGTGGCGAGCCGCGACCTCGACCGGGCTTTCGATAGCCCAGGGACAGTCCTCGCCTACGATCTGTTCGATCAGCGCGACGGCCTGACCGGCGTACCGCAGCATTTCGGCATGGCGGGGCCGCAGGTCGTTCGTGGCGGCGACGACAGGGTCTGGTTCCTGACCAGCGAGGGGATCATGCAGCTCGCGCCGGGCGCATTGGCGCGCGACCCGGCTCCGCCGAACGTGTCGGTGTCCTCGGTTACCGCCGGAGGGCAGCGGATCCTCGATCCGACCGCCGTCACGCTCCCGAGGGGGACGACGCGCCTTGCCTTCGAATTTACGGCGCTGGGTCTCACCGACCCCGAGCGCGCCAGCTTCCGATATCGGCTCGAAGGCCTCGAGGGCGAATGGCTGGACGCGGGCGATCGACGACAGGCGAGCTATACGAACCTGGCTCCGGGCCGGTATCGCTTCCGCGTCATCGCGGCGAACCGCAATGGTCTTTGGAACCGGTCCGGCGCGTTCGTCGATATCACGATCCCGCCGACCTTCATCCAGACACCGATCTTCAGAATCCTGATCGCGCTGATGGTCTTGCTGCTGCTCTGGTTGCTGTATCGGTTGCGGCTCCGGCAGGTCGCGCGGGGCATAGGCCAGCGACTGGAAGCCAGGTTGAGCGAGCGCGAGCGCATCGCCCGCGAGCTCCACGACACGCTCCTGCAGGGCATCCAAGGCCTGGTGATGCGGTTCCAGTCTGCCGCACGACGGATCGAACCGGAGAGCCCGGCGCGCGCCGAGCTGGAGACTGCGCTGGACCGGGCGGACGACGTGCTCGCCCAGGGACGCGACAAGGTCCTCCAGCTCAGGGCAGGCGGGATGCCGGTCGATGCTCGTATCATGCTTGCCCAGCTGATCGCTCGCCAGCCTTTTACGGAGGCGACCAAGGTGACCCTGCAGGTCGATGGCCAACTCGCCCCGCTGCAGCCGATCATCGCCGACGAAGTCGCGGCGATCGTCGGCGAGGCGCTGTTCAATGCCGCCCGCCACGCCGACGCCTCGTTGGTCGAGGTCCTCGCAAAAGCCGGTTTGGACGGTCTTGCGCTCGTGGTTCGTGATAACGGCGTCGGCATGAGCAATGGATCGCTCACATCCGAGCCGAAGCATTTTGGCCTGATCGGCATGCGCGAGCGTACCAGCAGGATCGGCGCCGACCTGACGATCGGGCCCGGCACCGAAAACGGTACGGAGGTCGTGTTGATCGTCCCCGCCCGCATCGCCTTCCAGGCAGTGTCGCCGAGCGATAATGGAACATGGCTGGACCGGATTGCCGACACCGCCGGTCGCCGGTTGCGCCGGTCATGATCGGGGTCCTGATCGTCGACGACCACCCGATGCTCCGCGACGGCATCGCCGCGGCGATCGAAGTCGAAGCCGACATGGAGGTCGTTGGCCAGGCCGGTGACGGGTTTGCAGCCGTCGAATCGTTCTCGAGCCTGCGACCCGACGTGACGCTCATGGACCTGCAGATGCCCGGCATGGACGGTCTCGCTGCCATCGCTGCGCTGAGGAAGATCGACTCGCTGGCAAGAATTATCGTCCTGACGACCTACGCCGGAGATGTGCAGGCGACGCGGGCGCTCCGTGCCGGCGCGGCAGGCTATCTGCTCAAGGGCAACCTCCGCGCCCGCCTCATCGACACCATCAGATCGGTCCAGAGTGGCCGACGTGTCGTCGATGCCGACGTCGCACACGACATCGCCCTGCATTCCCCGACCGAAGCGTTGATGGACCGCGAAATCGTGATCCTGCACGAGATCGCACGCGGCCGATCGAACAAGGAAGTCGCCCGCAGCCTTGGTTTGTCCGAGGATACGATCAAGTCGGGCCTGAAAACCATCTTCGCGAAGCTGGACGTCTCCGACCGCACGCACGCGGTAATTACGGCAGTCCGTCGAGGCATCATCGTCCTCTGACCACCCCTTCAGTGTAGGTGTCAGCCCCCCGATCGGGATGCGCCGCAACCTCAGGGTCGCGCAGTCTGCCGTCACGCCCCGAGGGAAGGACGACCAGATGAGCCACGCTGTCCGTCTCGGCGCACCCAACCTGCCGCGTCCGGATGCCGTTCGCGATCAATTGGTCCGCCTCGAAGCAAGCAAGGCTTTCCATGGCTCGTCTCGCCTGACAGCTTTCCTGCGCTTCGTGGTCAATGAGACCCTTGGTGGTTCCGGGGCTCTGTTGAAGGAGGTCATCGTCGGCCAGGCAATCTATCCCCGCGACCCACCGTACGATCCGGTGATCGACTCGGTCGTCCGCGTCGAGGCGCGGCGCCTGCGCCGAAAGCTCGACGAATACTATCTCGGCGCAGGAGCCAGTGATCCGGTCGTGGTGACGATTCCTTCAGGCAGTTATACCCCGGTCTTTGCTCTCAACGCCTGTGATGCAGTCGCCGAAGGGGCAGCGGCTTCCGACCAATTCAAGGATTCGGTCAGGCTGATGATCCTGCCCGTTCTATCGGTTTCGGAGGATCCGCTTATCTCCGACTTCGCCGATACCTTCGCCGACGAACTTATTACCGAACTCGAGACAAGAGCCGGATTCATGGTTGTGCCGCGCGCGATCGCTTTCGGCTTGCGAGGGCGCAACCAGTGCCTCGTAACGCTTGCGGGTGATCTAGGGCTCGACGCCATGCTGCACGGCGTCGTGAGGGCGACGAAGGCCGGACTTTGCCTGACGATGGAACTTGCCGACGTGCACGGTTTCCTGCTCGCCTCGGAGCGGCTCGAAAGGGCCGAGGACTTATACGGTGGAGCCGCCTTGATGTGTCGGGAACTGGCCCGAGGCCTGTGCGATACCGGAAAGGCGACCGGCCTGAACCATGGTCTTCGCAAACTGCGTAGCGCCAAGTCTCGGAGAGGAGCGCTGGCATCCGCGGCTCATCTGCTCGAGCGATTGGGCTAACGAAAGCTTACCGTTCGGGTTCGCCT
>JBPBQO010000198.1:0-12706 GCA_050954785.1 Janthinobacterium lividum | reverse complement strand
ATCGGCTCGGAAAGGTTGCCTTCATGATAAGGGAGCCCGCAAGCCGCATGACGACATGACCGACTGTGCGATACTCCGTATTTATGAACTCATAACAACTTATCGATGATACGGAATGAACAATGAACCGGCCGCGCGTTCGCCGATGCGAGGTTCAGAAGATCGGCGATGTCATTATTTTCATGAGAAGCAGGAAGAGGCTTCGCCATGATCACGTGCACGGCAGGAATCTGGCCGACTCAAACGAAAATGCAACGAATAAACTACCGACCGGATCAATCGGATCCAGGTGGCGACATCGCTCATCTCGTGCAGCAGACTGCGAATAGCACCGGCTGGCGATCTGGCCTGTCAGGCCCGACGTGCCATTGACCCGACATGTCGATTCATGACTTCAGGTTCGGACGCTCAATGAACGGAGCCAGGATTTCCGACTTGAGACCGGGCACATCCATAGCGTGCCGCAAGGGTATCGCTGCCGCGTGCCAGCAGCGAGACGTCGGTCCCGACGGCCACGAAGCAGGCGCCGGCTGCGATAGCCTGGCGCGCAAGCGTTTCGTCTCCCATCAAGATGCCCGCGGCCTTTCCGGAAGCGATGATCCGGCGCAGCCCCTGGTCGATTGCTTCCTGCACCGAAGGCGCGGTCGGATCGCCCGGATGACCCAGTGATGCGGACAGGTCGGCTGGCCCGATGAACAGCCCGTCCACCCCGTCGACAGCGGCAATCGCCTCCAGGTTATCCAGCCCGAGCCGGGTCTCGATCTGCACCAGCAGGCAGATCTCCGAGCTGGCCTCATTCATGTAGTCGTGCCGCCGGTCGAAGCCGGACACCCGCGCCACGGCCGCGCCGACACCGCGCACGCCCCGTGGCGGATAGCGCACCGCCTGGACCAGCGATGCCGCCTGTTCGGCAGTCTCGACCATCGGCACCAGCAAGGTACGGGCGCCGATATCGAGCAACTGCTTGATCATCCAGGTCTCGCCGGTCGGTGGCCGTACGACCGCATGCGACGGATAGGCCGCGATCGCCTGCAACTGCGCCAGGATCGAACGCAGATCGTTCGGCCCGTGCTCCCCATCGATCAGCAGCCAGTCGAACCCGGCGCCCGCGCAGATCTCGGCGGTGTAGGCATCGGCCAGGGAAAGCCATAAACCGATCTGCGGAGTTCCCTGCCCTAGTCTGATCTTGAAGGAATTACCGGGTGCTGTCCGATCCGTCATGCCGCCCTCGCTTTGTGCCGCTACTCCATGATCACGCATCATGCACCAGTGGAAAAGTCTGGCACCTGGTTCCTGTCGAGTGCGAACGCCCTCAACCATGATTTGCCACAGGTTCAATTCGGGTCAGAACCCATAGCGGCCATTCAGCCGCTGAAACGAATGTCCTGCCTTATCAGGAGTAGCGGACAGCCTTCTTTGCCATTGTATCGAGTTCCTGCACAATAAAATGGTAGGCAGCGGCATTATCGAAGTGATCGATTTGCGCAAGACCGGGGTGCTGGCTGATCCGCTCTACCATACGGTAACCAATGTAAGGGTAGCTGGTGCAGCCGGTTCTCCAAGACGCTCATACACGCGTTCCCGCATTTTGGTTGATTAAGGCCGCCTAAGTGTGTAAATAGTGTGTGTGTGGACAGCCGACAAATTATCCTGGCGCTTCAGGTCGACGGATGGTCTCACGTCGCGACAAAAGGCGATCACTGGCAGTTCAAGCACCCAACCAAATCCGGTCGGGTGACGGTGCCTCATCCGAAGCGTGACCTGCCGATCGGCACACTGAAGAGCATCGAGAAACAGGCCGGATTGAAGCTGAGGAAATGACGATGGCAACCTATATCGCGCTACTGCGCAAAGACGCCTCGAGCGACTATGGTGTCGATTTTCCCGATCTGCCCGGTTGCGTGACGGCTGGCCGCACTTTGGAAGAGGCTCGTCTGGCTGCGGCCGAAACGCTCTCTCTGCATCTGGAAGGTTTGGCCGAAGATGGCGAGGCTGCTCCCGAACCGTCATCTACGGATCAGGTGATGGCCGACCCGCATAACCGTGACGCCGTTGCGTTTTTGGTCGATGCCGCGCCATCCACCAAGCCGGTGCGGGTCAACGTCATGCTGCCAAGCGACCTGCTGCGCCAGATAGATCGAACGACCCGGAACAGAAGCCGGTTTCTGGCTGAAGCGGCGCGGGAGAAACTAGAGCATATCTGATCGGACGGGTTTCCATTCAGAAGGTGCCGACCTGAAGGATTTGGTCACCGCACCCGGCTTGGCACTCGTCCCCCGCAGTCCGTCGGGCATGCCGTCAGAATGGACTTGCGGATGCCCCGGCGGATGCTCCCAACGTTGCGAACCCATGCACCGCCGAGCAGGTTCGGAAGCTGTTGAGCGCCCTCGTGCTGCCAGCAAGAGAGACGGAAACGGTCTTCTTCGTGCCGAATGTAAGGGCGGCGACAGATGCCTTGTCCATCGCATTCATGAGTTCGGTGGCATCCAGCGGGTCTATTTTTGCCAAAGCGTGGTCGCATTCAACGTTACTGCCTGCACGGTCTTCTCTACGGAACCAACCTTCATCGTCAGGCTTCCGGTGGCGGCGGCAGACAACGACCAGGATTCGTCGGATGTTCTGAACTCGAGGTCGTTCTGATCCGAGCGGAAGGCAAATTTCTGGTCGGTGCTCGCTGCAAAGCAAATTTTTATTTCTGAACCGTCATGGAAAGACGCGGCAACCCAGTTTGCGCTTGCCTCATCTATCGTTGGGGTCAGATCATCCGCTAGGGCTGGCGATACAATAGCAGCCAAGATCACTGAAACATAAGCGAGACGCATGATCGACTCCGAAGGGCGCCTAAGCATACG
Source organism: Janthinobacterium lividum (assembly GCA_050954785.1). GTDB lineage: Bacteria > Pseudomonadota > Alphaproteobacteria > Acetobacterales > Acetobacteraceae > Lichenicola. Next base: position 9,854 of record JBPBQO010000198.1, on the reverse strand, counting down.
CTTCGGTAGCGAAATGAAAAGAGCTAACTCTTGTCGCGTCCCAGCAGGAACAAGGCCTGTTCGCCGAACAGGTTCGCCAGTTGCACCGACCGCTGCCATGGCGCACGGTCGCCCTTGTCGTCCACCGCCATCCAGCGCTGCACCACGTAGCCTTCCTCGGCGCACAGCGCGAAGAAGTCGCGGATCGTGCAGGGATGGATGTTCGGCGTCTCGTACCAGGGCCGGCCCCAGGCATCGGTCATCGGCATGCGGCCGCGCAGCAGCAGTTGCAGCCTGAGCTGCCAGTGGCCGAAATTCGGAAACGAGACGATGGCGCTCGTCCCGATCCGCAGCATCTGGCGCAGCACCTCGCGCGGGCGCTCCACCGCCTGCAGCGTGCGGGACAGCACTACATAGTCGAACGCCGCATCGGGATAGTGCGCGAGATCGCTGTCGGCATCCCCGTGCATCACCGGCAGGCCATGCGACACCGAGCGCGTCACCTCGCCCATGTCCAGCTCGATACCGCGCGCGTCGCAGTTGCGGGTGCGGAACAGATGCTCGATCAGCGAGCCGTCGCCGCTGCCGATATCGAGCACGCGGGTGCCCGGCTGGATCATTCCCGCGATCAGCTTCTGGTCGAGACGCATGCGGCTAGCCGAGCCCCGCATGTTCGGCGCAGCCGGACAAGAAGCCGCGTATGGTCCGGTCGAAATCCGGCTCGTCCAGCAGAAAGGCGTCGTGGCCCTTGTCGGTGTCGATCTCGACGAAGCTCACGTTGGCAGCGGCCTTGTTCAACGCGCGCGCCATGGTCCGGCTCTGCGCGGTCGGGAACAGCCAGTCGGACGAGAACGATACAATACAGAACCGCGTCCGGGTGCCGGCGAACGCCGCCGACAGGTCGCCGCCATGGTCCATCGCCACATCGAAATAATCCATGGCCCGGGTGATGGTCAGGTACGAGTTCGCATCGAACCGGCGCACGAAGCTCGACCCCTGGTGACGCAGGTAGCTCTCCACCTCGAACATCTCGCCGAACAGGCTGGGCGGGGCGCCCGCATCGACGGCCGCCACGTGCGGGTCGCGCCGGACCCGACGGCCGAACTTCCGGGTCAGCGCTTCCTCGGACAGATAGGTGATGTGGGCCATCATCCGCGCGACCGCCAGGCCACGCGCCGGCACCAGCCCGTCCACCCAGTAGCGTCCGCCACGCCAATCCGGATCGGCGAAGATCGCCTGCCGGCTCACCTCGTTGAAGGCGATGTTCTGCGCCGAATGGAACGGGGCGGCGGCGATCGGCACCGCGGCGAATACCCGATCCGGATAGGTCGCGGCCCAGGACAGCACCTGCATTCCTCCCATCGATCCACCGACCACCGCGAACAGCCGATGGATGCCGAGATGCGTCACCACCTTGGCCTGCGCCGCCACCATGTCGCGTATGGTGACCGGCGGAAAATCGGTGCCCCACGGCTCCGCCACGCCGCCGTCGCGCGGTGAGCGTGGTCCGGTCGAGCCCATGCAGCCGCCGAGCACGTTGATGCAGATGACGAAGAACCGGTCGGTGTCGATCGGCAGGCCGGACCCGATCAGCCTGGCCCACCAGCCGGGCTTGCCGTTGAGCGGATGGGTTTCGGCCGCATACTGGTCGCCGGTCAGCGCGTGACAAACGAGGATGGCGTTGTCGGCGCCTGCGCTGAGCGTCCCGTACGTCCGATACGCCAGGGTGAGAGGCGCCAGCGTGACGCCGCACTCCAGCTCCAGCCCCTCGTCGAAGGTGGCATGGCTATGCGGATTGTCGATCAGGGCAGCGGACTGGTCCATGGGCTTGGGAGCGTTCTCTGGATGCGCGCATCGGGAACCGCCACCATGCAGCAGCGTCGCCCCCGCGTCACCCGACCTCGTCGTGACCCTGATCCGTGTTCGCGTCCAGGCGATCGCAAGCAGCTTGCCGGCTGCCATCCGGGGTCGCACTCTCGATATCGTGATGCAGGTGAAAGCTGTCTGAAGCCACCTTTTCCTGACGATCTCGAAACGACCTATTGCCCTCCACGGAGCCTCGTGTCTAACGTTCACTAACGTTTTGTTAACGATTATCGATCAGGATCAGTCATGAGTGCAGCCCCATGAGCGCAGGCCTGCTCGTGGGCCCGATCGGCAGCACACTGCATCTGATCGAGCAATCCGGCCTGTTCGATGTCGACTACTACGTCGCCTGCAACGCCGACATGGCCGGGCCGAAGCCGGAGGCGATTGCGCACTACCACGCGCATGGCTGGCGCGAGGGCCGCAAGCCCAACCTGTATTTCGATCCCGACTGGTACTTGGCGCAGAATCCCGACGTCGCCGCTGAAGGGATCGACCCGCTGCTGCATTACGTCATGCGCGGCGAGATCGAAGGCCGCCGTCCGAGCAACTGGTTCGATCCGGCCTGGTACAACCGGACCTATACGGTGCCGCAAGGCATGCTGGCGCTGCGTCATTACCTGCTGCACCGGGCCGGCGGCACGGTCAGCGCGATGGCCGAATTCGACAGCCCTTATTACCTGAAGGCCTATCCGGACGTCGCCGCCGCCGGCCTCGACCCGCTCGAGCACTACATGGTGCAGGGTTTCCGGGAGGCCCGGAAACCGTTCGCCGGGTTCGATCCCGCCTTCTACCGGCAGCGCTACCTCGGCGGTGATCTCGAAGCCAATCCGCTGCTGCACTACCTGACACATCGCGATCGGCCGGGGATCCATCCGAGCCTGCCATCCGGCGAAACCACCCTGCCACGCGAGATGCGCCGCAACACCCAGGCCGGGCCGTTCTTCGAGACCAGGCGAGCCCTTCCGGACACGGTCACGCGCCGGGCCAGGGTGATCGCCTACTACCTGCCACAGTTCCACGCAGTCGCGCGCAACGACGAATGGTGGGGCACCGGCTTCACCGAGTGGACCAACATCGCCCGCGGCCTGCCGCGTTTCGCCGGCCATTACCAACCGCGTATCCCGCGCGATCTCGGGCATTACCGGCTGGAAGGCACCAGCGTTCTGCGGCAGCAGGCGGCAATGGCGCGTACGGCCGGCATCGACGGGTTCGTGTTCTATTTCTACTGGTTCAACGGGGAGCGCCTGCTGGACGGACCGCTCGAGGCGCTGCTCGGCGACCGGTCGATCGACCTGCCGTTCTGCCTGCTCTGGGCTAACGAGAACTGGACCCGGCGCTGGGACGGCTCGGAAGAGGACGTGCTGATCGCGCAGGATTTCCGGCCCGAGGACGAACTGCCGCTGATCGACTGCTTCGCCCGCCATTTCGCCGACCCGCGCTACATACGCGTCGGCGGACGCCCGGTGCTGATGATCTATCGTATCGGCCTGATCCCGGAGGCCGCGGACACCATCGCCCGCTGGCGCACCCTGTTTCTGGCTCGCTGTAGCGAGGACCCGCTGTTCGTGATGTCGCAGAGCTTCGGCGACAACGATCCGCGCCCGTACGGCATCGACGGCGCAATCGAGTTTCCGCCGCACAAGCTGGTCAACGGGTTGGCCACCATCAATGCCTCGCTGAACGTGCTGGATACCGACTTTCATGCTCAGGTCTACGACTATGACGAGGTGGTGCGCGCAGCCCTGGCGCAGCCGCCGTCGCCGTTTCCGCTGATCCGCACCGCCTCGCCGTCCTGGGACAACGATGCCAGGCGGCAGGGCGGCGGCCTGGTGCTGCATGGCTCGACCCCGTCTAGATACGAGGCCTGGCTGGAAGGGCTGGTGCGACAGGCCGGCGCGCAACCGTTCCATGGCGAACCGATCGTATGCATCAACGCCTGGAACGAATGGGCCGAGGGCGCCTATCTCGAACCGGACCTGCATTTCGGCGCCGCCTACCTGAACGCCACCGGCCGCGCCGTCACCGGCTTCGGCCGGCCGTCTCCGCAGGGCCGGGTGCTGCTGGTCGGCCATGACGCGTTCCAGGCCGGCGCGCAGTCGCTGCTGCTGCATGTCGGGCGACAGCTCAAGGCGGCGCATGGCGTCGAGATCGCCTTCCTCCTGCTGGACGGCGGCGCCATGCTCGACGGCTACGAGGCGGTCGGCCGCACCACGATCCTCGCGGCCGACGATCCGCGCCTTGGCGGCCATCTGGCGGCATTGCGGCTCGCCGGCTTCTCCAGCGCGATCGTCAACAGCGCCGCCTCGGCCCCGATCGGCCGTTCGCTGGCCCAGGCAGGCATCCCGTTCATCCTGCTGGTGCACGAGCTGCCGGCGTTGCTCGGCGAGAAACACCTACTGCCGGCACTACGCGACGCCGCCACCCATGCGCGGCGGATCGTATTTCCGGCGACGGCGGTCCAGGACGCAATCCGGGCGCTGGTTACGATAGACGACGACAAGGCGGTGCAGATGCCGCAAGGGCTTTATTCCGATGTCCGGTTCTCGGTCCGCGACCGCCACATGTTCCGCAAGCAGTTCGGCATCGAAACCGGCGACCTGCTGCTGATCGGCATCGGCTATGCCGACATGCGCAAGGGCTTCGACCTGTTCCTGCAGCTCTGGCGCCTGCTGGCCAGCCGGACGGGTGGAGGCCGCAGGCGGCATCGCCGTGTGCATTGCCTCTGGCTCGGCAACCTCGACCCGATGCTCCGCACTTATCTCGGCACGGAAATCGAAGCGGCCAAAGCGACCGGCACCTTCCACATGCCCGGGCACGTTCCGGACGCGCCGGACCATCTGAGTGCTGCCGACGCCTTCGTGCTGACCTCGCGCGAGGACCCGCTGCCGAGCGTGGTGATGGAGGCGCTGGCGAGCGGTCTCGCCGTGGTTGCCTTCGACGATAGCGGCGGCATCCCCGAACTGCTGCGCCGTTTCGGCACCGGTGCGCTCGTGCCCCTGGGAGATGTCGGCACGATGGCGCGCGAGGCGACCTCGCTGGCCCAGGAATGTCATGACAGTTCCGCCGCCGACCGCGCCCGCGCAGGCCGTGTCGTTGCCAAACAGCTCGGTTTCGACCGCTACGTGTCGGGCCTGCTGTCCCTGGCGCAACCGGCGCTGCGGCGCATCTCGGTGGTGGTGCCGAGCTACAACTACGCCCGCTACATGCGCCAGCGCCTGGCCTCGATCTTCGCGCAGGGCCATCCGGTGCTGGAGGTGGTGGTGCTCGACGACGCTTCCGCCGACGACAGCGTGCAGGAAGCCCGCGCGGCCGCACGCGAATGGGGACGGCAGGTCCGCGTCGTGGCGCAGACGCGCAATTCCGGTTCGGTGTTCAGGCAGTGGCAGCGTGCGGTCGCCACCGCCAAGGGGGACTGGATCTGGATCGCCGAAGCCGACGATGCCGCCGACCCGCGCCTGCTGGAAACGCTGGTGCAGGCGCTCGAGAATGCGCCGCGCGCCGTGCTTGCCTTCTGCGACAGCCGTGCCGTGGATTCCGAGGGGCTGACCGTGTCGGAGAGCTACAAGCCCTATTACGCAACCACCGCCGGCACGACCCTGGAAGCGGACGGCCTGCACGAGGGGCCGGCGTTCGTGCGGTCCTGCCTCGGCGAGCGCAACCTGATCCTGAATGCCAGCGGGGTGCTGTTCAATCGCGCCGCCCTGCGCGCTGCCCTCGCCCGGTGCGGCGAGGAGTTGCTGAGCTTCCGGATGGCCGGCGACTGGCGGCTGTATATCGAGATGCTGAACCAGGAGGGCGCGCAGGTCGCCTATGTCGCGGAGCCGCTGAACATCCATCGACGGCACGGCGACAGCACCACGCATCGGCTGGCGGCACAGAAGCATCTCGGCGAGGTGGCGCGCATCCACCGCCTGATCGGCAGGCAGCCGGCGATTCTGGACGAGGACCGGATGCGCCAACGCGCCTACCGCGCCCAGCTCGCCGAGCAGTTCGGCCTGAAGCTGGCGGGGGAATAACGCGCCGGGCGTCGGGCGGCCGCAATCTTGCAGGAGCATCGTTTCAGGATGCGGACGAGGCGGTAATGGCGATGGGACGACGGGACGCAGTGACAGGCCTTGGCGTAGCGCTTGGCGCAGCGCTGCTGCCGGAGACGGGCACGGGCACGGGCACCGAAACGGTGGCTCGCGTCGTTCTGGAGCCGGCGCGGCCGGAGGATGCGCGGTTCATGGCCATGGCGATCGCCGAGGGGGTGAAGGCCCGCGCCCATTACGCGTTCGGAACGGTGATCGTGCGGGACGGCGAGGTCCTGGCACACGGCTACAATCTGGGTTTCGAGCGGCACGATCCGACCGCGCATGGCGAGATGGTGACGATCCAGAGCTTCCTCGGCCAGCACGGGCCGGATGCGCTCCGCGGCACCACGCTCTACACCACCGGCGAGCCCTGCCCGATGTGCATGGGCGCGATCCTGTGGTGCGGCATCGCGCGCCTAGTCTATGCCGCCTCGATCGAGCAGCTCGCGACGAAGATGCACCAGATCATGGTGTCCAGCACCGACATCGCGTCACGGGCCGCGTTCGCACCGATCTCGATCACCGGCGGCGTCATGGCAGACGAGGCGATGACGCATTTCTGAGTTCCGCCAATGGATAAATCTGACACTTGATACCCGCGCGGGGAGGTCAAGCCTGATGTGGACAGCGGACTTCGTCATCCGGTCGTCAGTGGCAGCTATGCGCGGTGGGTTCAACTGATCGCTGCAACACACTCAGCAAAGGTCTCCGCTGGTGTCCGGTAGAGCAAGGTTTTTCTTGGCCGTTCGTTGAGCTGTCGGGCAATAGCGCTGAGCTGGGCTTGGCTGTGCAAGGACAGATCTGTTCCGTGGGGCAGATATTGGCGGAGCAGCCGATTGGTGTTCTCGTTTGAACCACGCTGCCAAGGCGACCTGGGATCGCAGAAGTAGACCTCTACGTCGGATGCCAGAGCCAGTCGCTTGTGGTCGGCGAGTTCCTTGCCCCTATCCCAGGTCAGGGACTGATAGAGTTCGCCTGGCAGTTTCTTGGACTGTTCGATCAGGGCGGTGACGACGCTTTCAGTGTCCTTGCTGGCGACTTTGACCAGCATGACGTAGCGGGAGTGGCGCTCGACCAATGTCGCAACGTAGCTGTTGCGGGAGCCGCCGACTAGATCGCCTTCCCAGTGACCAGGGATAGCGCGATCCTCGACGCAGGCAGGTCGTTCACTGATGGAGACGGCGTCCTTGATTTGACCTAAGCCGCTTCGCTTCAGGCTCGCGTGCCTTGACCGGCGAATGGTCCGCCGAGCTCTGAGGTGGTCCAGTAGTTCCTTCTTCAGCACCCCTCGGGTTTGGATGAATAGACTGCGATAGATGGTTTCATGCGACACTTGGTTGTGCGGCTCCCCGGGCCAGGTGCGCTTGAGCCAACCGGCGATCTGCTCGGGCGACCATTTCCGCCGCAGCTTGGCAGATACTGTCCGGGCTAAGGATGGGCGACAAGCCAGCTTGCACCGCTTCGGACGCAAGGCCCGGTCCCAGGCCAGCTGATCGGAGCTTGTCGCTCGATACCTGTCCGGCCCGCCGTTGCGCAAAACCTCGCGACTGATCGTCGATGGTGATCGACCCAGCAGCCGAGCGATCCCACGTAGCGAGCAGTGGGAGCTCAGCCCGCGCGATATCTCCTCCCGCTCATCGAGGCTGAGTGCTCGTGACGCTCGGGTCCGGCTCGCAGGTTGGATGCCACCCGTCGGCGAAAGCACCGAGAACACCGATGAAGACTGTCGATCAAATTGTTGCCCGATCGAACTCATCGACTCACCGGCCTTCCAGCGATCCCAGATTTCAGCCCGCTGGGCCGCCGAGTAGTAGATACGACGTCGCTGTTTCATCACCCACGCTCCACCTCTGATCAAAGGCTAACGTGTTGCGTTCACCGATTGAGCCCACCGCCCATGGCGGTCGCTTACAGGCTTTAGCAGCCTGCCCGAAAGCGGACATCGTTAGGTATGTACCGATCGGCTGCACATGGTGGATTCCGCCCAGACCGGTTCGGCAACGCATAGCTCTATAGCGAACTGTCCGGTTCGGCTGCTGCCACTGACGGCTCGTGACCAGATCCAGCCATTCCCCAACGCAGGCCTGAACATCCGATTCCGCCGACAACCCGACGTTCAGCAGGTTATGTCGTCTGCGATACGCGGTGACGAGCAGCGCCGGTCAAATTACGCAGTAGCGGGATAAGCCCGCTTTAGGCTCAAAGCTCCGCGTGGCCGCCGTCGACCCGGATTTCCCCACCGGTCGTATAGCTGCTCTCGTCAGAAGCAAGGAATAAAGCGGCGGCGGCGACCTCTTCCGTCCGTCCCATCCTCTTCATCGGTACAACGGATGCGCAGTATTCTCTGAATGCCGCAGCTTCCTCCGGCGAGGATATGAAGGTATCGATGACGGGCGTGTCGATGGGGCCGGGGCTCAGTGTATTGACACGAATGCCGCGTGGCAGGAGTTGCGTGGCAAAGGTCTTCACCATGGAACGCACGGCGGCCTTGGTGGCATTATAGATACTCGTATCGGGATTGCCCCGATTAGCGAGAGACGAGGAAACCATGACGATCGATCCGTTGTCGTTCATGATCGGCATCGCCTTGTGTACCGTGAAGAACGCCGCACGAATGTTCAGGTCGATGATATTGTCGAACAGTTCAGGATCGACGTTGTCGAGAGGCGTCGGCTCCGCGCGACCGGCATTGGCGATCACGATATCCAGCTTGCGACCGTCCGCCATGATCCGTGCGTAGACCGCGTCAAGTTCCTCTGGCTTAGTAATATCCGCCCGGATCGCGGCCGCGTTGGCGCCGATTTCAGCGACGGTGTCCGCCAGCTCCGTCTCGCGACGGCCGACAATGTAGACGTAAGCTTCTTCCGCCGCGAACCGGTTTGCGATGGCGCGGCCGATCCCGCTGCTTCCGCCCGTGACTATTGCGACCTTGTCTTGCAGCTTACCCATCATATGCCCTTCCGCCGAAGAACGCCTGTCGCGCCCACGTCAGTGGCCATGTGGGGCAGTCTGGATTGACATGATAGACTGCCGATTACGATAGCATCTATTCCATATGGGAATGATGCGCGACCGTCATCGGATACGAAGTGTCGGCTCCGCCGCACAGACGGTTGCGAGGAAATCGATGAAGACTGCCGCGCGCTGAGGAAGCGTGCGATCGCCGGACCAAACCACGCTGATCGGAATCTTTCTGCACTCGTAAGCCGGGAGGATCTGCCGAACGGCGCCCGATGAAAGCTCCTCCTTGAACAACCAGCTGGCTGCATAGGCGATGCCCAGACTGCTCTTCACCGCAGCCCTGGTCAGTTCAGTATCTTCCGACTGGACCGTGCCTTTGGGGTCGATGACGACGTGGGTCGTCCCCTGACGGAATTGCCACGGACGCGACCTGCCGTGACGCATCGAAGCGATGCACGCATGATGCTGGAGTTCAGCCGGCAGATGTGGCTCGCCATGCTCCTGAAGATACGCGGTCGAAGCAACCACGATGGCCGATGCCGTGCCCACTTGGCGTGAACGGAGTTCGGAATCCTCAAGATCACCCATGCGGATGGCGACATCGACGCGCTCCTCGACCAGGTTGGTAAGACGTTGTGAGACGAGGAAGTCGAGCGTTAGTTTCGGATACTCGGTAAAAAACGAACCCAGCCGGGGCAGTAGATACAACGCGGCGAATCCCGGAGGGGATGTCACCCGAACCAGTCCGGCTGGTGAACGCTCATGCTCACTGACGGCATCATCGAGTGCCTCGAATTCGTCGACCAGTCGGAGCGCGTCATTATAATAATGCTGTCCGGCAGCGGTGAGGGCCAGGCCGCGTGACGTACGCCTGACAAGCTGCGCACCAAGTCGCTTTTCCAGAACAGCGATCTGCTTGCTCACTGTGGACTGAGTGATCCCGGCCAGGTGGGCCGCTTTGGAGAAGCTCCC
>JBPBQO010000197.1:0-13501 GCA_050954785.1 Janthinobacterium lividum | reverse complement strand
CTCGCGATCACTCATCACGCGCAGCGATACCTCGCGCTTGTTCTCGTTGATCAGGTCAATGACGGGCGTCCCGTCACGCAACACTGGACCCGGCCTCGTCAACATCCCAAATCTCCCAACACATCATGCGAAATTATACAGATAATACAGTTTGTGCAGATTTTGTCTAACGACGTGACGATAGACGCCATTCGTGACGGGCAGCGCACAGCCGGGTGGTCAGCGAAGTGCCACAATACCGTGCGACAGTGTCATCGCGAGAAATCCTTCATCGGAAAGAGGCACCCGCCATAGGATACGATCCGGCTTCAATTCGAGGCGTAAAGCAGCGGACGTGCACCGCAATCGGCGCGGCCGCTTGCAATACAATCCTCGTGGTTGATGGCCTGCTTGATCGTCGGAAACACCAGAAACCCGACATAGATCATGGCGAGAATCAACGTCATCACGCAATGCGGCGCAATTCTCGGAATAAGGGCCACATGATCCGGTGAGCGTGGCATAGAAGGGCTCCATTTGAACATCGTGTTATTGCTATTGTGCACCGCAGTAATTCGCCTATAATCAACAAATAGACGACTGTGCCTGTGCCGACAGCAAGCTTTGTGCCGATCACCGTGATGTCGACCCCGCAAACGATCTCCTATCGTTCGTCAGGGTCGGCGGCTCACGATGCTGTAGTCGGGCTGCCTCGAACGTTTTACAACAACGGATTTGCGGCCCCGGCCGGCGTGGACAGGCGGTTTGCGCGATCGGCGAGGATTCGCTTCAGGTCCGCCAGCTTATACCGTGGCGACACGACCCGGACGCGGGACATACCGTCCTCCTTCCACATACGGTCGCCCTGCCGGTTAATGCCGACCGGATAGAGCTTGCCATGCTGGTCGACGACGATGACCTGGAACACTGTCTGGATTTCCGTTGATCCAGCCATATTGGCGAACAGCATCTGCACCTCGTCCGGCGCCACCGAGTAATTTGCGGCATGCAGGACGATCTCGTTCATCCGGTCCTGGAACCAGCCATTGTCCTTCGAATGGAGGATCTCATCCTGATCCGTCATCTGTCTTCATCCTGTAGCGCGAAAAGGAACGACGCTCCGCCATGTGCTCCGGAACATGACGGAGAGCCGATCGGTTGAATAACGATTTCAGGCCAGCAGGCCGAACATCCGTGCGCGATCGACCGCCTGTGGGCGACGGCGCACACCGACTTTGTCATAGATCTGGGTCATGTACCATTTGATGGTGCCCTCGGTCAGGCCGAGGCGCGTGCCGATTTCACGGTTGCGCATTCCGGTTCCGACCAGCGACAGAATCTCGAGCTCACGCGGCAACAGGCGGCCATAAAGCGCCAGGTCTGCCGATGCCGCATCCACCGGCGTTGCGGCGCCCCCTGGCGTTCCATGTTCCCCGTGGGTGGACATGATCTCGACGTAGAACTGGTCGACTGCCCCAGGTGCCAAGTTGGAACGGCCCAGGCACTCGGCGATCAGCGTCTTTATGACCCTGCCCTCATCAAGGAAGCATCGGATCCAGCGGCCGTCCGAACCAGCCGCCGCCGCTTCACGAAGTGTCCGTAACGCCGCCTGCAAAGTGCCTTCCATGGTAAGGCAAATTGCCAGCAACAGGCTCCACCGGATCACCGACCGGGTCGCACCTCGCGTGACGCAGAACCGGCGCCATTGCTTGACCACCAGGATGACTTCCTGCACGCGGTCCTGGCTCAGGCCGAGCCGGCACCAGGCCATCGCCCGCAACTCGTCGAGCGTGGTCGGCTTGGCACTGGGTGCGAAGTTGGCGCCGGGCCCATGTATGCCGGAAGCGGAAGCGATTTCGACCGCTCTGGATGACTGCCCGTTTCGCAGCATCAGCCGGATCTTTTCGCTCACCATGGTAACGCGCAGCCGCTCCAGGTTCCGCTCGAGACCAAGCTTGATGCCGTCCTCGACCGCGCGCAACGCACCGTTGATGTCGCCTCGTGCCTGACAAATGCGGGCCCGCGTCAGGAAGCCGGAGATCAGCTGATCTGCGAAGCTCAGCGAGCGAGCCTTGTCGATGTGCTTCTCGATCAGCTCCGACGCGCGCTTCAGGTCATTTCGCTCGTAAAGCGCTTCGGCCAGCGGCAATGCCGCCAGGGCCGCCATCGACGATCCCTCGCCGGCCAGTCGCACGCCCTGGTCGTATGCGCGCTCCAGTGCTGCGATCGCTTCGCCAAGCTTGCCCGTCGCCATCAGGCCTGGCCCGATCGAAAGCTCAAGTGTAATTGCAGCGAAGTCGCAGCTTTGGGTGGTCAACGCGGCTCGTGCCCGTGCTTCGAGCGACGGCAGATCGGACAGCCTGTACTGTTCGCGGCGCGCCACCATGAGCTGCGCCTGGATCGAGCACATCAGGTACGAATGCTGCTGCAGGCGCGGCATCAGGATCTGGCTGTTGGCTTCAACCGTCTCGAAATCGTCCTCCGCCGCGGACACCATCGTCTGCCTGTGCAGCAGGATCAGCCGCAGCCACTCGACCTCGGCCGAACCGGCATCCTCGAGCGCCATCGCATCGGTGCGCGCACGGGCGCGCTCGATCATGGCTCGTGCAGCACCCACCTCGAGATTACGGATATAACCCCAGGCCAGGATCAGCAGCAGACGCGGTAGTCGGTTGAGGCCTGCATCTGGAAGCTGTGCCGCCAGCCGCATCACCGTCAGGATATCGCCGCGATAGGTCAGCTCCTCGCAGTGTTGCTCGAGCAATCCGGCAAGGAAGCATTGATCCTGTGTGCGGGCTGCGTATTCCAGGCCGATCGTGCTTTCGCCTTTCGCAAACAGATGGTGCGCGATCGCACGGCACATCGTCTGTTCGGCCAGCGGGTCGAGTTCCTCCCGCCTGCGCGCGAGAAATTCGCGAAACGGCCGCATGAGCCGAAACCGCGTATGCTCCTCGTTCAACGGTTCGATGAACAGGTTGAGCCGTTTCGCGGTATTCAGCATGGCAAGGCTGCCGCTCCGGCCCATCGCGGCCTCGCACAGCGCAGGCTCCAGTTCGTCCAGGAAAGACGTGGAGATCAGGAAATCGGCAACAGGCGCGTCGATCCGGGACAGGATCGTCTCGTCGAAAAATGCCGTCATGCAGGCCGCGCGGCCGGAGATCGTGCGGAGCATCGCGTCGGAGTCGACGCCTCGGTCCAGCGTGCGCGACGCCAGCGCGACGGATGCGGCCCATCCATCGGTCGCCTGCATCAACGTGTTTACCGCCTCATCCGAAATGCGGTCACCCATCAGCTTCCGCACCTCGGAAACGGTCAGCCGCAGTTGCGGCGACTCGATCTCGACCAGACCACCGAACAGGCGAACGCGGGACAGGTCGAGGTCCAGCGTCACGCGGGACGCGATCAGCAACTGCCCGTTCGGCGGTAAGTCATCGATAAGGTGCAGCACGAGTGCGATCGCGGCCGGAGAGGCGTCGTCCATTCCATCCAGGAAAAGTGTGATCGGCTCCTCGGAGGCAAACCAGGCATTGCTGAGCGAAGCGGCATTCGACGCTGGATCGGTGACCCGGCCTGCCGGTGGCATGTCCTGGTTCCAAGACGAACTGGCTCGGGCCATCGACGCTGCGATCGCAGCGGCGAGGCCAACGAGATCGCTGGAGTCTTCACCGAGCGTCAGCCAGGCGATCTTGCGGCCCATGGTACCGAGCCGATCGGCCCAGCGCATCAAGGCTGTGGTTTTGCCCGCACCGGCGGGCGCGGAGACGACCGTCAGCCGCGCGGCCTCGATTTGCGGAATGTAGCTGTCCAGTCGTTCGGTGGAGATAGGCGTGGCATGATAGGCAAGCGGGATTGATCGCGCGAAAAGCGGCGTCATCGAACAGGTCCTCAACCTTTATCGAGATCCAGGCACAGCTTCGTTAGACGGCTGCGCTCGAAAGGACCTCTATTTCTTGGGACAGTTAGCGCGCTTTCTGTACAATCTGTCAACGGGCATCCTATCGTTCGATAGGGTTTACGATCCCGCTCCTTCAGCCGTTCAACGGGCTGACACCATTCCCACGGGCCAGCCCTGAGGAGCGCGCCGGCGCCGGAGGCCTACCGCAATCAAAGAGAACGTCCGGCGGCCCGGGACGCAGGCGGCCGACTTGCCGGCTTGGCCGGCGCGACAGGACGTGGCGCCGCGACCGCATTGGTATTGGTTGATCCGAACAGCGACATGATCTGCCAGATCAGCTTTGGCATCCGGCTCCAGTTCTCGGCGCCAGGTACCAGGATCGTGCTGAGTTGCAACCGGATCAGCGCCTCCGAGCAAAGGGGACGATCCAGCGGCCGCCCCGCTTGCTGCTCGACGTGATCGTAATAGGGGTCAAGTGCGCGCGTCAGCGCGGCGACGTGGCGTGGCAGGTGGCTGCGGAAAAACTGCAGCATGAAGAGCGGCTCGATCTCCATCAGACGAGCACCCTGCTGCTCGACGGTCACCTTGAAATGGTAGTCCAGGACCGCCTCGAGCGTCTCCTCGACCGTCTTGCACCCCGCCGCGACGTCGACCACCCCACGCTCGAATTGTAGCGAGACGTGCTCGGCCAATGCGACCAAGGCATCTTCCTTGGTGGAAAAATGTCGATAGAGCGTTCCACGCGAGACCCCTGCGGTTTCCGCGATGTCGTTCATCGACAACTTGCGTATCCCGCGCTGACCGATCGCACGGAATGTACCGTTCAGGATCTTCGAAAGGCTTGTATTCTCGCCCGTGCGCGGGCTTCTCGTCTTTGACGGCTGGGGCGGAACCGGCTTGCTCATATCCTGTGCTTTCATAAGCATCATCGTAATCGATCATAGCTCGCCGCCGCGACGCGCAACCATGAGAAGGGCCGGAAGAAGCCGCAGAATGCAGTCTTATTGACACACATCGTACTCAATGTGTTCATAATGCGCAAGATAAGCTCCTCCAATGGAGTCGCAAACATCAGTGCCAAGACCCCGCTGGCGGACGTTCCGCAGAGACTTAACGTCGTGACTTCAATACTGTTCAATCTGACCACTCTACATGAAGTCGCTTGCCCAAGTCAGCGCCGTTGGCCGATTGTGTTTGCGTCGAAGCCGATCCGACTGGCCTGTTGTAGACGGTCACATGTCTCGACGCGTCACCTGGAGACCATGATCCCGCACCTGCTCGGCGCCTAGTCGGCCTGCTCCTGGACGGCAACGCTACAGAGCCCGGCCGCCGACATCGCCATCACCTTGCGGCCCTCATCGAGTCTGAGCTCTGGGAACCCGGCACCACACCAACCTCCGCGATACTTTCGCGAGGCAATGTATCGCCTTGGAGCCGTGGTCGACGTCATCACCAGCGACGGTGCATCCGGCCATTGGGGCTTCACCGCATCCACCGCCTGCTGGTCACCCGATGCTTGCAGCGTCGCCGACATTTCTCGAACTCGGCAGCCACCTGATTTTCTACTGCACGGTATCGGAGGGGTGGCGCGTATTGGCGATGCCGCCGGCTCATCTACATGAACCGGACCTAGCCCGACCCCGGTTTGTGGATCGACGACATCCGATCGACTATCGGGATTCAGTTATGCTGGAAGTCCGGTTTCCGCTTCTCGACAAACGCTCCCATGCCTTCTTTCTGGTCGTGGGTGGCGAAGGTCGCGTGGAACACGCGGCGCTCGAAGCGGATGCCCTCGGCCAGCGTTACCTCGTAGGACCGGTTGACGCTTTCCTTCACCATCGCGG
Organism: Janthinobacterium lividum; assembly: GCA_050954785.1. Classification (GTDB taxonomy): domain Bacteria; phylum Pseudomonadota; class Alphaproteobacteria; order Acetobacterales; family Acetobacteraceae; genus Lichenicola. The sequence continues at coordinate 7,783 of JBPBQO010000197.1, read as the reverse complement.
CGATCGGCTGCGACATGCCGGCGATCACGGTCGCGACCGACATCGCCTCCTCGATCAATCCTTCGACCGGCACCACCCGCGACACCAGGCCGGAACGCTCTGCCTCGGGTGCATCCATCATCCGGCCGGTCAGGCACATTTCCATGGCCTTCGACTTGCCGATCAGCCGCGTCAGGCGCTGCGAACCACCCATTCCGGGCATGGTGCCGAGCTTGATTTCCGGCTGGCCGAATTTGGCGTTGTCGCCGGCCAGGATGAAATCGCACATCATTGCCAGTTCGCAGCCACCGCCGAGCGCGAAGCCGGCAACGGCCGCGATGATCGGCTTGCGCATGGCGGTCAGTGCGTCCCAGCCGGCGAACCAGTCGGACTTAAACATGTCCATGTAGCTCTGTCCGCTCATCTCCTTGATGTCGGCACCAGCTGCAAACGCCTTGGTCGAGCCGCTGATGACCGAACAGCCGATCATGGGATCGGCATCGACGCGCATAAGCGCCGACACGAGTTCGCGCATGACCTGCTGGTTCAGCGCGTTCAGCGCCTGCGGCCGGTTCAAGGTGATCAGGGCAACCCGATCCCGCTGCTCGAACAGGATGGTCTCAAAGGCGGCGCTATCCGGCACGGCATGTCTCCGTTTCTGTAGGCAGGAGCGTGATCTCTCTGAATTCGCTCGCTGCACATAATTCAGCGTCCTGTTTTGTGGCGCATCCCTGTTCGACCGGCCAGACCCCTCCGAGCGGACGATGCGGCTCCCCCTCAGGCGGCTGGAAAATCAAGCGAGACAGTCGAGCGGAACAGACCGTCGATCACGTCCGGGTCGACGTCCGCCAGCACCGCCGGGTGCCAGGCCGGATTGCGATCCTTGTCGATGACTGCCGCACGCACGCCTTCAATGAAATCGGGATGGCGCAGGAGGCCGGTTCCCAGGCGATATTCCTGCTCCAGGCAAGGCTCGAGCCGACCCAACCGACGACCGTTCCGCAGCGCCCGGAGTGTCACCACGAGCGATGCCGGCGCGTTGCCGCCGATCCGCTTTGCCGCCGCCTGGGCTGCTTCCTCCGGACGATCTGCCAGCGCCGCCATAATCTCACCAACGTCGTCATGCCGATAGCAGGCATCGATCCAGGCGGCCTCGGCGAGCCTGCCCGGTGCCGCCGGGCTTGCATGCGCTGCCACGCACTGCGCGATCGCCGCGGCATCGCGACACTCGCTCAGCGCCTCGACCAGTGCCGGCAGCCGGTCCGATGCCACATGATGATCCGCCAGGCCGCACAGCATGGCATCGGCGGCACCGATCGTCTCACCGGTCAGCGCTGCATGCGTACCGTATTCGCCCGCTGCTGCCGACAGCAGATACGTGCTGCCGACATCGGGCACGAAGCCGATGCCGACTTCCGGCATTGCCAGCCTGGTGCGCTCGGTCACGATGCGCACCGATCCGTGCGCCGATACGCCGACGCCGCCGCCCATCACCAGCCCGTCCATGATCGCGATATACGGCTTGGGAAACCGGGCGATGTGCGCGTTCATCCGGTATTCGTCGCAGAGGAACCGCTCGGCCGCTTCGAACGTGCCGGCCCGCGCGTTCTCGTAGAGAAACCGGATATCGCCGCCCGCACACAGGCCGCGCTCACCCGCGCCGTCGATCAGGACGGCATTCACCTCGTCCTCGGCCGCCCATTGCGCCAGCGCGGCGTCGATCGCGTTAACCATTCCCGCCGTCAGCGCGTTGATCGCCTTCGGGCGGTTCAGCGTGAGGTGCCCGAGCGTTCCCTGACGGCGCGCGTCGATGTCCATATCGGTCATCGGTGATCTCTCAGCCGGCCGACTGATCGCGGATCATGTTGACGATGCCGGAGAAATCCTCGGCCCCGCGCTCGGCCGCGTTGAAGCGCTCGTAGATCGCCGCCGCCGCCCGGCCGAGTTCGGTATCGGCGCCGCTGGCCAGTGCCGCTTCCTGCGACAGACGCAGATCCTTCAGCATCAAGGCCGCGGCAAAGCCGGGCACGTAGTTGCGGTTGGCCGGACTGGTCGGCACCGGGCCGGGAACCGGGCAGTAGGTGGTGAGCGACCAGCACTGGCCGGACGAGGTGGATGCGACGCGATACAGCGCGTCGTGCGACAGCCCGAGCTTCTCGGCCAGCACGAACGCCTCGCTGACCGCGATCATCGAGATGCCCAGGATCATGTTGTTGCACAGCTTGGCCGCCTGACCGGCGCCCGCCTCGCCGCAGGGCACGACGGTCTTGCCCATCAGTTCCAGCACCGGCTGCGCTGCCTGCACAGCATCGGCCGCACCGCCGACCATGAAGGTCAACGTTCCGGCCGCCGCACCGCTCGTGCCGCCGGACACCGGCGCATCGACCGAGCGCATGCCCGCCGCCCCGGCCGCCGCGTGCGCCCGGCGGGCGCTCTCGACGTCGATGGTCGAACTGTCGATGAACAGGGCGCCCTTAGGAGCCGCCGGCAGCAACTGGGCATAGAGCTGGGTCACCAGCTTGCCGTTCGGCAGCATGGTGATCACGATATCCGCTTCGCGCACTGCATCCTCGGCGGTCGCGGCGATCGTCACGCCGGCGGACGCTGCCGCCTCGCGCGCGGCCGGCACCAGGTCGAACCCCAGCACCGTGTGGTGTGCCTTCACGAGGTTGGCGGCCATCGGGCCGCCCATGTTGCCCAGGCCGATGAAGCCGATCGTCGCCATGTTCTATAATCCTTCATTGATCAGGCCGCGCGCGACGATCACCCGCATGATCTCGTTCGTGCCTTCGAGGATCTGATGCACGCGCAGATCGCGCACGATCTTTTCGATCCCGTATTCCGCCAGATAGCCGTAGCCGCCATGCAGCTGCAGCGCCTCGTTGGCGACATTGAAACCGGTATCGGTGGCAAAGCGCTTGGCCATCGCGCAGAGCCGGGTTGCCCGCGGGTTTTTCGCGTCGAGCGCGGAGGCGGCCCGCCACAGCAAGGTCCGCGCCGCCTCCAGCTCGGTGGCCATGTCGGCCAACCGGAACTGCAGTGCCTGCTGGTTGATCAGCTTGCCGCCGAACGCCTTGCGGTCGGTCAGGTAGGCAATGCTCTTCTCGATCGCTGCCTGCGCGCCGCCGATCGAGCAGGCGCCGATATTCAGCCGGCCCCCGTCCAGGCCGGCCATGGCAATGGCGAAGCCCTGGCCTTCCATGCCGAGCAGGTTCTCGACCGGAACACGGACGTCTTCCAGGACGACCTGGCGGGTCGGCTGGGCGTTCCAGCCCATCTTCTTTTCGTTGGCGCCGAACGACAGGCCCGGCGTGTCGCGCTCGACCAGCACACAGGAGATGCCTTTCGGACCCTCGATCCCGGTCCGGACCATGATCGCATAGACGTCCGCGACCCCGGCACCGGAGATGAACTGCTTTACTCCGTTCAGCACGTACTGGTCGCCGTCGCGCACCGCCTTGCTCGACAGCGACGCCGCATCCGAGCCCGAGCCCGGCTCGGTCAGGCAGTAGCTGCCGAGCCAGTCCATTGCCGCCAGCTTCGGCACGTAAGCGCGGCGCTGCGCCTCGGTGCCGTAGCGGTCCACCATCGAGGCGACCATGTTGTGGATCGAGATATAGGCAGCGATCGACGGACAGCCGGTGGACAGCGCCTCGAAGATGATCGTCGCATCGAGCCGCTTCAGGCCAGACCCGCCGACATCCTCGCGGCAATAGATCCCGCCCATGCCGAGCGCCGCTGCCTCCCGCAGCACGTCCACCGGAAAATGCTTGGTCTGGTCCCATTCGACGGCGTTCAGCGCGAGCCGATCCTGCGCGAAACCCTGGGCCATCTCGCGAATGGCAAGCTGATCCTCGTTCAGAGCGAACTGGGTATCGACCGAAACCTCGGGAAAGCTGTCCATGGCCTGCCTCGTCTGCCGATCGGGCTAGTTCATCGTCGGAATGACGAAGCTGGCGCCGTCCTTGACACCAGACGGCCAGCGCGAGGTCACGGTCTTGGTCTTGGTATAGAACTTGATCGAGTCCGGCCCATGCTGGTTGAGATCGCCGAACCCGGAATCCTTCCAGCCGCCGAACGTGTGGTACGCGATCGGCACCGGGATCGGCACGTTCACCCCGACCATGCCGACCTGCACCCGGCTGACGAAGTCGCGCGCCGTGTCGCCGTCGCGCGTGAAGATCGCCACGCCGTTGCCGTACTGATGCTCGTTCGGCAGTCGCAGGGCGTCCTCGTAAGTGTCGGCGCGCACCACCGTCAGCACCGGGCCGAAGATCTCTTCCTTGTAGATCCGCATGTCCGGGGTGACGTTGTCGAACAGGCTGCCACCGACGAAGAAACCGTTCTCGTAGCCCTGCAGCTTGAAGCCGCGCCCGTCGACCAGCAGTTCCGCGCCTTCCTCGACGCCGATATTGACGTAGTCGGTGACCCGGTCGGCGGCGGCCTGCGTCACCATCGGCCCGTAATCCGCATCCGCATCCGACGACAACCCGACGCGCAACGCCTCGACCTTCGGGATCAGCTTGGCGATGAGCGCGTCCGCAGTCGCCTTGCCTACCGGCACCGCCACCGAGATCGCCATGCACCGCTCGCCCGCCGAACCGTAGCCGGCGCCGATCAGCGCGTCGGTGACCTGGTCCAGGTCGGCATCGGGCATGATGATGGCGTGGTTCTTGGCGCCACCGAAGCACTGCGCGCGCTTTCCGTTCGCGGTCGCCGTGGAATAGATGTAGTGCGCGATCGGAGTCGAGCCGACGAAGCCGACCGCCTTGATGCGCGGATCGTGCAGGATCGCATCGACCGCTTCCTTGTCGCCGTTAACGACGTTCAGCACGCCGGGCGGCAAGCCCGCCTCGAGAAACAGTTCGGCGATGCGATAAGGAACGGACGGATCGCGCTCCGACGGCTTCAGCACCATCGCGTTGCCGCAGGCCAACGCCGGGCCGCATTTCCAAAGCGGAATCATCGCCGGGAAATTGAACGGGGTGATGCCGGCCACCACGCCGAGCGGCTGGCGCATCGAATAGACGTCGATGCCGGTTCCAGCAGCCTCGGTGTATTCGCCCTTGAGCAGATGCGGGATACCGATCGCGAACTCGATCACCTCCAGGCCACGCTGGATGTCGCCCTTGGCATCGGGCACCGTCTTGCCGTGCTCCGACGACAGCAGCCGCGCCAGGTTTTCCATGTCCTTGTTGGCAAGCTCGAGGAATTTCATCATTACCCGCGCCCGGCGCTGCGGGTTCATCGCCGCCCATTTCGGCTGCGCCGCGGCGGCGTTGGCAATCACCGCCTCGACCTCGGACTTGCTCGCAAGTGCCACCCGCGCCTGCACCTCCCCGGTGTTGGGATCGAATACGTCGGCATAACGGCCGGAGGTGCCTTCCTGCGCTTTTCCACCGACGAAATGATTCAATGTCTTCATGATACAGGCTCGCAATTCATCATTGGGCATGGCCCGGCTAGCATGATGGGTCCGCGCAGGGCGGACCGGGATCGTAGTTCCTGCACGGTGAAGCTATTCCGCATCGCGATGCGAAAGCCGGCCGTGCCGTTTCTTCATTGTGGCTGCTGGCTCATGAAACGCTGCAGATCGGCCAGCACCGGACTGTGGCTGGTAAAGCCACCATCGACATACAATTCCTGCCCGGTGACGAAGGCAGACTCCTCCGAAGCCAGGAACAGCGCGGCATCCGCGACATGACGTGGCGTGCCGAGGAACGGCGTCAGATGGTGCGACTTGAAGACCTCCTGCAGCGGCAGCGGTACGCCCTTGTCCAGCGCTTCGGTCATGACCAGCCCGACGACGAGAATGTTGGAGCGGATACCTTGCTTGCCGTACTGAGCAGCAACGTTCTTGGCGAGGTTGATCAGCCCGGCCTTTGTCGCGCCATAGGCCGTATTCATGATGTCGCCCTGAACGCCCTTGCCGGAACCGGTCATGATGATCGAGCCGCCACCGGTGCGAAGCATGTGCGGAATCACATGGCGGCAGAGCAGCGCCGGCGCGCGCAGATTGATCGCGAACGTCCGATCCCACAACTCGGGCGTGACCGAAACGACGTCGCCGTCCTGCGCGAGCGCGACCGGATCGGTGAGGGCCGCATTGCTGTGCAGGATGTCGATCCGGCCATACGCACGTATCGCGGTCTCGACCAACGCCTGGATATCGGCCTCACGCGTGAGGTCGCCGGACGCTGATACGGCGTTACCGCCCGCGGTGACGATCTGCGCGACCGTGTTGTCGGCTTCACCCTCGCGAAAGCCGGCAACCACGACCTTGGCACCTTCTGCTGCGAACCGGCGTGCCGTTTCCGCACCGATGCCGGCGCTGGCACCTGTAATGAGCGCGACCTTATTCAGTAAGCGGGACATTGTTACCTCTGTTCATATCGCCGTGCGCTCGGCACCCTTGAGTGCCAGGATCGCGCGCGCCTCGTCCGGGGTGGCGATCTCGCGCCCCAGTCCCTCGATGATCTGTCGGGCCAGGCGAACCTGTTGCGCGTTCGACTCCGCGAACTTGCCGCGCCCGACCCACAGGCTGTCCTCGAGGCCCACCCGCACATGGCCGCCCATCGAGGCCGACATCGCGACGATGTTCATCTGGTGGCGGCCGGCGCCGAGCACCGACCACTCGTACTGGTCGCCGAACAACCGGTCGGCGGTCCGCTTCATGTGCATGACGTCTTCGGGATGGGCGCCGATGCCACCGAGGATGCCGAATACCGTCTGGACAAAGAACGGCGGCTTCACCAGTCCCTGATCGATGAAATGCGCCAGGTTGTAGAGGTGGCTGGTGTCGTAGCATTCGAACTCGAACTGGGTGTCGAACTCGTTGAGCGCGATCAGCAGCTTCTCGATGTCCATGAAGCTGTTGCGGAACACCAGGTCGCGTGACGCCTCGAGCGCCTTCTCTTCCCAGTCGTGCTTGAAGGTCTTGAAGCGCTTGAGCATCGGGAACAGCCCGAAATTCATCGAGCCCATGTTCAACGACGCGACCTCGGGCTTGTAGGTCATCGCCGGCATGATGCGGTCCTCGATCTTCATCCACGGCGCACCGCCGGTGGTGAGATTCAGGACCACGTTCGAATGCTGCTTGATCGAGTCCAGGAACGGCTTGAACAGATGCGGCGACTGGTCCGGCGCTCCGGTCTGCGGATCGCGCGCATGCAGATGAACGATGGCAGCACCGGCCTCCGCCGCGCCGATCGCGGCATCGGCGATCTCCCGTGCCGTGACCGGAAGCGCGTCCGACATCGACGGCGTATGGATCGCGCCGGTGACCGCGCAGGTGATGATGACCTTGTCCGACTTACGCATGCTAGCCCACCGGTTCCTGATCGTATCCTGGTCGCCCATCGAGCGCCGAGCCGGTCGCGTATGCAACATGCCACGCGGCTCGCTGGCACCCGGCCAGACCAACCGGTTCAACCTGTCGGACAGTCCCGCATCCGCAACCTAACCAAGGACAGGACCCACCCCGGCCCCGGGACGACCCGGGCAGCATCGCGCTGACCTCGAAGCGATTGGCGAACAGAACATGAAAGAGGGAGGATATAGTTGCGATCATCGACGACGGCAGAGGGGATCGACGGATCTCGTCCGCGATGATCGCCGGCTTCAGGACAAACGGCGGCGCAGCATCGTCATGATCGGATAGGTCGGCGAACGGGATTGGGCCGGGCTCAGCCTGCCCGACCCTGTCGCTCGATCAGAGGAAGATAGCGAGGTTTGACATGCCCATGGTGGACTGGTCGACGATGATTTCGCGGCGTGCGATCTTGAAGCTGCGTCCGTTGCGGCG
>JBPBQO010000196.1:0-13625 GCA_050954785.1 Janthinobacterium lividum | reverse complement strand
ACATCGCGATGTTCACCCTGCGGTTCCCGAGCGGAGTCGTTGCCAGCGGCACCTCCGGCTACAGCTTCCACGAGAGTCGGTTCCTGCGGGTGCATGCCGAAACCGGCTGGTTCGGTCTCGATCCGGCGTTCGGGTACGACAACCTCACCCTGGGCATCAACCGCAAGGCAGGACTGGCCAGTTCGACCGACAGCCGCCGCTTCTCGCCGAAAAGCCAGTTTGCCCACGAGATGGATGCATTCGCCGCATCCCTGCATGCCAACCAGGAGCCGCGCACGCCCGGTGCCGAAGGCTTGCAGGACATGAAGATCATGGCGGCGATCTACCAGGCTGCCGCCGGCGGCAGCGCGGTGAAGCTGCCTCCGGTCAGCGGGCTGGACACCACCCGTGGTCCCTGGCCGAAGGCGCTCGGCACGTTCGTGCCGTCGGCCGGATAAGCACCGGCACCTGGACCCGGCTTATGCGGCCATCCCCGATGTGCGGGATGGGCCGGTCTGCGCCCGATCATCCGACGGAACGGGGTCGGGCGTCTGACTGCCTTCCAAGGACCAGGGGCGGCGTTGGTCCTGGATCATGGTGAGGAGGGCTTCGGCGACTGGCTGCGCGAAGACATAGCCCTGCAACTCGTCGACATCCGCCGCCAGCAGGAACAGCCGCTGTGCCTCGGTCTCGACCCCTTCGGCGGTCACCTGCAGGCCCATGGCATGGCCAAGCTGGATGACGGCGCGGACAATGGCGGCTGCCTTCTCACTCTGACTCAGCGCCTCGACGAAGGAGCGGTCGATCTTGACACGGTCCACCACGCAGCGATGGAGATGACGAAGCGAAGAAAAGCCGGTGCCGAAATCGTCGAGCGCGATGCGCAGGCCGGCCGCACGCAGGGTGGCGAGCTTGCCGGCCGTGCCGTCGATGTCGTCCATGAGCGCGGTCTCGGTGATTTCGAGCTCTATCCTGCCCTGGCCGATGGGTGAGGTCCGGAGAAGCTCCAGCACACCGCTGACATAATCCCGATGACGCAACTGCACGGGCGAGACGTTGATCGCAACGGTGAGCGTAGGCCAGCGTGCGGCGAAACCGAGCGCCTCGCGCAGGACCCACGCTCCTAGCGGAATGATCAGTCCCATTTCCTCGGCAAGCTCGATGGCGTCCTGCGTCGGTACCTCGCCCCGTGTCGGATGGTGCCAGCGCAGAAGGGCTTCGACTCCCCTCACCACGTCGTCGGCCCCGACCTTGACCTGGTAGACGAGCCTGAACTGATCGAAGCTGGTAAGTGCGGCTTCGAGGTCGGCCTTGAGTTCGACCCGGTCGCGTGACATCCGGTCGAGCTCTTTACAGAACAGGCAATATCCGTCGCGTCCTGCGGCTTTCGCGGCGTAGAGGGCGATGTCGGCGCGACGCATGAGCTCGCTCACGTCGGAGGCGCTGCCCGGACCCAGAGCCACGCCGATGCTGGCGCTGACATGGGCAGGTCCTGTGGCGAGGAGGAAGGGTGCACGCGCCACGTCGATAATGCTGTGGCAGATCTTTTCGAGTTCTGTCTGGCTTGGACGATACGGCACCAGCATCGCGAACTCGTCGCCGCCGAACCGTGCGACGGTCACAGTGCGATCGACGATCGTCAGCATGCGCGCGCTGAACGTACGCAACAACTGGTCGCCGGCACTGTGTCCCATCGTGTCGTTGACCAGCTTGAACCGGTCGAGATCGACATAGAGCACGACGAATCCATCGCCGTTTCTAAGCAGATTGCCCAGGCGGACGCGGAACAGGTCACGGTTGACCAGGGTGGTGAGGGTGTCATGGGTTGCGGCATGCTCGACCGCCTCCTTCATCTGCAGCATGCGCCGGACCGAGCGGCTCTTCTCACCGAGCGCATTGTTGGCGGGAACGGCGCAGAGGAAGATCGAGATGAGGAACGGCTGGGCCATGCCCTGGTCGAGCATGACGCTGTGCGATGATAGGAGCGCGATCGGCCCGTAGCCATGGATGGTCAGCGCGCTCGAGATCAGCGACGTGATCAGGATCGAGGCGAGGACCCAGCGTGGTCCGGCCCGAAAGGCCGTCAGGATGAGTAGCGGATAGATCAGCATGAATGTCGGGGACCGCGCCACGTAGAACGATACGGCGGTCAGGCAGGCGGTCGTGGTGAGGAGAAGCCAGCGTTCGAGACGTCCGGCATCGCACGGGTAGGCATCGTCGGCACCGGCGATGCAAAGCAGGATCGCCGGTGTCGCGATGAGCAGTCCGAAGCCGTCGCAGAGGGTCCATTGCAGCGTGTCGCTAAAGGATACGGTCCAGATGGTTGCATTCCGGTCGATCAACTCGCCCAGTGTCGCCTCCAGCCCAGCTGCACCGAACGCGATGATCCCGAAAATGGTCATTCGCCGGAAGCGCGAAAGGTCGATCCTGGCGCCGCAGAGGTTGCGGGTGAGCAGCGCCACGGTGAGACTGACGGCGATGTTCAGGATCGAAAACCGGACATCGTCGAACAGGCTGTAGTTGGAAAACACGTTAACGGCGAGGTTCACGGACAGGCAGGCGACGAGTACCGGGACGGAAAGGCGCCAGGAAAGCGACAGGAGTGCCACCACGAGCGCGCCGTTCGCCGGCCAGAAGACGGTGCTGTCGTTACGATCGATAAAAGCGAACCGGGCGATGAACACGAGGACCGTAAAAACGACGACCAGCACAACCGCGGCACGCAGCGGGTGAGGCGGTCCTGGCGATCGGTAGAGCTGCCAACGTAGTCGCGGCATGCCGACCTCGTGGGATAAGGATGCCTATTATGACTGAAATCGTTAGAATTACGTTACCAAATAATGAAGCAATCAATCTCGCCTGACTGACAACACGTCGTTATCGGCTGTTGAGCCGTTCGATCAGGCCGGGGACCTCCAGGGCGGGCACCGGCTCGCTGAACAGGAAGCCTTGTGCCTGGGTGCAGCCATACGCACGGACCAGATCGAACTGCGCGTCGGTCTCGATGCCTTCCGCAGTGGTGGCGATCGACAGGCTTCGTCCAAGGCCGACGATGGCATTCATGACGGCGTCGCCGTCCGGCGGCTCGGCCAGGGTGGTGATCAGCGACCGGTCGATCTTGATCTTGTCGAAGCGGAAGCTGCGCAGATAACTGAGCGATGAGTAGCCGGTACCGAAATCGTCGAGCGCAATGCGTACGCCGAGCTCGCTCAGGCTTCTGAGGATCGTCGTGTTGGTCTCGTTGTCCTGGATCAGCAGGGTCTCGGTGACTTCCAGTTCCAGCCGGTTTGCGGGCAATCCCGATTGTTCGAGGGCGGCGATGACGTCCGTGGTCAATGTCGCGAAGCCGAACTGGATTGCGGACAGGTTGACCGCGACGCCGATCTTGCTCGGCCAGTTCATTGCCTCGCGGCACGCTTCCTGGAGCGCCCAGCGTCCGATCGAAACGATCCAGCCGGTCTCCTCGGCCGCGGGAATGAATTCGCTGGGCGAAAGCAGGCCGCGTTCCGGATGCTGCCATCGCAGCAGTGCCTCGAAACTGTCGACCCGCCCTGTCGCGACATCGAGCAGCGGCTGATAGAAAAGCCTGAACTGGTTCTTGGTCAGTGCATCGCGCAGCCGGATCTTGAGGGCTTGGCGCGCCTGCATCAGCGTGTCCATCTCGGCTTCGAAGACACGGGAGCTGCTTCGTCCCGAGGATTTCGCGCGGTAGAGGGCCGTGTCGGCGTTGCGAAGCAACTGCTCGGCATCCACCGCATGATCGGGAGAGAATGCGATGCCGATGCTGGCGGTCAGCAGAACCGTGTGCTGCTCGACCTCGAACGGCTTCGCCAGCGCCTTCTGGATGCGGACCACGAGCTGGTCGATGTCGGCATCGCTGCGCACATCGGTGACCAGGAAGGCAAATTCGTCGCCGCCATAGCGGGCGACGGTATCGGTCGGTCCGGCACAGGTGCGCAGCCGGTCGGCGGCATGCAGCAGCAGCCGGTCGCCGACATCGTGGCCCAGCGTGTCGTTGATCGCCCTGAACTGATCGATGTCGATGCATAGCAACGCCAGCAGCGACCTTTCGCGTGCATCCGGAACGGTTTCGTTCAGACGGTCATGCAGAAGCCGGCGATTGGCGAGGCCGGTCAGCGGATCATGGTAGGCGAGATACCGGATTCGCGCTTCCGCGCGTGCCCGTTTCTCCTCGTCCCGTCGTTGCTCGGTGATGTCGAACGCCAATCCGACCATCCGGATCGGCTGGCCGGACTGGTCATAGATGCCATGACCGGTGATTCTGACCCAGTGCGTGCTGCCGTCCGCCCAGATGTTGCGATACTCGACACTGAGGTCCTCGTGCCGTGCCAGGGCGATCTCGACCGCCTCGCGCCGAACGGCTTCGTCCAGCGGATGCACCACCGACAGCAACTGCTCGTAGCCGGTTTCCTCGTCCACTCGCTCGAACCCGAAGCAGGCGGCGCAGAGCGGCGAGCATTTCAAATATTTGGTGACGAGATCCAGATTCCAGGTTCCGAGCTTTGCATTCTCGAGCGTGAAGCGCAGCTGCCGCTCGCTTTCGATCAGCGCAAGGTCGGTGGTTTTCTGGTCCTGGATATCCTCGGTCGTTCCGTACCATCGCACGATATGCCCATCGTCATCGCGCCTGGCGGCGGCGCGGATGCGAAACCACCGATAGAGTGTGTCACCGATACGCAGGCGGCATTCGACGTCATACGACGCGCCGTCCGTGACCGACTTCCACCATGCGGCCATGACGTGGACGGTCTCGTCGGGATGAAACCTGGAGGGCCAGCATCCAAGCGGGGTAGCGTTGTCTGCAGGCTCGCCCATCATGGCCCGCCAGCGCAGGCTGGTTTCATCGACGATGCCGTCCGCGGATGCGGTCCACGGCATCTGCGGATTGAGTTCCAGTGCATGACGGTAATGAAGCTCGCTCTCCTCGAACGCTGCTTTCAGCCGGTAGAAGTCGAGCCTGGCTCCGATGGCGGCAGCGATATCGAGAAGGATGCCGACGGCATGCTCGTCCAAGTTACGGGGGCAGGTGTCGAAGACGCATAATGTGCCCAGGGTCTGGCCCTGCGCATCCGTAATCGCCACGCCGGCCTGAAAGCGCAGACCGAGACACCCTGCCGACAACGCACTTGCGGCATAGCTCGGATCGGCCCGCGCATCGGGAACGATCAGCGGCCTCTGATCACTCTGTATGACATGCCGGCAGAAGGGCGGATCCTGCAGGTCGTGTTCGTAAACGCCGAGTCCGAACCCCGACCTGACCCGTAACCGATCGCCATCGAGCAGGTTCACCATGGCCATCGGCATGAGCAGAGCCTCGGACGCGATCCGCGTGAGCCTGTCCAGATGACTGTCGGCAAGCGGATCCGGTGCCGTCAAGCCATGCTGCGATCGTGCCTCGTGGTCGCTGCAGGTTGCTATCGACATTTTCCGTCCTGGCCGGTGGAAGCACGCACTTGGAAGCACGGTGAGTCCGGGTGAAGAAGTCCGCACGCTCCGGTCTGTTGTCCAGCTAATATCACACAAAATTGTGAGGCAGGGTATCCGAATGTCTCATGCGGCGAAACTGTGATCATGCGGGGAGATTATCGACCCACAGATGATGGATGCCGCGAATGCATGAATTCAGTTCCCAGCCCCGCCGGCGCGACATCCTTGTCGGAATGGCAGCTACCTCCGTCCTGTCTACGATCATGCCGGTCTCCAGCGCCCGCGCGGCAACCGGCTCGTCCTCGCTCGAGCTCGTCGCGCGCTTCACCAGCCCGAAGCAGGTCACCGGCGTCGCCGTTTCCCCGACTGGCCGGATCTTCGTAAACTTCCCGCGCTGGGAGGAGGATGTGTCGATTTCGGTGGCCGAAGTCGGCGCCGACGGCAGCCTGAAGCCGTTTCCCGACGCCGCCTGGAACAGCTTCCGCAATGCCGACCCCGACGGTGCCAAAAAAGCCGGATCGAGCTTCGTGTGCGTCCAGAGCGTGACGGTCGATGCCCAGGGCCATCTCTGGGTGCTCGACCCGGCGGCACCAGGTCTCACCTTCATCGTGCCGGGCGGACCCAAGCTCGTCTGCATCGACCTCGCGACCAATACGGTGAAACGCGTCTACCATTTCGATACCAGGGTGGCGCCGCAGGGCAGCTACCTGAACGACATCCGGTTCACGTCGGACGGCAGGCGCGCGGTCATCACCAACTCGGGCAATCCCGGCTCCCTGGTCGTGCTCGACGTGGAAAGCGGTGTCGCCCGGCAGGTTCTCGTCAACCATCCGTCCACCCAGTTCGACCCGACCGTCACCATCACCGTGAACGGCAAGCCGTTGCGGATGCTGGACGGGCAGCCGGCGCATTTCTCCGCCGACGGCCTGCTGATCGACGGGCAGGATCGTTATCTCCATTGGCAGGCGACCACCGGCCACACGATGTATCGCCTGCCTTTGGCCGCCTTGTTCGATGCGTCGCTGTCGCCGGCACACCTCGGCGCGCAGGTGCAGGTGGTGGCCCGGACCTTCGTGACAGACGGCTACTGGTTCAGCCGCAGGCATGGAATGCTGCTGACCAGCGCCGAGGAATTCTCGGTCAAGCGGATGGAAACTAACGGCAGCTTCACCGTGCTGGTGCAGGACCCGCGACTGTTCTGGCCGGACAGCATGGCGGAAGGCCCGGACGGCGCGATCTACGTGACCGCCTCGCATATTCCCGAGATGAAGGCATGGCAGGGACCGGGCATCACCGAAACCCAGTTGTTCCGTTTCCATCCCAAGTAGTCACACCCGAACAAGCAATCATCGAGGCAATCGCATGACCAAGGCAATCGGCTATGCCGCGCAGCATTCCTACAGCCGCCTGAAACCGATCGTATTCGAGCGCGACGAGCCGACGGCATCCGAGATCGAGATCGAGGTGATGTTCTGCGGCGTGTGTCATTCGGACATCCACCAGGTCAAGAACGAGTGGTCGAACACCGTCTATCCGTGCATGCCCGGCCATGAAGTGGTCGGCCGGGTCACGCGCGTCGGCACGTCGGTCGGCAGGCATGCGGTCGGCGACATCGTCGGCGTGGGCTGCATGATCGATAGCTGCCGCGTCTGCGAGCCCTGCCATGCGCACGAGGAGAATTATTGCGAAGGCCCGAACGGCTGGCTCGCCACCTATAACGGCCCGATGATACCGGCAAAGATGGCGCCGGGCGGCATCAACATGTACGGCCGCGACAACAGCTATGGCGGCTATTCGAGCTCGATCGTCGTCTCCGAGGATTTCGTCCTGAAGATCCCGGCTTCGCTGAAGCCGGAAGTCGCGGCGCCGATCCTGTGTGCCGGCGTCACCACCTATTCGCCACTGATGCATTGGGGCGTCAAGCCGGGCGACAAGGTCGGCATCGTCGGCTTCGGCGGGCTCGGCGACATGGCCGCCAAGATCGCCAAGGCGATGGGCGCCGAGGTCACGCTATTCACTCGTACTGCGGAAAAGCTCGAGGAGGCGAAAAAGCTCGGCGTCACCGCGGTGCTGGAAAGCGACAAGAAAACGATGACGTCGCTATCGAACAGTTTCGACTTCATTCTGAGCACGGTGCCCGAGAAACACGACGTCAATCCGTTCGTGAAGATGCTCAAGCGCGACAGCACGCTGGCCATCGTCGGTGCGCTCGAGCCCTTGCCTCCGGAGAACAACCAGGAGCGGGTGATGCATCGCAAGAGCGTTGCCGGCTCGCTGATCGGCAGCATCGCCGAGACCCAGGCTGTGCTCGACTTCTGCGCCGAGCACGGGATCGGCCCGGATATCGAGGTGATCCCGATCCAGGAGATCAACCAGGCCTACGCTCACGTGATCAAAGGCGAGGCCCGCTTCCGCTACGTAATCGACATGTCGACGCTGAAGCTCGATGAGGAAACTACCTGATTCGGCCGCCGCCGCCTTTAGCGCGGCGGCGGCAACGACTGCTGCTGGACCGGACCGGTCGGGGCCAGTTGCATCGGGCCATTCTCGTTCGACGGTTGCGCATAGCCTCCACCGGGCGCGCCCTGTCCATAGGCCGGAACCTGCTGCGGCTGACCCTGCGGGGTGCTGAAATGCATCAGCGCAGCACGTAGCGGGTCGGCACCGGGATTGTTGACCCGCATCGCCACCACGATGTCCTCCGGGCCGACCGGCTGGTTGTAGTAGGCGCGATTGCCCACGCTGTCCGAGCTCATCATGCTGCCCTGCAGCGAGATGCCGGCGAACAGGCCCTTGGCTTTCTCGACCGCGACGATATCCGCCCGGAATGCCGCTGTGGTCGATCCTTCCATGCCCGCACCCAACGTCGCGAAGGCGATCGAGGCGTCGGCGCCGAACTTGAACTGGCTGTCCATGATCGCGGTCAGGCCGCGATGGGTCATGATGAACATCACCAGCTCGGCGTCCTGGATACCGGCCTGCAGGCCGAAGCTGCCCGAGCCCATCGAGTAGAAGGCCGGTGCAGAGAACGATCCGGCAGCATCGCGCGACAGCAGCACGCAGCCGCCGCCCGAACCGCCGAACAGGAAGCTCATGCGGAAGATGCTCGGGCAGATCATCACGCCCTTGGCTTTCCGCAGCAGGTTCTGCGCGGTGCCGCCATTCTGCTTCCAGGCCAGCACGTCCTGCACCGCCAGGGTCGAGCGATCGACCAGCTGCTGCTGCTGCTGGGCACGTTCGCTCTGTGCCCTGGCACCCGGAACCGCGCCCGCCGCTACCATCAGGCCGGCGACTACGCTTCCGGTGATCAGGTTCGTCGACAGGATACGAGCCAGCCCACGGCGGATGCTGGATGTGGCACGGCTCATGGGCATTCTGGTGGTCCCTGAATATCTCGGTTCGACTCGCGCCGAAATTGTGCCGAAACAATGGCCTGTGCTGCCAGCTTCGCGCAATAGTTCATCCAGCTAATCCAGCCGGATGCGGGCGGCCTCGGCCAACGCGGACGCGATCCCCGGTGCCACCGCCAGGATCGGAATGCCGCGTTCAAGCCCACCGTCGCGCAGGAACGGGGACACCATGGCCGTAGTTTCTGCCAGGATCGCCAGCGCCGCCGCCACGTCCCAGACATGGATGGAGAGCTCGATATATCCGTCGAGCCGGCCGCACGCGACGTCGGCCAGGGCCAGCGCACCGGATCCGCTCGAGCGCGGCATCGCGCCCAGCGTCATCACCCGGTCGATCGTGGCGATAAACTCGGGCACCGGCACGCGCGGTCCCCAGCCCACCTCGATCATCGCACGAGCCGGATCGACTACCGGGGACGCCTGGATCGGCATGTCGTTGAGCGTGGCGCCCATGCCGCGCAGTGCCGCATAGGTCTCGCCCAGGGCCGGTGCCGCCAGAATGCCGGCAACCGGCCGGTCATGCTCGAGCAGGCCGAGCGACACGCACCAACGGTTGCGGCCGCGTGCGTAGTTCGAGGTGCCGTCGATCGGATCGACCACCCAGTGGAATGCGCCGTCGCGCGTGCGTCCGGTTTCCTCGCCCTGGAAGCCGTCATCCGGGAACAGCGCGCCGATTCGTTCGGCGATCAGCGCCTCGACCGCGCCGTCGGCCTCGGTCAGCCAGTCCTGCGCACCCTTCTGGGTGGCAGTCGGTCCACCGGAAGGCGGCCGCATGCGCATGGCCATCTCGGCTGCTTCGGCGACCACGATACGGGCGGCCTCGAACCGGCGTCGGAGTTCGAGGGGAGGCTGCGAGGATACGGATGTCATGCGGCGCAATCTCGCATGTGTTGGCCCGGTCGGACCAGGGGAAGCGTGCTGCTACGCGACGCGGAGCGCTGCCCGCTACTCGACACGCAGCGCTGCCCGCTATTCGACACGGAGCGCTGCCCGCAGCGACGCAGTGATCGCCGGGTCTTCCAAAGCCGCCAGCCGGCTGGCGGCGATGGTGGCGAACCGCTGCATCAGCGCTCGCCGGGTTGCCGGGGCGAGGCGGTGGGTCGGCGCCTCGCGCAGCAGGTCGGCGTCGGCAGTCACCCCCTTGGGCAGGCAGTGCGGCCCGATGCAGGCGACCATCACGCCGACATCGTCCGGCAACAGCTCCTGCGGAAAGCCGTCATCCACCGCGAAATACAGCGCGTCGCAGTAAGGGCGGTATTCCGGCCATTTGCCGTCGGTCAGGAAGTCGCGCGGTCCGGACTTCACCTCGATGCACACGAAGCCGCCATCCGGCCTGAGTGCCAGCATGTCGGCGCGCCGCCCGTTCGGCAGCGGCACCTCGTGCAGCACCACCCAGGCAAGCCGTCCACACAGCATTGTCGTTGCGCGTCGGATCGCCAACTGATTTTCGGGCAGCCCGATCAGTTCCGGCGCTGCCGGCATCAGCGGATCGCTGAACGGCGTATCGGGAGCGAGGGGCTCGGGCGGCAGCATGTTCATGGCCGGATCTTCATGCCGCCGGCGAGGGTATCGCCGCAAGCCGTGAATATCCCCGATGAACCATGAACGCCGATCCGGCTTACAGCACCATCATGATTGCAACACGGTTTTCTGTCGCCACCCACATCATGCTGCTGATGGCGACCGAGCCCGTCGGCCGGCTGACCAGTCCGCGCATCGCCGTCAGCGTGAACACCAACCCGGTGGTGGTTCGCCGCATCATGCGAATGCTGGCCCGTGCCGGCCTGGTCCATGTCCGTCGCGGGCAGGGCGGAGCATCGCTGGGACGCGAAGCCTCCGCAATCAGCCTGGACGACGTCTGGTGTGCGGTGCATCCAGCCCCGGCGCCGCCACTGCTGCCGCTGCACGCAACGCCGGACCCGGATTGTCCAGTTGGCGGTCAGGTTCACTGGTTGTTCGGCGAAGTCTTTTCCGGTGCGGAGACAGCTATGCGGGTGGCACTCGCGGCAACTTCTCTCGCTGACATGAAGGCCAGGCTGGCATTAGGTGTCGACCGGCAGGATGGGTCATCGAGCTGACCGCATTGGGGGAGCGCCTCGGCCGAGTTGGTCTATTGCGGCCCCTCTCCCTGCAATTCGATGGCACGGTCCTGAGTCATTCTCTGCATGGATTGGGACACGTCCACCGAGCGTATCGTGCCCTCCTGCGCATTGTAGTATGCGCGGTTGGCATCCCGATACTTGACCCACGCCCTTTGGGCGGATTGCAGCGGCGCCACTCGGTTTTTCGTTGATGGCTCTTCGGCAAGCATCGCGGTCAGTGCTTTGTAAGCCTGGTTAAGCCTTTGGTCCCAGATTTCAGTTCGCGCATTGATGCAGGACGTTATATCGATAGTGCTGGTTCGATTGTTGCACTGGTTATGATCTGCAACCCACTTCTCTGCGGCTATAGCGGGGTGGAACAGTGCACTGCTCGCCAGGCCGATCGTCAGAATTCCATATAGGCGACATCTTTGCATTTATTTTCTTTCTAAAGGCCATTAGGCATGATCCGATTGTGGAACTTGCGGCTGGGGTAACGTCGACTTCAACTGAGGATCATCAGGAAATCTGACTTGTCTTGGCAGAATGGGAGTGAGTCATCAACGACGATGATAATAATAGCTGTTTATCGAGTCGAGGATCGGTGACCAGTCTCGTCGCAGCAGCTAGCCCGCAGCGAGTCGGCCCGGCAGCGTTCGTTTCTTCGGCTAATCGTCTTGCTACCGGACCTGCAATAAAAAGCGAGAGGCATTCTTTGACTTGTTCCCTACATTCCGCATTCGCGTCGCGGCGCGACACGCACATCCGCAATGACAGTCGGCCTCCTTTTTTCGATAGCTAGCTCAGATCGGATGGAGCTTACCTATGGCAGACAGAAAAAATGAAGTCAGTATTCCGAAAAAGTATTCCTCATTACTTTCTCCTCCAACTTTATGCGAGCAATGAGCGGCACTAGGTAGATCGGGAGTCCGATCAGAATAGTAAAGTACGAATGCAGCACTAGGCCGTATCCGATAAGCTCAGGAAGTATGTTCAAATAATAATTCGGGTGGCGGACGAGGCGAAACAGCGGATGGGTTGTCAATACATGATTGTGCGCGATGAGGAGTTTGACCGTCCATAGCCGACCAAGCAGGTGGACCACCACCAGCAGAAAGAAAATACCAAACACATACAGCCCGAACCCGGCAACGCTGATATCGTCGATTCGTGTATGCCGAAGCGACCACTCGACAACGGCTGCAAGGTAAAACCCTGTGTGAACGATCGCGAGGATACGAGAGTTGGTGGCCCCGTATTCCGTTGCACCGTTTGCGCGCAATGCCTTCTCGTTCCGAATCGAAACGAAAAGCATCGTGATACGGAAGAGGATCGCTGCGACGATAAATAGGTAGATCAGAAGAAAATCATTCAACATGAGGCTACTCTAGTAGAATCGGGACGGCAGCGCGAGGCTGCATCTCTCTGTCTGTCTCGAGCAAGCCTCGGCTGAGACCGGTTGGCGGGCGTTTGGTCAAATGCCCAGGATCGTACGCACGATCGTCGCGGCCTGCATGATCAAGAGTGCAGCCCCCAGGAAGTTATGTGGCTGGAAGCCGCCTTGGATGATCCGGAGGTCACTAAAGGCGGCCATACCGTCCGGTTCGCAGCAACGCCATCCGGGTCGGCGATGACCCAGTCTGGATAACAACCAACACCTGCTCAGCTGGAGAGTCTAACTGACGGGAAACGGCGCTGAGATAGCGAACGTAAATACTATCTGAGCAATCTTCCCTTTGGCAGCTCTGACGGCAATCCTGGTGCAACGATCAAGGCACAATGGGTTTGCGAATAGCTGCACCAGCGATTTAAGCGCAAGCTCAAGCTGGGACATTTTAAGGCATGGTCCTCGATCGAACT
This sequence comes from Janthinobacterium lividum, assembly GCA_050954785.1. Taxonomy (GTDB): domain Bacteria; phylum Pseudomonadota; class Alphaproteobacteria; order Acetobacterales; family Acetobacteraceae; genus Lichenicola. The sequence continues at coordinate 850 of JBPBQO010000196.1, read as the reverse complement.
GCACTGGCACACGCTCATGACCTGCATTGCACTTGCCTATCTGCAGTACCTTGGCCTCGCTAAGCCCCGCTGGGCGAGCCAGGAGTAGATGGATCGTCCTGTCCCCGGACCCCCATCGCCAAGCCTGCCCGTGGTGCCATCATAGGTAGGCTGTTCGCCCACTCCATGCCATATATCCAATGTTCGTACTGCAGATCACGGCTTGAGCTACCGCATGATCTGAAAATGTCCCGGCAATGCTAGTTGCCGACGTTGCCTTTGTAATCGAGCCACGGCTCCGCAGGTGATCCGCTTTTCTTTGCCTTGGCACGCCAGACGCCGTCCTTGTCCTTCTTGAGATCTGAAATGTTGGAGAACCCACCGGCTTCCATCCGGTGCTTTGCCTGGTTGTGGGTGAAGCTGTTTGACTCCTTTGCCGGCCTAATGGCGTTGGCGGATGTGGTTGCAACCGCCTGATTGTTGTTGCCTTCAGCCGCCGCTTGGTCATGGCTCATCGAGGGAATGCTGGGTGTCTTTCCAGTCTGCGCTACAGCGGAGTTGCCATCTGCCAGCAACGCACCAACCATCATTGCTACGAGGGTAGATGCTGAAAGCTTCGATATCATCGTCATTCTCCGGTTGAACACAGGCTTGTGGCCACACGTCCGATTCCCAACGTGCCTGGACGCTTGTCGGTTGCGGACCTGATCGATCGTCTTTCAAGCCGAAGCCACCGGTCGCTACACCATGGCTTGGCGCATCACGGCTTTGAAACCGATCTGTCGCTTCAGGCTGGCATCCGATTTCAATTTTGCTTGCACCCGTAACGATCTTCAACCCGAAGCCGCCCGTCACGTTGGCCCACCGAGAT
>JBPBQO010000195.1:0-14995 GCA_050954785.1 Janthinobacterium lividum | reverse complement strand
CCAGCAGATACGCCGCGATGCCGATGGAACGTCCGTTGATACGCATCACACGTCCTTCCGACGGTCGATCTGGGTCATGACGGTAAAGAACACCCAGCAGATCGTCAGCGTGATGAGGTTGTAGACGAGCGACAAAGCTGCCGCATTTCCGAGATCGACCTGTCCCAGGGCGATCTTGACCAGATCGAGCGACAGGAAGCTGGTCGACTCGCCAGGCCCTCCACCGGTGACGACGGATGGCTCGGTATAGATCATGAAGCTGCCCATGAAGCGCAGCAGCACCGCGATCACCAGCACCTTCTGCAGCTTGGGCAGCTCAATGTTGCGGAACACCGACCAGCGTCCGGCCCCATCGATACGAGCGGCCTGATAGAACGCGTCGGGGATGGATTTCAGGCCGGCATAAGCAAGTAGCGCCACCATCCCGGTCCAGTGCCACACATCCATCACCACGATCGTCGCCCAGGCCGAGGTCGGGTCCTGCGTATCGTTGTAGGGAATGCCGAGATGGTTGAGCACGTAACCGAGCAGGCCGATATCGGCACGGGCGAAGATCTGCCAGATCGTGCCGACCACCGTGTACGGGATCAGCAGCGGCAGCGCGATCAGCACCAGCGTGGCGCCGACCCGCCAGCCATGGCGTGGAATGCAGATCGCCGCGGCGACGCCCAGCGGCAACTCGATCGCCAGCACGACGAACGAAAAGATCAGGTTGCGCACCAGCGCGCTGGCGAAGCGGCCGCCGATATCGGTGCCGGGATCGAGCAGGTTCTGGAACCAGGCGATCCCGTTATAGAAGAAGTTGTTCTGGCCCATCGTGTCCTGGACCGAGTAGTTCACCACTGTCATCAACGGGATGAGCGACGAGAACAGGACGAACACCAGCACCGGGATCAGAAAGAGCCAGGCCCGGTTGTTAAGCGGCTTGTCCATCATGCGAGCTCGCCCCCGATCTGTTCGCCAGTTATGCGTTCGTCATCGACATAGATGTGCAGGTGCTGCGACCCGACCTGCAGCCGCGCCGTCGGATCGTTCAGCTCCATGCCGGGCGGCAGCGTCGCCACCAGCTCGTGCTGTCCGAGTGCGACGCGCACCAGCCGCCGGCGGCCGAGATCCTCGATACGCAAAACCTGCACCGGGATGCCCTCGCCGTCCGGCGTCACTGTCGCGTAATCCGGACGGAAGCCCAGCTTCACCTCGCCGGTCTGCGGGCCGTAATGCGCGCCGAGCGGGAACACCGCGTCGGCGACGCGTGCGGCGGAGCCCTCGAGTTGCGCCGGCAGAAAATTCATCCCCGGCGAGCCGATGAAGTAGCCGACGAAAGCATGCGCCGGCCGCTCGAACAATTCGGTCGGGGTCCCGATCTGCAGCACCCGGCCATCATTCATGACCACTACCTCGTCGGCGAAGGTCATCGCCTCGACCTGGTCGTGCGTCACGTAGATCATCAGCATGTCGAGCGCTTCGTGAACCGCCTTCAGCTTCGACCGCAGCTCCCATTTGAGCGCCGGGTCGATCACCGTCAGCGGCTCGTCGAACAGCACCGCCGACACGTCCGAACGGACCAGTCCGCGCCCAAGCGAAATCTTCTGCTTTGCGTCGGCGGTGAGGCCCCGAGCCCGCCGGTCGAGCACCGGCACGAGGTCGAGCAGCCCGGCGATCTCGACGACGCGATCATGCGCGATGCGCTTGTCGACGCCGCGATTGCGCAGCGGGAACAGCAGGTTCTCGCGCACCGTCATGGTGTCGTAGATGACCGGAAACTGGAACACCTGCGCGATGTTGCGCTTCTCGGTCGACAGGCGGGTGACGTCGACATCGTCGAACAGCAGCCGTCCGTCCGACGGGATGACCAGCCCGGAAATGATGTTGAGCAGCGTGGTCTTGCCGCAGCCGGAGGGCCCGAGCAGCGCATAGGCACGTCCATGCTGCCACACATGATGAACCGGCTTCAGCGCATAGCGCTTAGCCTCTCCCGGATCTCGGGATGGATAGGCATGTCCGATGCCGTCGAGGGTGATGCTGGCCATTATCCTGCCCCCTCAGCCGGCGAACGCATGCGCGGCCGTCGGCATGGTCGTGTCCAGACGCGATCCATCCGGCATGAACACGAAAATTCCGCGCGGATCGACCGCGACCGCGGCAGCGGCGCCCGGTCGCCAGTCATGCACGCCGAGAACGAGGCAGACCCAGACTGCAAAACCGAGATCGACATGCACGAAGCTTTCCGAACCGCTGATCTCGGTGACTGAAACGGTGCCGGCGAAAATCGCATCGTCGCCGGTCGTCCGGTGCTCGGCCGCTTGGTCGACCACCGTCGCATGCTCGACGCGAAAGCCGATTCTGTAGCTGCCATCCGCCAGAGCCGGAACCATTCCCTCGGGCAGGAGCGTCCCGTCCGAACGGCTGGCGCTGCCGCCGCGTACCTCGATCGGCAGCTCGTTGAGCGGTGGATCGGAAAACACCCGCGCCGCATCGATGTTGCCCGGGCTGCGATACAGCGACGGGGTCGGCCCTTCCTGGGTCATGCGGCCATGCCAGAGGGTTGCGGTGCGACCGCCCAGCAACAACGCCTCGGACGGCTCGGTGGTGGCATAGACCAGGATCGCGCCGGAGGCCGCGAACAGACGCGGCAATTCCTCGCGCAGTTCCTCGCGCAGCTTGTAGTCGAGGTTGGCGAGCGGCTCGTCGAGCAGGACCAGCTCGGCCTGCTTGACCAGCGCACGCGCGATCGCGGTCCGCTGCTGCTGCCCGCCGGACAGTTCCGCCGGCAGCCGGCGCAGGAACGGCTCGAGCCGGAGCACCCTCACCGCCTCCGCCACCCGCGTCTCGATCTCGGCCTTGGCGATGCCCGCCACACGCAGCGGCGACGCGATGTTCTCATACACCGACAGGGACGGATAATTGACGAACTGCTGATACACCATCGCCACCGAGCGGCGTCGCACCGGCACCTTGGCCACGTCCTTGCCGTCGACCAGGATGCGTCCGCTGGTCGGATGGTCGAGGCCGGCCATCAGCCGCATGAGGGTGGTTTTGCCACTCAGGGTCGGCCCGAGCAGCACGTTCATCGTGCCGCGCTCGAACGCGAGGCTGACATCGTTGATGATGATGTCGTTGCCGTCACGCAGGCCGACATGCTCGAGAACGACACTCATTGTTTTTTCTCGACTCTGTTCGCGTCCTGAAGCGTCGTTTCGGACCCTGCATCCACCAGGGCGCGCACCGCCGTGTCGACCACCGCACGCGCCGCCGGGTCGAGCCGCAGGCCGAGTTTGGTACGGCGCCACAGCACGTCGTCCCCGGTCCGCGCCCATTCGTACCTTACCAGGTAGCGTAATTCCACCTGCGTCAATCCGGCACCGAAATCGTGGCCGAGATCCACCTCGCTCCGTGCGTCGCCGAGAAGAACACGCGCACGTGTGCCATACAGGCGCACCAGCCGGCGAAGCAGCTTGTGCGGAACGAAGCCGTAATCCTTGGCGAGTTCGGCGACCTGCCGGTCGTAGCCTTCGCGCGGGAAGTCGCCGCCGGGCAGCGCCACCTTGCCGGTCCAGCCGGCCTTCCTGCCGGTCGAAGCAGGCAGGTGCGCGTCGAGCTTGGCCAGCACCGCCTCGGCGAGCCGGCGATAGGTGGTGATCTTGCCACCGAAGATCGTCAGCAGCGGCGGCGCACCGTTTTCCGCGTCGAGCTTCAGCACGTAGTCGCGGGTCGCGGCCTGGGCGGCCGAACCGGTCGCCTGTTCGGCATAGAGCGGCCGGACGCCCGAATAGGTCCAGCGTACCATGTCCGGCGTCACCGGCTGCTTCAGATAGTCGCTGGTGGAGCGGCAGAGATAGGCGATTTCCTCCGCCGAGGCGCTGACCAGGGCAGGATCGCCGGTATAGTCCTGATCGGTGGTGCCGATCAGGGTGAAGTCCTGCTCGTACGGAATGACGAAGAATATGCGCTTATCGTCGTTCTGGAAAATGTAGCACTGATCGTGATCGTACAGCCGCGGTACCACGATGTGGCTGCCCTGGACCAGCCGAACCGGCGCGCGGTTATTGTCGCGGACCACCTTCTGCACGACGCTGTCGACCCATGGACCCGCGGCGTTGATCAGGGTGCGTGCACGAATGGTCCGGCGTGTGCCGTCGTCGGTGTTCTCGACCGTGACGTCCCAGCTGCCATCGTGCTTTTCAGCCGATACGCACCGGGTGCGGGTCATGATGGTGGCGCCCATCGAGGCGGCTGCGGCGGCATTCAGTGCCACCATGCGGGAGTCTTCGACCCAGCAATCGGAATATTCGAAACCCCGGATGTATTCCGCCTTCAACGGGCCGCCGACGATGTCGGTCTGCAGGTTGACCGATCGTGTCGGCGGCAGGCGTTTCCGGCCGCCGATATTGTCGTACAGGAACAACCCCAGCCGAAGCAGCCAGGCCGGACGCAGCTTGTCATGATACGGCAGCACGAAACGAAGCGGCCAGACGATATGCGGCGCGATGCCCCACAACACCTCACGCTCGCGCAGGGCCTCGCGCACCAGCCGGAACTCGTAATATTCGAGGTAGCGCAGGCCGCCATGGATCAGCTTGGTCGAGGCCGACGACGTTCCGGAGCCGAGGTCGTTCTGCTCGCACAGGAACACCCGACGGCCACGGCCGGTCGCATCGCGTGCGATGCCGCACCCGTTGATACCGCCGCCGATAATGGCGATGTCGTAGATTTGGTCTTCCGGCGTGATGGCCATCGACGATGTTCCCGGACATGCGCGTTATAGGCCGCGCTTATTTCGATTTTTGTTCTGTCATGCGCAAAGCGAACACGCAAGCGCACATTTTGTATCCCGCAGCAAATGTCGCTCAGGCTGACGGGTCACTATCCTCCGGCCCCGTCTCGATGACCTCGACGCCGGCATTGCGGCACAAGGTCGCCAATTCGGCATTGGGCAGCCGGTCGGTGATGAGGATGTCGATCTCCTCGAGCTGGGCGATCCGCACCGGTGCGCGACGGGTAAATTTCGACGAGTCCGTCACCAGCATCACCCGGCGCGCATTCTCGATGATCGCGCGCGATACCTGCACCTCGCGCACGTCGTAATCGAGCAGCGCGCCATCCGTATCGATCGCGGACGTGCCGATCACCGCGATATCGGCCTTGAACTGCCTGAACGCGTCCGCCGCCAGCCGTCCAACGATGCCGCCATCGGACGGCCGCAGGGTGCCGCCGGCGACGATCACCTGGATCGCCTGGTTTCGATACAGTTCCAGCGCCACGTTCATGTTGTTGGTCACCACCAGCAGCCCGGTCCGGCTCGCTACCGCGCGGGCCACCTCCTCGGTGGTGGTGCCGAGATTGAGGAACAGCGAGGTGTTGTCGGGAATCAGTTCCGCCGCCGCCTCGCCGATCAGCCGCTTGGCGTTCTGCGCCACCTGCTTGCGGGCCTCATAGGCGAGGTTCTCCACCCCGGACGCGATGATGGCACCGCCATGCACCCGGGTGATCACTCGCGCCTCGGCAAGTTCGTTCAGGTCGCGCCGTATGGTCTGCGGCGTGACCGCAAAACGGGCAGCCAGATCCTCGACCGTCAGCCGTCCGTTTTCGCGCAGCAGCGTGGTGATGTCCTGCTGGCGACGCGACAGGATGACCGGGAGGTCAGCTCGCATCGGCGCCTGAATGGTCCAGGCCGAAATTGAAGGCCATCGAGATGCGCAGCCGGTCTCCGCGATACGGCCGCACCTGGTGGAACAGCCAGGACGGAAACAGGAACAGCAGCCCGGGACGCGGCCGGATGGTTTCACCGCTCCCAGCCGATGCACCGTCCTCGCCGGCGAACTTCAGTGCCGGCGCATACATGCCGGGGCCCGGCCCGCGCGGATCCAGCATCTCGAACTCGCCGCCGAGCGACGGGTCTTCGGCACAGCCGCCATCATCCACGTAGTACGTGCCGGACCAGAAGGCGCCGGGATGGTAGTGGCAGATGTTTCCGTCGCCGGGGCCGTTCACGTTGGCCCACGCCTGCATCGACCAGCGTGGCCGGATCGGCTGCCCCTTGCGGTCCGCCACCATCTGGGTCGCGACCTGCCGGGCCAGTTCGAGCACCGTATTGGCATCGGCGCCGCCCCAGTCGGCGATGTCGCGATCCGAGTGCCATCCGCCGGCATTGGAGGCCTGGACCGATGGCGTGGTGGCCCGGCGTTGCAGGATGGTCTCCCGCAGGATCGCGTTGCGGGCCTCGGAACCCGGCAACTGTACTGCGGCGACCGGTGTCGCAAACAGCCCCTTCACGGCGATATCGAGGCGGGCCATCTGGTCGGACTCCAGCAGATGAGCGACGCCATGTTCGTTTTGGCGCCCGTTCCGAACATCATGCGCCTAAACCGCATATCCGGCGAGAGCCAACATACGAACACTATGCCCTGACCAACGTTGGATTGGTGGCGGATATCGGCGTCCGGCCGCTCAGCGACGGTATCCACCAAGAAGCAGGGTTTGCGGCATGGCATGACGCATAGGTTCGCGGTGGTCCGTCGTACTATTTGCCCTTGTCCGGCCGCTCCAACCGGCCCGGCAGTCGCTTCATGGTTAGGACTGCGCTGCAAGGCCGCGGTTCGACAGGGCAAGCTGAATAAACGATTACGGATGCATCGGGTCGTCGACCGCGCGAAGCGATCATGTAATGACAGTTGGCAATGCGGCGACTACGTCCCTGAGCGCCCCATGCCAAACCGGCACTCATTTTCAGGCGGATTTCGTATCCCCACCCGTTAGTGGACATGATCTCATACCCGATATCACTGCGCGGGTCGGATCGCAGATGGAAAGCGGATATAATCGTCCGCTTCATCACTTGGGCGTCGCGTCTCGTGGCGGTCACTGAACGTATGGAACACCGTGACCAGTCACATGCAGACACTGGTTTGTAGCCCTGGTAGCGCTTCAGGCGAAGACAGATCCTGTTTACAGGATTGCAACATAGTCCGAATGTCCCGTAGCGCTGCTCCAGGTCCATGGCCTATGCTCCCCATAAGCCCTCTTGAGTTCGTCCAGGCTACGCGTAGATGACTTGCAGACGAAATGACGCTTGTTGTCTCGCATACCCCCGTTCTGCATAGGACTGGAACCTACTGTTTCATCACGGTGCGAAAAGATCAGCATCGGGATGTCATTGAACCCGGCCTCCGTAAGAAGCTGTGGCACCTTGACTAAACAGGATCTATTGTCACTGTCGCAGGGAAGTAATGAGCAATCGATTTCAACACGGATCCTGCCTTTTGCGTTCAATGCAGCCATAGGTAATTTTCTAGCCCAGTAAGTTTGATCCGGGTGGCTAGAGGCTGCGCGATTGTTTCCGCCACTAGCCATTACGGATCCTAGCGAAAATACATCCGTTTTAGTAATGACGTGCGCAATATATAATACGCCTCCTGCATTGTTCCAGAATTGCTCTACTAGTGGATATATTTTCGGATGCTTCGGTCGTATCAAAACCATGGGTACCTCTAGCTCGTGCCATATGGTTCTAAACCTGCAGGGATGACGGCGCCAGTCCGGCATTGACCGATAACTTCATCCAAGCTTTTGAACCAACGTCTATCGATGAGAGTCAACAACTGGATAGGCCCGGCCCCTATGTTCAAGAAGCTGAGAAACGCGCATGTTTGACAGCAGCAGTCGTTTTCTTAACTCAGTGCTGCCGTATTTGAGAGAACTGTTGATAGAAGCTCGCAATTCTACGGTGGAGCGGAAGATTCCACGCCTTCAAGCGCTGCCGGGTCATGTTAGCACCGAAACTTCCTTCAAAGACGATCCAAGACGCCGGGATCGGCATGAAATGGGACGTCCAGTTGGGATGATTGGCAACCCAGTCGCGGACACCTTTCTGTCCAGTACCAACTTTTTCAAGGCGACGTTTTTATGAAATCGACAAAGGCCCGAAGCGGTGCCGGAATATGGCGACGGCCAGGGTAGTACAGAAAGGGTCCCGGAAAGCTCTGCCACCATGGCTCCAGCACCGGTTCCAGCACGCCGCTATCTAGCGCCGGGCGCAGCCATTCCTCGAATAGATGGATGACACCCAGGCCGGCCACCGCTGCATCGACGGCGAGATCGAGTGCTGCGCCTTGCCTCACCGTCAGCAGCCCGACCGGATCAACCCGCACGATTTCGCCGTCGCGTTCGAACTCCCAGGCCGGTATCGCACCCCCTGCGAAGCGACCGCGCAGGCAGGCATGGCCGAGCAGATCCTGCGGGTGCATGGGTCGGCCGCGCGCCGCGAGATAGGCAGGCGAGGCCGCAGTGGCCACACGCTGCATCCGCGGGCCGATCGGCACCGCGATCATGTTCTGCTCGAGCCGCTCGTCGTAGCGGATGCCGGCATCGCATCCCGCTGCCAGCACATCCACGAAGCCGTCCTCTACGGTCACTTCCATCCGGATATCCGGAAACGCCTTCAGGAACGGTGGGATGATGGCAGGCAGGATAAGGCGCGATACGTTCGCCGGAACGTTGAGCCTTAGCGTCCCGGCAGGACGATCCCGGAACGCGTTGACCGCATCCAGCGCAGTCTCGACATCGTTCAGGGCCGGCACCAGCCGCTCGAACAGGCGCTCGCCGGCTTCCGTCATCGCAACGCTGCGGGTTGTCCGATTGAACAACCGGACGCCGAGCCTGGTCTCCAGCCGCCGTACCGACTGGCTCAGACCGGACGCGGACACACCACTCACCCGTGCGCCATCACGAAATCCGCCGGCTCGCGCGACCGACACGAACGCGGATAGTTCGAGAAGGTCAGGCACCATTGTTCACGTTCCCGCACAGCCTGTGTCGATTGATGCGGATTATCGCACGTTAGCCCAGGTCCATGTCATGACCATCGCAACTCCGGAACGCCTCGATGACCAATATTCGTGAAGCCGACACCTTTCTCCTCGGCGACCGGCGCGTCGGCCGTCTCGGCTATGGCGCCATGCAGCTTGCCGGCCCCGGCGTATTCGGCCCGCCCACGGACCATGACGCTTCCATCGCGGTTCTGCGCGCGGTGGTGGAGAGCGGCATCGACCATATCGACACCAGCGACTTCTACGGACCGCACGTGACCAACCAGCTCATTCGCGAAGCGCTGCACCCGTATGCGGACGAGCTGGTGATCGTGACGAAGCTCGGAGCGCGACGCGGGCAAGACGGTTCATGGAACCGGGCCTTCTCACCGGAAGAGCTGACAAGCGCTGTCCATGACAACTTGCGCAACCTGGGCCTCGACGTGCTCGACATCGTCAATCTACGGATCATGTTCGACGTCCACGGCCCCGCCGAGGGATCGATCGAGGCGCCGTTCTCCGTGCTGGCCGATCTGCAGCGACAGGGCCTCATTCGCCAGCTCGGCCTGAGCAACGTCACCGCGCTACAGGTTGCGGAAGCCCGTCGGATTGCGGACATCGTCTGCGTGCAGAACCACTATAATCTCGCGCATCGCGACGATGACGTGCTGATCGACGAACTCGCCGGTTCCGGCACCGCCTACGTGCCGTTCTTTCCGCTCGGCGGGTTCTCGCCGCTTCAATCCTCGACCCTGTCGGAGGTAGCGGCACAGCTCGAGGCGACACCGATGCAGGTGGCACTTGCCTGGCTGCTGCATCGCGCACCGAACATGCTGCTCATTCCGGGCACGTCGTCGATCGCGCATCTCCGGGAGAATTTGGCGGCGACCGAACTGAAGCTGTCCGCCGACGTGCTCGCGAAGCTCGATACGATCGGCCAGGCGACGAAGGCCGGTTCAGCCGCGCAGAATGCCTAGCACCGCGTCTGCGTAGCGCTCCAACTTGGACGCGCCGACGCCCTTGATCTCCGCCAGGGCGGCATGGCTGTCCGGCTGGTCGGCGGCGATGTCGCGCAGGGTGGCGTCGCTGAAGATCACATAGGGTGGCACCGCCTGCGTGCGTGCCTCGGTGAGCCGCCAACCGCGCAGGGCGGCGAACCTTGCCTCGGCGGTGTTGTCGAGCGCCCGGACGGCGGCTCCCGAACTGCTGCGCGACGGGGATGCTGCAACCGCATCGCCGAGTGCCACCGCCGCATCCTCGCTCAGCATCACCGGCTGCTCCCCGCGCAGGATCGGCCGGGCGACGCTCTCGTGCAGGGCCAGGCTCGCATATTCTCCCTGGATCTTGAGCGCGCCACGCGCCACCAGCTGCCGGATCACACTGCGCCAGAACCCGTCCGACTTTTCCTTGCCGATGCCGTACAAGGCGAGCTGGTCGTGGCGATGACGCTTCACCGCCTCGGTCTGCTTGCCGCGCAGCACCGACACGATATGCAGTGCGCCGAACATCTGGCCGGTCCGGTAGATCGCCGACAGCACCTTCTGCGCGGCAACCGTGCCGTCGAACGTCGCCAGCGGCGAATTGCAGTTGTCGCAGTGGCCGCAATCGACCGCGAGATCCTCGCCGAAACACGCCAGCAGCGCACGGGTACGGCAGGAGGTGGTTTCGGCCAGGCCGATCATCGATTCCAGCCGCTGGCTCATGAATCGCTTCTGGGCCGGGGGCGCCTGGCTCTGGTCGAGCCAGTGGCGGGCCCGGGCCATATCCTCGCCGCCGAACAGCAGCAACGTATCCGATCGTTCACCATCCCGGCCGGCGCGGCCAATCTGCTGGTAGTAGCCTTCCGGGCTGTCGGGCATGTCGAGATGGACCACGCTGCGCACGTCCGGCCGATCGATGCCCATGCCGAAGGCGATGGTGGCGCAGATCACAATCGGCTCGCCGGACCGGAAACGCAGCAGCCCTGCCCGCTTCTCGATCGGCGCCAACCCGGCATGGAACGGGATCGCCGGCCAGCCGCGCTCGCGCAGCGACCGGGCGATCCGCTCGGTCTTGTTGCGACTGCCGCAATAGACAATCGACGCCTCGTCCTTGTGCCGGCCCAGCAGCTCCAGCAACTGGGTCAGCTCGGAGCCTTTCGGCCGGGCGGTGATGTGCAGGTTGGGGCGATGGAAGCTCGCCACCAGGATCTCGGCATCCGGCATCGCCAGCGCGTCGATGATGTCGGAGCGGGTGCGTGGATCGGCGGTGGCGGTCAGCGCGATCCGAGGCACGCCGGGCAGGCGCTGCGGCAGTTGTGCCAGGGCGCGGTATTCCGGCCGGAACTCATGGCCCCACGCGGAAACGCAGTGCGCCTCGTCGATCGCGATGACCGAAATTTCCAGGCGTGACAGCCGGTCCAGCATGCCGGGCGACAGCAGCCGCTCGGGAGACACATACAGCAGGTCGAGCCGGCCACCAGCGAGGTCCGACTTGATACGGGCGGCTTCTTCCGGCTCGAGCTCGGAATGCAGCGCCGCCGCATTGACGCCGACCTGCCGCAGCGCCGCCACCTGGTCGTCCATCAGCGCGATCAGCGGCGACACCACCAGCCCCATGCCGGGGCGGCACAGAGCCGGAAGCTGATAGCAGATGCTCTTGCCGCCGCCGGTCGGCATCAGCAGGAGCACGTCGCCGCCCGCCATGACGCGATCGATCGCCTGCTGCTGCAAACCGCGGAATCCCGGAAAACCGAATACCCGCGCCAGCACGGCGATCGGGCTTTCGGGCTCCTGTCCGGTGTCCCGGGGATGCCGGCTGGAGGTCGAGGCGCCGATCAGGGGGAGACGAAGCCGATTTCGACACGACGGGCGGCCACGCCATGATCCTCGTTGGAGGGCGGACGCGGATCCTCATGAATACGCGTGACGTCCACGCCGTCAGCCTGGAGCGCCGCGGCGACCGCCTGAGTACGGGCGTGTGCCAGCAGCACTTCCGAGTCGCGGTCGCCATTGGCGGCGACGTAGCCTTCGACCAGCACCGAATAGTCGCCATGCCGCTTCGCTGCGCTGGCCGCGTGCGACACGATTCCGTTTCCGGAACCCGTGATCGACGCCGATCCCTTGGTGAAGAACACGACGTATTTCCGTCCAACGGTGTCCGGCGCACCGTCGAAGGTGGCACAGCCCGACAGCAGGCAGAATCCGACTAGGCATGACAGGCGACGCATGGGGTCTCAGTTCCGAAGTTGTTGCGGACACAGGTGCCGCCAAGGGGGGCTGAGCGTCAATGCAAAGCAAGCCCGCGGGCGCACTTCAGCCAGCCGCCGCCGTTGCGATGCCGTTGGACAAACGCCAGATCCGGTCCAGCCGCTCCACGCCGGTCAGGCGGTGCGCGATCAGGATGACGGTCCGGCCGGCCGCCACGGTATTGAGCGTCGCCAGGAACGCCTGCTCGGTCTCGGCATCGAGTCCGGCACCCGGCTCGTCCAGGATCAGGATCGGCGCCGGCGACAGCAGCGTCCGTGCCAGGGCGATCCGACGTCCCTGCCCGCCCGACAGTCCGGCACCGCCTTCGGCGAGCCAGCTATCGAGCATGTCGGGAAGGCCGCGTACCACGTCGCCGACCGCTGCCTGGTCGAGCGCCTGCCACAGCTCGGCATCCGTCGCATCCGGACCGCCAAGCAGCAGATTGGCCCGGATTGTGTCGTCGAACAGATGGGTGGACTGGCTCAGCCAGGCGATGCTGGAACGAAGGGTCGCCTCGTCCAGCTCGGTGAGATCGATGCCGCCGAGGCTGATGCCACCGGTCTGCGGCACCGCCACCCTAAGCAGCAGCGCCGCCAGGCTGGATTTGCCCGCCCCGGACGGTCCAAGCACCGCGATGCGTGCGCCCTGCGGAATATCCAGCGTCAGGTTCTCGAAGACCGGCGGACGGTCCGGCTGCCAGCGGAAACCGACATCGCGGAACCGCAGCGCATGGCCTTTCGGCACCGCATGGATGGTTGCCGGGATGGGCGGGGCGATTCCTGCATCGACGCCGACCACGCGGCCGGCGGCGTGCGCCACATGTCCCGCCAAAGCACCGGCCCTGGTCAGGCCGCCGACGATCTCGAAGCAGGCGAACAGCACGAACAGAAGCAGCGTCGCGAAAATCGGGTCGATCCGGCCAAACGCCAGGCCGGCGACCGACGCCAGCACCGCCACCACAGCCAGTTGCTGGCACAGGAACGACACCGCGCCGGCAACCGCGTTCCGGTGTGCCAGCGTCTGCTGCAGTGACAACAAGGCAGATTCGCGGCCCTGTACACCCGCCAGCATACGGCCTTCGGCATTGAAGGCCCGGACCTCGCGCAGTCCGCTGACCAGATCCAGTACCGACACACGCAGGCGAGCCGAGCGTCCGGCCAGGGCAGCCGAGTCGCGGTTCACCAGCCGGCCCGCCAGGAACGGCAGCACGAAAGCCGCCAGCACGAACAGCAACGCCAGCACCAGCGCCAGCCCAAGACCATGATGCAGGGCCAGCAGGAACACGATCGGCAAAGCCACCAGCCCGCCGGCCAGCGGCACCAGGATACGCAGATAGAGTCCGTCCAGCGCCTCGACGTCACCGACCATCCTGGACAGCAGGTCGCCCGATCGGCGAAAACCAAGGCCACCGGCGGCACTGCGGGCCAGCTTCCGGAAGAACCAGACCCTCAGATCCGCCAGCGCACGGAACATCGCATCATGCGTCGTGAGCCGCTCGCCGTAGCGCAGCACGACCCGCCCGACACCGAGCAACCGCAGCAGCAGAGCCGAGGCGAGCACGATTCCGGCACCGGTCCCGGCCAGCCGCAAGCCGGACGCTCCGAGCAGAGCCAGGCCGAACCCGAATGCCGCGACCGAGACGATCAGCCCGAGCAGAAGCCCGGGCGCACGGCGGCGCCAGAGCGACAAGATGACGAATACCGGCCGCAGGTCATGGCCGGTATCTTCGACGTCATGATCCGGGGAACCGCTCATGCCCTGGCTTCCTGCGTCAGTTGCGATGGGCGCACGATACGACCATGCGCAAGATCGAGACGCCGGCCGAGAAAAGCATGCGCCGCCGACGAATGGCTCGCCAGCAACACCGTACGGCCGACCGCCAGCCGTCGCAGGCTGTCCAGGATCTCCTTTTCTGTGACCGGATCGAGATGCGCGGTCGGCTCGTCGAGCAGCAGCAGCGGCGCATTGCGCAGGAATGCGCGGGCGATTGCCACACGCTGCGCCTGCCCACCGGACAGGCCATAGCCGCCTTCGCCGATCAGGGTGTCGAGGCCGGCGGGAAGCTGGGCCACGAACCCGTCGATCGCAGCGGCATGCAGAGCGGCCGCCAGGTCCGCATCGGATGCGTCGGGCCTGGCGAACAGCACATTGTCGCGAACCGATCCGGCGAACAGCAGCGGCCGCTGACCGATCCAGGATGTCATGCGCGACAGCGCCTCCGGCACGATCGAGGCAAGGTCGGCGCCGTTCAGGGTAATCCGGCCCTCGTCCGGACTGACGAAGCCGAGCAGCATCTCGATGATGGTGGATTTGCCACTGCCGGACGGACCGGCCAGCACCATGGTTTCCTGGGCAGGGATTCGAAAGCCGATATCGTCGAGCGCCCGGCCGCGTGCTGCATCCCAGGCGAAGGAAACGCCTTCGAAGGCCACGGTCACCCCGTTTGCGGCGACCGTGCGGACCGGCGCCAGGGAACTGGGCGGTAAAACATGTCCTGCCTCGATACGTGCACCGGCGTGGTTGCGCGGTGCCAGATCATCCAGTGCTTCGGCGGCACCCGCCGCCTGCATGCGATCCTGGTAGGCCAGCGCGAAACTGCGCAGCGGCGCAAAGAATTCAGGGACCAGCAACAGCGCGAACAGCGAGCGCGGCAGCAACAGGGCACCGACCCACGACACGGTGGAACCGCCAGCCAGCAACGCCCGCCCATCGAGCAGGGCAATCACCACCAGGGCAACCGCAAGCGCGCAATCCAGAGCCGCGGATGACAGAAATGCAACCCGCAGCACGCGCATCGTGCGTTGGCGGAGTTCATCGGCGGCGACCCCGAGGCGGTCGGCCTCGTCATCGGCACGCCCGGCCAGCACGATCGTGGCAATGCCACGGATGCGGTCGAGAAAGCGTGCCTGGAGCCGGCTCATGGCCATGAACTGGCGCTTGGCCGCGACTGCCGCACCGATGCCG
>JBPBQO010000194.1:0-31701 GCA_050954785.1 Janthinobacterium lividum | reverse complement strand
CAGCAGATACTCGATGTCACGCTGGACATAGTCGCGCTCGAGTTCGCTCGCCCGCGCGTCGCCGCCGTAGATCGGCAGATCCTCGAGCCCGTATTTCCAGCGGTCGAACCGGTGGCACTGGTCGAGCGGGTAGGGCGTGAAGCCGCCCGCCTCGGTCGGCCGGTCCGGGCTGAAATAGGCATAGGATGACGGATTGGCGATCACGTAGCGCAGGGCAATCCCGGCTTGCGCCGCGCGCGCCTCGCCGTGCGTCAGGACAGCGTAGCGCTGCACGAACTGGCCGCCGGCGGAATGCCCGACCAGCACGATCGTCTTCAGCGCCGGGAACAGGCTGCGGTCGGACAGGCGGGCGATGATCGCATCCATCGCATCGAACGAGCTCAGTGCTGCCGGTGCCGACGCCATCTGCCCGTCCATCCACTCGTTCCGATGCCAGCGCAGCGTATCGGCGCCGGACGTGTGGTCGTCGTCCGGGAACAGCGGCGTGACCAGCAGCGTGCCGCGGCCGGCGGCTCCCGCCTTGGCCAGGGCAGCCTGGGCGACGCTGTCGGTGGTGTCGGCGTCCCGGCCCTCGCCATGGATGGTGATGACCGCCCGGGTGATGTCGTACTGTGGCTTGGACCAGTCGCGCGATACGAACAGCGGCAGCCGGCCGGTACCCCGGAAACTGGTGACACCGATGCTGTGGTCGGGAAGAGTGTCCGCCCCGGCGATCCGGCAGGTGGCGGTGGTCATCAGGGCCATCAGCAATGCGCCGGCCCAGAAGCTGCGTGTCATCCACGGTTCCTTGTCCATCCGGATGATCACTGGTCCGTGATCATGGCCGTTTTGCGCCGGCTTCTCCAGCGACGCGATTCGCAGGATCAGCGACTCGGGCGTCGCTGCTACGTGTCGGGGATGTCGTTCGATCTTCTCGGCCTGCTGGCCGCCACCGGCGCGATCGCGTCGCTCGTCGTTTCCCTCCTGGTCCTGCGCCTGCTGCTCCTGTCGGCCGGACGCGAGGACGACACGCTGCACCAGTTCGAGCGGCTGGAGCGCGAGATCGCCGACCGGCTCGGCCGGATCCGGCTGGAGATGGAGGAGCGTCTCGGCGGCCTCACCACCACCATCGCCCGCGAGCAGGGCGAAGCCCGGCTGGCGATGTCGGCATCGCTGCGGGAGATGGCGGACCAGAGCGCCCAGCGTCTCTCGGCGATCCAGACGTCGGTGAACGAGCAGCTGCATGCAGCGGTCGAGAAGCAGATGCAGACCAGTTTCCAGCGCGTGCTGGAACAGTTCGCCTCGGTGCAGAAGGCGATGGGCGAGGTGTCGGCGATGACCGCGCAGATCGGCGATCTCAAGCGGCTGTTCAGCAACGTGAAAACCCGTGGCGGCTGGGGCGAGGCGCAGCTCCGGGCGATCCTGGACGACGTGCTGCCTCCCGGTGCTTACGAGACCAACCGCAAGCTCAGCGACAGCAGTTCGGAGGTAGTCGAGTTCGCGGTCCGCATGCCGATGCGCGGCGGCAAGCCGCCGTTGCTGGCCATCGATTCCAAGTTCCCGACCGAGGCATATGAACGGCTGCTGGCCGCGGTCGACGCGGTCGATCCCGAGGGCGAACGCTCCGCCCGGCGCACGCTGGAGGCCCTGATCAGGCTGGAGGCGCGCAAGATCGCCGCCAAATACATCCTGCCGCCGGTGACGGTGGAGTTCGCCGTGCTCTACCTGCCGACCGACGGGCTGTATGCCGAGGTGGCGCGGGTGCCCGGCCTGATCGACGAGGTCGGGCGCACGTGCCGGGTGCTGGTGATGGGGCCGAGCCTGATCCCGGCGCTGCTGCGCACGATCCACCTGGGCTACGTGACCCTGGCGCTGGAAGAGAAGGCGGAAACCATCGGCCATCTGCTCGGCGCCACGCGCCAGGAAATGATCCGTATGGACCAGGTGCTGGAGCGGCTGGGCCGCAACGCCTCGTCGATGGCCAACGTGATCGAGGAGGCGCGCCGCCGTACCCGTGTGGTCGGCCGCAAGCTGCGCGAGGTCGAGGCGCTGGACCCTGAAGCCGCGTCCACGTTGCTGGAGCTGGACGAGCATGACACGACCGTGCTGCCGATCGCCTGAGAATGAGGCTTTTCCGAGCGAACCGACTGGTCCCGCGCGTCTGCTCCCCCCATCTGTAAAAGCATGATTCCTTCATCCGACCACCCAATCGAGGACCCCGCCGCCGGCAAGCCGTCGGGGATATCCGGGCGTAGGGTATTGCTGGTCGAGGACGATGCCCGGATCGCCCAGGACATCATCGAGGAGCTGTCGCTCCGTGGGTTCACCCTTGCTCATGCCGCTACCGGACCTGCCGGCCTGGAGCTGGCGCTGAGCGGATGCTTCGACGTGCTGGTGCTGGACCGGTTGTTGCCGGAACTGGATGGGCTTGCGGTGCTGGAGCGTCTTCGTGCGGCCTCGGTCAATACGCCGGTGCTGGTGCTGAGCGCGCTGTCCGCGGTCGATGACCGTGTCAGTGGGTTGAAGGCTGGCGGCGACGACTACCTGACCAAGCCGTTCGCCATGGAGGAACTCGCTGCGCGGCTGGAGGCATTGCTGCGCCGGCCGGCGGACAATGCCGGTACGCGCGAGACCGTCCTTCGCGCCGGGCCGATCGAGATGGACCTGATCGAGCGCAGCGTCCGGCGTGCGCATCGGTCGGTCGACTTGTTGCCGCGCGAATTCCGGCTGCTCGAATACATGATCCGTCGCCCGAACCAGGTGCTGACCCGCGACATGCTGCTGGAGGATGTCTGGCACTACCGCTTCATCCCGCAGACCAATCTGGTCGATGTGCATATCGGCAAGCTTCGCCGCAAGATCGACCCGCCGGACGAGATCCCGCTGATCCAGAGCATCCGCGGTGCTGGATTCATGCTTCGGGTCGAGATCGATTGACGGGCCTGCGGCTCCGCGCCTGAGAAACCACGGAGGGATGTGGTAGCAGCCTCCGATGCCTCGATATCTGCCGGACATGTTCTCGACCGTAGCGTTCCGGCTGGCACTGGGATCTTCGGTCATTTTGGCCTGCGTCACCGTGCTGCAGTTCTCGCTGATCTACTGGCGCACCACAGCCTATGAGGTGGAGCGTGCGGATCGGCTGCTGGACCGCGAGGCGGCTCTCATGGCAGCGCAGAGCCCGGAGGACCTGCAGGAGCAGATGCGGCTCTGGCAGACCAACGATCTGCGCCTGCTGATCACTGCGGCCGGCCTGTTCGATGCCGACCGGCATCCACTCGCCGGCAACCTGACGGCCTGGCCTGAAACATTGACGGTCGATGGCGGCATACGCGAGATCACCGTCCATCCGAGTGACCAGGGCGAGCGGCTGATCCGTGCGGAGGCGCTTCCGGTACCGGGCGGCCGGGTGCTGGTGATCGGCCGGGGGCTGCGCGACCTGCAGCAGATCCGCAGCATCGTCCTGCAGGCACTCGAGACATGCCTGATCCCGGCCCTCGTGTTCTCGCTGCTGGCCGGGACCTGGCTCAGCCGCAGGGGCCTGGTCCGGGTCGGACGGATGCAGCTGGCGATCGACAGGATCATGGAAGGCGGACTGCATGAGCGGTTGCCTGTCCGGACGGGAGCCGGGCGTGACGAGATGGAACGGCTCGCGGTCAGCGTGAACCGCATGCTGGAACGGCTCGAACGGCTGCTCGACGAAATCAAGGGAGTCGGCGACGACATCGCGCACGACCTGCGAACCCCGCTTGCCCGCGTACGTGCGGGTCTGGACCGCACCCGCCTGCGGCCGCAGCAACCGTGGGAGCTCGAGGCCGGGATCGATCGCGCGATCATCGACCTCGACCAGTGCTTCGCGATCATCACCGCACTGCTGCGGATCGGCGAGATCGAAAACGGGCGGAGGCGCGGCGGCTTCGGCCAGCTCGACCTGCACCAGATCGCGGCCGATATCGTCGAACTGTACGAGCCGCTGGCGGAGGCGGCCGGCAATCGCCTGGTGCTCGAGCCTGGGGACATCGTGCCACTGATCGGCGATCGCGACCTGCTGATCGAGCTTGCTGCCAACCTGGTCGACAACGCCATCAAGTTCACTCCGTCCGGCGGCACAGTGAGTGTGTCTACCCACATAGGGCGCGATGGCCCGGCGCTTCGCGTAGCCGATACCGGTATCGGGATCGCCGAGCAGGAGCAGAAGGCCGTGCTCGCGCGGTTCTACCGGTCGGACAAGAGCAGGCACATCGGCGGCAGCGGCCTGGGGCTCAGCCTGGTCGCTGCCATTGTCAGGCTGCATTCGGCGCGGATTGTCGTTTCCGATGCAACGCGTGGCGGCAACCGCGCCGGCACGGTTTTCGAGGTGATATTCCTGCCTTCGGTCGCCGACGTGCCCATATAGAGTTCGATGCCCGTCCCGAATGGCCGGGCTGTCACAATCAGCTACACGTGGACAGCTTGTCCGGCTCGATCCACGACGGCAGTTGGCGCGTTCAGGGTATGCCCGCGCATATGCCTATTCGGGGAGATATTCCATGTCGAGACCGTCATCCAGATCCTTGGGCTTCATTGCCGCATCGGTCGTCGCCGTCGGCCTGTCGGGCTGTGCCTATTATCCCGACGGCTATAACGGCTATGCGAGCTACACCGGAACATACGGTTACGGCGGTTATCCCTATGGAGGCTATGGAGGCTATGGAGGCTATGGCGGCTACGGCGGCTACTGGTCCGGTTGGGGCTATGGTCCTGCCTGGGGCGGCTATGGCGGTTATGGTCTTGGCTACGGCGGCTACGGCCTCGGCTATGGCGGGTTCGGCTATGGTGGCTACGGCTTCGGATATGGCGGCTACGGCCGTGGCTATGGCGGCGGGTATGGTCGTGGCTATGGAGGCCATGGCTACGGCGGCGGATATGGCCGTGGCTATGGCGGCGGCGGTTTCCACGGTGGCGGCGGTGGCTTCCATGGTGGAGGCGGTGGATTCCATGGCGGCGGCGGTGGCGGCGGCCATGGCGGTGGCGGCGGGCACGGTGGTCGCTGAATCCGGCCCGGGTAGCGGGCGTCATTCCTAAACGCTAATTTCATTGGTCAGGCCCTGATCGTCCCCTACCAGCCTTCGTATGCGACGAAGGGGCTGACGATGCGGCACGGCAGGCGACCAGGGTCCAGGCACCAAATGGAGACGACGCACGCATGAATGCGCTCGTCGTGGTGGCGCTCAAGCGGCCTTACACATTCGTCGTCATGGCGATCCTGATCCTGCTGTTCGGCACGATCGCGGTCATCAAGACGCCCACCGACATCTTTCCCGGCATCCGGGTTCCTGTCGTTGCCGTGGTCTGGACCTATAACGGGCTGATGCCGCAGGACATGTCCGGCCGCGTCATCTATTATTACGAGCGCGCACTCACCGCGACGGTCAACAATATCGAGCATATCGAAAGCCAATCGCTCTACGGCCGCGGCATCGTAAAAATCTTCTTCCAGCCAGGCACCGACGTATCGGCCGCACAGTCGCAGATCACCTCGATCTCGCAGACCGTCATCAAGCAGATGCCCGCCGGCATCACCCCGCCGCAGGTGCTGGCATTCGATGCATCGTCCGTGCCCGTGCTCGACCTGCAGATCTCGTCGACTACGATGACGGCGTCCGAAGTCTACGACATGGCGTCGAACCTGATCCGGCCCGCCCTGGTGTCGGTGCCGGGCACCGCGATCCCGACGCCCTATGGTGGTTCGGCCAGTAATGTCGAAGTCGACCTCAACCAGACCGAACTGCTGGCGCATGGGCTGTCGGCCACCGACGTCGGCCGCGCGCTTGCGACCCAGAACATCGTGCTGCCGGCCGGCGACCAGAAGATCGGTGCGATCGACTACATGGTCGAGACCAACGCCACGCCGATCGCGATCGAGACCTTCAACGATCTGCCGATCAAGCAGGTCGGCGACGCGGTGGTGTATCTTCGTGATGTCGCCTGGGTGCATCGCGGCGGACCGCCGCAGCAGAACATGGTGCTGGTGAAGGGACACCAGTCGATCCTGATCGAGGTGCTGAAAACCGGCGATGCGTCCACGCTCGATGTCGTCAAGGGTATCAAGGCAAAGCTGCCGGGCCTGATTGCGACTTTGCCGGCCGGCGTCACCATCACGCCGCTCAACGACGCATCCAGTTTCGTGCGGGAGTCCGTCGAGGACGTGCTGCAGGAGATGGTGACCGCGGCCTGCCTGACCGGGCTGGTGGTGTTGCTGTTCCTTGGAAGCTGGCGGTCGACACTGATCATCGCGACCTCGATTCCGCTATCGATCCTGTGCTCGATCCTGGCGCTGTCCTGGTTCGGCCAGACCATCAACGTCATGACCCTCGGCGGGCTCGCGCTGGCGGTCGGCATCCTGGTCGACGATGCCACGGTGATGATCGAGAATATCGACAGCCATCTCGAGCATGGCGACGCCGACGGCAATGCGAAGGGGCTGGAACTCGCGATCATCGACGCGGCCAACCAGATCGTGGTGCCGACCTTCGTATCGACGCTGTGCATCTGCATCGTCTGGTTGCCGCTGTTCCAGCTCGGCGGCGTCGCCGGCTACCTGTTCCTGCCGTTGGCGGAAGCGATCGTGTTCGCGATGGTCGCCTCGTTCATCCTGTCGCGCACGCTGGTGCCGACCATGGCGGCCTGGCTGCTGCAGGCGCAGGTGGATGCCCACCGCAACCCGGACCACTCGAAGCGGCCCGGCCCGTTCACCCGGTTCCAGCGCGGCTTCGAGCGGCAATTCACCCGGTTCCGCGAGAGCTACCGCATTCTGCTCGAAAGCTTGGTGCTGCGTCGCGGCCTGTTCGCGTCAGGGTTCCTGGGCGTCGCCCTATTGTCGCTCGCGCTGCTGGGGTTCGTCGGCCAGGACTTCTTTCCGGGCATCCGGTCGGACGAAATCGACATGCACATGCGTGCGCCGATCGGCACGCGGCTCGAGGAAAGCGGCAAGATCTCGGTGCTGGTCGACCAGCAGATCCACGCGCTGCTGCCCGGCCACGTCACCAGCATCCTGGCCAATTGCGGCCAGCCGGTCAGCGGCATCAACCAGGCCTACAGCGCCACCGGCACCGTGGGCAGCCAGGATTGCGACATCACCATCCTGCTGGATAATCCGGCCTCGCCGGTGCAACGATATCGGCAGGCCTTGCGCGCCGGCCTGACCGAGCGTTTTCCCGGCACCGAATTCACCTTCCTGCCCGGCGACATCACCGCGAAGATCCTGAATTTCGGGTTGCCCTCGCCGATCGACGTGCAGATCACCGGTCGTGACCTGGACTCCAACTTCGCGTTCGCCACACGGATGATGGCGCGGCTGAAGCACATTCCCGGTGCCGCAGACGTGCGCATCCAGCAGGTGATGGGCGAACCGACCCTGCGCATCAATTCACGTCGTTCGTTCGCGCTCGGCACCGGTCTCACCGAATCCGATATCGCCAACACCGCGCTGGCGACCCTGTCCGGCAGCGGCCAGGTGGCGCCGACCTACTGGCTCGATACGAAAAACGGCGTGTCGCACTCGGTGAACATCCAGACGCCGCAAACCCAGCTCACCAGCATGAACGACCTCGAAACCATTCCGGTCGACAAGGGCGACGGCAATCCCACCGGCCGGGCGCCGCAGTTGCTGGGCGGACTCTCGCGAATTGAGCAGACCGGAACGCCGGGCGTGGTGTCGCATTATTCGATCCTGCCGGTGATCGACATCTATGCGAACGCCGAGGGACGCGATCTCGGCGGGGTCAGCGATGCGGTTGCGGACATCGTAAACGACATGCAGCCGAGCCTGCCGCACGGCGCCAGCATCACCGTTCGTGGGCAATCCACGACGATGCACAGCGCCTACGCCCAGTTGCTTGCCGGACTCGCGCTGTCGATCGTGCTGATCTACCTGGTGATCGTGGTGAACTTCCAGTCGTGGGTGGACCCGTTCGTCATTATAACCGCACTGCCCGCCGCACTTGCCGGTATCGCCTGGAGCCTGTTTCTGACCGACACCACCTTGTCGGTACCGGCACTGACCGGGGCGATCATGTGCATGGGCACCGCCACAGCCAATTCGATCCTGGTGATCTCGTTCGCCCGTGAGCGGCTGGCCGAGCACGGCGATGCGGTCCGTGCCGCGATCGAGGCCGGCTATGGCCGTATCCGTCCGGTGCTGATGACGGCGATGGCGATGATTATCGGCATGCTGCCGATGTCGTTCAGCAACACCCAGAATGCGCCGCTGGGCCGGGCCGTGGTCGGTGGCCTGCTGGTGGCGACGTTCGCAACCCTGCTGTTCGTGCCGTGCGTGTTCGCGATCCTGCACCGGAACAAGCCCAGCGCCGAGCCCGGCGTCGAAGGAGAGCCCGCATGAACGGTCCCGGACTACAGAAGCGGAAAACCGGCCGGGGCGGCCGCGTGGTGATCCTGGGTCTCGGCCTGGCGGGCGGACTGGCGGCGTTCGGGATCTGGTCGCGGGACAGCGCGCTGGCCGACCTCACGGTCCGGGCCGACGATGCGTCGATCCCACGGGTGGAGATCATCGCTCCGAAGTCAGCCCCACCGCTTCGGGCACTGACGCTGCCGGGCAACATCCATGCGTGGTACGAGGCACCGATCTACGCCCAGGTCGCCGGCTACGTGAAGATGTGGTTCAAGGATTACGGTGCCACGGTGAAAGCCGGCGAACTGCTCGCCGTCATCGACAGCCCGACCATCGACGCGCAATTCCAGGCTGCCCGCGCCAATTTGGCGGTGGCGCAAGCGCGGGACCGGCTGGCCGAGATCACCGCGAAACGCTGGCAGGCTTTGGCCGGCACCCAGGCGGTGTCGCAGCAGGATGTCGATCAGCAGACCGCGAACGCGACGGTGCAGAAGGCGCTGGTCCAGGCGGCACAGCAGGAGGTCGCGCGTTACCAGGCGTTGGTCTCGTTCAAGAACGTGGTGTCGCCGTTCGACGGTGTCGTCACCTCGCGCCTGACCGACGTCGGCGACTACGTGAACGCGGCGGGTGGCGATGTCGGATCGAGAGGGGCCGCGTCCGAGCTGTTCAGTGTCGCCGACATCCACGAGTTGCGCGTGTTCGTCTCGATCCCGCAGGATTACGCCGACATCCTGAAGCCCGGACTGACGGCGACGCTGAGCCTGCCGCAGGCGCCCGGCAAGCTCTACAAGGCGCAGTTCCTGACGTCGGCGAACGCGATCAATCCGCAGACCCGCACCGTGGTGACAGAGCTGACGATCCAGAACCTGAACCATGAGCTCTGGCCCGGCACATACGTGAGCGTGCATTTCTCGGTGCCTGCCGACCCGCATATCCTCATCGTGCCCGAACAGGCGCTGCTGTTCCGGGCCCAGGGGATGCAGGTCGCGCTGCTCGACGGGCAGGGGCGGGTGCACCTGCAGGCGGTTACGCTTGGCCGCAACCTGGGAACCACGGTGCAGATCCTGGCCGGGATCAAGACAACCGATCGGATCATCAACAATCCGTCGATGGGCTTGCTCGAAGGCGAGACGGTGAAGGTGGTCGAGCCGGTGCATGGCTATTCCGCTGTAAGCGCTCAGTCGGCCGCCGAGCCCGCTCCGGAGGAAGGTGTTCGCCGATGAGCAAGGGTTCGCTTGGGCGTATGCTCGTCCTGTTGCCGCTGCTCGCCGGATGCGATCTGGCACCACGCTATGCACCGCCGACCTACGTCCTGCCGGCGAGCTATGCCGGTTCCGGCCCGTTCGGGATCGCGCATCCCGCCGACGCCCTGCCGCGCGGGCCGTGGTGGGCGATGTTCGGCGATCCGTTGCTGAACCAGCTCGAAACCCAGGCCGCCGCCGGCAATCCGGACCTCGCCGCGATCGCCGAGCAATATACCCAGGCGCGCGACCTTGCCGCGGAAGCACGCGCGAACCTGTTCCCGCAGATCGGCGTGAACGGCTCGACGACGGACAACAAGCAGTCCGACCATCGGCTTTATCGCACAGGCACCACCGGACCGAACGAGGCATCATCCAACGAAATCCAGGGAACCGCGTCTTGGGAGCCGGATTTCTGGAGCCGGATACGCAACCAGACCAGGGTCCAGAAACGTCTGGCCCAGTCGAGTGCTGCAACTCTGGCAAATGCGCGCCTCAGCCTGCAGGCCGAACTCGCGGACGATTACGTCGCCCTGCGTGGCCTCGACAGCCAGGATGCGGTCTATCGCCAGTCGATCGGCTTTTATCGCCAGACGGTCGACATCACCAAGCTGCGGCTGGCCGGCAAGATCGCGTCCGGACTGGATGTATCGCGCGCACAGACCCAGCTTTTCTCGACGGTGGCCCTGGAAACCGGGATCGCGGCGCAGCGCGCGGTGCTGCAGCATGCGATCGCCGTGCTGGTCGGCGTGACGCCGAGTGCGTTCGTCATTCCGGTCGAAACCGATGCGCGCCTGGCGGTGCCGGTCATCCCGCCGAGCGTGCCATCCACCCTGCTGCAACGGCGACCCGACATCGCCGTAGCGGAACGGCAGATGGCGGCGGGAAACGCCGGCATCGGCATCGCCAGGGCGGCATTCTATCCCGACATCAACATCAGCCTGCTCGGCGGCTTCCAGGATACCGGTTTCGATCTTGCCAGCCTGCCGAACAGCCTCTGGACGATCGGTGCCCAGGCCATGCTGCCATTGTTCGAGGGCGGCCTGCGTCGCGCCGAATTGCAGCGGAGCTGGTCGCAATATGCGCAAACCCGGGACAACTACCGCTCGGTCGTGCTGTCCGCGTTCCAGGAAGTCGAGGACGGGCTGACCCTGACCTCGCAACTGCAGACCGAGGCGCAGCAGCAGACCCAGGCGGTCTCGTCGGCCGAGAAGGCGCAGGCGATCACGCTGCAGCTCTATACCGGCGGACTGACCAACTATCTCGACGCGGTGGTGGCCCAGGTCGCGGCCCTGACCGCGCGGATCGCCCTGGTGCAGGTGCAGACCCAGCACCTGCAGGCCTCGGTCGCGCTGATCCGCGCCCTGGGCGGTGGCTGGACCAGCGCCGAACTACCGACCGAGAACGGCGTGCTGCCGTTCAACCCGCTCGTCCCATGACGCGTGTGCCGGCGCCATCACGCGCCGCGTCATAGAGGCGTTCGCAGCCGTTCAGCCATATGTCGCGGGTGAAGAGTTCCATTACCCGCCTGCGGGGTATGCTTCGGCCGATCTCCAGGGCGGACGGGATTGCCTCGGCCAGAGCGGCCGCATCGTCCGGAGGCGCGAACGTGCCTGCTTCGGCGATCACCTCGCGAGCCGCTCCCATGTCGATGCTGGCGACCGGCAGACCGCACGCCATTGCCTCGATCGCCACCAGGCCGAACGGTTCGTCCCAGCAGGGCGTGAACAGGAACACCGAGGCCCGGCCCAGTTCGGGCGCGAGCGAGGCGGCATGCAGATGCCCACCATAGCGAATGTTGCCCTTGATCGCCGGCTTGACCAGCGTTTCCCAATAGACCGGATCTTCGATCGTGCCGAACACTGTGAGGGAGATCCCGCAGCGTAGCGCGGCGTCTACCGCCAGATGGGTGCCCTTGTTCGGCGTGATCCGGCCACACCAGACCGCACTGCCGTCGCCGGTCGCCTGGAACGGCCAGGCGGCAGGGTCGATGCCGTTGTACAGGATCGAAGCCTCCTCGGGCGCACCGCCCGGCCACCATGCATGCATCTGGCCCGCCGACGTGACGGTAAGGCGATGACGGGGGCCGGCACTGTCCTTCACGAACCAGTGCAGCGCATCGAACGGCGGCACGTGCAGCGAGGTGACCGTCGGTACTACGTCGGTGCGTGCGCGCTGGAGCGGGAACCGATGCAGGCTGTTGTTGTGGACGATGTCGAATCCGCCGGCGGCGATGCGGTCGCAAGCGGCGTCGTAGCCAGCATCGACATGCGCGATGAGCGGGGCGCAACCGCGATGTTCCGCCCATGGAAAAGTGCGTTCGTAATGCTCGCCCAGCACCGGGTCGATCGCGAAACGCGGGTCGCTGTCCCCGGCGGCGAACAGCACCACCTCATGGCCGCGTGCCGCGAGGCCGGCAGCGAGATGCCAGCTATGGGCCTCCATCCCGCCCATGAACGGCTCGGCGATCGGCTGGCGCACATGCGCCAGAAGCGCGATCCTCACGCGGCCGCATAGGCAGCCGGCGCCGCGCGTTCCTCCAGCGCCCGGATCACGCTGGTGGTGTTGGTGTAGGGCTGGTGACCCTGCTGCCCGGTCAGCGCGAGATCGTCCGCATCCGGACGGCGCAGGATCCGGATCGGCGCACCCGGCGCATCGTCGATCAGCCCCATCAGGCGGAACGCGTAGAGCCAATGCCCCATCGTCCGGTAGCCCCACTTGGCTTCGAAAACCTGCGCATTGCGCACGACGCTGTCGAGGTGATGAACCGGCGGCATATGGTGCTGGTGATGTTGGTGATAGGCGAGGCCGCCCTTCATCCAGGCGATAGCGATGCCTTTCCGGTCGAGGACCTTGCCGAAGTCGGTATCCTCGCCGCCATAGCCGCGATAGCGCTCGTCGAAGCCGCCTGCTTCCAGGAAGGTCGCCCGTCGCATCGCGAAGTTGAGCGACCAGAAGCAGCGGTAGTCGTTGCAGCGTTCGATGCCCTCGGACGGCGGGCCGCGCCGGTCGGAATGCCTGACCGCCACGGACACGAAATCGTCGCAGCACCATCCCTCCGTCGTCGTTCCACTCGGCAGGTACAGCACCTCGCCCATCAGCAGCCCGTCCAGCGATGCGAGCCCGGCGGCATAGTCGGCGATCAGCGTCGGCGCCGGAATGCAGTCCATGTCGAGGAACACCAGCATGTCGCCGGTTGCGGCGCGCGCGGCCGCGTTGCGCGCCGCTGCCAGGGGCAGGAGGTCGTCCGCGATCATGATCTGGCGGATCGGGAAGGGTGCCGCCGGAAGCGCGTAGGCCTCGTCCTGCATCACGGCCACGATCAGTTCGACCGGCGCCAGATGCTGCCGGCTCAGGCCGAGGATGATGTTGCGCAGATGGTCCGGCCGTCCCTTGGCCAATGTCACGACCGATACGGTGTTCATTTCTTCAGGCTCCCGTGGCCAAGGAAGGTAAGAGGGCGGCCGGCTGCGACCAGAGGGACGTGGCGAGACGTTCCAGCCAGGCAACGGCCTTGTCCGCCGGCCGGTCCTCGATCATCGCGCGCTGCGCATCCGGCCGATGGCCGGAGAGCGTCTCCGCCAGGGCCCGCCGCCAGGCATCCGCCGAGGAGGGCAGGTGCGGCCGGACGCAGGCGACGCCGGCGGCGGCCAGCGCCTCGGCCTTCCGGTGCTGTTCGTCGAAATACCGCCATTCGGGGACTGCGAGCCAGGGGCGGGACGCGGCCAGGATCTGCTGGCAGGTGGTGTTGCCGGTCGATGCGACGACCAGGTCGGCTGCGGCGACATGGGCCGCCGCATGCTTTACCCAGCCGCGATGCTCGATGTTGGCGGGCTCGGTCGCATGCCAGTCACGTTCGATCGGGCCGATCGTGATCCAGCGTGCGTTCGGGCGGGAGCGCGCGCCGACGCCGAGTGCCGCCTGGCCGAAGCCGCTGCCGCCGCTGCCGGCCATCACCAGGATCATGTCCTCGTCCGAGCCGACGCCGATCCGCCGGCGTGCGGTCTCGCGTTCGACCGCCCCGGTATCGACACCCAGGCCACCCGAGAAGCAGGTCCGTGCCCGCATCGCCGCGTCCCATTCCGGCTGCGCGAGTGCCGCATGGAAGGGGGCGAGCAGCCCGGCCGCGCCGTCATAGGCGGCCTGGTGGCCCGCATCGCCGCGATCGCCGTGCTGCAGGACCTTTACGTGCGGCACGCTGCAGATCCGGGCGAGCTGTGCGATCTCGGCCGAAACGTCGCAGATCATCAGGGCCGGGCTTGCCGCGTCGAACCAGGCGACGATCGTTGCCATCGTCCGGCGGATCGACGGCCAACCGAGGGGTGCGCAGTGCAGCGTCAACGGGGTGGGCACATGGTCCATCGTTGCCGCCTCGTCGCCGCGTGGCTCGAACAGCGAGGGGATAACGATGATCGCCGCGTTTGCGGGCAGCGGCGGGAAGATGTCGTTCCGGGCGCAGAATATGACCAGCGGCCGGTCGGCGGGCAGCGCGTTCGCGATCGCGGCGCAGCGTTCGGCATGACCACGGCCCTGGTGGTGCACGAAGTAGCCGAACGGCTGCTTCATGCCGCCGCTGCCCGGTACGCACGGTACAGCGATGCATAGAGAGAGACCGACCGTCCGGCATAGTCCACCCAGTCGTATCGATGGATGTCGCTCGACGCCGCCTGCGACAATCGGTCGTGCAGGGCTGCGTCCGATACGATCCGGAGGCACGCCAGTCCGATCGCGGCATCGTCGAGCGGATCGACCAGGATACCGTGTCCGATCGTACCGACGATTTCCGCCGGCCCGCCGTTGCGCGTGGCGACCACCGGAACTCCGGCCGCCGCCGCCTCGATCAGCGTCAGCCCGAACGGTTCATGAAATGCCGGGTTCACGAACACCCCGCCGAGGGCGGCCCGCTCGTAGAGGGCGACGACATCGGCGGAATCATGCCGGGGCGGGAGTGCCACCCGGCCACGCAGACGTTCGTTGGCGCAGAGCCGCTCGAGTTCCACCAGAACCTCCCGTTCCTCCACCGACGATCGGCTCCCGCCATGCTGGCCGGCGAGGATCACGAGGTTCGCTCGGTCGGCCAATGCGGGGGTCGCTATATAAGCGCGCACGAGTGCCGCCAGGTTCTTCTTGGCGACCGGCCGTGCGATCGCCAGCACGATCGGCTTGAGCGGGTCGTGCAGGCAGTCGGCCAGCCGGGCAAGGACAGGTGACGACGATCGCGGTGGCTCGCGATGCGGCACGCCGGGGGGAAGGCGATGGATGCGTGAAGCTGCATCGGCGATGCCATAGGCATGGATCTGGTGGTCGGCTTCGTCGCGGGTGGAGACGATGATCGCGTCCGCCATGGCGATTGCATGGCGTTCGGCGGCAATGCGGCCCTCGAGAGCACTGCAGACGGAAGACTGGGTCCGCTTGTCGATACCGAGCGAATGCGGAGTATAGATCACGGGAATGTCGAACCGCGCGCGCGCGGCCAGTGCGATCGCGGCAGCGTCGGCGAAATGGGCGTGGATGATATCGGGCCGACGCGGCAGCATCGCCAGGTGGTTGCAGAACGCCTCGGTGAACGCAGGCAGGTCGGCGGCCAGCGCCTCCTTTTCAAGATAGGCGCGCCTGGCTGTAGGAACGCGATCTATCGTGATCTTGTGGCCCACCGGTTCGGAGACCAGCGCGTGTTCGGAGCCCAACTGCGTGTCGTCGAAGAGCCGCGTCACGATCGAGATTTTCGCCACCGACGACAACGCCGCCTGCGCGATTGCCGCATCGAGTACATAGGCAATATGGCCGCCGGTATCCGCGGTCACGCCGAACCGGACCGGCGGCGCCTTCAGGCATCCGCCAAGCGCCAGATGCACGATGAATAGGTTTTTCCCTGTCACCGGGCGGTAACGTCAGCTTGGCTGAAGGGTTCGGATCAGGATCAAGAAGATGAAGACCCGGCCGCGACCCGTAACCAGCACGGCGTTGAACCGGATTTCCGTCCGCCGAGCCGGGCGCGCAGTCCGCGTGACGCGGCAGGGTTTGTTCGATCAGGTCGGCAAGGCGAGCATGGCATGGACTGTGCTCGCAGCGAGCGCCAGCCTGAGGGCCCGGCCGCGACGACGCGCGACCGGCACAGCGTCGACCGGACTTTCGTTCACCGAACCCGCCGCGCAATCCCTGTTACGCGGCAGGGTTTGTTCGATCAGGTCGGGAAGGCGAGCAGGGCGTGGACCGTGCTCGCAGCGAGCGCCAGCGAGACCGCGCCGGCGTCGCGATGGCCACGGCTTCGTTCGGCGATGATGCTGGCGCGACCAAGCCTCGGCGTCAGCCTGGCGGTGGCATCGGACGCGCGTGTCGCCTCCCTGCTGGCATCCGCCCAGGCTGCGGCAAGCGTCGACCCGGCCTCGATCGAGGCCGAGAGGGTTCGTACGAACGGGTCGAGCGCGTCGACCAGGGTCTTGTCGCCCGGCCTGGCGCCGCCGAGCGTCGTGATGCTGTCGAGCGCTTTCGCAGCTCCTGCGGCGATCTGACCGGCATCGGCCGGCGACTGGTCGCTCAGGCACTGGCTGGCCGAGCGAAGCCCCAGCCCCCAGATCACCCCGGATGTGCCGCCGGCGCGGTCGGCCCAGGCATCGGCTGCGGCTCCGAGCACGCTGGCGGCACCGGCGCCACCGGCCGCCGCGGCTTGTGCGGCCACTGCTGCCGCCGCCGACCCGCGCGTCATGCCCTGGCCATGGTCGCCGTCGCCGGCCTTTGCGTCGATCCGGCCGAGTTCTTCCTCGGCGCTTGCCAGCGACGCCGCGAGGAAGGCCATGCCGTCGGCGATCAGGCGACCCTGTGCCGCCGAGGCCGCGCTCGCGGGCGGCCAGCTCGTGCGCGCCTCGTCCGCGACGTCGGGCACGGCCTCCACCGAGACCGACCCCTCGCCGGCGCCGATGCGCAGCGTCGCCGTGTCGCAGGGTGCCAGCCAGAGCGGTTCCAGCTCGTCATCGAGCCAGGTGAGGGTCAGGGAGCAGCCTTCCATGTCGAGGCTGGTCATGAACTCGCCGACCAAAGGCGCCACCAGCGTCAGGCCCGCATCGCGCAGCAATGCCGCCACCGCGACCCACAGCACGAACAGCTCCTCGTGCTTGGTACTGCCCAGGCCGTTCAGGATTGCCGCCACGCGTTGCCCGACCTGCGCCGGAACCTCGTCCAGCAGCCGGCGCACCAGCAGGGCCGCGATGTCCGAGGCGCCGAGGATCGGTGTTTCGTCGATACCGGGCTCGCCATGGATTCCGAGCCCGATCGCCATCTGGCCGGGCGGCACAATAAATAAGGGAGCCTTGGCCCCCGGTAGCGTACAGCCGGCAAACGCGACGCCGAACGAGCGCGTCCGGGCGTTGGCCAGGCGCGCCAGGCGCTCCACCTCGTCCAGTGGCTTGCCGGCTTCGGCGGCGGCACCGGCGATCTTGAACACGGCCAGATCGCCGGCAACGCCACGTCGCCTGGCTTGGTTGTCCGCCGGTGCGCTGGCCACGTCGTCGGTGATCGCCAGCGGCCGCACGTCGATGCCGTCGGCGCGCAACTGCTCGGCCGCCATCCCGAAATTCAGCACGTCGCCGGCATAGTTGCCGTAGCCGAGCAGGATACCGGCGCCGCGATGCGCCTTCGTGGCCACCGAGCGGATGAATCGGGTCGAGGGAGAAGCGAACACGTCCCCGGTCACCGCGGCATCGGCGAAGCCCTGGCCGACATACCCGGCGAACGCGGGATAATGCCCGCTGCCGCCGCCCACCACGACCGCGACCTTGCCCTGCGGGGTCGGGGTCGTGCGCAACACGCCGCCCTGGGTCAGCCGCACGGTCCTGGCATGGACGTCGCAGTAGCCGCGCATCGCATCGGCAGCGAAGGCATCCGGCTCGTCGAACAGATGGGTCATCGGGGATTTTCCTGGAACAAGGCGCTGCGGCTCCTTGAAGCCGGCCGCAAGGCATGTGCGAACCGTGATCCCATTTAATCGCCATTGTGACAAATGATCGGAATGTCCCAAGCGAATGTTATAACTCTTGCTCGTTCCGATCCGCGTGATACGGTTCGATCAATAAGTGGCGTCCGGACGAACGGAATGCCCGGGGAGTAGAGTCGTGTCTTCAGTTGAAGCGGCGGCTGAGTCCGCTCATGCCGGACATCAACAGGCCGATAGCCCAGCGATCGTCTGCGCAGCGTTGAGCAAAGGTTTCGACGGCGTTCCGGTGTTGCGCGACATTTCGGCGCGCTTCATGCCGGGCACGGTGAACGTTCTCGCGGGCGAGAACGGCGCCGGCAAGTCGACATTGTTCAAGCTCATTTCCGGACAGCTCACCCCGGATGCCGGTTCCATTTCGCTGTTCGGCGAAACGGTCCGTCGCTTCGACCCGAAGGCGGCGCAGGCGATGGGGGTGTCGATCATTCCGCAGGAGCTGGCGCCGATTCCGGAGATGCGCCTGTGGCAGAACCTGCTGATCGGCCATGAAACGACCGGTCCGCTCGGCCTGATCCGCCGGCGCGAGATGATCGCCCAGGCGCAGACGCTGCTGGCCGGCGTCGGGCTCGATCTCGATCCGACCATGCCGATGAAGAACCTCGGCGTCGCGGCGACGCAGATGGTCGAGATATTGAAGGCGACGTCCTGGGACAGCCGGATCGTGCTGATGGACGAGCCGTCCTCCTCGCTGTCGTCGCGCGAAACCGAACAATTGTTCCGGGTCATCCGGCTGCTCCGCGCCCGCGGCACCTGCATTCTCTACACCAGCCACCGGATGGAAGAGATCGAGGCGATCTCCGATACGGTGGCGATCATGCGCGACGGCGCCATCATCCGGCACGACCCGACCTCCGAACTGACCGAGCGGCAGATCATCGCCGACATGGTCGGGCGCGAGATCACCGAGCTGTTTCCCAATCGCCCGGCGACGATGCGCGATGCGGCGCCGGTGCTCGATGTGCGCGACCTGCACGTGACCGGCTACGATTCCCGCATCTCGTTCACCGTGCGCGCCGGCGAGATCCTCGGTTTCGGCGGCCTCGTCGGCGCCGGGCGGAGCGAACTGCTGGAAGCGATCTTCGGCCTGCGTTCGGCTACCGGAACCGTCACGCTGGACGGCAAGCCGCTTCGCCTGGGTCGCATGGAGCAGTCCATCCAGCGCGGCATCGCCATGGTGCCCGAGGATCGCAAGCTGGCCGGCGTGCTGACGTCGTTGTCCATTCTCGACAACATCACCCTGCCGCACCTCGACCGCTTCACCGGCCCCGGCGGCTGGATGGACAACGGCGCCCGGCGGGAGCGCGCGCTCGACGTGCTCGAACGCACGCGCGTGGCCTATGCCAGCCTCGGGCAGCGTGTCGGCCACCTGTCCGGCGGCAACCAGCAGAAGGTGGCGCTGGCGCGGTGGCTGGTCACCGACCTGCCGCGCGTGCTGATCCTGGATGAGCCGACGCGCGGCATCGACATCGGTGCGCGTTCCGAACTGTACAAGCTGATCAACGATCTCGCCGCACAGGGGGTCGCGATCCTGCTGGCATCGTCGGACATGCCCGAGCTGATCAACCTGTCGCATCGCGTGCTGGTCATTCGTGGCGGCGCGATCATGGGCGAGCTGAAGAAGGACGAGCTGGACCAGGAACGGATCCTGCGGCTGGCGATGGGGAGAACCAACGATGCAGCTCACTGAGACGGCACCTCGCACCACCGTGCCGCCTCCGGGCAGCCGGCCTGGGCTCGACGCGAAGTCGGTGCGGCGGTTCGCGCTGCGCTACTCGCTGGTGATCATCCTGGGGCTGTTCCTGGTTACGCTGGCGCTGTCGAACCGGTCGTTCATGACCGTGTCCAACATGAACGTCATCCTGATCCAGGTCGCGGCCAACGCGCTGCTGGCGACCGGGGCCACCTTCGTGATCCTGACCGGAGGTATCGATCTTTCGGTCGGCAGCGTGGTCGGCCTGTCCGGCGTGGTGGCGGCCCTGTTCGCCCAGAACGATGGCGCGATGACCTGTGCCGAGGCGGTGGTGCTCGGCGTGCTTGCAGGTGCCGCGATCGGCGCCTTCAACGGCGCGCTGGTCGCGTTCGCCAAGGTGCCGCCGTTCGTCGCCACGCTCGGCAACATGACGGTGGCGTCGGGCCTTGCCTTCGTGTTCAGCGAAGGCCAGCCGATTTCGGGTCTGTCCGACCAGTTCCTCGGACTGTCCGGCACGCTCGGCGGCTTCTCGATTCCGGTCGCGGTGTCGTTCGTCGTGGTGGTGCTGTCCTGGATCGTGCTCGCCCGCACGAAATTCGGCATGCACGTCTATGCGGTCGGCGGAAATCCGCATGCGGCGCGTGTTGCCGGCGTCGGCCTGCGAGGCATCCGCTTCACGGTTTACACCATCGCCGGCGCGATGGCGGGTGTGGCCGGTGTGCTGCTGGCGGCACGAGCCACCGCCGGCATCGCCAGCACCGGCACCGGCTACGAGCTGAATGCGATCGCCGCCGCGGTCATCGGCGGGATCAGCCTGGCCGGCGGCCGCGGTTCGATGCTCGGCACGGTGTTCGGGTTCCTGATTATCGGGGTGCTCGATAACGGCCTCAACATCATCAATGTCTCGCCCTTCTACCAGTTGATCGTGAAGGGCCTGATCATCATCGGTGCGGTGTTCGTCGACAGCCTCACGCACCGTACCGACGACTGACGACAATAATAAATCCAGGAGGAAACATCATGATCCGCCATTCTCTCAAGACGCTGCTGGCGGGCTGCAGCGTGCTCGCAGGCATCGCGTTCTCGGCGGCACCGGCCCTTGCCGACAAGGCGCATCCGGTGATCGGCTACACCGTCTATGACATGAGCTCGTTCATTTCGCTCGGTAAGGGCGGGGCGGAAGCGATCGCTAAGGCCAACGGCGCGACGGTGCTGTGGAATTCCGGCCACATGGACGTCAACGCGCAGATCTCGCAGATCCAGCAGTTCATCAACCAGAAGGTCGACGCGATCATCATCGCGCCGGTGAATTCCTCGACGCTCGGGCCACAGGTCGAGGCTGCCAAGGCGGCCGGTATTCCGGTGGTGATCGTCAACCTCACCGCGACGGATTCGGTGATGAAGAATGCGGTCTCGTATGTCGGCCCCGACGACGTGAAGGCGGGCGAGCAGGAAGCACAGCACCTGGTCGACGCGATCGGCCACAAGGGCAACATCGTCATCATCCAGGGACCGCTCGGCCAGTCCGGCGAGATCGATCGCACCAAGGGCATCAAGAACATCCTGGCCAAGTATCCGGACGTGAAGCTGCTGGCGATGCAGCCCGGCAACTGGGCCCGCAACCAGGCCTATTCGGTGATGCAGGACTGGCTGTCCCGCTACGGCACCCAGATCAACGGCGTGGTGTCCGAGAACGACGACATGGCGATCGGCGCGATCCAGGCGATGCGCGAGAAGGGCCTTGCCGGCAAGATCCCGATAACCGCCGTCGACGGCATCAAGGACGGCATGCGCGCGGTGCGCGACGGCACCCTGCTCGAAACCAACCTGCAGGACGGCCCGCTCGAGCTCGGCATGGCGGTGCAGGTCGCGGTCGACCACATCAACGGCAAGGACGTGCCCAAGGTCGCGATGTTCGTGATGCCCGAGATCACCAAGGCGAACGTCGCTCATTATTACGATCAGCTTTACGGAAACCCTGCGAAGTTCACCACCGAGCTGCCGGCGCTGATCAAGAAGAACCTGGCGTCCGGCAACTACGCCGAGCAGTAGATCTCGTCATGACGGGCAGCATCGTACGCTGCCCGTCGCTTTCGAAGGATCACGTCTCTCGAAGGGGTTTGGCAGTTTGACCGTGTCCCCGACCGCCGTCGAGAAACAGACCACGCCCAACGTGACACGGCGACGGCGCATGATGCTGGATGCCGTCGCCGAAGCCGGATCCGCGCAGGTCGACGAACTGGCTGCCCGCTTCCGGATCAGCCGCATGACCGTGCATCGCGATCTCGACGATCTCGCCGGGCACGGGCTGGTTCGCAAGGTGCACGGCGGGGTCACGATGCGCCCGTCATTGCCGGCCGAGACCAGCATCGTCGTGCGCGAGCATGTGTTCGCTCACGAAAAGCAGGCGCTCGCACGGAGTGCGGCTTTGTTCATCGAGCCCGGCCAGGCGATCATCATCGACGATTCCACGACCGCGGCGGCATTGCTGCCGTTGCTGCCCAGGCTGCTGCCGCTGACCGTGCTGACCAATAGCCTGGGCGTTGTGCAGACGCTGTGCCGCCTGCATGGCGTGAAGGTGATCTGCCTCGGCGGCGACTATGTTCCGACTTTCGACGCGTTCTTCGGCCTGGTGTGCGAACAGGCGATTGCGTCGCTGCGTGCCAACACGCTGTTCATGTCGAGTTCCGCCGTGTTCGGTCTTGCCGCCTATCACCAGGAACAGGATGTGGTGAAAACCAAGCGTGCGCTGATGGGGATCGTCGATCGGCGTATCCTGATGGTTGGCAGCGCCAAATTCGGCGCGACCGCCTTGAACCGGCTCGCGGAACTGTCGGAATTCGACGTCGTCCTGACCGACGATGGTCTCGACACCCGGTTTCGGAGCGAGTTGCTGAACGCTGGGGTCAACCTGCACATCGCCGGCGAACCGGCCCCCGACATCGCTTAAGGATATCCATCGTGAGTCTATCTGCCTTCGATGCCGCCTTCGACTTCACCGGCAAAATCGTTCTTGTCACCGGCGGCGCAGCCGGGATCGGTCGCGCCGTGGCAACCCTGTTTGCCGAACGCGGCGCGCAACTGGTCCTGCTGGACCGCGATCCGGATGTCGGTCAGGTCGCCTCCACCCTGTCCGGTAGCGGCAATCTCGGGCTGGTAGCGGATGTCACCAGCCTGCCCGAGCTGGAACGGGCCGTTGCCACGATCGTCGAGCGCCACGGGCGGATCGACGTGCTGGTGAACAATGCCGGCGTCGCCCGGCTGGCACCGGCGGACAGCCTGACCGTCGATGACTGGGATTTGACCATGGCGATCAATCTGCGCGCGCCGTTCCTGGTGTCGCAGCTGGTCGGGCGGGAAATGCTGAAGGCTGGCAGCGGCCGGATCGTCAACCTTGCCAGCCAGGCCGCCATCGTCGCCATCGACGGCCACGTCGCCTATTGCGCGTCCAAGGCGGCGATCGTCAGCATGACCAAGGTGCTGGCGCTCGAGTGGGGTCCACGCGGGATAACCGTCAATGCGATCAGCCCGACCGTCGTGGAAACCGAGCTTGGCAAGAAGGCCTGGGCCGGCGAAGTCGGCGAGACGCTGAAGCGCCAGATCCCGACGCGCCGCTTCGCCCAGCCGGAAGAGATCGCGATGGCGGCGCTCTACCTCGCCAGCGGTGCCGCTGGCATGGTCAACGGTGAGAACCTCGTCGTCGATGGAGGGTTTACGATCCAGTAGGTGCGGCTGTCTTTCAGTCGACGTCCGGCACCTGGCCGACCTGGCCGAGATATTCCGGATCGGCGAACATCTCCGCGTCGTCGTCATGCGACATGCGGACGATGCGCGCGCCGAGGATCGAGCCGTTCGCCAGTGCGCGTTCGGCTCGCACCAGCCCGGCATCTGCCGAGGCGCAGGGAACGGCCTGTCCGGCTTTGAGGCTGCCGCGAGGGCCCTTCACGTAGGGCTGGTAGATAATCTGCGTCGTCGTCGCCACTCGGCTGTCCTTACATGTATTGGGTGATTTGGGTTGCAAAGAGGGGCAGGGCACGCTAAAGGCCCGCCTCCCTCTTACGGAGCGCGGGAGATCTTCGTCGGCTTGCCCGATGAGCATCGCATGAACCGCGGTCCTGGCATCTATAAGGAGCCCAGGATATGGCCAAAAAGATCGTTGGCTACATCAAGTTGCAAATTCCTGCCGGCAAGGCCAATCCGTCCCCACCGGTCGGTCCGGCGCTCGGTCAGCGCGGCCTGAACATCATGCAGTTCTGCAAGGAGTTCAATGCCGCCACACAGGGCCTCGAGCCCGGTATGCCGATCCCGGTGGTCATCACCGCATTCGGTGACCGTACCTTCACCTTCATCACCAAGACGCCGCCGAACACCTACTTTCTGCTCAAGGCAGCCAAGGTGTCCAAGGGCAGCCCGACCGTCGGCAAGGGTGCAGCCGTCGGCCGCGTGACGACCTCGCAGCTTCGCGAGATCGCGCTCGAGAAGATGAAGGACATGAATGCCAGCGACATCGACGGCGCCATCCGCATGCTTGCGGGTTCTGCCAAGTCGATGGGTCTGACCGTGGTGGAGGGCTAACCGATGGCCAAGAACAAGCGACTTGAAGCTGCTTCGGCCAAGGTCGAGCACAACAAGGCCTACAGCCTTGCCGACGCGATTGCCCTGGTGAAGGGCAATGCCACCGCCAAGTTCGACGAGACCGTCGAGCTGTCGCTGGGCCTGGGCATCGATCCGCGCCATGCCGACCAGATGGTTCGTGGCCTGCTGAGCCTGCCGAACGGCACCGGCAAGACCCTCCGCGTCGGCGTGTTCGCTCGCGGTGCGAAGGCCGAGGAGGCACTCGCCGCCGGAGCTGATGTAGTCGGCGCCGAAGAGCTTGCCGAGAAGATCCAGGCTGGCGAGATCGGGTTCGACCGTTGCATCGCGACGCCGGACATGATGGCCCTGGTCGGTCGCCTTGGTAAAATTTTGGGCCCGCGCGGCCTGATGCCGAACCCAAAGCTCGGCACCGTCACCATGGACGTGAAGGGCGCGGTCACCGCCGCCAAGTCCGGCCAGGTCGAGTTCCGCGCCGAGAAGGCGGGCATCATCCATGCCGGCATCGGCAAGGCCTCGTTCGACGAGGACAAGCTCGCGCAGAACATCCGTGCGCTGGTTGATGCCATCCAGAAGGCCAAGCCGACCGGAGCCAAGGGCGTCTACCTGCAGAAGGCGGCACTGTCCTCGACGATGGGTCCGGGCGTGACGGTGGACGTGTCCACCCTCGCAGCAGTCTGACGCCGGCCTTTAAAAGAATGCGTTGAGCGCCGTTTCCCTCGGGAAGTGGTGCCTTCGAACAGGGGAGGGGTCCGGTTGGATCCACTCTTCCGAACCTGTCCAAGACCGCACGCGGCAGTATGCCTCAATGGACCTTCGGGTCCGCGCGCGGGAGACGGGAGACGCCGGTTCATTCTGGTGGTTCCGACTTCTTCAGGACAGGCGAACCGGATCGGTTTGCGTCCAGGCCATGTGCCCGGACATGGACCGGTCTCAGGGCAACCCGGCTCTGCAGGCACTTGCTGTCTGTCGAGCCACGACGGAGACGGGATTTGGACCGTACGGGAAAGCGGGAGTTCGTATCCTCGCTCGCCGCCGTTTTCGCAGAGACCTCAATGGTCGTCGTCACCCGTAATGACGGGTTGACGGTCGCTCAGGTGACGGTGCTGCGAAGCCGGATGCGCGCGGCGGGTGCGACCTTCAAGGTCGCGAAGAACCGGCTGGCCATACTCGCCCTGGATGGGACCCGATTCGACAGCATTGCACCCCTGCTGAAGGGTCCGACCGCGCTTGCGTGGGCGCACGACCCGGTAGCGGTGGCCAAGGTGGCTGTTGAGTTCGCCAAGACCAACGACAAGCTCGTCATCCTCGGCGGTGCTCTCGGTGCTCAAACGCTCAATGCGGATGGCATCAAGGCACTGGCCGAGCTGCCGTCCCTGGACGTTCTGCGTGCACAGCTGGTGGGGCTCATCTCCACACCGGCCACGCGCATCGCAGGCATCCTCCAGGCACCGGCTGCACAGCTTGCGCGGGTCTTCGGGGCCTATGCCAACAAGG
Source organism: Janthinobacterium lividum (assembly GCA_050954785.1). GTDB lineage: Bacteria > Pseudomonadota > Alphaproteobacteria > Acetobacterales > Acetobacteraceae > Lichenicola. The sequence continues at coordinate 6,328 of JBPBQO010000194.1, read as the reverse complement.
ACGAAGAGGTCGCCGAGACCGTCGAGGCCGCGTAAGCAGTCTCGACCGATCAGCAAAGTGATCGCAGGCTCGGGAACCGGGCTTGCATGGAACCACACAGCGTTTATATCAGGAACATCAAATCATGGCCGATCTGTCCAAGCTAGTCGACGAGCTGTCCACCCTGACGGTTCTCGAGGCAGCTGAGCTTTCCAAGCTGCTCGAAGAGAAGTGGGGCGTTTCCGCCGCAGCACCGGTAGCCGCAGCAGCGCCCGCCGGCGGCGGCCCGGTTGCTCCCGTCGAAGAGCAGGTTGAGTTCACCGTCATTCTGACCAAGGCTGGCGAGAAGAAGATCAACGTCATTAAGGAAATCCGCACCATCACTGGCCTGGGCCTTAAGGAAGCCAAGGATCTGGTCGAGGGCGCCCCGAAGACGGTCAAGGAAGCCGTCACGAAGGACGAAGCGGCCAAGTACAAGAAGATGCTGGAAGAGCAGGGCGCCTCTGTCGAAGTTAAATAAGAACGCGACACTGAGGGCGTTCGATCAGGCCGGATCTTCGGGTCCGGTTCGGTCGGCGACCGGTTGACGACGAGGAAGTCAGGGTGGGAATCAGCAATGGTTCCCGCCCTCTCTGCCGTGCAGCGCCTTGATCCCCGGGATTTATCCCGACGGGTCGGGCGCTTGCGGCAGTAGAAGGCCCGCTCTCGGAGCGGGAAGTGGTGCGGCTCAGGCCGGACCGCGGACGGAATTTTCGGCATGGCCGTTTGGTCGAGGCGCTCGGAGTGGTCTTGCAACCCACTTGGATCGTCCGAACCGATCGGCCGGCTGTCAGGTGACGGGGCAAAACATACGATGAACGCGATGACCAAATCGTTCACGGGACGCAAGCGCATCCGCAAGAGCTTCGGGCGCATCCCCGAAGTGGCTCCGATGCCCAATCTGATCGATGTGCAGCGCTCGAGCTACGAGACGTTCCTGCAGATGAACGTGGCGCCGGACAGCCGGACGCCATCGGGTCTGCAGGAAGTGTTCCGCTCGGTGTTCCCGATCAACGACTTCGCCGGCCGCGGCCGGTTGGAGTTCGTGCATTACGAGCTCGAAGAGCCGAAATACGACGTCGAGGAATGCATTCAGCGGGGCATGACCTATGCTGCGCCGCTGAAAGTGATCCTGCGCCTGATCGTCTGGGACGTGGACGAGGACACCGGCAGCCGCTCGATCCGCGACATCAAGGAGCAGCCCGTCTACATGGGCGATATGCCCCTGATGACGGATAACGGCACCTTCATCATCAACGGTACCGAGCGCGTCATCGTTAGCCAGATGCATCGCAGCCCGGGCGTGTTCTTCGACCACGACAAGGGCAAGACCCATTCGTCGGGCAAGTTCCTGTTCGCCGCCCGCGTCATTCCGTATCGCGGCTCGTGGCTCGATTTCGAGTTCGACAGCAAGGACATGGTCTATGTCCGTATCGACCGGAAGCGGAAGCTGCCGGTAACGACGCTGCTGTATGCGCTCGAGAGCAAGGCCTCCGAGGTCGCTCGCGCCAAGAAGATCGCGGACGGCGGCGACGTCGATGCGATGGACGTGCGCGGCATGGATGCGGACGAGATCCTGTCCAACTTCTATGGCCAGGTCGTGTTCGTGAAGTCCGCCAAAGGCTGGGCGCGTCCGTTCGATCCCGATGCGTTCCGCGGCATGAAGCTGCTGGAGCCGCTGGTCGATGCCGATACCGGCGAGATCGTGGCCAAGGCCGACGACAAGCTGACCGCGCGTGCGACCCGCAAGATCGCCGAGAACACCAAGGAAGTGCTGGTCGGCCGCGCCGATCTGCTCGGCCGGTTCGTGGCCTACGACCTGATCAACGAAGAGACCGGCGAGATCTACGGCGAGGCGGGCGAGGAGCTCACCGAGCCACGCCTGCTGGCGCTCGAGGAAATGGGCATCGACAGCCTGCCGACGCTCGCCGTCGACAACAGCAACGGGCCCTGGATACGCAACACGCTCGCGGTCGACAAGAACAGCTCGCGCGACGATGCGCTGGTCGACATCTACCGCGTGATGCGCCCCGGCGAGCCGCCGACCCCGGACACGGCGGAAGCTCTGTTCCGTGGCCTGTTCTTCGATGGCGACCGCTACGACCTGTCCGCCGTTGGCCGCGTGAAGATGAACATGCGCCTCAGCATCGACGCCGAGGATTCGGTGCGCGTGCTGCGCAAGGAAGACATCATCCGCACGGTGAAGATCCTGTGCGAGCTGAAGGACGGCCGCGGCACGATCGACGACATCGACAATCTCGGCAATCGCCGCGTGCGTTCGGTCGGCGAGCTGATGGAGAACCAGTATCGCGTCGGCCTGCTCCGCATGGAGCGTGCCATCCGCGAGCGCATGGGCTCGGTCGATATCGACACTGTCATGCCGCACGACCTGATCAACGCGAAGCCGGCGGCCGCGGCCGTGCGCGAGTTCTTCGGGTCGTCGCAGCTCAGCCAGTTCATGGACCAGACCAACCCGCTGTCGGAAGTGACGCATAAGCGTCGTTTGTCGGCCTTGGGCCCTGGCGGTCTGACACGGGAACGCGCCGGCTTCGAAGTGCGCGACGTGCATCCGACCCATTACGGCCGCATCTGCCCGATCGAGACGCCGGAAGGCCCGAACATCGGACTGATCAACTCGCTCGCCACCTATGCCAAGGTGAACAAGTACGGCTTCATCGAGACGCCGTACCGCCTGGTCAAGGACGGCGCGCTGCAGACCGGCTGGAAGTACCTCTCCGCCATGGAGGAGGAGAAGCTCGTCGTCGCCCAGGCCGATGCGGCCCAGGACGCGGACGGCAACCTTACCGACGAGCTGGTCTCGGTCCGTCGCGGCAGCGACTTCCGGCTGGTGAAGCCGGAGGACGTGACAGCCTGCGACGTGTCGCCGAGGCAGCTTGTGTCCGTCGCGGCGGCGCTCATCCCGTTCCTCGAGAACGATGACGCCAACCGCGCGCTGATGGGCTCGAACATGCAGCGCCAGGCGGTGCCGCTGATCCAGTCCGACGCGCCGCTGGTCGGCACTGGCATGGAGGCCGCGGTCGCCCGTGACTCCGGCGCCACCATCATCGCCCGCCGTCCCGGCGTGGTCGATCAGATCGACGGCGCCCGCATCGTGGTGCGCGCCACCGACGAGAGCGGCTCCACCCAGGGCGTCGATATCTACCGGCTGCGCAAGTACATGCGCTCCAACCAGTCGACCTGCATCAACCAGCGTCCGCTGGTGCGCGTGGGCGATCGCGTGGTTCTCGGCGACATCATCGCCGACGGCCCGTCGACCGACCTGGGCGAGCTGGCCCTCGGCCGGAACGTGCTGGTCGCGTTCATGCCGTGGAATGGCTACAACTTCGAGGACTCCATCCTCATCTCCGAGCGGATTGCCCGCGACGACGTCTTCACCTCGATCCATATCGAGGAGTTCGAGGTCATGGCGCGTGACACCAAGCTCGGCCAGGAAGAGATCACCCGCGACATTCCGAACGTCGGCGAGGAAGCCCTTCGCAACCTCGACGAAGCCGGCATCGTGTATGTCGGTGCGGAAGTGAACCCGGGCGATATCCTGGTCGGCAAGGTCACGCCGAAGGGCGAAAGCCCGATGACGCCGGAGGAGAAGCTGCTCCGTGCCATCTTCGGCGAGAAGGCGTCCGACGTTCGCGACACCTCGCTCAAGCTGCCGCCCGGCACCACCGGGACGATCGTCGACGTGCGGGTGTTCTCCCGTCGCGGCGTCGACAAGGACGAGCGCGCGATGGCGATCGAGCGGGCCGAGATCGAGCGTCTGGCCAAGGACCGCGACGACGAGCGTGCGATCCAGGAGCGGTCGTTCTACAACCGTCTGCGCGAGCGTCTGCTCGGGCAGAAGGCCGGCGCGGGCTTCAAGGGCGTCAAGTCCGGCACGGAAATCACCGAGGAAGTTCTCGGCGAGCATCCGCGTGGAACGTGGCGCAACATGGTGCTTTCGTCCGATCATGCGGTTGCCGAGATCGAGACGCTGAAGCGCGAGTTCGACGGAGCCGTCGGGCGCATCCAGGCGCGCTTCGACAGCAAGGTCGAGAAGCTGCAGCGCGGCGACGAGCTGCCGCCCGGCGTGATGAAGATGGTCAAGGTGTTCGTGGCGGTGAAGCGCAAGCTGCAGCCGGGCGACAAGATGGCCGGACGTCACGGCAACAAGGGCGTCGTGTCTCGCGTCACCCCGGTCGAGGACATGCCGTTCCTCGAGGACGGCACCCCGGTCGACCTGGTGCTCAACCCGCTCGGCGTGCCGTCGCGGATGAATGTCGGGCAGATTCTCGAAACCCATCTCGGCTGGGCCTGTGCCAATATCGGCAAGGGCATCGGCGAGCTGGTCGACGAGTACATGCGCACCGGCAACGCCAAGCAGGCGCTGCTCGACGAGCTCAAGAGCGTGTATGGCGACGAGGTCTATCGTGACGACATCGCGACGCTGCCGAACGAGCAGCTAATCGAGCTGGCCAACAACCTGCGCAAGGGCGTGCCGATCGCCACTCCGGTGTTCGACGGCGCACGCATCTCCGATATCGAGGAGATGCTGACCCGGGCAGGCCTGGACACGTCCGGCCAGTCGCAGCTGACCGACGGGCGTACCGGCGAGCCGTTCGAGCGCAAGGTGACGGTGGGCTACGTCTATATGCTCAAGCTGCACCATCTCGTGGACGACAAGATCCATGCGCGGTCGATCGGTCCGTACTCGCTCGTGACCCAGCAGCCGCTGGGCGGCAAGGCGCAGTTCGGTGGCCAGCGCTTCGGCGAGATGGAAGTCTGGGCGTTGGAGGCATACGGTGCCGCCTACACGCTGCAGGAGATGCTGACGGTGAAGTCGGACGACGTGTCCGGCCGCACCAAGGTCTACGAGGCGATCGTGCGCGAGCAGGACGACTTCGAGGCCGGCATCCCCGAGAGCTTCAACGTGCTCGTCAAGGAGCTGAAGTCCCTCGGCCTGAACGTGGATCTGGAGCAGAGCGGCAATTGATACCGGTTTCTCCCATCCTTCTTTTCTATCCTAACGGTTTGCCGGCGACCTTGGTCGCCGGCGTCCCTTTCTCAGGGGTATTCGGCGCATGAACGAACTGATGAAGATCCTTGGCCAGACCGGCCAGGCGCAGACATTCGACCAGATCAAGATCCAGTTGGCATCGTCGGAGCAGATCCGCTCCTGGTCCTACGGCGAGATCAAGAAGCCGGAGACCATCAACTACCGCACCTTCAAGCCGGAACGGGACGGCCTGTTCTGTGCCCGCATCTTCGGTCCGATCAAGGACTACGAGTGCCTGTGCGGCAAGTACAAGCGGATGAAGTTCCGCGGCATCATCTGCGAGAAGTGCGGCGTCGAAGTGACGCTGGCAAAGGTGCGTCGCGAGCGCATGGGCCATATCGAGCTGGCCTCGCCCGTCGCCCACATCTGGTTCCTGAAGTCGCTCCCGAGCCGCATCGGCCTGATGGTCGATCTGACGCTCAAGGAGCTCGAGAAGATCCTGTATTTCGAGAGCTACGTGGTTCTCGAGCCGGGCCTGACCGACCTTAAGCTGCACCAGCTCCTGAACGAGGACCAGCTTCTCGCCAAGCAGGACGAGTTCGGCGAGGACGGTTTCCGGGCCGGCATCGGCGCCGAAGCGATCAAGACGGTGCTGATCAGCGTCGATTGCGACGCCGAGAAGGTGAAGCTGCGCGCCGACCTCAAGGACACCACGTCCGAGGCCAAGCGCAAGAAGCTGGTCAAGCGCTTGAAGCTGGTCGAGGCGTTCGCCGAAAGCGGCTCGCGTCCGGACTGGATGATCCTGGACGTCGTCCCGGTCATTCCGCCGGAGCTGCGTCCGCTGGTGCCGCTCGATGGTGGCCGCTTCGCGACATCCGACCTGAACGACCTGTATCGTCGCGTCATCAACCGCAACAACCGGTTGAAGCGCCTGATCGAGCTGCGCGCGCCGGATATCATCGTGCGCAACGAGAAGCGCATGCTGCAGGAGTCGGTCGACGCCCTGTTCGATAACGGCCGCCGTGGCCGCGCCATCACCGGTGCGAACAAGCGTCCGCTGAAGTCGCTGTCCGACATGCTGAAGGGCAAGCAGGGCCGGTTCCGTCAGAACCTGCTCGGCAAGCGCGTCGACTATTCGGGTCGTTCGGTGATCGTCGTCGGTCCCGAGCTGAAGCTGCACCAGTGCGGCCTGCCCAAGAAGATGGCGCTCGAGCTGTTCAAGCCGTTCATCTACTCCAAGCTCGAGAAGTACGGTCACGCCACCACCATCAAGGCTGCAAAGCGCATGGTGGAGAAGGAGCGTCCCGAGGTCTGGGACAT
>JBPBQO010000193.1:0-37718 GCA_050954785.1 Janthinobacterium lividum | reverse complement strand
GTGGAGCAGCCCGGTAGCTCGTCAGGCTCATAACCTGAAGGTCACAGGTTCAAATCCTGTCCCCGCAACCAAAATAATAACACCCCGGTGCGTAAGCACCGGGGTGTTGGCGTTGGAGCCGAACAAACGGCGGCGTAGATAAGCAGTCCTTATCGAAGCTGCTGTCGTAGATCCACGAGGGTTTCGCGAATGTGCCCTTTTACCAGTTGATCGAGCCGCCGTAGGTTACCAGGCAGCGCTGGGTGCAGGCGGGGCATCTCCAATACTGCCTGAACCAGCGCAGCCTCCAGCTTAAGACGTCGCGCCTCGAGCTGCTGCAGTCTGGCGTTGACCGCGACAGCGGGCGTACCATTGACAATCGCGTCCACCAGCCGCTCGATCTGGTGCAGCACCCGACCCAGCTCAGCTTTGTATGCCGCCTGCTCGGCAGCAGCGTTACCCTGCGAGCGTTTCCACTCAAGTACAAAAGCCTCGGCGAACGCCTTGTAGAGCGTCGGGTCGATCAAGCGGGCGCGCAGCGCGTGCAGCGCCCGGTCCTCAAGCTCATCGCGCCGAATGGTGCGCAGGTTGGTGCAGGCGGTCGGGCCCTCGTTGCGAGCCGTTGAGCAGCCGAAGTGCGCCGCGCTGATCTTGGAGAAGCCGCCGCCACATACCCCGCAGTGCATCAAGCCCGAGAACAGGTAGCGCGGACGCTACTTTGACCAGAAGGGCCGGGGAGCTGACGGCGCCGTAGAAGTTTGGTCGCTTTCGCCAAGGTCGTGACGAAGCGCCGCCTGACGCGCTTTGACCGCCTGCCACAGCGCGTCGTCGATGACTCGCAACTCGGGCACCTCCGTCACGACCTGCTCGTCCGCCGCGCGTGGCCGGGAACAGCGTCGGCCGGTGTCGGGATCCTTGACGTAGGTGAGGCGGTTCCAGACCAGCCGACCGATGTAGAGCTCGTTGTTGAGGATGCCGGTGCCGCGGGTGCTGTTGCCGTTGATGGTGCTGGAGCTCCAGGCTCCGCCCCTAGGGCCGGAGACCGAGCACGCATTGAGGTCGAGTGCGATCCGCTTGGGCGACCGGCCGTCGGCATAGGCCTGAAAGATCCGCGTCACGACCGTAGCCTGGACAGGATCGATCTCCCGCTCGCCGGTCACAGGCTGACCGTCCGCGTCCATGCGGCGAACCACTGCATAGCCATAGGTGTTGCCGCCGCCGCTGCGGCCGGACTCGACACGACCGCGCAGGCCGCGGTGGGTCTTTGTCGTTTTGCTTTGGCGACTGCATTTTGCCTTTAAGCGCTGCACTAAACGCACCGGGCGGAACATAGGCTTTAGAATCGGCCTAGATTGAGACTTGGCTGCCGCCACCTTGCGAGGCAGGCTGTGTGCCGTGGATCCTTTTTACGTATCTCCTGAGTTGCTGCGCATTGCGGAGGCGGCGGTATTTGCCAGTCGGGAACCGCTGACTTGGCAGGGCCCGGCGCCGGTGTTGCCACGTGATCTCGATCCCGGTGTCGTATTTGCAGCGCTCGAGAGGCACTGCTCAGGCCGCGGCGTGATCCTGGTCAAGGTCGGTGAAGGCTGGACCTTCCGAACCGCGCCTGACGTGGGTCCCAAGCTCAGGCCAATGATGCCCGAGACACGCCGGCTGCCCAGGGCGGTGATGGAAACCCTGGTGTTGATCGCTTTGCATCAGCCTGTGACCCGATCCGAGATCGAGGACATTCGCGGCGTGGGTCTTGCGCAAACCACGATGGATCTTCTGCTGGAAAGCGGGCTGGTAAAGCCTTGGGGGCGCAAGGATGCGCCGGGGCGTCCGACACTATGGGTGACGACACCGCGCTTCCTGTCGCAGTTCGGGCTTCGCAGCCTGCGCGATCTCCCAGGTTCGCACCTGACCCGTCTGAGTACGGGCGCGGCTGCAACGACGATCGACGCCTTGGTGCCTATTGGCGGCGAACAGAACGCCGACGTTTCCAGTCCATTGAACCAGAACCCACAGCTGCCCTGATCACAGGTCGAGCTGCAGCCGCACGATGCGGGCAACGGCGATCATGTCGTCCTTGCTGAGAACACCCAGAAGCCGTTGCAGACGGTGCTTGCTGGCGGTGGTGATCTGGTCTGCCATGGCTTTGCGCCGTTCGCCGTTGAGCGACAGGTAGGTTTCGGCGGGGTAGAGCCGCTCGACCTGGCTCGAGATCGGCACGAGCTGGACCCGGTTAAGCAGCGCGTTGGCCGTGTCGTTGCTCAGCACCACGGCCGGGCGTGTCTTCTGGATCTCCCCGCCAACGGCCATGTCGAACGAGACAAGCCATACTTCGCCTCGTTGAGGAGGTGGAAGATCAGGCATGCCGGGCTGGCTCCCCAGCAACATCGGTGATGAGACTATCGCTCCAGGCCCCTGCCTCGCTTTCGCGAGCCTCGTCGGCCGCCATGGCGGCGTAGCCGGCCGACAGGTCCTGGCCAATGACGTGAGGCCGGGCGAGGTCGTTGAGGAAGCGGCTGATGCGGCGTCGGCCGACGACGCTGTGCAGGCCGTCGTAGACGTCGGCGTCGACGGTAATGGTCAGTTTCTTCGGCATGATCGGCCTCCAATACGTATTGCAATACGGGATATAGCCGAGAATGTCGATGTTTCATCATCTAGGTAGGCGTGATATGTGAATCTTATCACGCCTCATAGACTTCTGCCTTAATCAGCTGTAAAGCTTTGCTGAGGTTGAGGATTTCGCCAACTTCATGACCGAGCTGCTGCCTCGAGATGTCCCGCCTGACGGCGCGGTTGCCGCATCATCCCCGGAAGAGACGGCCTTGGTCGTTCCAGCCGCCGCCGGTCTGATCTCAGCAGACGCGCTGGCCGCACTCGCCGCGGCGATGGACTTCGCCGGCGAAGCGCTGGCTCCCGCCACGCTGCGCGCCTACCGAGGGGCGTGGCAACATTTTTGCGCCTGGTGCGATGCGGCCGGCTGGCCGGCACTGCCGGCGGCACCGGAAACCGTCGGCGCTTATCTCGCGGCGCTTTCGGCAACGCACACAACAAGCACGCTGGTGCAGCGGCTCGCGGCACTCAGCCGCGCGCACAAGCTAGCGCGGCTGCCTTGGCCGTCGGCCGATCCGGCAATCCGCAACACGCTGCGCGGCATTCAGCGCAAGCACGGACGCCCGGCGCGTCAGGCCGCAGCCCTGGCTACGGAAGAACTGACCCGGCTGGTCGCGACCTGCGACGCAACACTTGCCGGGCAGCGCGACCGGGCGCTGCTGCTGCTCGGCTACGCCGGTGCGCTGCGCCGCTCCGAACTGGTCGCCGTGATGCACGAGCATTTGCAGTTCACCAATGATGGCATGCGCCTGATGATCCCGCGCGCTAAAGGCGACCAGACCGGTAAAGGCGTCAGCATCGGTCTTCCCAGAGGCAAGTCGATCGCCACCTGCCCGGTGCGGGCGATGGAGATCTGGCTGGAGCGCTCGGACTGCCAGTACGGGCCGGTGTTTCGCGGCATCGATCTACGCGGCGTCATCAGCAACCGCGGCCTGCATCCCGACGCGGTGCGCAAGATCCTGGCCAAGCGTGCCGCCCTGGCCGGGCTGAAGGTTCTGGCCGGAGAGCGGCTGAGCCCGCACGGCCTGCGCGCCGGCTTCATCACCCAGGCCTACATCAACGGCGCCTGCGACGAGCAGATCATGGAGCATACCCGGCAGAAGGATTTACGGACGATGCGCGGCTACGTGCGGCGCGCCAGGCTGGTCAGCGACAGCCCGGCCAAGCTGCTCGGCCTCTAAGCATGGCGGCGAAGGATGCCGCGGGGAGGGTGCGCGGCAAGCTCCCGCGCAAGCAGCGAAGCCCCGCCGAAATCAAGCTGAAGGCCAAACTTCCGATTGGACGTCCGGTGCGATTGGCGCATTTGACCCCCGGCCATGACCGCCAGCTCCGACGCGAGCGGGCACAGCAGGCCTCGGTCATCACGCCGCCGCCGCGGCCGTCCGACGATCCCGCAGCGTTCGCACCTGAACCGCCTCAATCCGGGCTGTCGAACGACGTCCTCTGCCTACCCAACCCGGAATGGCTGCCGCATGTGCTGACGGTCAGTGGACCGCACGCTCAACTGGGCGCTTTTCGCCTTAGCGCGGCAGGTCCGGGATCGATCCCCTGGCTGGCGGATTATGATCGGCTCGAGGAGGATTGGATCAACGCGATGCTGACCCCCGCGCCAGCTGATCGCGGCATCTCGGTCGAAGGGGCACGCATCCTGGCCCGTCAGCTGCGCGAACGTGTCGAAGCGCAGGACCAGCGCGCGGCCGAGATCGCGGTGGGGGACGGCCTCTGTCCGCTGGACCTGAACGCGCTGATACCGATCCCCGGGCGGCTGCTGCGGCTCACGCCGGACGATCCGGTCGTCGTCACCTGGCTCTGGGAGCATTGGGGCACCAGCTGGGCATTGCGTGGCGTCGAGGAAATTCCCGGCGTGCCGGAACAACCTCTACCGGCAGGCCATGCCTGTATCGGCTACCGCTTCTGGTCCGCCGACTGGACACCGTGGCGCGTACTCTCCTCGGTAGGCTCACGATTTCCCTCGATCAGGTTCCACGTCAGCGTGCGGGCCGTGTCGGAGTAGTCCGGCAAGCCACGGATGCGGACGCCGTGCCGGTCAGCTTCTTGCTGTCGGCGGTGTGTTTGGCCTGCATCGTGCGCTGTGTCAGACGGCTATGCGGTCGTTCGGTTCTGCTGAGACTGGGGTAGCTGACGCCCTCGGCGAGCAGCTGCAACTGCTCGGCGTGTCGCGCATCGACCGGCTTGCCGAACCACAATCGCATCGATGCCGGAAACAGGCCCTCGACCACGGCCTCGCGCGTCATGGCGCGGCTTAGGATTGTAGCACCGAAGTGTCGCCGCAATGCATTGAGATGCGGCGGGCGCTGAGGTGCCGGGATGTAAATCGCCAGATAGACCAACATCTCCTGCAGAGCGGCTTGCCGCAGGCGGGCCCGACTTGCGGCGGCGGGAGCATCCGCCAGGACAGCCTCACAGGACGAACAGCGGGCGACTGGATCGCTGCTGCGCAGCATGAGCAGATCCAGTGGTCTGCCGCACAACCAGCAGCCATCATGCAGGCGGCATCCGTGCTCCAGGCAGATAGCGTTGTGCGCCAGTCTCCAGCCACGGCGAAAGTGCGGGCGGGCATCGCTCTGAAGGCAGAGTGGACAGAATTGCAAAACCGGTTTTGGGCGCCCACTTCGCTCGGAGCCGGGCCGCGACAGCAGGAAGCGTCCATCCAGCAGGATCACAGTTTCGGCCATAGCCGATGCGGTGTCGTGGGCGACCTCAGGAATGACCTGTAGCAGTCCGCCTGCCAGATGCCCGGGCTTCTGTCCGGTAACCTGCGCCAGCCGACGCACCGTTGGTGAGGCCACGTCGCAATCGACGTCATCGCACGAAACGCCCAGAGCTTGCCTGGCGAACTGCCGTGGCGGCACGCCCGCAGCGACCGACACGCGCCAGAGCCAGCTGCTGAACAATTCGTCCGGCAGGCGCTTCGGGCGTTGCGGCCAGAGTGTCGGCTGTCGCAACCTGTTGAGCGGTTCCAGCAGCAGGCTTGTGTCGGAGGTCGCGTGCGGCTGGGATGTACCCGACAGCATCGCAGCGGCGGCGCGTGCGCCGAACCAGCGATGCAGGCCATCACGCAGCTCGGCGATCGGGTCGGCTCCGGTCGCGGCGATCTGCCGCAGAATGACGAGGATCTGCCCACGTGCGATCGGGTCCGTCGTCGGCAGCCACGCCTCCGCGGCGGCATTCAGATGCGCCTCGTGCGCCGCGGCAGGATCGGGTGGCTCCATGTCAGAGGTCCGCGGCGTGCGCCACGGCCTCGATCTGCGCCGGCAGCGTGCTATCGGTGCGATCCAGCATGGCGCGATCGATGCACTCGTGGCCGGTCCGGATTGCCTCGACCGCGGCCTGACGGAGCAGGTTGGCGATACCGCCGATCAGCCCGCCACCGGTGACCAGGATGAACTGTGCCAGGCCCGGCTCGGTCAGATGGGATGGACGCCGGAGCGGCAGCTGCTGCGCGAATGTCGCCAGCAGCTTGGCATAGTCCAGATCGTCCATCTGCCAGCGTGGCAAGGTGAGCAGCTCGAAGCGGTTGGCCAGCTGTTCGTCGCGGCGGAAGATCTGCGCGATGTCCTTGGTGGCAAAGCAGCCGAGCGAGACGCCAGTGACTGAACCGATATTGCGGAGATCGACCAGCATGGGGCCGGTCCCGCTGCCATTGATGTTGTGCAGATCGTCGATCAGCAGCAGGCGCAGGCCGACGTCCTGCATCGCGCGGTAGGTCTCCTGGCGAAGCTGCGCGATGGTGTATCGCCGTGTCGGCTCTCGTCCCAAAGCCTGCAGTATGTTGAACAGCAGAGGCGGGACGCGGGGACCGTTCGGGGCTTGCACGAACGCCACCGGGATCGTCGCCCTTTCCGCCGCCGGGTCCTCCGGCAGGATATGGCGAGCATGGAAACGACGGGCGATGGCCGTCTTGCCGTTGTTCGAGGCACCCACGATCAGCAGATTGTCCGGACGCATGCGCCGCTCGGATTGTAGGATGCGTGCCAGCCTTTGATGAGCTTGCTGCGCCCGCCCATAGCCGATCCAGAGATCGCGATCGATACACGCGATCCGCTGCGCGTCATCCAGACGGAGCAGACCGCGCGCCGCTGCGTTCAGATGCATGGCGCCGTCCGCGTCGGTCATTCAGAGGCGCTCGACATCTGGAAACGGATCGATGACGCCACCGGTCCAAGCTGGTGCCGGGGTAATCGACTGCACGGCAGGGTCGTGTACCGCCGCCGAGCGTCCGCGCATGTCCAGGCCCGTGTCCCGGACACTTTTGGCCGCCTGATGCGACCGTTCCGTCTTACGGCGCGTGGTTGCCGTTCGGGCCGCGCCTTCAATCGACTGGATCTTCGCCACGTTTTCATACAGGCGCTCTTCGGTCCGGTCTTGGGACTTGGACGCGTGCAGCGCGCGGCGGGATTCTTCGCTCTGCGCCAAAGTCATGTCCGGGCGGGGAACCCGGGTGGGCACGCCGATATACGTGTCCGTCGTTTCGTCCAGGATCCAGACCTGCGCCAGACTGCGTGGATCGTAAACCACGATACGTTCGACACGCTGCTGGTTATCGCGTTGCCATAACGGCAGCAGATCGATCGAACTATAGTCGACCCGGAACAGCCGGATGCCCGAGCGGCTCAGCGCCCGCTTCTCGTGCGGCAGGAAGTCGAGCAGTAACCGGTCCGCCGGCAGGCGTGGTGGAATTCGGTCGCCATCCCGCAGGTCCGAACGGCGATACCAGGCGAGGTAACGATCCATCGGCCGCTCCCCGATCCCGTCGTGGGTCGTATGGTTGTAGCTGTCGATGGACAGCGCCAGCACGCGTTCCAGTTCCGGCAAGGTGAGACAGGCACGCTTCTCCGGCTCCGCCTCACCGCGTTCATCGACGTTGCTGAATGTCGTGCCGCGCAAGCCATCCACGATCCGCATCATCGTTCCGATCAGCCGCTCGATCGTGCCATGCTGCTCCGGATGCCCCTTGGCACGCACCTTGGAGGCGATGCCATGCCGGCGGAGGCCACGTTGGATCCCGCACGCCTCGTTCTCCGGTCCCTGGTCGTATTCCAGAATGCGCGGCTTGCCGTAGACCGGCCAGTGCACGCCGCTGAAGTCGCGGGCTGCAAGCCACGCCTCCTTGGGCAGACAGGCATGCGTGAGACAGGTCGCGACGGTGACGGTGGAGGCCGCCTCGAGCGACACGGAGAAGCCGGGGACGACACGGCTGTAGAGGTCCACCGCAATGGTGAAGTTCGGCCGGCCAATGACGGCGCGGTCAACCTCGCGCACGAGCCGGATGTCGCATGGTGTGCTGTCGATCTGCACGCGCTCCCACGGTGCCGAGGCGCCGGGATGCGCACCGGTGAGCAGGCGCAACGCGCGGGCGGCTTTCGGACCAAGGCGTCGACGGGTCAGCCAGGCCTGGTCGCGATCACGCACCCGGCTCTGCACCGCCCTTGTCGATGGCGCCGGCACGCCGGCGGCAACGCAACGGTCGGCCACGGTGCGATGCAGGCTGCTCAGGTTCGGGCGGCTCGCCTGCGCATAATGCTGATCAATGGCCTGGGCGATGACAGCTTCGGCGATCGCGTCGAGACGCCTGGCGCGGCGGTTGCGTTGCCTGGGCAGGAACGCCGCCACGTCTTCCTCGCCGGACTGCAGGCTCCCGAGCAGCACGTAGACGCGTCGCCGCTTGACGCCGAGTTCTTTTGCAACCTCATCCACCTGGGCGAGGCGCCGAGACGGATTGCGAGCCAGTTCGGTTAACAGGTCGTGGCGATGCGCTGCCGTAGCCCACTGCGCATCGCTGAAACGCCTTTCGTCCAGGGCGTGTGTCGGTGGCTTGAGCCTGACCTGTGGTGAGAGATCAATCCGAGCCGGCTCGGCCGAGATGATTTCGCCTGCCGCGTTCCTCAGGAGCACCGCGTCCGGGCCGAGCGCGCAATGGATGCGCCAGTGCTGACCGGCGTAATCGACCTCAACCCCTGGAACGAGATGATGCGGCATCACCGTCCATCCGCTGTTCACGCAGCGCCGGTCTACGTTGAATCGGTTCCGCCAGCGAAGCACGATCTGCTCCGCACCGAACACGTGATCGATCTGGTCAGCTCAGGATGGGATATCCTGAAAATACTCGAGTTTTCGTCGATCCAGGTGTTTTTGCGATGCCTCCACCAGGATCTTTCCGAACGGTATATCCTGACCAAGGTGCAGACGGGCCTCACGCGCCATCTCGAGACCGGCGACCAACGTGCCCGATATCGCGACGCGCAGGCTTGTCTCCCGGTTGGACAAGCCGTCGCGCATAGGCGGGACAAAGCCCAGGAGATCCCCGCCACGCGGGTTGCTGTCGAGCATGGACTGGATGCGCATCATCGCCTGATGCGGCGTCCACTCGACGATCTGGCGCGGTTGATACACTTGCTCCGGGCGCGTCTCGCTCAGGCGCAGGACCCCGAGGCATGCTTCCATCAGCATGAAGTAGCTTGCGACTGGCACGGAAGCCTGGGTGGGTTCGAAGTTGCCACGCTCGAACACGTCCCAGCCGAGTTGCGGCTGACCGTCAAGCCAGTCTGCAGCAGTCCGCACGCGTTCCAGCTCGATGAGCCGCTGGGTCAGGACCTGCTGGGCCTGCTCTGCTCCCTGGGCCTCTTCGGGTTCCGTCGGCAGCAGCAGGCGGGACTTCAGCCAGGTCAGCCAGGCCGCCATCACCAGCCAGTCTGCCGCCCGGATGATGTCGAACCGCTCGGCCGACACCGCCAGCAGATACTGGTCCACCAGCGTCGTGATCGAGATGCGCGCGAGATCGACCTTCTGGCGCCGCGCAAGTTCAAGCAGCAGGTCGAGCGGGCCTTCGAAGCCATTCAGGCTCAGATGAACGGCGTCGGGCGGAAAAGCGGTCTGGTCGTCCACAGCGTCAAGCTAACGTGGACAGGAGCATTGCCCAACTCACAAATGATGCCGAGCGCGAGGGCTATGGGCCTTGCCGCATCGATTTGTGGGCAGGTGAAGGTCATGTGCGACACGGTGGCAGTCATCCCGACAACAACCATTCCAGGCTCGAAATTTGGGTGTTCCTGGAGGGCCGTCTCTGGCCGGAAGCGGAACGTCTGCTTCCCGCGAATGGTCGCGGAAAGCTGACGTTCTATACTGCATGACAGCGGTAATCGTCTGGTCGTCCTTGATTTGGCAACAGCAGAGAGAACGATGTTAAACGGCGGAGCCGTCTCACGACTGGACAAGATCGGTGTCGAAGGCTTCATGCGTCAGCTGACAGCCGTCACGTAAGGTTCAAACCTCCGTCCGCGAGCACAATTTCACCAGTCAGGTAGTCCGAATCGATCAGCATCATCACGATTTGGGCGATATCCGCCGGGCTAGCGGCTCGCTTCATGGGCGACCGTTCTCGCCAGAGCTGCTGGGCAGCAGTCCAATCCGCTGTCAGAGGTGTGTCCACGAGGCCTGGGGCGACGGCATTGACCCTTATGTTCGGCGCAAGCGCTACGGCGAGAAGGCGAGTGACATGGTTCAGCGCTGCCTTGGACGCGGCATAAGGAATTGATGCGCCTTTGGGGCGGACGCCAGCGTGTGAGCTAACATTCACGACACAGGTCGGTCGACCGCACCGGGCCGCATCTTTCAAAGCGGCTTCAGCCTCCGCCACAAGCCGAAACGGAGCGACCACGTTGACTTCGTGCAATTCATGCCAGATGTCAGGCGAGGCCGCCCTGAGATCGGCATGAGGAATAACGCGGCCGATACCCGCGTTGTTGACGAGGACGTCGAGGCGATCCCAGCAAAGCACGGCCTCTCGCACAAGCCTGACCCTGTCGGCATCGTCGGCCAAGTCAGCCTGAATATACGTAGCTTTTCCAAGTTCGGCGGCAAGAGCGTGCCCCGCTTCGGCAGAGCTGCGCGAGTGCAAAACCACTGCATATCCCTCGCTGACCAGGCGCCGCGCTATCGCAGCACCGATTCCAGAAGTCGAGCCCGTCACAAGAGCAACGGGCGAGGAACAATTTGCAGTCTGTTTCAAAAGATAGTCTCCCGGCTGTGAACTTTCGTGGCCGACCAGCCACTGGACAGCACACTACACCTATGTCCGCTTCGGGGAGACCTCTGAGAAGCTGCGAGCTGCCGCTCCTGGCGCATAGCAGTCGAGCCAGTCGACTAAGCAGCAATGACAGCTGGGATGCGGAAACCAACTTAGGCACTCAGAGTCGAAAAGGCTGGAGATGGCCTGCCACGGGAATTTTTCCACAGCAGGACACGCGACAACGTGCCTGATCGCGATCCACGATCGGATCACTCAGTAAAACGGAGGAGCGTGGTGAACTTGAACGATTTCGGCATGCGAGTGGAAAAAGTAGTGCACTCCTAAGGGGCCTAAACGCCGTCCAGTGCAACGCTTAGTGCGACACGACAGTGCTTTCTAAACAGCATAACCCTTTGTTCGAAATCCCGCTCCAGTGCACCGGTTAAAGCAAACCGACAAACGATGGCGCTGCTGGAGGCCTGCCTGGTGGTGCTGCGTGGACCGCGCAGACGTCCTGAGACGGCGCCGCTCTACCGGCCGGCAATGATGCAGTTCTGGCGGGTGGATCAGGCACTGGCGCGGATCCGCGAACTGCTGGCGGCAGATCCGTTGGGCGGCGAGTTGGGGATCTTCCTGCCGGAGCTGGAGCCAGAGATGGGGCAGGGGGCAACCGGATGAAGCAGGCGCGCGGTGCGCTGGCGGGGACCTTCGTGGCATGCCTGGAGATGGCCAAGCAGGGCGAAATCGGTGCCGACCAGGACGGCCTCTTCGACCCGATCCGGATCAGCCTGTCGCAGCCGGCGCCTCAGATTGCTCACGTGAGCTGACGCCGTGGATCCGCTGCGACTTGGCGTATCAGAGGATAATGACCTGGGTGAAGGAGATGGCAGACGGCCCTGCCGGCGGATCGCGCGTCCAAAACGGGTTAGTTGTCCGAGGTGACCTTGTCGCGCGGATGGCCGTCGATGAGGGCGCGGCTCTTGCGACCGTCGATGCCGACAGGGACGTCGCCTTCCACGGTGATGCGGCGCATCAAGCGATTCTGGGTGTCAAAATCGGCCGGGGCGTAATGCTGGGTCGAGCGGTTGTCCCAGATCGCGATGTCGCCAGGCTGCCAGTTCCACCGTACCGTGTTCTCAATTTGGGTAATGTAGCCCTGCAGGATCTCGACGATGGCGTTTGCCTCGCGCGTCGGGAAGCCCTTGAGGCCGGTGACGAAATGCCCCAGCACCAGTGAGCGCTCGCCGCTCTCCGGATGAACGCGCACCACCGGGTGCTCGGTTTCGAACACGCGTGATATGAACGCGGCGCGAAACCCGGCGAGCTCCTCCTTGCGGGGGTCGTGCTTGTAGTAGTTGGTATCGTAGTCGTTCGCATGAATAGCCCAAGCCTCGTCGGCGAACTTGCGCAGCGGTGCTGGCAGGTCGTCATAGGCTGTGACGGTGTTGGCCCAGAGCGTGGAGCCCCCATAAGGCGGGATTTCAATTCCCCTTAGGATCGATGCTTTCGGATAGGCGGGCACGAAGGTGACGTCGGTGTGCCAGGAATCGGTTGACCGGCCGTTCAGGGATTTGAGCTCGAAGGTGTAGTCCGAGCCTTTCGGAGCGGCGATTGTGGGATGCAGGATCGGCGTGCCGAAGGCGCGGCTGAAGATTTCGTGCTGCGTCTCGTCGAGGAACTGCGCGCGCAGGAAGATGACCTTGTGTTCGACGAGGGCCGCATTGACGAAAGCGGTCTCGGCCTGCGACAGCGGCTTTCTGGCATCAATACCGTGAATGATGCCGCCGAGCTTGGCTCCGGCCTTTTCGATGCGGAGAGAGATGTCGTTGCCGAACGTCGTCATTGCGAGACTCCTGGGCTGACCGCAGCCTCTTGTTTTTCTGCAAGTGAGTTGGCCCGTGCCGCCTGGCCGGCTTGCCGCAGACCGTGCTGGTCGGGCGAGAGCCGCGCGGCAATGAAGGCACTGGCAAGGAACATGGCTGCATAAGTGTAGAGCACGCCTTGCGCGCCGAAATGCGGCTCGACGAGGTAGACAACCGCTGGGCCGAGCCAGACGCTGGTACCTGCACCAAGGTTGAGGAAGGACATGGCGATTCCGGTGTTTCCCGGAAGCAGCGAGGGTGCCACCGCCGAAAGCGGCACGTAGCCCGCCAGCGTCATGCCGAAGAAGGCGCCGATGGCGTAGACGAAAAGCGGGTCGGCCCGGCCGTAGAGCAACGGGCCCCAGTACATCAGCACGCTTGCGATCGCGCCGCCAACGCCGCCGACCCAGACGATGGTCTTGACCCAGGAGGTCGCGTCGCCCAGCGCGCCGAACACGACGTTGAAGACGATGTTGCTGAGGAAGATGATTTCCAGGAAGCTCAGCCACTGCGACTGCGTCATGCCTGCTTCGCGGGTGAAGTAGAGCGGCATGAATACGATGATTCCGTGCGTGGCACTCGAGTTGATAGCGCGCGTGATCGCCGTCAGCACCAGAGCCGGGTTCTCGCGGGCAACCTTGCCGATCTGGCGGATGCTTGGCCGTTCTCCCGCGGGGACAGCGCCATCCCGTCTAGCGCCGCCCAAGGCACGGCGCACCGGCAACAGCGCCAGTGCGCCACCGAGCAAGACCGCCGCGAAACCGATCCAAAGCGTGCGGTAATCGCCGAGACGCGGGAGGCAGACCTGAGCGACGACAGTGCCCAAGGTCGGCAATCCGGCGGCAAAGCAGAACCAAAAGATGCCGGCTCCTAGCCCGCGACGGTCCGTCCGGATCTCGCGCATCAGCATCGTCAGCAGGCCATAGGCCATCAGCGGGTAGCCCAGGCCGCGAATCCCGTAGGTCGCTAGTAGAAGCGCTGGGGATTTTTGCGGGATCGCCAGAGTGAGGAACAGGATATGCGGGACAACCCAGGCGACGAGACCGGCAAGGATGACCTTCCTGCTTCCGAATGTGTCGCACAGCACACCGGAAAGGGCTGCTGCGGCGGCAGCCGACAGGCCATAGACGGTAAATAGCAGAGCAACGAAATGAGTATCAAAGCCGAGGGAGACGAGGTACGGGGAGAGGTAACCGACCTCGACCCCGTCTCCGATCATAAAGATCAGCAGCCCGACATATTGGAGGGCGAAATCCCGCGGGATAGCGGTGCCGACGCGGGCGGTCGGCTCCGGGGCGGCCCTGGCGGAAGGATGCGCGCTCATCTCAGACCGCGTATCGCGCGGACGGGTGAGTGGGATCGGGCCGCGCGGAGCGCGAATGCGGAAAGAGCGTCTCGCGCAAGGTGGCGTATGCCGGCGGACGGAGGCGGCCGCGTCTGCGGAGTTCGGGGACGATAAAAGTGGCGAAGTCGGTGTAACTAGCGGGATTGATAAGCTGGATCAGGTTAATGCCGTCGGTTCCGGACGCGTGCAGCCATGCCTCGATTGAGTCGGCAACCCGTTCAGGACCGCCGATGAAGGTACGGGCCCGGCCGAAGCCATCCTTCGGATTGACCGCCTCGTCCAGAGTCCATTTTCGTCCGCTGTTTGCGTTGTCGAATTGGCTGAGCGAGGACTGGCTCGCTTCGGTATTCTGGTAGCGAAGCACCTGGTCGGGCTGGGCGGTAGAAAAGTCTATGCCGGTCATCGATGAATAATGGATGATCGATCCGATCGGGTCGTAATAGCGCTTGTAGTCCTCGAATTTATCCCATGCCTCCCGGTCGTTTGCGCCGGTGACGACCGCGGCAGAGGTAATAAACTTTATGCGTGCCGGATCGCGGCCGAGGCGGGCAGCTAGGTCGCGCACGCGGTCGGCATTCGCGCGGGTCGCCTCCGCGTCCACGCCGACGATGAAGACAACTTCCGCATGGCGCGCGGCGAATTCCATGCCGCGTCCAGATGCGCCGGCCTGGAAGAGCACCGGCACGCGTTGCGGGCTGGGTTCGGCTACGTGCATGTCCGGTACGCGGAAATGCCCGCCTTCGTGCCCAATGGGGTGGACCTTGTCCGGATCGGTATAGATGCCACGCTGGGGATCTCGGACGACGGCGTCGTCTTGCCACGAACCCTGCCAAAGCTTGTAGACAACGTCCATGAACTCGTCGGCACGGTCGTAGCGCGCATCATGCAGGATCTGGCGATCCAGGCCGAGGTTCCGGGCTGCGCTCTCCTGCTGCGACGTCACGACGTTCCAGCCGATGCGGCCAGCGGTCAGGTGGTCGAGTGTAGTGAACTTGCGGGCCGCGAGGTAGGGATGTTCGTACGTGGTGGAGAGGGTAACGCCGAAACCGAGTGAGCGTGTCACCGCCGCCATTGCGGAGATCGGCAGCATCGGGTCGATCAGAGGTGACTGGATGCCGTGCCGGAGTGAGGCATCCGCGCTCTGACCATAAACATCGATCGGCCCTAGCGCATCGGCAATGAACAGGCAGTCGAACCCCGCCTCGTCGAGTAATCGAGCAAGGTTTGTCCAGTAGTCGAGCTGTGTGTAACGATGAGTATGGTCGGATGGGTGCCGCCAGAAGCCATAATTAAGATGCGACGCGGCGGCCATGGTGAAGGCGTTGAGGATTATGAAGTCGTCTTCGGGCATATCGCGTGTCATCACGATCCTTCGGAAGTTACAGCGAGTTCAAACGTCACCGACGCGCCACTGCTCTGGGGGCGGTGTCTGACTGACGGCGAAGTCGCCGACGATCCGTGTGCGGAACACGCGTGGGTTATGGCAAGCGATAGTCCGAATGTTGCGCCAGAAGCGGTCGAGTGCCGCCGGCCGTAATGTTGCCGTGCCGCCGAGCGCGTCAAACAATAGGGTGGTGGCTTCAAGCGTCATCGGGAACACGATTTCCTGCGCCTGCCAGACTTGGAGCTCAGCACGAATGGAAGCAGGACCGCGATCTGTCTCGCCGCTTGCGGCAGCGGCTTCCAAAGCGCGGGCGGCTTGGCGCACGGTCGCAGTGGCGGAATAGGCGGCAGCGGAGACTTTGCCCACCAGTTCGAGGACCTGCGGGTCCTGCGCCGGTTGGTCACTGTTGCCGTGGGTAAAGCTGCGCTTGCGGTCGCGCACCGCTTCGGCAACGGCGCGCAATGCGGCCTGGGCAATGCCGGCAGCGGTTGCCAGGTGGTAGAGCTGGAAGAAGGCCTGGGAATAGGGAAAATCGGCGTTGCCGCGGCGAATTTCATTATCCTGGGCACGGACGTCTGAAAAGTGGGCGGTGCCGCTGGCGGTCAGCCGCTGGCCAAAGCCGTCCCAGTCGTCAACGATTTCCAGTCCAGGATCGCGGCGGGAGGCGATGCATTTCACCGTCTCGCCGTCTGCGTCGGTGGCCGTGACAGTCAGCCAGTCGGCGTAAAGCGAGCCTGTGGTAAAGAACTTTGTGCCGTTGATCAGCCAGGTGCCGTTCCGCTCGGTAAGCGTAGTGCGAAATTGCTGACGTTCGCCGCCCTTTTCCGCGGCGGCAGCGCCGGCGGTTTCGCCGCGTCCAAGGCGGTTCATCCAGCGCGCTTGGTAGTCCTCGTCGCGAGAGAAAAGCAGGTGTTCGACATAGCCAAAATGCGCACGGAGGGCCTGGGCTATGTTGGAATCAGCCGCAGCGAGCGCGGTGACGAGCTCGAACAGGTCAGTCAAAGAGAGGCCGAGACCGCCGAACCGACACGGAATGCGTGCGGAGGTGAAGCCTGAAGTCTTCAGCGACGCAATAGGTTCGAAGGGTAGGGTCCGGGCAGCTTCCGCCGCCACGGCCGATCGCCTGATGTCCTCCAGAATCGGACGAATGCGGTCGAATACCTCGCTTAAAGCGGAGCTGCCTTCGGCATCCCACAACATCTCGAAGTGGTCGCTGTCAGGACGCTCAGGGGCAAGATCCATGGTGTCTCCGGGCCTGGCAACCGCCCGCCACACTCAATCTAGCTGGGTCAGGCGAGTTCCTAAATTGAACGATCGTCCATGAGCATACGGGGCTGATACCACATGTCAACGTGATTGCTCCGGTCGAGCCATGAACCACTGTTGACACCAGTCCTTTCGGATCATAACCGTTGAACAACGATGCGTCGTCGTCGTAAAATAATTGCCCGCGACGTCTCGCGCTGGCCTCAGCTCCGGCTTGCCGGTTACATGAACGCCCGGAAGAACAGATGCCAAAAATCAAAGCTGGCCCGAACTCTCTTGCGCTGGTCCTGCTTGGAGCGGCGCTTTCTTCAGCTACCGCCCGCGCGGCCGAACCAGTATCGCCCGGGCCGGCGGTCAAGTCGGCGCCTACCTCGTTGCCGGCCGCCGCTTCGTCGGGAAAGGATGGGAAACACCAGGGCGGTTTGGAGCAGCTCCGGGTTCTTGGGCGCCGACAGGCTAATTGGGTGGTCACGCCGGTGGATGCGAAGACGATCGCCCAGTTCGTTCCCGGGACCAACGCGCTGAAGGCGCTGACGACGCTTCCAGGCGTCATGTACAACTCCGGCGATCCTCAAGGACTGAACACATGGGGCACGTCGTTCCTGATGCATGGCTTCACGCAGAACCAGATCGGCATGAGCCTGGACGGCATGCCGCTCGGCGATCAGTCCTGGACCAACACGAACGGTCTGAGCCCGGCTTCCGCCATTTCAACTGAGAACATCGCGAGAGTGGATGTGTCCGCCTCGGCCGGATCGGAAAGTGCGGTGAGCACCAGCAATCTTGGCGGCACCGTTCAGTTCGTGTCCCTCGACCCATCGCACCGTACTGGCGGCGAGGTGGCGCAAACCTTCGGCAGCAATTCGACGTACAGGACCTTCGTGCGGCTGGAGAGCGGCGACGTGAATCCATCGGGCACGCGATTCTATGTGTCCTACGCGCGCAATGATGCCGACAAGTGGCGCGGCGGCCAGGACCAGTTCATGCAGCAGGTCAACGCCAAGTTGGTGCAGCCGATCGGCCAGGAAAGCAAGGTCACCGCTTTCTTCGACTACAGCGACGAGGAGATGCAGAACTATCAGGACTACAACCTGAATATGTTCAACAGCGGGAACTATTCCATAGACAATTTGATCGGCACTCCACATGGTTACGCGACCGCGTACCAATTGGCGCTCGCCGCCAATGGGCGCCCCGGCGGCTCAGTTCCCGCAAATCTGGCTGGTCTCAAGAACCCCTATGTCGCCTCCTACTATGACGGGGCGGGGGTTGAGCGGGAATATTTTGGCGGGCTCAATGCCGAACTGGCGCTGACCGAGCGGCTGCGCTGGAATATCGGCTTCTACGGCCACGGGTCGTCACAGGTCGGAACAGTCACCAGCCCGTTGATCTCCTCGCCATCGGGTGCTCCCTTTGTCGAACAAGCATCCTATGATTTCACTCGCCGTTTTGGCCTGACCTCATCTATGAACTATGATATCGGCGGCAACAGCATCAGCGGCGGCCTTTGGTTCGAGAACACCCGGTTTGAGCGGGTGAAGGCGGCCTATTATGAACCGAGCTTGGCCGAGGTGCAGAATGGAACGGCGTCGCCGGTGGACGGGCTTCATCTGGCCGGCAACCCCTATCAGCTCGAATATCAGGATGTATTCAACACGAACACGCTGGTCGCTTATTTGCAGGACACGTACCGCCCGCGGTCGGACCTAGCCTTCCATGTCGGGATGCGCTCGGTGCTGAACACGACGCGGGTCGGCGCGTTAGCGAACTGGCCGACATACACTCGAACGACGGCGATTGCTGGCGGCGACGGGCTGACATCGTTCAAGGGGTTCCTGCCGCATGTCAGCGGCGAATGGAATGTCAGGCCAGACCAGCAGGTGTTCTTCGACGTGTCGCAGAATGTAAGGGTATTTCCCGTCTCGCCCTACAACTCGGGTTCCTCGCCGCTGTCGACAACGCAGGCCGCCTATCTTGCGTCGAAGAATTCGCTCACTCCGGAAACAGACTGGAACTTCGCCGTCGGCTATCGCTACAACGGCCAAGTCGTCTCGGGATCTCTTTATGCGTATCACACAGAGTTCTCGAACCGGTTGCAGCAGATCTCGACCGGAAATGCGAACAATCCGCTGACAGTCATCGCAAACGTCGGCGCCGTAACGATGAACGGAGTTGATGCAGCGATTACGCTGCGACCGATTCCAAACCTCGCGATTACCAACAGCATTAGCTACGACCATGCCACGTACGACGACAACGTGACCACGACGACCTCAAGTGGCGCGAAGACCTATATCCTGAAAGGCCAGCAGGTCGTCGCCTATCCGGAGTTCATGTACAAGGGGCAGCTCACCTATGACTGGCGGCAATTCGAGCTGCATGCCGACACGCAGTACATCGGCACGCGCAACCTCAGCTACACGGGCGACGCACAGGTGCCAGCCTATTGGCTGACGAACGTGGGCGTCCGCTATGATTTTACGCCGATGATCCGCCGGCAGGCCGGCGCCGGCTTTGTGCGTCATCTGGTAGCGGATTTCAACGTCTACAACATTGCGGGCGCACACTATATCTCCGGCATGGGAGAGAATGGCTTTCCGCTAAGCGGCGACTATCAGTCCGTCTTGCTAGGGTCGCCCCGCCAGTTCTTCTTCACCGTGCGAGCCGATTTCTAAGCGAGCGTGACCACGGCTGGCGCATCCAGGACCTGCGCCCAGTGCTCGGGCTTAGACGGCTCTGCCTCACACTGGGGGCTCTGCCTCAATCCGGGTGACTTATTGCGGTTTTGAAGGGCATCATCCTGGCCCGAAGCAGATCAACGCCGGCGCGGCCATACATCGCGCGCTTCAGCATTTTCAGCCGGTTGATCTGACCTTCTACCTGGCCGTTACTCCAGCGCTTGGTGATCGCGTTTCGGACTGCCGCGAGATCCAGCGTCAGTGTCTGGGCGAAGCGTCGAATGCCGTAAACGGTCGAGTGCTGAGCGTCATGTAGCCAAGTCTCGAGCTTCTCGACGTCGCCGCCGCGCAGCAGAGACCGGAAGCGCATTGCCAGCGCGCGCATGATGGCGAATTCAGTGGAGCTTGCCTTAAACGCATCGACAGTCACCGCCTGTGTGAGCGTCAGCGTGCCACGCGGTTTAACACAAAGAGCTGCCGCGACGATTGGCGAAACCAGATGCCCGGTTGTCAGATTGTACGAAATTCCGGGAGTTGCCGGGAAAGTAAGTTTATTGCATCTAATTACGGACGGGGGCCTGTCCTGCAGTCCCGAATTTGCAGCAATTCGGCTCTTCCTCAAACTCTGTGGAGCTTCATCTTCATCCCGAGCGATAGCGCGTTCGGGGTAGATGAAAAGCAAAGTACACTGGTCGCCTGGCGCTTCCGTAAAGCTCGTAAGCGTCTCATGTCTTGACGAACGCTGGCTGATTTCAGCCACTTCAGACGGTGCTGGCACCTGTCCGAAGTGTTCAGTCCGATCGAATGCTCGCCATGGCCACTACGTCCGACAGCTCCAGGATCTGGCGGCGCAGGGGGCAGTTGTGAGGCTCAGCATCCGGATGGCGCGCTGGCGGTGCCGGAACCGATTGTGCGAGCAGAAGACGTTCGCCGACCGGCTGCCGAGGGTAGCGGCACGTCATGCAAGGAGGACGGACCATGTGGCGGAGCTGGTTCGATTACTTGGCCACGCCGCGGGCGGCCGGCCAGCGGAACGCTTAATGGCTCGGTTAGGTATGCCGGTCAGCGACGACACCATCCTACGGCATCTGAAGCGGCAGCCTGCGGCCCGCACCGGCATGCCACCAGCCTGTCGCGTGGTGGGCATCGACAACTGGTCCTGGATCAAGAGCAGCCGCTACGGGACCTTGATCGTTGACCTGGAACGGCGACAGGTTGTCGACGTGTTGTCGGACCGCTCCGCCGGGAGCACGGCTCAATGGCTCGTCGAGCATCCCGAGGTCGAGATCGTCAGTCGCGATCGATGCGGGCTTTACGCCCAGGGTGCTCGCCAGGGCGCACCACAAGCACGGCAAGTGGCCGATCGCTTTCATCTACTGCAAAACCTGCGCGAACGAACTGAGCAGCAGTTGAGTCGCGGTCGGGCCGCCGAGGCTCCTTCTTTAGGGAAAGCGAAAGCTGAACCGGCTTTGGCAGCAGCTGCGATCGCCTGCAGCCCGCGCGGGGAGCCGGAACTGGCGGTGCATCACCACCTGGTCAAGCAGGCACGGCGTGACGTGAGACAGGCGATGTTCGACCGTGTCAGGGCGCTGCGCGATGCCGGCCAGTCCCTGATCGCTATTGTCAGGGAGACTGAGTTCAACTGGCGGACGGTGGCGAAGTGGGCGCGGCTGGACGTGTTCCCGCTACGCCAGGTCATGACCCCGAAGTCGAGCTCGACAGCCTACTGCGAAGCGCATCTGGCACGTCGCTGGGCGGAGGGATGCAAATCCGGACGACGACTGTTGCGGGAGATCCAACTCCTTGGCTATACCGGCAGCCGCTCGCATCTGGAACGCTTGCTGACACAATGGCGCGTGGCCGAACCGGGTTGTCGCACGACGCCTGATCCCCTTCCGGTGAGTGCCGCACCCGCTGCCGAGCCGCTACCGGCGGCGACCGATCCTGCGAACGGCCACCTGATTTCACCGATCATTGCCGCCGTGGTGTGCATGAAGCCGCGTCCGCTGCTGACGCCGCGACGCCGCTTCAGGTTGCGAAAGTGGAGGCGCTGAAGGGTGCGTCGCCAGACTTCGTCGCCATGCAGAGGTTCGGCCGGTCCTTGCTGCAGGATCTCGATGCAGTCCGACATGCGATGACCAAGCCCTGCAGCAACGGGCAGACAGACGGACAAATCAATCGCCTCAAGACACTGAAACGCGCGCGGTGTATGGCCGTGCTGGTGTCGAGTTGCTGCGGGCTCGCATGATGCCGCTTCTACCCATTGTTTCTCAGACAGATTGAGAAAGACCCGCTTTCTGACAGATGTCCAAGACCGGGATGCCGTTAGCCCCGTAGTAAAACAAACGCCTTCTGCGCATCTAAAGGCTTCAATGCCTTCATCATTATCCGCTCCTTCCAGCCAAGAAAGGCTGGCACGAGAAGCGCTACTGAAAACGATCCATTTCCTCGGGAGCAGACCGATCTCGCCCCGGACCCCGGGAGCCCTTCGACTTTTGGCAATTCTTGGTAGCAGCCGCATGATCGCACCGTACGGAGCCGAGGATGCGGTCGATCATGAAAACGAAACAGCAGAACAGGCCCGGTGCTACGGGCCGGCTTTCGACGGCAGGTCGTATCATCGACGCAGCCGAGCGGGTGTTTCTTGACCTGGGCTACGCAGCATTTGGATCGCGCCGTGTTGCAGCGCAGGCTTCGATGAGCCTGGCAACTTTGCAGTACCATTTCCCGACAACGACCGATCTGCTGGAGGCAACCGTCCGCAGCTTGGTGAACCGCTTCGCGCATGAGACGGACGTTGCCGTTGAGGGGACCGACAACGTCGAAGAGAAATTGCGCAACACGATCGGCTACATCCTTAGTCAGGTCATCAAGCCTGATGTCTGTCGGCTGTTCTTCGAGCTCTGGTCACTGGCCCAGCGGGACGATGTGACCCGCGACGTCATTCGGCAAACTTACCAAAACTATCGCGAGAACTTTCGCGTATTGGCAGCGCAGATGGATCCGGCCGCCCAGTCTATTGTGCATGTGGCACGCGCCACCCTCCTCGCTGCCACGCTCGAAGGCATAATTGTCTTTACGTTCAAGGGCGGGCCTGGGGTGGGTGATTGGCCAACGCTTCAGCAGATGATCAAAGATAACGCAGTAAATCTGTTTTTAGGTGTTTAGCCATGCCTATTTCCATAGCAAATGTTTGTTAAATGGTCATCTGTATCCCGCTAAGCAAGATAATTCGGACAACTGCAAATAATACTTGCACAATCCACGAGAACTCTTCTAATTCGGTCACGTGACCGACAAGTATGTAACGACGTAGCTCGGCCGTGACAAAGCTCTACGTCGTTCATGGCGGATCCTGGGAGGGCGGAATGGGTATGGAAAATCGGATAAGCTATGTCGGCTATCCAGCGGATCAGGATACCGCTTCTCTCCAGGAGAAGGTGAGCAGGCGTCTGGCTGCGCTGGACAGCGGAGTTCCGACGGTCAGAGCCGTGGCCTCCGCGCTTGCCATGTCGGAACGCAGCCTGCGGCGCCATCTTGCCTGCACTGGAACGTCGTTCGCTGCGATTTTGGACGTAACGCGACGAGAGCAGGCTCTTAGGATGGTCCTGCAAGGTGGCCTGCGTGCGGCCATCATCTCGCAGAAGCTTGGCTACACCGAAGTCTCGACCTTTCGCGCGGCGTTCCGTCGGTGGACCGGCTTCTCGCCAGTCCAATACCGGGATGCCCGCAAGCGCGCGGCAGAGGGCTTGCCGACCACGATATCCACGCCGTCCATGCAGGCGTGCGCGTGAGCGCCCTGCCGCTTGAGCACGGGCGGCCACCGATCCGTGCCGCGAACGAAACCCCATTAAACCTCGAGCTGACCCGGCGACTGGTGATTCTGAGCCATCGTGACGATACCGCTGACAGCGAGCAGTCCACCGCCGTTATCATCGTGCAGCTGCTTCTCTGGGCGCTTGCTGCGGGAGCAGCCTGGCTCGTCATGCTTCTGCTTGGCAACTGACGAATGGACGCTGTGGCATTCCATGAGGGGCGTATGCCGATACTGCCGTCGGAACGAATATTCGTCTCCTTCGCGCCGTTCCTGTGGAGTTGCACAACGCTCGGATCAGCGATTTGGGTGTTCCTGATTGGCGCCGGCTTGGCTGGCATTGGCGACATCCGCGTGACCATCCCCGGCTACCTGATCGGCCTCGTGATCGGTTTCATACCGCCCGTGATCTCCAGCGGCCTGCCCAGCTTCCGCTACGGGGTCGATCCCATGGATGCCAGTAAATCGGCGTTCGGCTCACGCGGCACATTCATTCCGGTTCTTGGCCTTCTGTACGTCATCTGTGCATGGGAGGCAGTCGTCACGGCGTTCATCGCCCGCGGGGGCAGCCAGCTTTTGGCCAGTGCATCGTCCGGTCGCTCAAGCAGGCAGGTTGAGATCGTCCTTGCGCTTGTCGTCGTGATCGTCAGCTGGCTAATCGTGCGCCGTGGCTCGCGCGCGCTCGAGAAGGTCAATAATGTCGTAGGTCCTGGCCTTCTTCTACTCTCGATGGTTCTGCTGGTCCTACTGGCTCGTCATACGGGAGCGGCGCATCTCTGGACCGGCGCCGCACCTGTGTCGGGTCGCATGACCAACGACCCCCATATCGCCTTCATCTCGGCGATCGAACTTGGCATCGGCGCATCGTTTGGGAACTGGCCTTTCATGGGCGGCCTGCTGCGCCAGGTGCGCTACCGGAGGCATGTCGTCCTGCCCTCCATGATCGGGCTGACCATCGTCGGGCTCGGATTCGGCGGATGTGTGGCGGCTATGGTCGCGGTGGAGTTGCCCGACACTAATCCGCTGGCCTGGATCCTGGCACTAGGCGGCAAGACCCTGGGCACCGCGATCATCGTCGCGATGCTGCTGGGGAACGTCGCCGTCGTCGGACTGCTGAGTTACTTTGGTGCGATTGCGCTGCAACAGATGCGGCTGGTTGCGCAACTCCGCTGGGACGTCATCGTCGCGCTGACGCTGATCCCTGCAGTCGCGGCTTCCTGCAACGCCGATGCGACGTTATCAGCGGTAACTGCCATCGCCAACTACCAAGGCATGTGCATTGTTGGCATCGCAGCGGTTACCTTCTCCGACTACTTCCTACTCCGTCGTCAGAAGATCGACGTCGTGCAGCTCTACGTGCGGGGTCCAGAGGGCCGTTACTGGTTCTGGCGCGGCATCAACTGGATCGCGGTGTGCGGGGTGTTGGTGGCAGCCGTAATCTACCGGCTGCTCTACAATCCAGCGACGCTCGCCGGGGCTCCCGCCTTTCGCTGGCTGGGCGCCTCAATTCCGGCTTTTATTGCGGGAGCGATCTTTCACGCTGGGGTCACCAAAATAGTCGTACGCTTCATCAAGGTCGGCGGCTATGACGCGCACGTGCGGCGACCGGAACTTGTCCCAGCTTCCCCGGTCATTGTCGATTTTTGATAAGTCGCTTTTTGTCTGACACAAGCATGGGATGGTTTCACCAGCTATGGCCTGACGCGGCAGCTCCCAGCTATCCCTCAACGATCAAGCGTTTTAGAAGCGGTCCAGGACAAGCTCTGGCCCTTTTGATATTTTCATATGCGGATGAACCACTCCCATGTGAAAAGAACGCCGACGATCCGTAGAGGATTCGTGATCTTTGGCCGCTAATCTCCTTTCCTTATAGAAGCCATCTTCTATTGTAGGCCCAAGCCGGTCAGGTGACCGAATAGCGGCTTCTGCCGGTGCTTGAATGGAGCATTCTTATGTCAACCCTTGTAACGCTCTCCGGGAGTGCCTCGATCGACGAGGTCGCCGAGGTGATCGAGCGCGATGGTGGCGTCATCGTCGAGGACATGCTCTCGACGGATTTGCTGGAGCGTTTCTGGGCGGAGATCGGTCCGCATCTCGAGAAGACCGTGTTTGGCGCTGAAGGCTTTACAGGTAGTGCTACCAGGCGTTGCTCCTCTCTACTTGGCAAGTCGCTCTCGGCAGGCGAGATGGTGACGCAGAAGCATTTTCTCGGCGCGGCGCTGAAGCTCATTCCGCAGCCTTACGACTTCATTCTCGGAGAGACCGCCGAGATCATCATGCCGACCCTGCAGGTCAGCGCTACCCAGGCCGTGCAGATCTGGCCCGGACAAAAGGCCCAGCCGCTTCACCGCGACGACTGCGTGCACCATCGCCGGCATCCAGGTCCGCAGAGCCAGCTGCAGGTGCTCTACGCGGCGAGCGACTACACTGCCGAGAACGGCGCGACCTTGGTGGTACCCGGCAGCCACCTCTGGGACGACGTACGCAAGCCAACGATCAACGAGGCCGTGCCGGCAGTCATGCGTCGCGGCGCGGGTGTAATTTTCCTTGGCAGCACCTACCACGCTGGAGGCGCAAACGTGAGCGAGAACTCCTCCCGCACTGGCGTCAGCTTCTCGCTCGCCCTTGGCTATCTTCGCCAAGAGGAAAACCAATATCTTGCGGTCCCGCGGGACATGGTCCTCAGGCACTCCCAGGAAGTGCAGAACCTTCTCGGCTACAAGGCGTGTCCGCCTTTCGGTGGCTGGGTCGAGATGCAAGAGCCGTCGGTCGTGCTTCACGACCCGGAATATAGTACCAAGCAGGCAACAAACCTCTACTGAAACCGCGAGACGACGAACCTGTTCCGTTCGAAGAGAGAGAATCCATGGCCGAAATAGAGACCGTCCCATGTCGAGTCGGGGTAATCGGTACCGGACTGATGGGATCGGCTTTAGCGGTTGCTTTTGCGAAGGGCGGCCACGCTGTTGCGGCCTGGAACCGCACTGCCTCCAAAGCGGAGGCGTTGAGCGAGTGCGGCGTCAAACTTGTGCACAGCCTCGATCAGATGCTGTGCGAATGTGACCTGATTATCGTGTGCGTCTCAGACTACGACGCGGCGGCGACGCTCCTGTTCCCACCGGAGCGCTCGACTCTCCTCAGGGGCCGCACGCTCGTGAACTATACGTCCGGAACCGTCGAGTTGGCACGTCTATGGGCCGCATGGGCAGCGACGGCCGGGGTGGCTTACCTCGACGGTGTCATCATGAATTACCCGAACGCAATCGGGCAGCCGGACTGTCTGATCTTCCACGCCGGTGACGAGACCGCCTACCGTCGCCACGAGACT
This sequence comes from Janthinobacterium lividum, assembly GCA_050954785.1. Lineage (GTDB taxonomy): Bacteria > Pseudomonadota > Alphaproteobacteria > Acetobacterales > Acetobacteraceae > Lichenicola. The sequence continues at coordinate 11,429 of JBPBQO010000193.1, read as the reverse complement.
GTGCTGCGTCGCCTGGGTGGCCAAGTACGTTTCGTAGGCGACGACCATGGCATCGCTTCACTACTCGACCTCAGCCTGATGGGCTTCTATTACGCGGCGGTCTACGGGTTCATGCAGTGCGCGGCAACGCTGCAGGCGGCTGGTGTCGAACCGGCGTTGCTCACGGAAATCGAGCCAGCGTTCCGCCCGATCATCGACAGCACGAACGCGCTCACGCTCGCCATGATCGGGACGCGGTTCTATGGCGGTCACCAAGCGGCGCTCGCCACCCATCTGGCAGGCCTGGAGATCATCTGCACGCAGGCAGAGACGAGGGGGGTCGACGGCCGCCTCCTCCGCACAATTCAGAGCCTCACCCGCGAGGCAGTCCTACGCGGACATGGGCAAGAAGAGCTACCGGCGGTCTTCGAAGTGTTTCGCCGACCACCAGCGACGTAGATCAAGAACCATCGAGGCGGCTGCGCCGCCGGCAAGCGATGATATTCAACTCAAGCATCGTGACCGTACCCACGGATCACGAAAGGAGCACGTTAATGCGGATCCTAGCGCTCGGTGGTTGCGGGCAAGAAGGAAAGAAAGCGGTTGGCGAGATGGTCAAGCTACCGGACCTCACGGAGCTTGTGATCGCCGATCTCAATGGTGAGAAGGCTCTGCAGCATGCCCAGCTGCATGGAGCCAGAGCGCGCGGCCTGCAACTCGACGTCATGGACCGGCCGCGGCTTTTGGAACAGATGCGGCAGGCCGATGTCGTCGTCAGTTTCGTCGGTCCATACTACCGTTTCGGTCAGCACGTGCTGACTGCGGCCATCGAGGCACAACGCAACTTCGTGGATATTTGCGATGACCCCGATGCCACCGTTATGGAACTCGAGCTCGACGATGCCTGTCAGACTGCAGGCATCTCCGCACTCATTGGCATGGGGTGCAGTCCCGGCTCGTTCAACGTTGTGGCGGCCTATGGCGCCCAGTATCTGGACGTGGTGCACGACATCGAACTCGAATGGTGCGTCAGCGTGAACGACATCGAGGATACCGGCACCTCCGCCGCCATGCCGCATGTCTTTCATATCATAGACGGCGAGCATCAGCAGTTTTTGAATGGTAAGCTTACAAATGTCGCATCGATGAGCGGCCGAAAGACGGTGTCATTTCCGCTCTTCGGCGAGCTCGAGACCTATTTCGTCGGCCACCCCGAGCCAATTACGCTCCCGCGCTACTTCAAGGATCTCCGTACTGCCACCAACCGTGGCTGCCTGCCCGGGATCGACGACTTGCTGCGCAGTTTCCAGCAGGCAGGCATGACTTCGGACGTACCGGTCGGCGTGGCTGGCGCGCAGGTTAGGCCGCGCGATCTCGCCGGCGTCCTCCTGGCCAACGCGCCTTTGTCTCCTGCGGCGGCTTCACTGCCACCAAACTGCGGCGGCCGGATCATCGTGCGAGGCCTGAAGGACGGTCGCGTAGAAGAGCGGCAGTATCTCATCACCGCGCCCTTGAACATGTCACCAAATACCGGATGCGCCGCGGCAGTAGGCGTCGCCATGATGGGTCGCGGGCAAATCACCCGCAAAGGCGCCTTCGCGCCTGAGGGCGGCGTCGATCCGAACATTTTCATGATGGAAATGAGCAAGATCGGCTTCACCTGGGAAGAAACCATTATCCGGACCGGCAGCCTCGTCATCTGAGCTCTGTGTCGGCTCCGAATTCCATCTTAGGCAGACGCTGAGTCGATGGTCGCGGAAGGTTTTGAGCCTTCTACGGCCATGCTCCCAATCGCCAGCAGAAGCTCCTACGCGATTTTGAGGCATGTCATGATCAACTCAGCACACGACGTTATCTCATCACGACACCTGCCAGCACCGCGGGTCGAGTCTCCATTGCAACCTAAGCTTTCCGTTAACGGCCGAAAGCGAGCCGGTCTCTTTGAAGGGGTTGCATTGCTGGCTGTTGGTGCTTCTCTGGGCGCCTCGCCCGCGCTAGCCGCAGAGCCGGGGCCGGCGAAGAAGACGCAATCGGAGGCAGTCTCCGTAGTCGGCCACCGGCACGGCAAGAACCTCATGAAGGCTCCTGTATCAGTGACCGAGTTTAATGCGGCCACGATCCGTGACCTCAACATCGAGAAATTCAGCGATTACGCGTTGAAGACACCTGGCCTCGCCTTTTCGTACGGTAGCGGCGGTGCTCCTGGTATCGCCGAGTCGCGAACTATTGCGATCCGCGGTGTCTCCGGCGCCAATACCACGGGACTCTATATCGACAACACGCCGGTTCCGAACTCCATCGACCCGCGGATAGTCGATTTGGAAAGTATCGAGGTTCTCAAGAGCCCGCAGGGAACGCTTTACGGCGCAACGTCGCTCTCAGGCGACGTGCGCCTGATTACGGCGCCCGCCTCACTTATAAAAGACTCGACTAAGTATACCGTCCAAGCCGGCGCCACTTCCCATGGGGGAAGTCCCGATGGCGGCGCCTCGGTTATCAACAACAGCGTTCTGTTGCCGGGAATATTAGCCGCTCATACAATGCTCTTCTACAACCACGATGCGGGCTTTTTGACCCGGACCTACCCGGATCAAGCTAATTCAACCGTTCGGGACGCTGTCGGTAACCAGGGCGCAATCACGAGCTTCGGAGGCTCGGAAAGCCTTCGTTATGAGGTTAACGATCGCCTTTCGCTGGTCTTCAAGTTCCTGCTACAGAAACAGGAAGACTATGGCTATCCCGTCGCATATGCGCCGCTGCCGACATTCCTGCCAAAGACCTATACGTCGGATCGTGCCGCAAACGTCCAGGAGAAGGTGTCGGACCTCATCTACCTCCCGGCGCTGGATTTTCTTTATAACGGACCCGGCTATCACGTGACGTCGTCGACGAGCTACTTTGCTCGCATTGCCAAGGACACTGAAGACGGAACCGAAGCATCGACTGGCGAGATTGCCGCCGCGACCGGCTATAGTTACACGGGCCCAGTTATCTGGCGCGACCGGAACAGCTTCACACGCTGGTCGCAGGAGGATCGCGTCGCGTTCGATCCCTTGTATGGCTTCTTCGGGTCGGCCGGAATCTATTTGGCGCACACGTCCTCGGTCACTGCGTTTCCTCCGGTAATGGTGCCTGGGCTCGCTGCGGCAAGCGGCGATGTTACAAATCTATATTATCAAGGACGGACGACGCTGCAGCAGGACGACGCTGCACTGTTCAGCGAAATCAATTACAAGCCCTTACAGCACACGACGATCACTGCAGGCGGCCGAGTCTACTACCTTCGTCAAGTCTTGCGGTCCAGTTCGTCGGGACAGCTCGTCGGATCCAATGCATTCAGCGGCACGAACAATTCCCCGATCGGCTTCCTTCCGAAGTTCTCGGTCAGCCAGGATGTTGCACCGAATGCGCTAGTCTATGCGTCCGCCTCCCGCGGGTTCCGCCCAGGCGGGGTAGGGGGTGACCTGCCAAGTAGTTGCGACGCCGACCTCGCGGCAATTGGCCGCGCACCAGGCAGCACAGCCCGATACAACTCTGATACTATCTGGAACTACGAGATCGGTACCAAGCTCAGCGCAGCGCAAAATCGACTTACCTTCACCGGCGCATTATTCGACATCGAGTGGAACGGCATCCAGCAGAGCGCCTACCTACCGACCTGCGGCTTTGCGTTTACGACGAACGTAGGCCACGCCCGAAATCGGGGCGGCGAGGCTGAGGTGACCCTCAAGCCGCTACCGCAGCTCGCGCTTCATGCCGGAGCTTCTTACAATGACGCGTCGATAACAAAATCCGGACCCAATGGCCTGGGTCAGCCGGTCGGCTCCCGGATTGACGAAGTCCCGAAGTTCACCGTCACCGCGAGCATGCAGTATAGTATGCGAATCACCAGCGGAGTAACGGGTTTCATATCTCTTGACGACAGCTATATCGGCAACAGCCTCTCGGCGCTGTCGACACCCTCAGAGGCACTTACGCGGCCCGCCTACAACATCGCCAACGCCAGGATCGGGGCCCGTTGGGATCGCAACGAACTGACGCTTTACGTCAACAACTTTCTGAACGAGAAGGCGAACCTCGGCGACGTCCTCCCAATCTCGTTCGAGCAGACTGAAACCCTTGGCAATGGGTCGGTGGTGCCGCTAACGCGTGTCGCGTTGCTGCATCCGCTGCAGGTTGGTTTCATTCTCCGACATGGATTTTAGCCGAGCATCGCTACGGACGGCCAAGTCAGTAACATCGAGCTCCTCGCCTATCAGTTAGATGACAACAGACGCTCGTCTTAACATCACCTCGTCGAGTCCTGCCGATCCAGTCGCCGTGTTGTAGATAGTTGGAGAGCGGAAACGGCGCAGACCAGAAAAGGATCTAAAATGCATCCATCTCCTGAACGTAGCGTGGTGAGCGCAGTCAAGCGACGTAGTCTCCTCGGTTGGTCTGCGGCCGGACTCGGCCTTGTGGCGGCCAGAGCTGCCGGCTCACCGAGGGCTTTAGTGGCAGATACAACTCGGACGGTTGAGATTTCCAACGGACGTCTCCTTGGCCGCGTGACGAACGGGGTTATATCGTTCAAGGGCATACCTTACGGTGCCCCGACCGGTGGCGTCGGCCGCTTCATGCCACCACGGCCCATAGTATCCTGGTCGGGGGTTCGGTCCGCGACTGCACTTGGGTCGCCATGCTTTCAGCAATTCGAAGGTCCCATGGCTTGGGTGGATCCCGGGATGTTCCGTGATGAATCGGAGGACTGTCTCGTCTTGAACGTTTGGGCACCCGATCGAGCAGCGGAGAAGCTACCCGTGATGGTATGGTTCCACGGTGGCGGGTTCGAAGTCGGTTCCGGCGGAGTGACGACATACGATGGCGCCAATCTGGCTGGGCGAGGAGATGTTGTTGTGGTGACAGTGAATCACCGGCTCAATGTCTTTGGGTACTCCTTCTTTGGCGACCTGTCGGAAAGATTTAAAGTCGGTAATGTTGGGCAGTTGGATCTTATTGCGGCTCTTCGCTGGGTCCACGACAACATTGCCGTATTCGGCGGTGACCCGGAATGCGTAACGATCCTTGGTCAGTCTGGGGGTGGTGCCAAAGTCGGCACGCTATTGGCCATGCCGTCAGCAAAGGGTCTTTTCCATAGAGCAATATGCCAAAGTGGGCCACCCGTGTTCGAAAACGATCGTGAAGGCGCAACGAAGGTGGCCCTGAGTCTTCTCCGCGAACTTTCAATCAAGCCGAACGGGATCGAGAAGCTACAGGAACTGCCCGGCCCGGTGCTCTTGGCGGCGTATAAGAGAGTCGTCGGTGGAGACGCGGGGAAGGGAATAGCATCCTATGCGCCTGTGGTAGACGGAATCACGCTGCCGGCGTCGCTTTCGGATCCAGTGTCACAGCGCTTGATGCCTTCTGTTCCGGTTATGGTCGGGAATGTCAGAGACGAATCCGTTCAGTTTGTGAATGCCGACCAGATGCCGTCATGGGGTGTATCTCCAGGCGAAAATTTCGAGCTGCAGCTGGCCGACGACCGGGAACTGAGAGACTTCATTATGAGTGAATCTCCAGTTCTAGGTAATCGCACCGTGGAGGAGGTGGACCAAATCGTCTTGGCTTATCGCAAAGGCGAACCGGGATCTTCCAGGGTACGGTTACTAATGGAAATCACCACGGACGCCTTCTTCTGGCGTAAGACGCTGAGGTACGCGGACCAGCGAAGGGCGCAAGCATCTGGACCAGTTTTCTACTATGAGTTCCGCTGGCGCACCCCCTGCTATGGATCAGAGTACTCACCTCATGGAGTAGAAATCCCGTTCGTCTTCGACAATATGAGTTACAGTTACCTTTTTGACGAGCACGACACTCCTGCTACTCGAGCTGCCGCTGATCCAACGGGGATTCGTTTTACGCTACGGGACCAAATCGTGACCGCGTGGACCCACTTCGCCAGGACAGGCAGCCCATCCTCCATCTCATTGCCGTGGACTCACTATGACGGCTCAGGACATTCCGTGATGACTTTGGGAACAAAGTCTGGCGTTTCCGCTAACGCGTGGTCGGCGCACAGGCAGTCTCTTTTTAATATGTTAGGCTCCGCGTAAAGATCAACAACTACTGCGAGAGGAGCGTAGAAGGGCAAGTTCATCGTGACGATGACTGAGTATTTAGTTAATAAGTCTTTCGTAACCTGCCCGACCCCACGGGGCTGTAGAGCTATGCACGCAACTACTTGGAGAAGCCGATCCAGGTGCCGTTCCGCATCCGGGCTGTCGCGCTGCACGAAAATGGCTCTGCCTCACTTGGAGGGGGTCTGGCTCAAAGTATGTGACTCTGCGAACGTACTTCGGGATGGCGCTCTGTGGTTAAGCGTTGTGACCGCGTTGATATCGCATGAGAACAGACATCGAGTGGTCGCCCGGTCCGGGCGTCAAGGTTTCCGCAGCTATCAGGCTCGAGGACGGCTGGGTCGTGTCCGCGGTCATGTCCGGTGGCGCCGAGTGCCCGGCATGTGGCACGCACTCCAGTCGCCGCCACGGCTGGTACGTGCGTCATCTGCAGGACCTGCCAGCTCAAGGGGCTGCCGTGAAACTCGCGCTCAAGGTGACACGATGGCAATGCCTCAAGCCTGAGTGCACCCAGTGGACGTTCGGCGATCGCGGGCCGCAGATCGTGGCGCCATACGGTCGCCGTACGCGTCGTGTCGTCGATCTGGCTCGTGTGTTTGCACACACGGCAGGAGGCCGACCAGCGGGACGTCTGATGACGTGCCTCGGGGTGCCGCAGAGCCAGGACACCCTTCTGCGGTCGTTGAAGCGCGGCTTGAACAAGCGGACCCCGGCGGCGGCTGTCCGCGTGGTGGGCGTGGACGACTAGAGCTGGCGAAAGGGCTGCACCTACGGGACGATCATGGTGGACCTGGAGCGGCGCGAGGTTCTAGACGTCCTGCAGGACCGCTCGGCGGTATTGACAGCTGCCTGGCTCGCATGTCGTCCTGCCATCGAGATCGTAAGCCGCGATCGGTGTGGTCTCTACGCACAAGGTGCCGCCCAAGGCGCGCCGCAGGCGCGTCAGGTCGCCGATCGCTTCCACTTGCTGCAAAATCTACGGCACGCGATCGAACAACAGCTCACGCGAGCCCCAAGCCGCCAGCTCCAAGTCGCGCCGCAGGAAATCGTCGCCCTTTCCGAGCCGCCCGGTCTCATTCACCGCTACGGGCAGCCGGAGGTAACAGAGCATCGACACCTCATCCAAGCCGGGCGCCGTGGCCGATCGTAGCAGGGTTTCGATCGGGTCAGGGCGCTGCACGCCGACGGCAAGACGCTGACCCAGATTGCGCGGGAGACCGGGTTCAACTGGCGCACGGCGCGGAAATGGGCACGCCAGGATGCTTTCCGACCGCAGGCAACCATGGCGCCGAAACCGACGACGCCGGTCGGGTTCGGCGCATATCTAGCCCGGCGCTGGAACGAGGGATGCACGATGGGCCGGCAGCTGCTCGCCGAGATCCGTCCCCTTGGCTACACGGGTAGCCTGACGCACCTGCAGCGGCTTCTGAACACCTGGCGCCAAGCGCATTTTGCCACGGTGCTCACCGCCCCAGTTCCGGTATATGGTAAGCGTCCGGTCGGGCACGCGATCATCGTATGTTGACGGTTGTTAGTCTTGAGTGCTTGCGAGATCGATCGCAACGTTCCAAGGCAGAAGTTCGTCGACACGGTTTACGGGGTGATCTGCGATGCGGCTGATCACGTGGCGCAGGTAAGCTTCGGGATCGAGACCGTTCAACTTGGCTGTGCCGATCAGGCTATAGATCGCAGCAGCACGCTCTCCGCCCGCATCTGATCCAGCGAATAACCAGTTCTTTCTTCCGAGTGCCACGGGACGCATAGCGCGTTCGACGGGATTATTGTCGATGGCAATCGTGCCATCGTCGACGTAGCGGACCAATGCCGCCCATCGTGACAGGGCGTAGCGGATAGCGGACGCGATGTCGCTGCGGCCGGACAACCTGGTTCGCGTGGTTTCGAGCCAGAGCTTGAGGTCATCCAGCAGAGGGACGGCCTCGGCTTGGCGGATCCGCATCCGCAAGTCCGGCGGCTTGCCATTGATCCGCTCCTCGATGGCGTAGAGCTTGCCGATCCGTTCCAGCGCCTCGCGCGCCAGCGGCGAGGTGGCGCCGGCAGCGTGGATGTCGTGGAACTTACGCCGGACGTGCGCCCAACAGGCCGCCTCCACGACCTTGCCACCTTCATAAAGGCCGCCGAACCCGGCGTAGCCATCGGCCTGCAGCACGCCGCGGAACCCGGCCAGGTGCGCCATCGGGTGCTCGCCGCGGCGGTCGGGCGTGTAGCGGTAGCGCACTGCCGGCGGCGCTGTGCCGCCATAGGACCGTTCGTCACGCAGATACGCCCACAGCCGACCGGTGCTGGTCTTGCCGGTACCGGGCGCCAGCACCGGGACCGGTGTGTCGTCGGCATGGAGGCGCTCAGCCGCCAGGACATGGCGCTCGAGCACATCCACCAGCGGCCGCATCAGCGCCGATGCCTTGCCGACCCAGTCGGCGAGCGTCGACCGTTCGAGCTGCACGCCCTCCCGAGCATAGATCTCGGACTGACGATAAAGCGGCAGGTGGTCGCAGAACTTGGCCACCAGCACATGCGCCAGCAGGCCAGCGCCGGCCCGACCACGGCGGATTGGCAGGCTGGGTGCTGGCGCCTGGGTAATGGTCTCGCAGGACCGGCAGGAGAATTTCGGCCGCACGTGGCGAATGACACGAAACGACGCCGGCACGTAGTCCAACACCTCAGTGACGTCCTCGCCCAGCGGCCGGAGCGTGCCGCCGCAGGCTTGGCAGACGCAGGCGGCGGCGTGCTCGATGACATCGCGCGGCAGATGTGCCGGGAGCGGCCGCCGTATCGGCTTGACCTTGCCAGCATCATCTCGCGTCGGCTCCGGCGGCTGTGCCGCGGCCTTGGCACCGGTCTCCTCCTCCAGGTCCTCGAGTGCCAGCTCCAGCTGCGTGATCGCCGTGTCGAGCTTCTCAGATGAGCGGCCGAACTGCAGCCGGCGGAGCTTGGCTAGTTGTGCCCGCAACAGAGCGATCCGGGCCTGCTGCCCGTCGAGCTCAACCTGCTGACGCGCGATTGTCGCGGCCTGCGCTGCGATCAGCGCGCGCACCTCGTCGGGCAGGAGGGAGAGGTCAATCGACACCAGGCGATCATGGCCAGGACAGCGCCGGCTGTACAGCATTTAAGAGCTGCTACCCCGCCATCTCCGGCTGCCAGGTGCGGACGGGCATCCGCCAATCTATCCCCTCGAGCAGCATCGACAGCTGGGCTGGTGTCAGCGACACCGCGCCGTCACGCGCCTGCGGCCAGATGAACCGGCCCCGCTCAAGACGCTTGGCGTACAGCACCAGGCCCTGGGTGTCCCAGAACAGGCATTTGAGCAGGTCGCCGCGCTTGCCGCGGAACACGAACAGGTGGCCGCTGAACGGATCGAGTTGCAGAACCTCCTGAACCTGACGGGCCAGACCGTCGAAACCACGGCGCATGTCGGTCGTCCCGGCCGCGAGCCAGACCCGCGCGCCAGGCGGCAGCGCGATCATCCACGAAGCGCCGCAACAACCCGGCGCAGCGCAGCCAGACTCACCTCCGCACCAACGCGCAGGCGGCTGCCATCAGGCAACTCGATCTCAATCTGATCGGCGGGTGCGGTTGACTGCGTGGATGGAGCGGAAGAGGAAATGCCAGCGGGGCGGGATCTCGCGGCAGATGACATGTCCGCCAGATGCACAGGCAGGAATGACGCGGGCGGTTCCATCCTAAGCGCCCCTCGCCGGGCCTGCGCCCGCCAGTTCCAGAGCAATCCCCGACTGACCTCGTTGCGATCGGCAACGTGCGCAAAGCACGCCTGAGGCTCCTCCGTCTCGGCAACAATCCTGAGCTTGTCGGCAATGCTCCACCGCCGGCGGCGGTCTCGCCCCGTGATGATCTCAATACGGCCGTCTACCATCGTCCTTACAAGCGCTCCTAAGATCACTCGTAAGATCACCTCTCCAGATTACGTCGAGAAGGCGTGCCTGGCCGGACGCTTACGGTATATGCGCCGTTGCCTGATGCCGCAGCGGTGCCCCTCGTGTCACCGATCGTCGCGTCAGCATGGTGCATCAAACCGCGCGGTATGCTGACGGCTGCCAAGCCGAGAAGGTGGACACGCTCAAGGCGAACTTCACCAAGTTTAGGGCAATCCGCGCCCTCGCCATGCGCTTTCGTGGCCTTCTGAGGAGCGGCAATATCGAGCCGCTCGACGGTTGGATGAGCGATGCTGCCAGCTCCGGCATACATGCAATGCGTCAGTTCGCCGTGACCCTCCGTAGGGACCTTGTCGCCGTCCGCAACGCAGTTTCTGAGTCATGGGGCAACGGCCAGACGGAGGGGCAGATTAACCGTCTCAAGACGCTGAAGCGGGCAATGTATGGACGGGCCGGCACCGAGTTACTCCGCGTCCGGATGCTGCCGCTCGAAGTTTGCTAGAATCACACACTTTGATCCAGACCCCCTGCACAACAGTCCTGTTCCCTGGCTGAATGATCCAGCCCCTTATTTGTGCGCCTACCTCATCCGCTTAGAATTTGGCGACAGAACCCTCTAGGAAGTGTGGACACTTACCGTAGTCATAAGATTGTGGCAGCGACGGTAACGACGGCGAGGTAGTTCCTTGCCGTCTTTTCGTAGCGTGTTGCGACTCGTCGGAATTGTTTGAGTTTGCTGAAGCAGCACTCGACCAGATGGCGCTGTGCGTAGAGATGCTTGTCGAGCGGATATTTGCGAGCCCTGGACGGATTTCTGGGGATCACCGCGATCGCCCCCTTCGCAGCGATGTCGCGGCGTAGCGGATCGGCATCATAGGCGGTATCGGCCATGACGACCTGCGCCGGCAAGCTGTCGATCAGAGCGTGAGCCTGCGGACAATCGCCGCGCTGCCCGGCAGTGAGACGAAAGCGAACCGGACAGCCAAGGCCCCGCACAGCCAGATGGATTTTGGTGCTCAGACCACCGCGGGAGCGTCCGAGGGCCTGATCTTCAGACCCCCTTTTTTCGCCCCGGAGGCGTGCTGGTGGGCGCGGATGATGGTGCTGTCGACAATCAGATATTCGAAGTCGTCATCATCGGACATGGCTTCGAAGATGCGCTGCCATACGCCCTTGGTACTCCAGCGGCTGAAGCGCCGGAAAACGCTGTTCCAGTCGCCGAACACCTCCGGAAGATCACGCCACGGCGAACCGGTGCGCACGATCCACAACACACCCTCGACAAACATTCGGTTGTCGCGGCCGGTCGAGCCCTTCTGGTCAGGTCGGCCAATGATCTGTGGCGCGATCCGCTCCCAATCCAGGTCCCTCAATACCAGCCGATCCAAAGCACCCAAGGCTACCTCCCCAAAGAAAGCCTTGAATC
>JBPBQO010000192.1:0-64935 GCA_050954785.1 Janthinobacterium lividum | reverse complement strand
GCCGCCACGTAGTGGTAGACGATCGGGGTGCCGTTGCCAGTCGTGTAGTTGTAGTTCGGACCCGGCACGCGGTTGGTGACGACACCGTTATAGCCGGGAATACCGCGATGAAAGGCGGTCGTCGGCAGCTTCGGATTGTTGCCGAGCACGCTCTGCAAAGCGCCAAGCCCGTAGATGTAATAGTTCAGGTTGCCCATGCGTCCGTACTGCTCGATCAGCATGGCGGTCGCGCCGGCCAGTTCGGGCGAGGAGACGCTGGTACCGATCAGGCCGTAGAACGCACCCTCGATCGCCACGATCACGTAAGACCGATCGGTGTTGCCGCTTCCGTCGAGCGGATTGTTGCCGCCGTTGCACGGAAGTGCCGCGATGCCGCCCGGGCAGCCGCCCACCTGCATGCCGATATCGGGCAGCGTCCGCGCGGTGTTCGAGCCGGTGTTGGTCAAATACTGGTAGGACGGCTTCTTGAACACGGTGCTGAGTCCACCGCCCGGTCCCCACGCGCCGCCGGACACGTTCGAGCCTTCGCCATAGATGTCGTACGCGATTTCGGGATCGCTGTAGGCATTCTCGTTGACGTAGCTAGAATCCAGCGAGCCGGCGGTGTGTTTGGTAACGACGTTGGTGCCGCCCACCGCTGTGACGTTCGGGTCAGACGCCGGCGCCGACACGCTCGGCACGAACACGCCGGGCGTTCCGTTATCGACGTAGTTCTCGCTGGGGCATTCCAGACCAGCTTCGTCGCCCGACGAGGCCAGGAACGAGATGCCCTGTGCGTTGCCCTGCACATATAGCTCATGCTCATACTGCAGGATCTGCGCGCTTTCGGCATAAGGCAGCTCGCATCCGCCGAACGAGGACGAAACGATGTCGCTCTCGTTGTCGTCGATGATCTTCGTATACCCGTCGATAATGCTCTGATCCGACAGGTCGGGGATGTCATACAGAATGACGTGCGACCCCGGTGCGCCGGTCAGCGCCTCCTGCGTATCGAGTTCGACTTCGTCGAGCGCACCGCTATCGGTGGTGGCGCCGCCATCGACATACACGCGCTTGAACAGCTTCGGGTTGCTGGCCTGGCCGGAGTTGGCCATGAAATGCTCGTGGTTGAACACTGCGTCGATGTCGCTATCGAACACGTCGCTCGACATCAGGATTCCGATAGTGGTCCCGGTGCCGTCGAGGCGCTGCTTCTTACCGTTCTTGGTAATGAACGTCTGGTAGGACGGATACTGGTAGGCCTGCTTGAGATCGCCGTACCAGTAGCCGCCGGTGGTCGATGTACGGTTCGAGGGCGCGCTGAACGGGACCGGCGCCACGTTGGCGCGGCGCGACAGCGGATGCATCACGTTCACCGCGGATGCAAAATCGACCACGAATGCACCGGCCTGTGTCGCTTCGGCCGGCATCGTCAGGGCACTGGTCGCAACCAGATGCTGATGGCCATTGGGAAGAGCACCGATGGCGAGCGAAGTGTTCAGTGCACTGCCGACGTTGGCGGCGGTGCCGCTGACATGCAGCGAGCGCGTGCCGGGCACGACGGTAAGGCCGCGCGCCTGGAAGCTTTTGGTCACGCTCGCCACCGTGGCGGCGTCGGGGCCGAAGCGTTCTGCGTATTGCTGCGGCGTCAGCCAATGGTGGAACATAGGCGACGTGTTGTCGTGCATCTGGCCGATGAGCGTGTTGAGCTCGGCGGCATTACGCAACGGCAGCACGACGTTGAATTCGACCGGCCGGCTCGCAGCGGCCCTGCCGACCAGGGACAAGGTGGCGGCATTCGCTGGGGCGATGCCGACCAGCCCTGTGGCGAGCGCCACGCCAAGGGATGCGGAAATGGTAACGGAAGCAGGCTGTCTCACAAGGCGTTCCCTCTGTTGCAACATATTGCAACGACCCTGACAGCCGAGATCGAGGCGTGCAAGCACGAAAAAGAGTGCTTTCAGCATAGAATCTTGACGCTCTGCCGCGGAGACGCCACGTGAGTTCGATGAAGCGCATGATCCTGGTGTGGCTGTGCCTCACCTGCACAAGTATCGCAATCTCGGGCTGTGCTGCGACGCCGCAGCAGCGCGGGCCGTTTCACCAGTATCTTCACGATCACAAACTTGAATAGACCGCGATCACGGTTTGTTTATTAATCGACAGCATTCCTGCCGAAACCCTGTTTCTGGACATCGGCGGAACTGGCGCTTCTGACCGGGGGGCTGACCTCTTGGTACCACGATAGGCTGCAGGGTCTGCTCGAATGCGGACTGGTGGCTCTGGAGTGCCCGATCTTGAACACCGGACTTTCATTCATCGCCAAACGCCTGGTTTTCTTGACCCGAATGCTTGGAAGCCCGAGGCAAGATAGCGAAAAGGTTCAGCCGGGCGATTAAAAGTCGGTGGAAATGCCGAGATCTCGCCATTTTCTATTAGTCTCAATGCGTTCAAGGTCGGCTCGCTCAATCAACATGCTAGCATCGCTTCCCAGCGGCAGCCGCAATGGCGGCTCCTCCAGCCCTGCGATATAGAGAATGACCGACGCTGCCTTGGCAGGATCACCCGGTTGCTTGCCATCGTAGTCACGCTGAAACCAGGCAGCCACCCCCACGGTTGTATCGTACTCGCAATGTCCTTCGTTGATCGTCGTCGAGGCTCCCGCGAAGTCGGTACGGAACCCGCCAGGTTCGACGATTGTCACCTTGATACCGAGCGGGCTCAGTTCTTTGGCAAGAACTTCAGAAAAGCCTTCGACAGCCCACTTGGCCGCCGAATAAGGTGCCCGTCCTGTGGCACCGATGCGTCCGCCCACTGACGACACTTGTATGATGTGGCCGTGCTTTTGTGTGCGCATTACAGGAATCACTGCCTTGGTCACAATGATGACGCCGAAAAGGTTCGTTTCGATTTGATTTCGGAAATCCTGCAGACTGGTGTCCTCGATAGATCCGATATTTCCATACCCGGCATTGTTAACCAGCACATCCAGCCGTCCAAACGACTCGACAGCTAACCTCACAGCCATCTCGGCGGCTTGCGGATCTGTGACATCGAGCGCGGCCACCCGAATTTGGTCGCCGTATTGCGCACCAAATCCGATAGTTGGGCGGGATCGCGCGCCGTGGCGATCAACCGGTAACCCGCTTCGAGAACATTTCTCGCAAGCGATCTGCCGAGACCACGGGAACTGCCGGTAATCATCCAGACTTGAGACATGGTTATATCCTGGTAAAGCTCGGATAGAACTAGTGTCTGTGGTTTCCATTTGGAAGAAGGCACCTTAACGAACTATACATACCCGATGGTAACCAATCGGTCTGAAGACGCGTCGACATTTTGTCACGACTTAACGAACGCGCAAGATGCCTTGGCACGGGAAATACTCGAACGGTCTGCTGCAAAATGGCCGCTGCGCGTGATGCATATATTAGCCGAGGCCAACGGACCCGTACGGTTTTCCCGTGTGCATGAACGTGTGGAAGGCATCAGCCAAAAGGTTCTGACCCAGACGTTGCGAATGCTCGAACGGGACGGCTTGATAAGCCGAACGGTTTTTGCCCAGGTTCCTCCGCGCGTCGAGTATCGGCTGACGCTGCTTGGAACTGAGCTTCTTCCCGAGGTCGTATCTTTATGGTTATGGATTGTTAGAAGACTTCAGGTTTTCGAAGCTGCACGGATGCGCCATCTCCCTGTCGTCGATGTCCGTCTTCCACCGGCACCGGTCGTTTAAGGATTCGAAGGCCATGTCCGCTCTCGGTCGATCTGCATCAGGAGCAGACGGGCGAGAGAGGACAGGACTTGGTTCAAGTGATGGCTATCGTCGCTTCCATATCGCGGAGCATAGAAAGACTGTCGGCGAGCGTTCGACGGTCGAGCGTTTGCAGGACCGCCTCGTCTGCTTCGGACGCAAGCTGCAGAAAGAAGACTTCCACATTCGAACTTACCAAACATTGGTGTGGAATACCCAGACGCGGCGTCCAAAGACTTCTGGGGCCCCTGATCGCTTCGTAGATCTCGCGAAGGCTTATTTTCGACGCGGCACGCGCCAGTCTTACGCCACCGTCCCGACCGAGCGCCGAATCCAGAAGTTCCTCTTGCACAAGCGGGATGAGCAGCTTGCGCACGAGGCTCGGATTGGCTCCGACGCCGCGAGCAAGTTCTGAAGAGGTCATACGGTCCACACCCTCGCAATGCGCAAGAGCGAGACTCAACATCAATTGCAGACCGGTTGGAAAACGGACGTCGATCATTCTTTCCCAAATATGCATCCATCACTGTTGCAGTTCAAGATGCATATATGTATCTATCATCATCACATTTATAGGTGACCGATGTCCGACGAATTTCAGGTCCAACAAGTCCTCGCCCGATATGTTCGGGCAGCGGATGCGCGAGACGGCATTGCGATGGGAAAGCTGTTCATGCCGGACGGCCGCGTGGACATCGGTTACAGCAATGGCGGCATCGTTACGGCAATCGGCCAGTTGCAGGGATCAGACGCGATTGCCCAGGCGGTATCGAGCATGATGCGCCCCCACCCGCCTCGCGGCTGGAGCCATCACACCACGCACGACCTCCTTATCGAGGTGGATGGAGACCGCGCCACGCTGGACGCGCAGTTCGTGGTGTTCAACACGGTTGGAGCGGAAAAGCCGGCAGACGGCTGGAGCAAAGACGCGCTGTTTGCTCTGCAAGGAACCGTGACACCGATCGAGTCCGGCTACTATCGCCCGGTCCTGCGTCGACTGGACGGACAGTGGCGAATCGAGACCCTGCAAATCCTTCATGATCTGCCCATGGCCATGCCTGACGATACCGGGACATGAAGGGGATCGCCTGTCTCGGTTACGTCGGTTCAGAACACCGGAATATGTCGACCTTCCCGATCCCGAGGTCGGCCGAACTCGCCGCAGCGCACCTTGGTCGTCGGCACGACCTGTCACGTAGGCTCGGACGGTGGAGACCGTACCAGCCTCCGGTTTGCCGCCTTGCCCCGAAATGAGGCCGATGAAGTCGGAAGATCGTTCCTTGTCGGCCGCTTTCGCCTGGTCATCCCGAGAGAGGCATTGCCGGCAACGGCTGCGGCATCCGCCGGACCGGCACATTCGCGATAGCGTGGTGCCAGCGCGAATGTGCCGGACATGCTGGATTGCAGCGACTCTCGGCGACCCGTGCCGGATTACGGTTTCCAGGACGGCTATTCCACCCCATCTCCGTCTAATGGCCACCCAAAAACCACGAACCCGCGATCAGACAGGTGTCGCCACCGTTGCAGCCCCGGCATCAAAGTTGCCGGCCCGGTTCGCAACCTGGTTCGCCGGACGTGGCTGGTCGGCGCGGCCTCATCAGCTCGCGGTGCTGGAGGCGGTCGCGGCCGGCTCGGACGTGCTGCTGGTGGCACCCACGGGTGGCGGCAAGACACTGGCCGGCTTCCTGCCGAGCCTGGTCGAGCTCGCGGATACCGGCGAGCGGGACATCCTGCACACTCTCTACATCAGCCCGCTGAAGGCGCTTGCCACCGACATCGCCCGCAACCTGACCGCGCCGGTCGAGGAAATGAGGCTGGCGATCCGCATCGAGACGCGCACCGGCGATACCCCGGCCGACCGGCGCGCCAGGCAGCGCGAACATCCGCCGGACATATTGCTGACCACGCCGGAAAGCCTGTTGCTGCTGCTGTCCCGCCGCGATGCGCCCGCAATGTTCGCCGGCCTGCGCTCCATCATCATCGACGAGGTGCACGCGCTGGCCGGGCTCAAGCGCGGCGACCAGTTGGCGCTGTGCCTGGCGCGGCTGTCGATGCTGGCACCTACCGCGCGCAGGATCGGCCTGTCCGCGACGGTGGCGCATCCGGAGGCGTTGCGCGCGTATGTCGGCCTGCCCGGCCGGCCGGCCCGGATGATCGAGGCGCCGCCCGGCGCGCCGCCATCGCTGTCGATCATGCTGCCGGACGCGCGGGTGCCGTGGTCGGGACGGATGGGCATTGCCGGCGCGTCGGTGATCCTGGAGCGGATCGCGGCGTCCGGCATGACCATCGTGTTCGTCAATACCCGCGCCCAGGCCGAACTACTGTTCGCGGCGATCTGGCGCATCAACGACGACACGCTGCCGATCGCGCTGCATCACGGCAGCCTCGACATCGGTCAGCGCCGAAAGGTCGAGGCAGCAATGGCCCGCGGCCCGGATGCGACGGACGGGCTGCGCGGCGTGATCGCCACCTCGTCGCTCGATCTCGGCATCGATTGGGGCGGGGTCGACCAGGTGATCCAGGTGGGAGCGCCCAAGGGCGTCTCGCGCCTGCTGCAACGGGTCGGGCGCGCCAATCACCGCATGGACGAGGCGTCCGACGCGATCCTGGTACCGGCGAACCGGTTCGAGGTGCTGGAATGCCAGGCGGCGATCCTCGGCGTGCAGGCGATGGAGCTCGATGGCGAGGCGCCACGGCCGGGCGGGCTCGACGTGCTGGCGCAGCACGTGCTGCTGATGGCGGCGAGCGCTCCGTTCACCGAGCAGGCGCTGTATGACGAGGTCCGGCGCGCAGCACCCTATGCCGAGCTGACCCGGCGCGATTTCGACGACGTGGTCGGCTTCGTCGAGGATGGCGGCTACGCGCTCGTGGCCTACGAGCGCTACCGCAAGCTGTTCCGCGATTCCGAGGGGCTGATCCAGATCCGTGGCGAGCGGGTGGCGCGGCAGGCAAGGATGAATGCCGGCACCATCGTGGAATCGCCGGTGCTGAAGGTCCGGCTGGGCGGGCGCAGATCGGGCGGAGGCGGCTTTACCCTCGGCGAGATCGAGGAGAGCTTCGCCAACATGCTCAGCCCGGGCGACGCCTTCATCTTCGCCGGCCGCACCCTGGGTTTCGTGCGGCTGCACGAAGGCGCGGTCGAGGTGGTCGAAGGGGCCAAGGGCCAGCCGCTGGTTCCGACCTATGCCGGCAGCAAGTATCCGCTGACCAGCGGGCTGGCGGCGCGCGTGCGGCAGATGCTGCACGATCCGGCAGCCTGGGCACTGTATCCGGAGCCGGTGCGCGAGTGGCTGCAATTGCAGCAGGAACGCTCGGTGCTGCCCGGACCAGGCGACCTGCTGGTCGAGATTTTCCCCCGGCATGGACGGTTTTTCCTCGTCGCCTACTGCTTCGAGGGCCGAAACGCGCACCAGACGCTCGGCATGCTGCTGACCCGCAGGCTGTCCCGCGAGGGCGCGATGCCGCTCGGCTTCGTCGCGACCGACTATGCGATCGCCCTCTGGTGCGCCAACCCGCCGCGCGATATTCCTGGTTTGTTCGCAGCCGACATGCTCGGCGACGACCTGGAGGCGTGGATGGCGGAGAGCTCGATGTTGCGGCGGACCTTCCGCAATGTCGCGGTGATCGCCGGGCTGATCGAGCGCCAGCATCCGGGCCAGACCGGCACCCGCAAGCAGGTAACCGTGAACAGCGACCTCGTCTACGACGTGCTGCGCCGGCACCAGCCGGACCATGTGCTGCTGCGCGCCACGCGGGCGGAAGCGGCCGGCGGCCTGACCGATGTCGACCGGCTGGCCGACATGCTGCTCAGGGTCGAGGGGCACATCAAGGTGGCGCGGCTGGAGCGGGTGTCGCCGCTGGCGATCCCGGTCATGCTCGATATCGGCCGCGAGTTCGTGCGCTCGGCCGAGGACGAGGACGCGCTGCTGGAGGAAACCGAGACGCTGCTCGCCGAGGCGATGGGCGAGGCAGAGCCTTCGACCGAGGAGCTCGTGCTGGCCCCGGGCCATGCACAGGAACTGCGCCGCCTTACCCGCAAGTCGGGCCAGCGCACCGCCCGCCCGGACCGGTCGGCACGCGCCCGCACGCGCTCCCAGCCACGTACGAAGCCGGGCTCGCCATGAACCCGGCGCCGTTCCATATCGCCGGCGAGCGGGTCATGCTCGATCCGGCGGGCGTGCTCTATTGGCCCGCGGCTAAGCTGCTCGCGGTGGCCGACCTGCATCTGGAAAAGGGCAGCGCCAGTGCCCGTCGCGGCGCGCTTGTGCCGCCATGGGACAGCCGCATGACATTGGACCGGCTGGTCCAGCGGGTCGGGTTCTGGCGTCCGGACATCGTCGTGGCGCTAGGCGACAGCTTCCATGACCGCGACGGCCCTGCCCGGCTTCCGACCGCCGAGGCTGATCGGCTGCGACGGATCGCCGCTGCCGCCCGGCTGTTCTGGGTGCTCGGCAATCACGATCCGGTGCCGCCCGCCGGCCTGCCCGGCGAGCACGGCGAGACGTTCCAGCTCGGGCCGCTGGCGTTCAGGCATGAGTCGCGTGGGCGACGGACTCCGGCGCGCGACGGTTCCGAACGGGCGGAGATCTGCGGACATCATCATCCCAAGGCGAAAATAACGACACGGGGCGGGACCATCTCGCGACCCTGCTTCGTGGCCGACGCGGGACGCATGATCATGCCGGCGTTCGGGGCCTATACCGGTGGCCTCGACGTGCTGCATCCGGCGATCTCGGGCCTGTTCCCGCGCGGCGGACGCGCCTTCCTGCTCGGTGCCGAACGGCTGTTCAGCTTCGGCCTGGCCGAGATCCGGGCGGCGGCATCATGACGACATCGTCTCGCAACCCGACCATAGGCTGAGCTGTTTCTCTCGAAATGGACGGCCGGGGACTATGCAAGCGATGTTGGCCAAAATGGCGGGCGTAAAGACCGAACGGCACAGCAAGGGCGATCGGCTGGCTCTGCTCTGGCTCAGGCAGGATCTGCGCCTGGCTGACAATCATGCGCTGCACGCCGCGTTGGCGGAGGCCGACCATGTGCTGCCGGTTTTCGTGCTCGACCAGGATGCCGGCAGGCAATGGGCACCGGGCGGTGCATCGCTCTGGTGGCTGCATCACAGCCTTGCTTCCCTCGGCAGTGCCTATGCCAAGCTCGGCACCAGGCTCATCCTGCGCCGCGGCGATGCGAGCGTGATCATCCCCGAGCTGGCACGCGAGACCGGGGCGGAGTCCGTGCAGTGCGGCACGCCGCACGAGCCGTGGCTGCGCCAGCTCGACGAGACGGTCGCCAAGGCGCTGCAGGCGGACGGACGACGGTTCGCCACGCATCGGGTCGCGACGCTGTACGATCTGGATTCGATCCGCTCCAAGACCGGCACCCGCTACGGCATCTACACGCCGTTCGCCAACACCTGCCGGGCGATGCCCGACCCGCAAGAACCGCTGCCGGCGCCCGAAGCGGTCGCCGGACCCGCCAGCCTGCCGGACAGCGACCGGCTCGAGGATTGGCACCTGCTGCCGACGACCCCGGACTGGGCCGGCGGCCTGCGCGACACCTGGACGCCAGGCGAGGCGAGTGCCGCGACGCGCCTGCACGAGTTCCTGGATACGAGGCTCGACGGCTATGGCACATCGCGCGACATCCCGGGCGATCCGAAGGGGACGTCGATGCTGTCGCCGCACCTGCACTGGGGCGAGTTGTCGGCGACCCAGGTCTGGTATGCCGCACGCGATGCGGCGGCAAAGCTCAAGGGCGCACGCGCCGGAGGCTTCGAGCGGTTCCAGGGCGAACTGCTCTGGCACGAGTTCGCGGCCTACCTGCTTCGGCACAACCCGGCGATGCCGGACGATCCGTTGCGCCCGGCCTTCGCCCGTCTGCCCTGGCGCGACGACGCCGGCGGGCTGCAGGCCTGGCAGCGCGGGCGCACCGGAATCCCGATCGTCGATGCCGGCATGCGGCAGCTCTGGCAGCTCGGCTGGATGCATAATCGTGCGCGGATGATCACCGCCTCCTACCTCGTGAAGCACATGCTGGTGTCGTGGCAGCAGGGCGAGGCCTGGTTCTGGGATGCCCTGGTGGATGCCGACCTCGCCACCAACTCGGCCAGCTGGCAGTGGGTCGCGGGGACCGGAACCGACAGCCAGCCGTTCTTCCGGGTGTTCAACCCGGTGACCCAGGGCAGGAAGTTCGATCCGGACGGTGTGTATGTGCGCCAATACGTGCCGGAGCTGAAGGCACTGCCGGACCGGTGGCTGCATGAGCCCTGGGCCGCGCCGGATGTCGTGCTGAAGAAGGCGGGCATCGTGCTGGACCGCGATTATCCCCGGCCGATCGTCGGACTGGATGAGGGTCGCGATCGCGCGTTGAAAGCGTTCCGGAATACGGTGCAGGGCCGGTCCGACCAAGCCCAGGCCGAAGGGGCGCAAGACGCGGCCGAATGAACGTTCCGCCCATCTTGGAGCCAGCAATCGAAGCTGGCCCTCCGACCAGCCCAGGCATCGCGATTCCGGTCGATCGGCCGCTGCGGATCGTCGGAGACGTGCATGGCGACGCGAATGCGTTCAGCCACGCCGTCGCGACCGATCGGTTCGTGGTCCAACTCGGCGACCTCGTCGACCACGGGCCGGACAGCGCGCGCGTGCTGCGCACCATGTTCGACCTGATCGACGAAGGACGCGGGCTGTTCCTGCTCGGCAACCATGACCGCAAGCTCGGGCGTGCGCTCGCCGGCCGCAAGATGCGTCCCGATCCGCCGCTCGAAGCCACGCTGGCGCAGCTCGACGAACCGCTCGCAGCACGTGCCTACGAGGAGATAGGCCGTGCACCGGCCTGGCTGACCCGCGGCCACGCCATTTTCGTGCATGGCGGGTTCCATACCGGAATGCTGCACCAGGATCCGCCACCGGGCCTGGAACGGGTAACGCACCTGCTGTCGCGGGCGCTGTTCGGCGAGACCACCGGGCGCATGCAGGAGGACGGATTTCCCGAGCGCCGGCTGAGCTGGATCGACCATATCCCCGACGGCTTCACGGTTTATTGCGGACACGACCAGCGCAGCACCGACGGGCGTCCATGGCGCAAGCTGGGCCGGTCCGGCGGGCTTGCCGTTTTTACCGACACCGGCGCCGGCAAGGGCGGACATCTTGCCTGGATCGATCTGCCGGCGATGAGTCCGCGCGGCACTTGATGCCGGCTGCCAAGGCGTGCAGGGATCGCGCGCGGTAGCAGAATTGGAAGATCGGGTTGGATGTAGGGCCGGAAACAATCAGCATGACGCAGCCGGACATCGTCGCCGACCCGTCGCCGGGCGAAACGCTCATGTCGCTGCGCCGCAGCATCGACAACATCGACGCGGCCCTGGTCCACATGCTGGCCGAGCGCTTCCGCTGCACCCAGGCAGTCGGCCGGCTGAAAGCACTCCATGACATGCCCCCCGCCGATCCGGCCCGCGAGGCGCAGCAGGTCGCAAGGCTGCGCCAGCTTGCCGACGAGGCGCAGCTCGACCCGGATTTCGCCGAGAAGTTCCTGGCCTTCGTGATCCGCGAGGTGATCCGTCACCACGAGGCGATCGCCCGCTCGACCGGCCCTGCATGACGCGCCGGCTGCTGCTGCTGCTCCGCCACGCGAAGGCTGTGGCCAGTGCCGGCCCGGCCAGCGAGGCCTCCGACCAAGCACGCGACCTTACGGACCGGGGACGGCAGGACGCGTCGCGGCTGAGCAAGGCGTTGCGCAGTCAGGGGCTGCAGCCCGACCTCGCCCTGGTGAGCAGCGCCTTGCGCACGCGACGGACCTGGGATCTGCTGGCACCGTTCGCCGAGCCTGCTCCGACGCTGGTGATCTCGGACCGGATCTACCTAGCGGAAGCCGACGACCTGCTGTTCCTGCTGCGTGAAACCGCGGAGGAGATCGGGTCGGTCATGCTGGTCGGGCACAATCCGGGCCTGCACGAACTGGCGCTGCATCTCGCCCGGGCCGGCGGCGATACGTCCGGTCTCGATGATGGGATGCCGACCTGCGCCCTGGCAAAGTTCGAGGTAAACGGGCCGTGGAGCGATCTGCGGCCACACAATACGGAGCGTTTCCAGATGATCCGAAGCTAGGAGCCGGACCCGGTCGCACCGGGTTTTTCTGCACCCCTTTTCAGGGGCCGGGTCCGGTACCTATTCTGAGACGACATTCGAGCGTATCCGACGCTCGCAGCCGCCATCGCCCGGCGGGTCGCGGGCCTCATTGGCAACAGGAATTTTTCATGAGCGTGACCGCCACGTCCAACGCCACCATCAGCTACGATGGCAAAACCGCGACACTTCCTGTGCTGACGGGAACGCTCGGGCCGGCCGTCGCCGACATACGGAAGCTACAGTCCGAGCTCGGCGTTTTCACCTATGACCCGGCATACGGCACCACCGCCGCCTGCGAAAGCAAGATCACCTTCATCGACGGCGACGAGGGCGTGCTGCTGCATCGCGGCTACCCGATCGACCAGCTCGCCGAGAATGCGACCTTCCTCGAAGTCGCCTACATGCTGCTGAACGGCGAGTTGCCGACCGGCGCTCAGAACGACGAGTTCGTGACCCAGATCAAGCAGCACACCATGCTGCACGAGCAGCTCCGGCACTTCTTCAACGGCTACCGGCGCGACGCCCACCCGATGGCGATGCTGTGCGGCACGGTCGGCGCGTTGTCGGCATTCTATCACGACAGCCTGGACATCAACGATCCGAAGCAGCGCGAAATCTCGGCAATGCGGCTGATCGCCAAGCTGCCGACGCTCGCAGCCTGGTCCTACAAATATACGCAGGGGTTCCCCTTCGTGTATCCGCGCAACGACCTCTCCTACGCCGAGAACTTCCTCTACATGATGTTCGCGATGCCGTCGGAGCCGTATACCGTGAGCCCGGTGCTGTCCCGCGCGATGGACCGCATCCTGATCCTGCATGCCGACCACGAGCAGAACGCGTCGACGTCGACGGTGCGTCTGGCCGGCTCGACCGGAGCGAACCCGTTCGCCTGCATCGCCGCCGGAATCGCCGCACTCTGGGGCCCGGCGCACGGCGGCGCCAACGAGGCGGTGCTGAAGATGCTCGCCGAGATCGGCACGAAGGAGAACATCCCCGAGTTCGTGGCCAAGGTGAAGGACAAGAACAGCGGCGTGAAGCTGATGGGCTTCGGTCACCGGGTTTACAAGAACTTCGATCCACGCGCCAAGATCATGCAGCAGACCTGCCACGAGGTACTGGCAGAACTCGGCATCAAGGACGAGCCGATGCTGGACCTCGCGGTCGAACTCGAGCGGGTGGCACTCGAGGATCCGTATTTCGTGCAGCGCAAGCTGTACCCGAACGTCGATTTTTACTCGGGCATCATCCTGAAGGCGATGGGGATCCCGACCAGCATGTTCACGGTGCTGTTCGCAGTCGCCCGGACCGTAGGCTGGGTGAGTCAGTGGAAGGAAATGATCGAGGAGCCGGGCCAGCGTATCGGCCGGCCGCGCCAGCTCTATACCGGCGCTCCGCGCCGCGACCTTGTGCCGCTCGCCGAACGGGGCTGAACCTGCCTACCGGGCGCCGGACATGTCCGGCGCTGCCTTGGGGCCGGATGCGTCAGTCGCAGTCGCAGCCGGGGGTCTGGCCTTCGGCCTGCCGGACCACGTGGTGGTCGATCCACTCGGCGACCAGGCGACGAGCCTCATTGATCGATGCTTCGGGATGGTGGATGCGATAGAGGGTCGTGCAGGCATGGAACGCCTGCATGTCGACCGTTCCGCAGTCGCGGAGCTCACGGTACGCGGTCACGACCGCGCGCTCGCAGCTTCGCGTGATGATGGGCGGCTGACCGTTCAAAGTCCGGTCCTCGTCTCGAGACGCATGTTGCAAACCGTTCTCAATTACCACCAGTCTGTTATGCACAGGCTAGCAAGCCTAATTCAAGCATTCCGGTACCCGATGAGTTGTCTGGACGCGATCGTGACGCGAGTCGGCATCAAATCATGAAGCGCCGCCGGATCGCCCGCGCGATGCGGCCTGCCTCGTCCAGCGGCGTACGCGGCCACGGTTGCAGGCTGGACTGGAACAGTCTCGCCTGGTCCAGGGCGACCAGCCGATCCATCAGCCGGCGCCGCCGTCCACGTGGCGCCGGCAACACGAACACCGGCGCCGTGCCGGCACAGGCCTCGCTCAACGACTGCGCGCTGCTCCAGGCCGCCACCACCGCGTCGGCGCCACCAAGGAAGCCCAGGGTCGGATCTTCTCCGGGCTCGCCCTCGCGGTAGATCAGGTGGATGCAGCCGGACAGCCCGGCGCTGAACGTGTCGGCGATTTCCGGCCGGCATTCCGACGAGGCCGACAGCAGGATGCAGCCGCCCTGCTCGCGCGCCATGCGCTGCAACTGCACGGCAGCGGCGAACGCCTCCGCAGGATCAGATACGCCGCCTCCCAGCAGAACTGCGATTCGTGGCGTCGGCAGGTGCGACAGCCGCTCCTCCCAGACCTGGCGTGCGCGCGCGAGCAGGGCCGGCGACACCACATGCGGCGGCCCCAGGGCTGGCATCAACCGGCCGGGCCGGTTCAGCGGCGCGGCATGCGGCGTCGGCGGCTCCAGGCCCGCCAGCACCATCAGATCGAACGGATAGCCGGCCAGCCGACCCGGCACAGGCGGACGGGTGCTGGCACAATGCACGACGCGACAGCCGTGCCTCGCCCGCAACAGCAGCGCCCGCGCTCCGGACTGGGTGCCGGCGGTCAGTACCAGTTCGGGCAGGCTGCCCGGCCGCACCCGGTCCTGGGTGGCGCCGAAGCCGATCCGGCGAAACGGCAGGCCAAGCCGGCCGGCGATCGCGGCGGCCTGTCCGGCGGCCGCGGCCCCCTTATCCTCGATGACCCAGACCGGCGCATCCGGCAGCATCAACAGCCTGGCAATCCCCATCGATGCATCTCTCCGACTCATGCCGAATTCAGCTCCCGTGTTTCCGCGTCCACCGGCTCATGGTGAATAGCGGCCCTGGAGTTCCTTCGTCATGCTGGATAGTGGAGACTGCGCAGGCAGGAATGAAGGGATTATGATGATGAGCGCGAGCGATGGGCGCCAGGGCGCCGACCAGCCCGGCTACGCGACACCGGTGCGGACCGCCATGACCGACTGGGACCGCGATGCCGCGCTGACCACGGCGAGGCTCCTGCTGGAGATCAAGGCGGTCAATTTCCGGCCGGAGGAACCGTACACCCTCACCTCGGGCTGGAAGTCGCCGGTCTATATCGACTGCCGCCGCATCATCTTCTTTCCGCGGGCGCGGGCCAAGATCGTCGAGCTCGGGGTGGAAAAGATCGGCCGTCATGTCGGCTACGAAAGCATCGACGTGGTCGCCGGCGGCGAGACCGCGGGCATTCCGTTCGCAGCCTGGATCGCCGACCGGATGCTGGCGCCGATGGCCTATGTGCGAAAGAAGCCGAAAGGATTCGGCCGCAACGCGCTGATCGAGGGCGACGTGCCGGAAGGCAAGCGTACCCTGCTGGTCGAGGACCTGACCACGGACGGCGCCTCGAAGATCATCTTCGCGAAGTCCCTGCGCGATGCCGGGGCGATCGTCGAGCACACCTTCGTGGTGTTCTTCTACGGGGTGTTCCCCGGCGCGCACCGCACGCTGAGCGAGATGGGCATCACGCTGCATTCGCTGTGCACCTGGTGGGACGTGCTCGAGGCCTGCGCCGAGCGGCCCTATTTCTCCGAGGCAGCGGCGGCCGAAGTGCGGCGCTTCCTGGAAGATCCCTGCGCATGGTCCGCAAAGCATGGCGGTGTCGCCAGCGTCGAGGAGGCGATGGCGCTGAAGCAACGAAAGCTCGCCGAGGGCTGACGCGTACGCCACGATGACGCACCATCGGCTGCTGGCATTCGATTCCGGGATCGGCGGGCTTGCGGTCGTGCGCGAATTGCGCGCGCTGCTGCCCGAGGTCCCGATCGACTATCTGGCCGACAATGCGGTGTTTCCCTATGGCGAGCTGCCGGATGCGGTGCTGATCGAGCGCGTCCCGATGCTGGTCGGCGCGGCGCTGCTCCGCTTCCGTCCGGATGCGGTGGTGGTTGCCTGCAACACCGCCAGCACCGTGACGCTGGCCGAGCTGCGCGCACGCTTCGACGTGCCGTTCATCGGCTGCGTGCCGCCGATCAAGTGGGCGGCCGAAGTGAGCCGGACCCGGACGATCGGCCTGCTGGCGACCACGGCCACGGTGCGGCGGCCGTATCTGCGCGACCTGCAGAGCCGGTTCGCGCCGGATTGCACGCTGCTGGCGCATGGGGCCCGGGGTCTTGCCGATATCGCCGAGGCGGCGTTCCGGCATCGTACCGTGGATCGCGCGGCGATCGCGCGGGAACTCGACCAGTTGTTCGGTCAGGATCGCGGCGACCGCATCGACGTCGTCGGCATCGGCTGCACCCATTACAGCTTCCTGCTGGATATTTTACGCGAGCTGTCGCCCGCCGGGATTACCTGGCTCGATCCTGCAGCGGCAGTGGCGCGACGTGCGCAATCCGTCCTGTCGGGGCTCGCGCCAAGACCAGGGGTGACCACGGTCACCGACATGGGGCAGGCCTGGTTCACCGGGCGGGCTGGAGACGCCGAACGCCTGCTGGAGGGTCTCGCCGGATTCGGTTACGCGGGCATCATGCCGTTCGACGCGGATGCCCGGCAGCCGGAAGCCAAGCATCGCACTCCGGCCCGAACGGCATCGTGAGAGAGGGGATGATCTTCGTGTCCCGGACATCCCGATAGGCAGGCACGCCGATCTCGACAGCGTCCCGATCCCGGTCGCGACGGAACGTCCCGTGCAGGTGGTCCCACAGGCTGAGGCCGCTCGACCAGTTGCTGCCGGTCTGTGCACGGGTCGCCGTGTGGTGGGTCCCGTGCATGCGCGGCGTGGTCAGGAACCGGGATAGCAGAGGCTCGATCCGTGCCGGCAGACGCAGGTTGGAGTGGTGGAACAGCACCGACAGGAAAAAGAATTTCTGCCACCAGCCGAGGGCGCGCGGAGATACGCCCAGCAGCGCGACCTGCGCGGCACGCCACGGAACCGACACCAGCATGTCGACGGCATGAAATCGCAGTGCGGTGCTGGAATCCAGATCCAGGTCGATGTGATGCACCAGATGCAGCCGCCACAGCAGCGGCACCTTGTGGGTGAGCACGTGCCAGACATAGATCGTGTAATCCATCGCCAGGACGGCGATCAGGTCGCGAACGATCGGCGGCAGCTTCAGGCCCTGCGCCAGGCCCGATCTGTTCCGCTCGGCGCGCCGGGCCAGCCGGCTCACGATCGGGCCTTCCACCGCCGCGACGACGATCATGCTTGCCGCGCCGAGCGCGAGATTGCCCAGGAGACGAGCTGGCTCCTGCTGCGTTTGGCGACGCAACGGCGATCGTCGTTCGCCGACCATGATGGCAAGTGCGGCCGCGACCAGAAGTACCGGCCTGATCGCCTTGAAGGGGAAAGACGCCATGCTTGTGAAGGTGCTGACGGTCGCCGGCTGGCACAAGTCCGGCCTGGTCGGATGATGACCGCCCTGCCCCGGCTGGTGCTGTTCACCCGCTATCCCGAGCCGGGCCGGGCCAAGACACGGTTGATCCCGGCAATCGGCGCGGCGGCGGCGGCTTCGTTGCACCGGCGCCTGACCGAGCGCGCTGTTACCACGCTACGCGCCAGTGGCCGGCCGATCGAGTTGCGGACCACCGGCGCCGATCCCGACCGATTCTCGACATGGCTCGGTGACGGGCTCTCGCCGACCGATCAGGGAGACGGCGACCTCGGCGACCGGCTCGACCGCGCGGCCGCGCAACCGCCGGTGATCCTGCTGGGAGCCGATGTGCCCGACCTGCAGGTGCGGCATCTGGAAGCTGCCGCCATGGCGATGGAAACGCATCCGGCGGTGATCGGCCCGGCCGAGGATGGCGGCTACTACCTGCTGGGATTGGCCCGGCCGATGCCGTTCCTGTTCGACGCCATGCACTGGGGCACCGACCGGGTGCTCGCGGAAACCATATCGCGGCTCGGCCGGCACGGGGTTCCGTATGTCATGCTGGAGACGCTCACGGATCTCGATCGGCCCGAGGATCTGGCACGCTGGCCCGACCTCGTTGCATGACCGGCGTTGCGATCGTCATTCCGATGCTGAACGAAGCGGCGGCGTTGCCTCGGCTGTTGCGGTCGCTGGCGGCCCTTCATCCCGCACCGGACGAACTGATCGCGGTCGATGGCGGCAGCGGCGACGGGTCGGCGGAATTGGCGCGCAACGGCGGCCTGACGGTGATCGAGCATTCGATCTCGGGTCGGGCGGCGCAGATCAACCGGGGCGTCGATGCCTGCCGGTCGCCGATCGTTTGTATCCTGCACGCGGACACGCTGCTGCCCGACGATGCCATCGCGGTGATCCGGCGCACCCTGGCGGACCGGCGAACCGTGCTCGCCGGGTTCACGCCGTTGCTGTGCGGGGCGGACAAGATCCGCTGGGGCACCAGCGCGCATAACTGGATCAAGACCTGGTACGCGCCGCTGCTATTCCGGCCGCGATTGTTCCTGCGCGGCTGCCGGCTGCTGTTCGGCGACCATGCGATGTTCTTCAGGCGCGACCAGTTCCTGGCGATCGGCGGCTGCGACGAGCGCCTGCGCATCATGGAGGATGCTGCGCTGTGCATCGCCTTCACCCGGCTCGGGCATACCCGGCTGGTCGATCGCGTGGTCATGACCTCGGATCGTCGGGTCGCGGCCTGGGGCGGCCTGCGTGCCAACTGGATCTATCTCCGCGTCGGTATCCAGTGGGGCCTGGGACGCAGGCAGGGCCTCGACCGGCATTATCCGGATGTGCGGTGAGTGCTGTTGCCGTTCAGGACCGTCCTGCCTTGTTCAGTTGCCGAAAAATCAGTTCCGGCGCGAGCCGACTGGCGATTTTCAGAATATCGCTTTGCTTCGGGCGGATCTCGGTCTTTCCAGCCATTCGGACCGGCGTGAACCGGGTCGCCCGCTTGATGCGCCATCACGGCATCCAGGGATGGTATAAGCGGCGGGGACCGCGTACGACCGACAGCCAGCACGCCCTGCCGCTGGCCCCCAACCTGCTCGACAGACAGTTCGAGGCGCCTGCTCCGAACCGGACGTGGCTGCCGATATCACCTCCATCCCAACATCCGAAGGGTGGCTCTACCTGGCCGTCGTGCTCGACCTGTAAGCGATACGATGCCGCAGGAACTGACCATCACCGCCTTGCAGATGGCGATCGCCAATCGGCGTCCAGCACCAGGCCTCTTCACCCAGCGTCAGCAACAGGCGGCAGCACCGCCGCCGCTGGCCGACGCCTGGTCAAAGGGCAGAGCGGTGCCGCAGCCGGCAAAGATGCCGAAATGCCGGCCACCACCATCGAGGAACTCGAAATGGGGCCTGAGGCGCGTGTCGGCCAGCATCGACCAGGTGTTGCGGCAGACTGGGAATACCCGGCCGGTCTCGATCCGGTGATGCTTGTCGAACAGGTAGGACGCCTCGGCGTCCGGCAAGGTGCCCAGGTAGCGCACCGCCTGGCCGTAATCCTCGCAGGCGGCATCGAGGCCCGAAAGACGGAACAGCCGCCATGTCGCGGAAAAGAACCGGGCGCCGCCGAGCCTGGACGCGATCGCGGGA
Source organism: Janthinobacterium lividum (assembly GCA_050954785.1). GTDB lineage: Bacteria > Pseudomonadota > Alphaproteobacteria > Acetobacterales > Acetobacteraceae > Lichenicola. The sequence continues at coordinate 45,549 of JBPBQO010000192.1, read as the reverse complement.
TCGTCGATGCCGAGCGGACGGTCGGTGACAAGCCGTGGATCGATGAAGCCCGCCTGTCTGGCCTGGCCCAGGAAGTCGCCCCAGTAGGATGCGCCGGCCAGGCATTCGCCGTGCAGCACCGGATCGTCGCGCAGGCCGGCGGGCAACCGCCGATCGGCATAGACGTCGGCGAAATGCATCTCGCCGCCTTCGCGCAGCAACCGATGCGCGGCGCGGAATACCGCCCCCTTGTCGGCAACCAGGTTGATCACGCAGTTCGAGACGATGAGATCGAAGCTGCCGGGCTCCAGGTCGAGCGCGTCGAGATGCTCGATGTCGCCATGCAGGAACGACACGTTAGAACGCGCATAGCCGAAGCGGTCGCGATGCCAGTCGATATGGCGTTCGGCGACCGCGAGCTGCTCCGGCGTGGCGTCGATGCCGACCACCTCGCCGTGCTCGCCGACCAGTTGCGCCAGCACGTAGGAATCCTGGCCTGCACCGCTGCCGAGGTCGAGCACGCGCTTGCCGGCGATCGCTTCGGGGGCCACGAGTCCGCAGCCGTAGTAGCGGGCTCGCACCTCCGGATGGACCTGTTCGAGAGCCAGGCGGATCGGTGCGGGCGGCGGGCTCATGGTGCAGCATGCATCGGTGCGCAGGTCCGATGAGCCCTGCAGCACCTGGCCGTAATAGTCGCGACTGTTCTCGATGTTCACTCGGGCGTTTCCCAACCGGTCGGATCCCAGGTAGTCGCTGGGCCATTCGGCGATAAGCGGCAAGCGGGAGATCATGGTGCGTTTTACCCACGACGTGATCGTGATCGGCGGCGGTTCGGCGGGGCTCACCACGGCGGGCGGCTGCGGGCGGCTGGGCCTGCGGACCGCGTTGATCGAACGCGATCGCATGGGTGGCGAATGCCTCAACAGCGGCTGCGTGCCGTCCAAGGCGCTGCTTGCCGCGGCGGCACAGGCGCAGTCGATGCGCGATGCAGGACGGGTCGGCATCCAGCCGGTCGAGCCGGTGGTGGTTTGGTCGGATGTGCGTGCCCATCTGGCACGGGTGCGGGCGGCGATCGCCCCGCACGATGGGCGAGAGCGGTTCGAGGCATGGGGTGTCGAGATCATTGCCGGGGAAGCCAGGTTTACCGGCCACAGGACGATCCGCGTCGGCGACCGTGCGCTGTCGGCCCCTCGCATCGTCATCGCCACCGGCTCGAGGCCGCGTGTCCCTCCGATCGACGGGCTTGCCGGAGTACCGTTCCTGACCAACGAGACGCTGTGGGATCTCGCGGTATTGCCGGATCATCTGGTGATCGTCGGCGCGGGTCCGGTCGGGATCGAGATGGCGCAGGCATTTCGCCGGTTCGGCAGCGCGGTGACGCTGGTCGGGCAACGGCAGCCACTGACCCGCGAGGACCGGGATGCGGCGTCGGTGCTGCTGGCGTGTCTGGCGGCCGAAGGGGTGACGCTGCGGTTCGGCATTGCGGTCACCGCGGCTCATGCCGTTCCGGAGGGGGTGACGCTGATCCTGGCGGACGAGTCGATCGTGCGCGGTAGCCATCTGCTGGTCGCAACCGGGCGTGTCGCCGATCTCGATGCGCTCGACCTGGAGCAAGCCGGCATACAGGCCGGGCCGGACGGGATCGTCGTCGATGCCGGCCGGCGCACGTCGAACCGCTGTGTGATGGCGCTCGGCGATTGCCGGGCCGGACCACGGCTGACCCATGCCGCCGGCGCGGATGGCGCCATCGCCGTGGCACGGATCGGCTTCGGCCTGCGGTCGCGCGCGCAACCGGATCGGGTGCCGCGTGTGATCTACACCGAACCGGAACTGGCACAGCTCGGGCTCACCGAAATCGAGGCGCGCAAACGGCATCCGGCGGTCCGGGTGGTGCGGCAGGATCTGGCTGATAACGACCGGGCGGTGACGGAGAATCGGCCAGGGGGTTTCGGCAAGCTCGTGCTGGTGCGCGGGCGCCCGGTCGGGGTCACCCTGGTCGGCGATCATGCCGGCGAGCTGATGCTGCCCTGGGTCATGCTGATGGGACGCCGTACGTCGCTCTGGAGCCTGTCGGGCGCGATCGTGCCGTATCCGACCCGCGGCGAACTCACCAAGGCACTCGCGTTTGCCGCCTACGAGGACCGTCTGTTTGGCGGCCCCGCACGATGGTGGGCCGGGATGCTTGCCTGGTTCCGGCGCGGACTGGTTTCTCACTCCGGAAGCATGTCGCAATGAAGGCCTTCGGCCCGTCGCCGTTCCTGGTCCCGGCGGCCTCGCCGATCGATCCCGCCAAGTTCCGCGATTCGTATGTCACCGCGCGTGGCGAGAGCCGTGCCGGCGTCGCGTTCGCCGGGCTGCGGACGCTCTGGTTCAACACCGGGACGCTGTGCAACATCGCATGCGCGCACTGCTATATCGACAGCTCGCCGACCAACGACGCGCTGGTCTATCTCGGTGCTGCCGATGTCTCGCGCTACCTGGACGAGATCGCCACTCTTGGCTGGAACACCGGAGAGATCGGCTTCACCGGCGGCGAACCGTTCATGAACCGCGAGGTTCCCGCCATGCTCGACGATGCTCTCGGTCGTGGCCACCGGGTGCTCGTGCTGACCAACGCGATGCGGCCGATGCGACGGTTCGAGCCGGAATTGCTGCGGTTGCGCGACCGGCACGGCGATCGGCTGACGCTGCGGGTCAGCCTGGATCACTATACGCAAGCGGCGCACGAGGCGGAACGGGGCACCGGTACATGGGCACCGGCGATCGACGGGCTGCAATGGCTGGCGCGGAACGGCATCCGGCTCGCAGTCGCCGGACGTCATCTCGCCGGCGAGACGGACGAATTCGCCCGCGACGCCTATGCGATGCTGTTCGCGTCACTCGGCGTCGCGATCGACGCGGACGATCCGGCGCGGCTGACGCTGTTTCCGGAAATGGATTCGCAGATCGACGTGCCCGAGATCACCGACGCCTGCTGGGGCATCCTGAACAAGGAGCCGGACACGCTGATGTGCGCGAGCAGCCGCATGGTGGTGAAGCGGCGAGGACACGAGCCGAGCGTCGTCGCCTGCACGCTGATCCCGTATGCGCCGGAGTTCGAGCTTGGAACGACTCTCGAGGGCGCGACCGGGCGGGTGATGCTGAACCACCCGCATTGCGCCCGATTCTGCGTGCTCGGGGGTGCCAGTTGCGGCGGTTGAGCTACCGCGCCCGGCTGACGGTGTAGGCCGCGACATCGGCGAGCAGGCCGCGCATGCGGGTGTCGGCAAAGATCGACAAGGCGGCCTGGGCGCGCGCGGCATAGTCGGACGCGTGGCGCAGGGTGATGCTGATCGCGTCGGTCGCCGCGATGAGTTCGAGCGCGTGCTCCAGGTCGTCCGGCTCCTGCACGCTTTCTTCGATCACCCGACGCCAGAACACGCGATCCTGCTCGGTGCCGGCATCGTAGGCGGCCAGCACCGGCAGGGTGATCTTGCCCTCGCGGAAATCGTCGCCGACGGTCTTACCGAGCAGCCTCTGGTCCGCGGCGTAGTCGAGCGCGTCGTCGACGAGCTGGAACGCCATGCCGAGATTGGTGCCGTAGGCGTCGAGGGCCATCTCCTCGGCATGCGGCCGGCCCGCGACGATCGCGCCGACCCGGCAGGCGGCGGCGAACAGGGCGGCGGTCTTGCCATGGATCACCTGCAGATAGCGCTCCATCGAGGTCGACAGGTCGTTCTGCGTCGCCATCTGCAGCACCTCGCCCTCGGCGATGGTGGCGGATGCCTGGGACAGGATCGCCATCACCGGCAATGAGCCATCTTCGGTCATCAACTGGAACGAGCGCGCGAACAGGAAGTCGCCGACAAGCACCGAGGCCTTGTTGCCGAACACCGCGTTGGCGCTGGCCTGGCCACGCCGAAGGTGGCTCTCATCGACCACGTCGTCGTGCAGCAGGGTGGCGGTATGGATGAACTCGACGCAGGCGGCGAGATTGACGTGGCGGGCCGCCAGTTCCTCGGCCGGACTGGCCGGGTAGCCACACAGATGCGCCGCGGCCAGCGTCAGCAGTGGACGCAGCCGTTTGCCGCCGGCGGCGATCAAATGCGCGGCAAGCTGCGGGATCAGCGCGACCGGGCTGTCCATGCGGGCGATGATGGCGCGGTTGCAGGCCTGCATGTCGGCAGCCAGCAGATCGGACAGAGCCTTGAGTGCGGCCTCGTCGGCGCCTGTGGCAACGGCCGGCATAATGGCCTCGCCGGTCGGCACGGGCTGGCCGTGACTTGTGGTCCCGGCGGAAACCGGCAGACTGGCGGCAAGGCCCACGCGGTTTTTCTCCACTTAATCCGGGCGTTCAACGAACGGCGAGGCACATATGAGCGGCGGCGGATGGGTGGTCAAGGCGGCTGGACCGGCACGTTGCTGATGCTGACGGAGGCCACCACGCATGGCACGCTGCTGGGCGGACGCGTCTCGTATCGTCAGTTCCGCGATGGCTACCGCACCGGCATAGAGCCGGTCCTGCTGGCGGCGACAGTGCAGGCAAGGCTTGGTGCGCGTGTTATCGAGGCAGGCTGTGGCGCGGGTGCCGGCCTGTTGTGCCTGGCGTCGCGCGTGCCGGGCGTATCCGGAACCGGGATCGAGCAGGACCCGGCAACCGCGGCACTTGCCCGGTGCAACCTCGACGAGAACGGGCTTGCCGACTGGCCGGTCCTGGTGGCTGCCGTAGAGGACCCGGCGATTCCCATGCTGGTGGAGGCGATGCCGCGGTTCGACCATGCGATCGCTAACCCGCCGTGGCACCGCAACAATGCCAGCATGTCCCCGTCGCCTCGCCGCGACCTGGCGCGCCGGGCGCCCGAGGGGGCATTGGCCGGATGGACCGCATCGCTGGTGCGGTTGCTGCGCGATGGCGGCACCCTGACGATGATCCTGCCGGCGGCGCTGCATGCAAAAGCAGCGGCTTCAATGACGGAGTGCGGCCTGGGCACGATCAGGCTGCTGCCGTTATGGCCGCTCGCGGGCCGGCCGGCGCGCATCGTGCTGGTGCAGGGAACGGTCGGCGGGCATGGCGACGGCGTGGTCCTGCCCGGCCTGGTATTGCACCGGCCCGGCGGCGGCTACACCGAGGCGGCGGAAGCGATCCTGCGCTCCGGCGATGCACTGCCGATGGACCTGAACGCCTGGTGAAGCGGATGACGATGCGGGCGGTCATGCCGGCCCTCTGGATCGGCCGCCGCAATCACCACATGCGATGGGTAGGAGGACACGACGATGACACGTTCGATAACCAGGACTTGCCTGATAGGCCTGACGCTTATGGGGTTATGCAGCCCGGCGCTGGCACAGGTCGCCCCGGGCCTCGGAAGCAGCGCAGGTAGCGGGACAGGCGCGCCGGCTGCCACCGGACTGGGTCAGGCGCCTCTCGGTAGCCCGAACATCGGCGCGAACAGCATGTCCCTGTCCGCTCCCAGCCCGAACAGCCTGGGCAATGCGCCGGCGGCCCCGTTGCCTAGCCTGGGGGCCACCGATCCGGTGACCGGCGTTCCGACCATCAACCAGTACAACCTGCCGGGAAGAGCAGGCCGCCGGTCTGCGCCGCCGCCCCATGGAGGACACTGAGCACCTTCAGAGATCCAGGTCGGACAGGCCCGGATGATCGACGGGCCTGGGACCGGCCGGGTCCCAGAAAAACTTCCGGTCCGACGCCGCCATGGCCAGGTCGTTGATCGACGCAAGCCGGCGCCGCATCCGGCCATCCAGCGCGAACTCCCAGTTCTCGTTGCCATAGGAGCGGAACCAGTTGTCGGCAGCATCGTGCCATTCGTAGGCGAAGCGCACGGCGATCCGGTCCTCGCCGAACGCCCACAGTTCCTTGATGAGGCGATAGTCCAGCTCGGCCTGCCACTTACGGGTCAGAAACCCGACAATCTCGGTCCGGCCGCGTATGAACTGGGAGCGGTTCCTCCAGATGCAGTCCGCCGTGTAGGCCAGCGAGACACGGTCCGGATCACGTGAGTTCCAGCCATCCTCGGCACGCCGAACCTTCGCCGTTGCCGTCTCCAGGGTGAAGGGCGGAGCCGGTGGCATCGGATGAGACATCGAAGGCTCCAGGCATCAGTTCAGGCGATCATGTGTCGCATGTTTGCCGGGTTTCCGCATAGGCGGCCGAGATGACGGCATCACGAAGCGGCTCGGGCCGATGCAGCAGGTATCCCTGCCCGAAATCGATGCCGAGCGCGGTCAATGCCTGTCGCTGGTCATCGCGCTCGATGAACTCGGCGATGGTCTTCACGTCGATCATCCGGGCCACGTCGCGGAAACATTTCACCGCGACCGCATCGAGGCCATCACGGGTGATCTCCTTGATGAACTGACCGTCGATCTTGAGAAAGTCGACCGGCAGCGTCTTCAGATAACCGAACGACGAGGCGCCTGCGCCGAAATCGTCGAGCGCTACCTTCACGCCGAGCCCACGCACCTCGTCGATGAACGATTTGGCATCGTCGAACCGCGTGACTGCCGCCGTCTCGGTGATTTCCAGACAGAGCTTGCCGACGTCGAACCGGGCTCTGCGGATCATTCCGCAAAATTCATGATGGAACGACTTGTCGGCGATCGACTGTCCCGACAGATTGACCGAGATCATGTCGATCCGCTCCTGCAGGTTCGGCTCGTTCTCCATCCAGTCGATGACTTTTTCCGTCATCCGCCGGTCGATCCGCGATGCCATGTGAAATCGTTCGGCAGCAGCGACGAAGTCGCCTGGAAGCGTCAGGCTTCCATCGGGCTCGCGAAGACGCAGAAGCACCTCGCAGCGTACTCCGCCGCTCGTATCGGCCAGGGCCTCGATCCGCTGTGCGTAGAGCTCGAACTGATCCTCGTCGAGCGCCTGCCCGAGCCGTGCCACCCACTTCATGTCCCCGAACCGCAGCTTGGTGGAACGATCGGTTTCGTCCCAGACATGAACGCGGTTGCGTCCCGCCTCCTTGGCCGCGTAGCACGCAACGTCGGCCGCCTGCATGATCAGCATCCGGTCTGCCCAGCGCCAGTCGAACTGCACCAGGCCAATGCTCGCTCCGACCCTGAAGCGGCGGCTTTCCTGCTGGAAGCGGTGCCGATCCACCTTGATGCGAATCCGTTCGGCGATCTGTTTACCCTCGTCGACCGAGCATCCCTCCAGAATGACGCAGAACTCGTCGCCACCCAGCCGGGCGACGGTGTCGACATCCCGGACACACTCGTTCAGAAATGTCGTGATCTGAAGGAGCAGCATGTCGCCGGCAGCATGTCCGCAACTGTCGTTCACCACCTTGAACTGATCCAGATCGATATACAGCAACACGTGCGACAGACTTTTGTCCGCGCGCGCCTGGACCAGCAGATCGTCGAGCTTCATCTCGAAGGCGGACCGGTTGGCGACACCGGTGAGGGCGTCGTGATTGGCACGATGCTCCAGTTCGATGCTCCGGCGGGACTGCTCCGAGATGTCGAGGAACACGACAACCGCGCCCAGAACGTGGCCAGCGGTGTCGCGTATCGGTGCCGCGGAGTCCTTGATGCTGTATTGGGTTCCGCCCCGCGACATCAGGATCACGTTGTCCGGGAGGGAGACCACCTGGCCGAGACGAAGGCATTCGCGCACCGGATCGGCGTTTGGACGCGCATTGAATTCGTCCATTATGACAAGGACATCGGACAAATCGCGTCCATCGGCGTCATCCCTGGACCAGCCGGTCATACGCTCCGCCACCGGGTTCATCCAGGTCACCCTTGCATCGAGATCGGTGGTGATAAGGGCCGCGTTGATCGAGTTCAGTGTGACCTGGACCAGTTCACGACTTTCGGCGAGATCCCGCTCCAGCAGCTTGCGCGCGGTGACGTCCTGCAGTGCGCCCGACATTCGTACCGGCTTGCCATCGATGACGTCGAGCGACCCCACGACGCGTCCCCAGAACGGCCGGCCGGTCGCCGACACGAGCCGAAGCTCCAGATCCCACGGCCGACCGGTTTCCAGACAGAGTTGCAGCGCATTTTCGACGATCGGCCGATCCTCGAAGACGTAGCAGGCAAGCACCTCGGCCAGGGTCGGCGTATATCCCGGCTCCCGATCATGCAGGCGGCAAATCTCTGCCGACCAGACGACCCTTCGGGTCGCGCAGTCTATTTCCCAGCCACCGATCTGCGCGACGGCATTGGTTCTTTCGAGGAACTTCTGGCTGGAGATCAATGCGACCCGCGCCGCGTCCCGCACGGTAACGTTTTCGATCACCGTGACGATGCGAAGCGGCATGCCGTCCGGGTTCTGGTCGACGACCGATGATAATTCGACGTCGATGATGCCGCCGTCCTTCCGGATCATCCGGACCGGAATCGGCGCGTTGCCGGCGTCTTCCCAGTCGGCATCTAGAATACCGAAGCTCGATCCGGGCACGACCAACTCGTCGAAGCAGCGTCCAAGGATCTCCCCTCGATCGTAGCCGAGTTCAGCCAGCCAGCGATCGCTGATCGTGACAAAGCAGCCATGCCTGTCAGTCGACTGCAGCATCGCCGGGGTCGCGGTATAGAGTCGTTGAAGTTGAAGTTGGGTCAAATCCATCGCAGCCAGCGCGGCAATCGCCTTCTCGCGCAACTCCAGTGCCCTGGCGACGACGGATGCCAGCCGACACAGGGCCGAGAGTTGATGGGTCGTCAGCTTTCTCGGGATCCGGTCCACCACGCAGAGAGTACCGACGCAGGAGCCATCCGCCAGCACCAACGGTGCTCCGGCATAGAACCTCAGCATCGCGTCGTCGCCCGCCAGCCGGTTATCCTTGAATACAGGATCGAGATGGAGGTCCTGGATTTCGAGAATATCGTTTCCGGCAATCGTTCTCGCGCAGATGGACAGTTCCCGCGGTATCTCATGCATACCGGAGAACCCGATCATTGCCTTCGACCATTGGCGGTCCCGGTCGATGAAGTTGAGCATCGCCATATCGACGCCGCAGATATCGGCAGCAATCTGGGTCAGCGAGTCGAATATTTCCTCAGGATGGCTATCAAGGATTTCAAGTGCAAGCAGCCGCTTGGTCCGGGCGGCCTCCGCAACTGCTTCGCTCACCAATCGATCCACAAATATCCTTCCCATGCTGCGCTGGATCCTTGGCCAATGACCACGCCGCTGATCGTGACAATATATATTGCTATTCGAGTTTCACAAAGTCATTAGTTACAAGTTGTGAGTTAAATTGGATGACGTTGTATTTTGGGATACTGTCTCAAAAAATTTTGTCATGCCAAAACAGGTCATTACCTGCCTTGCATCTACAGGATCGATCGGTTGTAGCTCGGCTACATCGTCTGCCATCTCGTCTATTAAGACGATTATCGTTCGGTGAACCAATGTCGGACATGGTGCGATATTTCGATCATCGAATACCAGCATGATACTTCTTCGTCTGATCCGAACAGCCCTTTCCCAACCGTGCCCGCCGGGTCAATGGGCTGAATTCCCCGACTATAAGAGATCCATACGTATCCTTGAGGATCGATTCGCCGCGTTGCCGGCCGAACGTAGACCGATCCCGATAACGCCCTCGCTTGCGCCTCGGCATCGTGTTCGAGCCCACCGGCGCCTGAGAACTGCCCAAGGCGGCGCCGATGCCGAGTTGCTCTCCCGAGACGAAGAATAATGCCCGGCACCCTCTTTCGACGATGGACGTGCGACGGCACGACGGTTGACCTGGAACAGCAACCGAAGTTGTCCTGGAAGGTCACCCGGTCGTAATCGTTGCGGGTTGGGTCACGGGCCTGCAGGATCGACATATCACCACGGTTACAAACAGTTCGAACTGCCGGCAAGGTTTTGAGACGACGAAGCCATCCGCCACCCGGTTTCAAACCGGCACCGGAGTTCGTTCGCATCGGGAAACGGCGCGTCGAGATATTAGTTTTGAGTCATTCCAGCTCGGCCGGGTCGCGATGAGACGTGCCGATCTCGACGTTGGTGGCGCCGACGATCGATGAACTGGCCGCCAACATATGAAGCGCGCGGATTACGGCCGAGATCGGCCGCAGGCGCCGTGATGCTTCGATAGCAAGTGGCGTTCTACTAGATCGTGTCGACAGATATAAAAAATATCTTCCGTGTTTCGCGCCGCGAAATCGGATCCGTTTTTGAACACACCAACCTGGAAAATCATCGGCTGCCTCTGTAGCCAATGCATAATGTTGAGCGGCCGCATACCTGAAAGAATTCACCCTTGTGATCGTGACAATGCCGTTTGTCCAGATCGATGAATACACAGGAATCCTTCGCCGGAATACGCATCGTCTTCCCAACTATTCCACAATTTACAGTTACATAGAGATACTCGACATAGATCCATCAGCGCACGTCATGTGCTGGTTTCCCGGCTCTCGAGAAGTTGGCCATGGTGTGCCCAAGCTACAAGATGACGACGTTCCAGCCAGCGTCGTCGCGGCCGCCGCCGATATGACTGAACGACGCCATGTGTCAGTTTAAATTAAATGAGTCGAGATAGCTGACGGTCAGCGGACCAGCCAAGCCGTTTCTGTGGGTTATCGTTGTGCGCCGCAAAGGGGCCCTTATTGGTTCTAGTATATTTAATTTACTTAGGTTATGTTTATTGATTATTGAAATACTGTAGACAAAAAATGGAAGTCGGATTTCCGAGTTTGGCCAATTGCCCCGCTTACGTAGAAGGACAGGCCGGCACCGGCGTGCCCCATCCGCAGCCTCGGGTCAGGTGTAGGTAAAGTCCTGCAACGTGCTTGCTCTGAATGGCGTGGACGTTGGCAATCCAGCGCGCAACCTTGTTCCTCGAGAGCGATATACGGCCCACGCATGGACCATGCCGCAGGAGGTTATGGACTATCGGTTCGCGTATCGTCACGACGCAATTCCATGCTGGCCAGATGGGCCATCGTGTGAATCGCAAATCCGGCTGGCATCCCGACCGCGACCAAATGGCCGCCGTCGCGCGGCAGGACTGCCATGGTCGCACTCACGTCCTGGCCGGCATCGGCAGGCGAACAGGAACGGGTCCGTCACCAGCCACTCCCCGTATTCACGACATCCGCGCCAAGTTCCTGCGGCAACGGCGAGGACGCCGGAACTCGCTCCACTCGATGCGATATACAAAGCGCCTTCTGGTCAGCCTCCTGCAAGACAGGCAGCGGGACGATGATGCCGAGAATATCGGGAACACGCGTCATACCGGGGCCTCAAGGTAAAACCCGTTAATCGGGTTCGCCGAGACCCGGCGGCGGCCAGGGCAGTGATGTTGGTGAGAAACGACGTGTCGAGTGCGCTGCGGCACAGGATCGAGGAATTCCAGCCCTGGTTCGGGCTGTTTAGGCTCGCATGCAGAGGTGCCGGCATCGCGGTGACCAGCGCCGCCGTGGCAGCAGCGGGCATGCGCGGGACAGACTGGAAGACGGTTCGCTGCATCGCCAGCCTGAATGTCAGCCGTTGCAGCAGGACAACAACGAGTTGTTCCTAGTGAATGCTTTCCTAGCGTTTAAACCGCGTGGCGGATCGGTTCGGCGACGGCAGAAGGAGAACCGCCCTGCCCTCAAGAGCGTTCTGGCTTGTAACCGATCAAGGTGAGTACACGATGCCTGCAATTCCGTCGCTGCCGACAGGCGGCATACCGATCATCGACATCGAGCCGGACGAGCCCATGCCGATCGTCCCGGGCGATACAGCGATCGATGGCTCCCCTGCCCGTCGTCCGGGCGACCCTTCGCCACCGCCTGCATCCGATGACGAGCCGCTCTTTTCGACCGATCCGCTCAGGTAATCGATGGTGCCGACGACCGTGCCGTTGATGCACGGCTGGACCGAAGAGACGCCGGCCGCCATGGCGACCGGCGTCATCTCTGAACAAAGTGGTTAGAACGTGAAGTTGACGCGGCCGTAATAGAAGCCGCCGGTGATCGGCACCTGGGACGAGGTGGTGTCGTAATAGGCGACACCGAGATAGGAGGTCTCGGCCGTCAGGCGGCGCGGGCGCACGTTGAACAGATTGTTGCCGCCGACAGCCATATGCCAGCGCGGTGCGATCTGGTAGCCGACTTCGAGATCGGTCAGCCAGCGCGGCGTGTTCTTGAACTCGTAGAACTGCGAACCGGAATATTGCAGATCTGCGGGTGCCTGGTCCTCGTAGGTCACGTCGTTCGTGGTCTGGCCATAGCGGGTCTGGCGCACGTTGACGTCGAACTTCCCGATCTTCCAGAACGCGTTGAGGATGATCTTCGAGCGCGGTGACGCCGTGGTCAGGTAGCCGATCCCCTGCGCGGTTAGGAAAGGATTGCCGAATGCATCGGATCCGACATGATGGATGCGGGTCCGGTTGAGGTCGAGACCGGCGGTCCAGGTGACGGTTCCGTACTGCCGGAAATCGGTGAAGTAGTTGGCGTTGATGTCGATGCCCTGGGTGCGCGTGCTGGCACCGTTGGCGAAGTAGTAGGCGGAAACGTCGGACAGTTGGATGCCCTCTGGCAGGGTAGCACCGGTCAGGTCGATCGCCTTCGCCGCGCTCGTGCCGGTGACACCGCCGGCACCGACGATGCGATCGCGGATGTTGATCTGGTAGATGTCGGCGGTGATGCTCATGTTGCGCATCGGCTCAAGCACGAATCCGGCGCTGGCATTTGTGGAACGCTCGGGCTTGAGGGGCACAGCGCCGATCGATTGCGCCGCGGCCGAACTGACCGCGAGAATGCCGCTGGCGCCGGTTGGCGAGACGTTGAGCGAGCTGTAGTTTTCCTCGGCGAGCGTCGGTGCGCGGGTGCCGTTGCTGATGGTACCACGCAATGCAAACCATTTGGTGAAGTCGTAACGGGTCGAGATCTTGCCGTTCTCGGTGTTGCCGAAATCGGTGTAGTGCTCGAACCTGCCGGCGATATCGATGTCCCAATGCGTGAGCGGATGGACGTCGTAGTCACCGTAGGCAGCCCAGACGTTGCGGCTGAAGCGACCGGCATTGGCCGGCAGCAGGCCGGCGAAACCCTGGGTGCCGCCGAGCAGGTACGAGGCCGGACTGCCGGCACCGAGCGAGTAGTTCTCGCTGCGCTCCTCCGCACCGAACGCGATGGTCATGTTCTTGCCCATGAATGTGAGCGGCTTGGTGAAATCGGCGTTGTTGGTCCACTGCGCGTTGGTCTGGCTCTGGGCCAGCACGGTCGTCGGAGTGGAACCAATCGCATATCCGTATTCCGGGTAGCCGTCCGCATAGAGATTGGGGTTGCCGGTATGCTTGTTGCCGATGTTGGTCTGGTCGGCACCGTAGGTCGAGCTCAGGTCGGCATGGAACCCGAAGAAGTCGTCCGCCTTGACGCCGATCGTCGCCGCATAATCGTTTTCCTCATTGGTCTCCAACGGCGAGAAGCCGTACGGATAGATTTGCGGAAGCTTGGTCGGCGTCCGGTAATTCTCGTACGCCTCGCTGTGCCGATGGCCATAGGTGATGAGCCCGTAGCCGCGCACGCCGCCGAACAGGTCCGGAAGCAAGGTCTTGCCGAATTCGACGCTCAGCGTCTCGCGGGTTTCTTCCGGCTGGCCGTTGATCTTGTTCGAATTGGCAGGGAAGTTACCCGCCGCGGCACGGTCATCGACGGCTTGAGCCACGAAATGGTCGGCGTGATAGAACTGGCCGCCGATATGGACGTAGCCATCCTGGCCGAACGACGCGCCCTTGTCTGCGTCGAGCTGGTACTGCCAGCCATCGCCATTATAGGCGTTGGCGCCGCTGAAAGCGCTGGCAGAGCCGCCATGGTCGGTTTTCTTGAGGATGATGTTGACCACGCCGGCGATCGCATCGGAACCATACTGTGCGGCGGCGCCGTCGCGCAGCACCTCAATATGGTCGATCGCGGCGGCCGGGATCATGTTGATGTCGACCGGCGTGGCGCCCTGCTCGGGACCGGCATCGGCGGTTATGTTCGCTGTCGTATGCCGGCGCTTGCCGTCGACCAGCACCAGGACCTCGTTGCCGCTCAGGCCGCGAAGCTGGATCGCGGCAGTCAGCGCGGCGGTGTCGGAGCCCATCGCCGCGATGTTGATCGAGGGATCGGTGCGGACGAGCTGGTCGCCCAGGTTCGGTTGGCCGGAGCGGCGCAGCGTAGTCGCCGAAATCACGTCGATCGGGCTGGTGCTGTCGCGGGCTTTCTTGTTGAGGCTGCGCGTGCCGGTGACGATGATGCTCTCGCCCGCATCCGCTGCGGCCGGCGTGGCCATGCCGGAACCGGTGTCGGCCAGGCCGGTGGGCGCGCTGCTGGCCGGGACGGCGGACGGATCGATCGCGGCTGCGGTTCCGGTCGCGGCGACTGCACCGGCGCCCTGGGCGGTATGACCCGCGATGCTGCTGGCGGGATGCTTTGCGTTCCGGCCTGTATGGCGGTGGTGCGCGGCTGCCGGTGCAGGGGTCGTCGCAGGAGCACTGGTCTGGGCGCGGGCCGATACCGTCGCCGCGGCGATGGCGACCGGGCAGGCCGTCAACAGCAACAGGCGCCGGAAGCTGGTGATGGTCAGCATTCCGGTCTTGCGGGCCGTACGAACCACCGGGGCCTGTCCTCCGGTACTCATGGCAATGCCGAGTTTAGCCATTCGTCTAGCAGTCATGGTCATCCCTTCTAATCGAGCCTGGAAAGGCGCTATCCCTGGCGGCCGAACATGCCGGTATCGTTTCGAGAGCCACTATGTCATTGAGAACGCTGCATGTTCTGAAGAGCATCCCAATGATGGCTTTCAAATCTGCGTCTCTTCTATCAAATATGGCACGCTCTGCCAGACTGCCTATTGTAACGGCGTCGATTATCTTCGGCCACCCTTGCTTCGAGATTTTACTGTCAGCTTTTTAATCACATTGAGGCGAAATTCCAATCTGCTTAATAATAGCGCCTGTTTTATTGGCATATGCTTATTAAACACCCCCTAACTAGTTCCTGCGCTGGATCGTCCGTGGAAAGGCAGACTGTGCGCGGCGTCGATGGCAATTCGCCACGAGATGCCATGCCGCCTGTGTCTTAATGGTCAGGCCGATCCCATTGCCGTTCGGGAAATCGGTTTCACTCATGGCGCCGTTCATCCCGAAGTTCGTCACGTTCGACCGTTACGGCGCGTTGACCCGCTTCCAGATGACGGACATGGCATGGACGCTGTTCAGCGATGCGGCTCCATCCACGGCCATGGAACGGTGCGTGGCCGACTTCACCGCCTGTTGGCTGGACGAGCGCACTACCTGGTGCTGGAGCATCACGTTCGACATCGAGACCGCCCAGAGACTCTACCAAGGCTGTGCCGACATGCCGGCTGGCCTGGCGAAAGTGGCCCGAGTAATTCCGCTGGTGATTCTGTCGAATGCATCCGACGACCAGACCCAAAGCAACGTGGACAAGATCGGTGCCGTTCCGCCGGGTGTATACGACGCAACAGGGACAGGCCTACACGCCGCGCCTGCGTGCATTCGAGTTCATGCTCGACAGCCTCGACTTCAATCCGGAGGACGTGCTGCACGTGTCATCCAGCCTGCGCTACGACCTGATGTCGGCGTGCGACATCGGCGTGCCGTGCCGGCATCGAGGCTGGAGCAGCGCTCGCGCGACCAGCTTCGCCGCATCCAGACAATGTTCCGGAGCGTCGACACCGCGCTGAACCCGCATGCGACAGCGGCGCGATTTTGGCCCGGCCGATTGCCGTCTATCGTGGCCTGTCCGGCCGGGCGCAGGCGGCGCTGCGAACCGCGGATCGAACCACACTGTCCGGTCGATCCGCCACCGGTTCGGGGAGAACCCTGCCGGTGTCACGATCCTTTGCCACCACCACGCGAACGGCGGACGTCGATGAGTTTTGCGATCTTTCGGAGAATACGAGCATGACACCGTCCACCGGTCGCAGCGGACAGAAAACGACTGCGCTCCGGGACATGAAGGCGGACGATCTGGAAGCGGTGCACGGCCTCACCCTGGCACTGAAATGGCCGCACCGCCTGGAGGATTGGCGTTTCATGCTGATGCTCGGCGCCGGGCTGGTCGCATGTGACGAAACCGGGACCGTCATCGGCAGCGTCATGTGGTGGCTCTATGGCGCGGATGCGGCCACGCTCGGCATGGTGATCGTGTCGGACAGCCAGCAGGGCAAGGGCCTGGGCCGACGGCTGATGCAGGCTGGGATGGAGCGTCTGGCCAGGCGAACCGTACTGCTGAACGCGACACCGGCCGGGCTGCCGCTTTATGAGAAGCTGGGATACGCGACCACCGGTGCGGCCGAGCAGCGGCAGGGGTCGGCCGGGGCGATCCCGACGGTGGCTCTCAAGCCGGAAACAAGGCTGCGCCCGGTCGGCCGCAATGACGGTCCGCTCCTTACGGCTTGCGATCGCGCGGCGACAGGCCTCGACCGCGGCCCGTTGCTCGACGCCCTGGCCGGCATCGGCGAGGTCATCGCACTCGACCAGGCAGGCGAGATCGTCGGCTATGCGTTCTGCCGGCGGTTCGGGCGCGGGCTGGTGATCGGACCGGTGGTGGCGCCGAGCCAGGACGGCGCCAAGGCCTTGATCGCGCACTGGATCGGATCGAAGACCGGCCAGTTCGTGCGGCTCGACATCCCGGTGGAAAGCGGTCTCTCTGCCTGGCTCGACGAGATCGGCCTGCCGCGCGTGGATACGGTCGCCTGCATGGCGGCGGGGCTGCAGCGACCATTGCCGGACGAAGGTGTGCGGCGCTTTGCCTTGTGCAGCCAGGCGCTCGGTTGAGCCGCAATGGAGCCGTTCGCATGAACGATATCCCGGGCCTCGACGACATTTCCTGTGGCGCCAGCAGGCATTCGTCGATGGCGCCTGGATCGACGCTGCCGACGGAGCCGTGCTCACGGTCGACAACCCGGCGACCGCGCGGGTGATCGACCGGTCCCGGATTGCGACGTGCCCGAGCCACGCACGGCGATCGATACGGCGGCACACGCCTTTCCCGCCTGGAGCCGGCGCACCGTGGCCGAACGTGCCGACCTGACGCCGTTTTCAGCGCTGGCGCTGGCGGCATTGGCCGAGCGCGCAGGCCTGCCGGCGGGGGTGCCGAGTATCGTCACCGGCCGGCCGGAAGCGATCGGCGGCGAACTGACCGCCAATCCGTTGGTGCGCAATATCTCGTTCACCGGCTCGACGCGGATCGGCGCATTGCTGATGCGGCAGAGTGCCGGCGGCATCAAGCAGTCCGGGTTTGGACGTGAGGGCGGCAGCGTCGGCATCGAGGAGTGTCTCGAGCTGAAGTCCTTCCATATCGGCGGCTTGAAAAGCCTGTGAACGGAGCATCGACGTGACCGACCGGACCTACAGCATCGCGATCATTCCCGGAGACGGCATCGGCAACGAGGTGATGCCGGAGGCGGTCCGGGTGATGGAGGCGGTGTCGAAACGGTTCGGCATCCGCTTCGAGCAGCAATGGCACGACTTCGCCAGTTGCGACTGGTACGCACGGCACGGACGCATGATGCCGGAGGACTGGAAGGAACGGATCGGCCAGCCATCGGCGATCCTGTTCGGCGCGGTCGGGTGGCCGGCGAAAGTGCCGGACCATGTTTCGCTGTGGGGATCGCTGCTGCAATTCCGGCGCGAATACGACCAGTACGTCAATCTGCGGCCGGTGCGTCTGATGCCGGGGGTGCCGTGCCCGCTGGCGGGACGCGAGCCGGGATCGATCGATTTCTGGGTCGTGCGGGAAAATACCGAGGGCGAATACACCGCGCTGGGCGGGCGCATGTATGCGGGCACAGAACGCGAGATCGTCATCCAGGAAACGGTCATGAGCCGGCATGGGGTGGACCGGATCCTGCGTTATGCATTCGAGCTTGCACGCACCACGCCGAAAAAACACCTGACGTCCGCGACCAAGTCGAACGGTATCGCGATCTCGATGCCGTACTGGGACGAGCGCGTGCTGGAGATGGCGCAGCATTATCCCGACATCCGGCATGACAGCTACCACATCGACATATTGGCGGCGCGGTTCGTGCTCAGTCCGGACCGCTTCAACGTGGTGGTGGCATCGAACCTGTTCGGCGACATCCTGTCCGATCTCGGCCCGGCCTGCACCGGCACGATCGGGATCGCGCCGTCCGGCAACCTCAATCCGGAAGGACGGTTCCCGTCGCTGTTCGAGCCGGTGCATGGGTCTGCGCCGGACATCGCCGGCCAGAGGATCGCCAACCCGATCGGCGAGATCTGGTCGCTGGCGATGATGCTCGACCATCTGGGCGAGGAAGAGGCCGCCGCCGCCGTGATGCGCGCAATCGAAACGACGCTGGTGGATGCCCGAACCCGCACACGCGATGTCGGCGGCAGTGCCGGGACCGAGGCCTGCGGCAAGGCCGTCGCCGATGCGGTGGCCGGGATATAGCCACGGTGGAAGGCACGTTCAGGAGCGTTCGAGGAGCCTGATCTTCAGGGACCGGAACGCTTGGCGTGCGCGGGAGGTGCGTTCCTTGTCGAGCATGTGGTCCAGTTCGGCGCCAAGCTCGGTCAGTCGGGCGATGCTGAGACGCCCCGCCTCCTTGAACATGGAGTTTTCCTCCGAACCCGCATGATGCAGAAAGGCTGCCTGAAGCGCTGTCAGATGTTCCTGGAACTCGGTGCTGCCAAGCGGAAACTTTACGGTTGCAGCGAGCAGGTCTGCAAGCACGCCGTGTTCGGCGTAGGCAATCTCGGTATCCTCACTGACGCGCCGAACGGCGGGGTAAAAGATGGCGTCCTCAACAGCCTCATGGATGTCCAGTTCGGCCGCTAGCGTGCGCATCAGGTCGTGACGCTCCGCGCTGTCACCCGTCATTGCGAGCGTACGTTCGAACAGACGCCGGATCAGCTCGTGGTGTTCGAAAAGGACTTCGGTGGCGGTACGTCCGGGCTCGCCATTCGGCGTCGATCGGGGGAAATCGTCCGGCCTGCTCACCCGGACCGCAGCCGGTTCGGATTTCAACGACGTGGAGGTCACCACCTGATCGCCGGGTTCTTGCTCTCGCCGTAGTTCGACGGCGCCGTCTCGCAGGCGCACTTCGTACCGGGGCTGCGGGCAGGTGGATGGACCGACGGACGGCTGCCCGGTTTCCAGATCGTATTGCGAGCCGTGCCAGGGGCAGACGAGCGTGCCGTTCAGCACCCAGCCCTGGTCCAGCGGGCCGCCGGCATGCGAGCAACGCGCACCCATGGCATGGACGCGCATGCCCTGGCGCACCAGCGCGATGCCGATATCGGCGCGCGCAACGTCATCCCATACCGTCACGAGATGCGGCTTGTTGTCGATCAAATCGGCCAAATTCGCCACTTCGGTGAACTCGCGCGGCACTGGACTGCGATCGGCATGATCGACGGCGGCACGGCGGCGATAGACGAGGTGACCGCCGAGGTACCCGCCGACGCTCATGCAGGCATAGGCGGTCACGCTGACCAGCACGCCTGCGCTGCGGCGTCCCCGTCGACGCAGGCTGCTGGACCATAGGTTCAGCGCCGTCGCGGTGATGTTGACCGAACCATGCACCAGCCCGACACGCCGGTCGCGTCCGTTCAGGTGCTGCCAGTCCGCCAGGCCCGTCGCGATCGCCGCGGCCGCTCCGACCGAGCCGGCCATCAGTGCGATATCGGCGGCGGGGAAGGCATTGCGCCGGCGCACGAGGCCGACGGCGCCGAGCAGGTCGAGGCCGAGCGCCAACGTCCAGGTGCCGATGGGCACCGCCACGATCAGCGGATGGACCGGATGACCGTACGGGCGACCATGCAAAGTGTTTGCCAGGGTTTTCGTCGGTTTGCCGCCGATCTGCCCGGTCCGGGAAATCGCCCTGCCGAGTACGTGCGCGGGAAGGTCGAGAAATTCGGCGGTTTCGATCCGGCCGATCGCGGCGTCGAGGCTTTCTGGCAAAGCGGTTCTCCGATGGGCGCGGTCGACCCGGGCGCTCAACGCGAAGCTTCTGGTACTGTTGTGAACGCCGCACTCACGATTTTGCGAATGGATTGCGGGCGTCACGTTGGGCGGACCAACCAGCCGCACCTGCTTGTTGGTCGGCAGTCGCCTAGAGCTTTTTCCGATCGAAGCAGATCGGAAGAAACCTCTAGGTCTTTGTTTTGGCGAGCATCTTTATTCGATCGAGAAAGCAAGACGATCGGATGATGCTCTAGCGTGCGGCGAGGCTCCGTTTCAGTCGCGTGATGGCGCTGGGCAGGCCACGCACTTTCAGCACCCGGCCGGTCTCGTCATGCTCCTCGGACAGGACCCGTGCGCTTTCATAGACCTCGCCGATCATGCCCTGTTTCGCATAGGGCAGCACCAGCACGTCATCCACCATCTCCGCCTCGAAGAACGCGATGATGGTGTCCCGCAATGCGCTCACATCCTTGGGCGCGTGGGCGGAGAGCAGGATGGCGTCCGGATGCTTTTCGATCAGGGCGGCGCGCCCAGCATCGTCGACACGGTCGAGCTTGTTCAGCACCAGACGGGACGGCACCACGTCCGCGCCGATCTCGCGCAGCACGCTGCGGCTCACCTCGAGCTGCGCCTCGTAGGTCGGGTCCGATGCGTCGACCACGAACAGCAGCAGCGAGGCCTCCAGCGCTTCCGCCAGGGTGGAGCGGAACGAGGCGACCAAATCGTGCGGCAGTTGCTTGATGAAGCCGACCGTGTCCGAAACCAGCACGCGGGGCCGGGTCTCCGGCTGCAGGGTCCGGACCGTGGTGTCGAGGGTGGCGAACAGCTTGTCCTCCACCAGCACCTGGCTGCCGGTGAGAGCCCGCATCAGGGAGGATTTGCCGGCATTGGTGTAGCCGACCAGCGCCACACGAAGCTGGTCGCGGCGGGCGGAGCGGCGCTGGTCGCTGTCGCGCTGCACCGCTTCGAGCTGATCTTTCAGCTCCGAGAGCCGGTCGCGGATCTTGCGGCGATCGAGGGCCAGGGCGCTTTCGCCGGCACCCGGACCCTGTTGGCGCCCGCCGCCAGCCGAGGATTCCCGCATGCGGGGTGCCACGTATTTCAGGCGCGCCATCTCCACCTGCAGCTTCGCCTCGCGGGTGTTGGCATGGCGATGGAAGATCTCGACGATGACGCCGGTGCGGTCCAGCACCTGCGCGCCGGTCGCCCGCTCGAGATTGCGGATCTGGCTGGGCGAAAGCTCGTGATCGACGATGACGAACTCGGGCTTGCGGGCGGCGTCCGGATCGGGCTCGGCCGGCTCGACCGGTCCCGCGGCACCTTCGAACCGCTGCCGCGCCTTGGATTTCGGGGTCGGCGCCATCGTGCTGACCACGCCGGTGCCGCCGGTCAGTTCCGCGAGCTCGGCCAGCTTGCCGCTGCCCAGCAGCGACGCGCTTCCGGTGCCCGGGAGCTTCTGCGACATGGTGCCGACCACCTCGTAGCCCAGCGTCTTTACCAGGCGCCCGAGCTCCTCGAGGCTGGCTTCGTGCGCGACGTCATCGACGTCCGGGGTCTGAATGCCGACAAGAACGGCGAGCGGAATCGGGGCTTTGGTCTCCATGCGCGGTGAGGTAGCACGGTTAGGGCCAAACCCTGGAAAACATGCTGGACACGCTCTGCTTGAATCTCGAAGCCGGTCGTCAGGCATTGCACTGGCGTATGGGCTAGAGGCGGCGGTGACGTTCCAACAGCCCTGTCCGGTGACGGTGAACTACCGGGCGGAGACCGACCTCGCCGCGCGTACGATGGAAGCCTACGTGGGACGGACGCGGTCGACCGGGCAACGTCGCCAAACCTGACCCGGAGAATTTCGGGTTTATGCCGCAGGCCGTCCCAGCGGCGCTGGTCGAGGCTCGCCGGTCAAAGGCCCTGAAGCAGGGTGATCGATTTCAGGGTGGGGTATCCCAGCCGTGCCGCGAGCGCCTCGAAATCCGCCGCCTGCTCCGGATGCAGCACCGAGCCGGATGCCAGCAGCCTGGGCAACACGCCCATGACCCAGCCCGGCACGGGCCGGTCGGCGACGACCCACTTGCGGATGATCCGGTAGTCGAGCGTCGGACGGGCCGACAAAGCATGGTAACGCCGAAGCTCGGTCGCCATCTGGCGATGCCAGTCCTCGCCATAGAGCGCTTCGCCGCACAGGATCAGGTGCTGCACGGGTGGTATCTTGGGCGGTGCCACGCTGGCCTCCTGAGGTGCCGTCCGGTCGACGTGCGCGAATGGCCAGAAGCTTCGAACGCTCCCTGGACTGAAACAGGCCGTGGGATAGCCTTCGGCGCCGGGCCTGTCCACCGGATCGGTCATGCTCACGGACCGGCAAGCCGGTGCGGCTGGTATCAGCGCTTGAGCCTGTAGCCGGTCCTGAAGATCCACCAGATCACCGCGAGGCACAGCGCCATGAACATCAGGGTCATGCCCAGGCTGACGCCAACGTCGATGTCCGAGCTGCCGAAGAAGGCCCAGCGGAAGCCGCTGACCAGGTAGACCACCGGGTTGAACAGTGTGACCGTCTGCCAGAACGGCGGCAGCATGTTGATCGAGTAGAAGCTGCCGCCGAGGAAGGTCAGCGGCGTTACGATCAAGGTCGGTACTAGGTTCAGTTTCTCGAAACTGGTCGCCCAGATGCCGATGATGAAGCCGAACAGGCTGAAGGTGATCGAGGTCAGGACCAGGAAGGCGATCATCCAGATCGGGTGGGCAATCCCGAACGTGACGAACAGCCGTGCCGTGGCCAGTGTGATCAGGCCGAGAATAATCGATTTGCTGGCTGCGGCACCCACGTAGCTGACGACGATCTCCGCCGTCGAGATCGGGGCGGACAGCATTTCGTAGATGGTGCCTGTGTATTTCGGCAGATAGATCGCGAACGAGGCGTTGGCGACGCTCTGGGTCAGCAGCGAAAGCATGATCAGGCCCGGGACGATAAACGCGCCGTAGCTGACCCCGTCGATATGGGTCATGCGCGAGCCGATCGCGGCGCCGAACACCACGAAATACAGCGACGTCGACAGCACCGGGGACGCGATGCTCTGCAGCAGGGTTCGCCAGGTCCGGTTCATCTCGAACAGATAGATCGCCCGGATGGCGTGGAAATTCATCATGGTTCGGCGTGCACCAGGCTCACGAATATGTCTTCCAGGGAGCTTTGCCGCGTCTGCAGGTTGGCCACTTCGACGCCGAGCGCGTCGAGCTGGCGCAACAGGGCGGTAATGCCGGTGCTCTCCGCCTGGGCGTCGTAGGTGTAGACCAGCTCGCTGCCGTTGGCGGCAAGATCGAGCTGCCAGCCGGCCAGGGATTCCGGCAAAGCCTCCAGGGGATGCTGCAGGTGCAGCAGCAGCTCCGACTTGCCGAGCTTGTTCATCAGCACGGTCTTGTCCTCGACCAGGATGATGCGCCCCTGGCTGATCACCCCGATCCGATCAGCCATCTCCTCGGCTTCCTCGATATAGTGCGTGGTCAGGATGATGGTGACGCCGTCGGCGCGCAGGCCACGCACCATCTGCCACATGTCGCGGCGCAGCTCGACGTCGACGCCGGCGGTGGGTTCGTCGAGGAACAGGATGCGCGGCTCGTGCGACAGCGCCTTGGCAATCATCACCCGACGCTTCATCCCGCCCGACAAGGTGACGATCTTGCTGTTTCGCTTATCCCACAGCGAGAGTTCGCGCAGGATCTTCTCGATATAGACAGGATCGGCAGGCTTGCCGAACAGGCCTCGGCTGAAGGTGACCGTTGCCAGCACCGTCTCGAAGGCGTCGGTGCTCAGCTCCTGCGGCACCAGGCCGATCCTGCTCCGGGCAGCCCGGTAGTCGGTGACGACATCATGCCCGTCCGCGAGCACGACGCCGCCGCTTGGATTGACGATGCCGCAGATGATGCTGATCAGCGTGGTCTTGCCGGCGCCGTTCGGACCCAGCAGCGCGAAGATCTCTCCGGCCCGGATGTCGAGATCGATCGGGTGAAGCGCCTGGTGCCCGGAGGCGTAGGTCTTGGTCAGGTTCCTGATGGAAATGACAGGCGGCGCATCGGCGCGCCCGGCCCGTTCGGTGGGATCGGGAAGTGTCATGGGCCTCAACATGCTGGCTTGGGCCGGAAGGCCCTCACCCGGATTGTAGCAGACGCTTGGCCTCAGCGCGCGAGTTGCCCCAGGTCGCGCACGGCACCACGGGCTGCGGAGGTGGTCATCGCGGCATAGGCACGTAGCGCCATCGAGACGCGGCGCTTGCGTGGGCCCGGCTGCCAGGCCTCGGCACCACGCTCGACCATCGCCGCGCGACGGCGGGCCAGCTCGGCATCGTCGACTGCCAGATGGATGGAACGCGCCGGGATGTCGATCTCGATGCGGTCACCCTCCTCCACCAGCCCGATCGTACCGCCCTCTGCCGCTTCAGGCGAGACATGGCCGATCGACAGGCCCGACGAACCGCCGGAGAAGCGCCCGTCGGTGACCAGCGCGCATAGCTTCCCGAGCCCCTTCGATTTCAGGTAGCTGGTCGGGTAGAGCATCTCCTGCATGCCGGGGCCGCCCTTGGGTCCCTCGTAGCGGATCAGCACGATGTCGCCGGCGGCGACCCGGCCGCCGAGGATGCCCTTGACCGCGGCATCCTGGCTCTCGAAGATGCGGGCGGTTCCGCTAAACACCAGGATGGCGGCGTCCACGCCCGCGGTTTTTACGATGCACCCCTCCTCGGCGAGGTTGCCGTAGAGCACTGCGAGACCGCCATCCGTGGAGAAGGCATGTGCCGCGTTGCGTATGGCGCCTTCGGCACGGTCCAGGTCGAGTTCGCGGAAGCGCCGATCCTGGCTGAAGGCGACCTGGGTCGGTATGCCGCCGGGGGCTGCCTTGTAGAAATTCTGCACGCCCTCGCTGGCGCCGCGCTGGACATCCCAGCGATCCAGGCCAATCGCCATGGTGGCGGCATGAACGGTAGGACCGCCGGTATGCAGCAGGCCGGCGCGGTCCATCTCGCCGAGGATCGCCATGATGCCGCCGGCACGATGGACGTCCTCCATGTGCACATCGGCAACGCTTGGGGCGACCTTGCACAGCACCGGGACACGCCGCGACAGCCGGTCGATGTCGGCCATGGTGAAGTCGACTTCCGCCTCGTGGGCGGCGGCGAGCAGATGCAGCACGGTGTTGGTGGAGCCGCCCATGGCGATATCGAGCGACATCGCGTTCTCGAAGCTTTGCCTGTTGGCAATGTTGCGCGGGAGCACGCTGTCGTCGTCGCGCTCGTAATAGCGCTGGGCGAGATCCACGATCGTCCGGCCGGCTTCCTGGAACAGCCCCCGGCGGTCGGCGTGAGTCGCAAGTACGGTGCCGTTGCCGGGTAGTGCCAGACCGAGCGCCTCGGCCAGGCAGTTCATCGAGTTGGCCGTGAACATCCCGGAGCAGGAGCCGCAGGTCGGGCAGGCCGAGCGCTCGATGACCGCCACATCGGCGTCGCTGATGCTGCTGTCGGCGGCCGCGACCATGGCATCGACCAGGTCGAGGCTGCGCAACGTGCCGCCGACCATGGCCTTGCCTGCTTCCATGGGACCGCCGGAGACGAAGATCGCGGGGATGTTGATGCGCAGGGCCGCCATCAGCATGCCGGGCGTGATCTTGTCGCAGTTCGAGATGCAGACCATGGCGTCCGCGCAATGCGCGTTGACCATGTATTCGACGCTGTCGGCGATCAGCTCGCGCGACGGCAGGCTATACAGCATCCCGTCATGGCCCATAGCGATGCCGTCATCGACTGCGATGGTGTTGAATTCCTTGGCGACGCCACCGGCAGCCTCGATCTCGCGAGCGACAAGTTGCCCGAGGTCCTTAAGGTGGACGTGACCCGGCACGAACTGGGTGAACGAGTTGACGACGGCGATGATCGGCTTGCCGAAGTCGGCATCGGTCATCCCGGTTGCCCGCCACAGACCGCGCGCACCGGCCATATTGCGGCCGTGGGTCGTAGTACGTGAGCGATAGGCTGGCATCGGGCAGGTCCGTCCGTAATAAGGTCGCGGGAGGTTTCTTCCTCCTGCGCCCGGATTTATGCAACCTGGGGCGAGCTGTTTTCTCCACCGCGCGGACGATGTCGAGGGGTGTTCGGAGCAAAGATATCGTTTCGCGCTCCTTGTAACCGACTGATCACTACACACGCAATCCGATCGAATCAGAAGGGCGATGTCGGCAAGATAAAAAGAGACGGGCCCGATCGAACGGAAACAAAAAGAAGACCATCAGGTCGACAAACCGTCACCATTTCGGCCGAACGTCGAGGCAACCTTGATCCCGGGTTCGTCGAATCAGAACGCGACCGGGCTGCCTTGCATAGTTCGGAAGCCGTTGGATCTTTTTTAAAGGTCGGATTTTTACCTTCCGTATCCGATCGACGGTTGCCGTCTCGGTTGAGTTGCGGTGAAAATCGTCCGGATGCAGCGCGAGCGAATGCTTCGGTATCATGAAATCCCGTGTCGAAGTCCGGGCACTTGCGCCTCCCGAACCCGAGACGACGCCGGTCGGTCTAGAGTCGATCGATCCTTTTGATTTCCGAACGGCTGACGACCATCGCCAGACGCCAGACGATTTCAATGCTCGCATTATGTTAACGGTCGATGAACATTTTTGCCTTTCTCCGTAACGACCCCGGAACAGCGCGAGACCATTTGTATGCCTCGCAATTGTATGGAAACAGGATGCTTATACGCACCATACGTTACGGTTTCATAATATCTTGCGAGACGCCCACAAACCTGTAGTTTTTCCTGCCCGCCTCGTTATGATGAGTTTTTAACGTGTCCTGCCTATTCCCCTGCTGACGTTTCATTCTCTATTTCGAGCGAGTGGATAACCGTGATCGATGAACGGCACCAAACGGATCGTTATTTTTACGATCGGCACCGAAGGCGATGCCCGGCCCTACACGGCGCTCGGAAGAGGGCTTGCGGAGTGCGGACATGACGTGACGCTGGCAACCAGCCGGGAATTCGAGCCGCTCGTCCTCGGACAGAATCTCAAGTTCGCGCCGCTGACCGCTGATTTCCTGGAGATGATGCGCCGGAACAGGTCGGTTATGGACAAGCGGCATCAGGTGGCGATGCTGCGAATGCTGATGGCCGAGACGCGGCGAATGGCGAAAGCCTGGGCGCATGAAGCGCTGGATGCCGCGAGAGGTGCCGACCTAGTGATCGGTTCCGGCAACGTTTCGCTGCTGGCCGCCAGTGTGGCGGAGAAACTGTCGATCCCGTTCGTCCGCTCGCAACTGCAACCGTTCGATCCGAGCCGCAGCCTGCCTCCGGTGCTGTTTCGTCCACCATCGACGGCGCTGCCCGGCTGGATCAATCTCGCCTTTCATCGGACTCTTCGTGTTTTGGTCTGGCGTTTCATGAAACGTTCAGTGGACGGAGTACGCCACGATCTCGGCCTGCCGCCCTATCCGTGGGTCGGCCCGTGGGCGCTGCCGCTGGGTGCGGGCGGCAATATACTCTACGGCTTCAGCCGCCACGTCGTCCCGAGGCAGCCGGAATGGCCGGACCGCATCGCGATCCCCGGATTTTTCACGAACGACCAAAGTGCGTCCTACCAACCGCCGGAACCGCTCGCACGCTTCCTGTCGGCTGGCCCGAAGCCAATCTATATCGGGTTCGGCAGCATGGTCACCGAGCGATCTGCGCAGATGGTGGAAATCATCATCGAAGCCGTTCGCCGTACCGGCCGGCGCGCGATCATCGGCAGCGGATGGGCCGGCCTGGCGGAAGCCGCGGGGAACAACGACGACGTGTTGTTTGTCCAAAATGTTCCGCACGATTGGCTGTTTCAGCGTGTTGAAATCGCCGTGCATCATTGCGGCGCCGGCACGTCGGCGGCGGCGATGCGGGCCGGTATCCCGACTATTCCGGTTCCGTTCGTCGGCGACCAGTTCTTCTGGGCCTGGCAGATGAACCGGATCGGTGTCGCCACGGCACCGCTGAAGCGGATCGGCCTGGATGCCAGCCAGTTGGCCAATGCGATCGACACGGCCGGTAAAGCCGCGATCGTCGACGCGGCTGCCCGCCTCGGTGAAACGTTGCGCGGCGAGAATGGCGTGGCGAATGCGATCGCGCAGCTTCGGGCGTGGTCCCTGCTGCCGCCGTCCACAACAATGGAGCCGGTTCGCCAGCTCGATCTCGTACAGGAGCGACTGTGATGCTGATGTTCCCGGCAATCGAACCCGAGGTGATCATGGCCGAGAGTACCACGTTGCCGCTCTCGACCGCTCAGCGCGGAATGTGGGTCGGGGAGCAGTTGGCGCCACCCGGTGCGATCTTCAACGTTGCCGAAGCGATCGAGCTGGATGGCGCGATCGATCCCGTTCTGCTCCGGAAGGCGCTGCTGTTGCTGACGCAGGAAGTCGAGACGACGCGCGTGCGCCTGGTGCGCGGCGTCGGCCTGCCGCGGCAAATCGTGATGCCGACCTATGGCCATCCGATCGACCTGCACGATTTTTCCGGCGAGACGGATCCGCGTGGCGCCGCACGCCGCTACATGATGAACGAATTGTCCGGAAGACCGAATTTCGAGAATGGACCGCTCTGGTTCAGCGCCGTTCTCAAGCTATCGGACCGATCCTGGTATTGGTATCATCGCGCGCATCATATCGTGCTCGATGGATACAGTGGCGGCATGATCGTGCAACGGGTCGCGGAGCTGTATTCGGCGCTGCGGCAGGGACGAGATCCGGTACCGGCCGGATTGAGCAGCCTCCGCGCGCTCGCGGATTTCGACGAGACGTATCGTGACTCGGACCGCTACATCAAGGACCGGGCCTACTGGCACGCGCAACTGGCCGACCTGCCCGATGCGGTGACGCTGTCGCACGAGACACGGCCGCTGCAGGGCGGCTTGCTGCGTGCGACGACGAAGCTTCCGAATGCGCTGGTATCGCAGCTCCGAGAACGCCTGGCCGGCACCACGATCACCTTGCCGCAAGCATTGATCGGGCTCGTTGCGATCTACTATCAACGCATGTCTGGCGTATCGGACCTCGTGCTCGGCATGCCGGTCACCGGACGGTTCGGCGGCATCATGCGACGATGCCCGGGAATGGTGGCCAATGCGGTGCCGATCCGGCTTCGTTTCGCACCGGACGATACCGTCGCGACGATGTTCGCGCAGACCGCCCGCGTCGTGCGCCAAGCGCTGCGGCACCAGCAATATCGCTACGAGGATCTGCGTCGCGATCTCAACCGGCTGAAGCATGGCCAGCAGATCGCCCGGATCGGGGTCAATATCGAGCCGTTCGACTTCAGTTTCGATTTCGATGGCGTACCGCTTCTGCTCGACAATCTGTGCAACAGCCAGATGGAAGACCTCACCATCTTCGTCTACGACCGGCACGATGGCGGCGGTCTCCGGATCGATCTGGACGCGAACCCGGCGCTTTATTCCCAGGCCGAGCTGGATCGGCACAAGCAGCTTCTGTGCCGGCTGATCGCTCTGGCAATCCAGGACCTGGACGTGCCGATCGTCGAGCTGGATCTGCTCGGCGAGGATGACCGCGCGCGCATCCTGCACCAGTGGAACGACACCGCGCCGGTCGCCAAGGCAGACGATGCGGATGTGGTCGCATTGTTTCGCAGGCAGGTATCGGCGACGCCGGACGCGCCGGCGGTCGTGTCCGAGGCCGGCTGCGTACTCGGCTATCGCGAACTCGACGCGCGCAGCGGAGCGCTTGCCGCGCATCTGGCCGGCACCGGGATCGGCGCCGGCAAGCTCGTGGCCGTGGCGCTGCCGCGTTCGGAGCTTCTGCCCGTGGCGCTGCTGGCGATCCTGCGCGCGGGTGCCGCGTATCTTCCGATCGACCCGGACGGGGCGCCGGAACGGCTGGCGATGATCCTGGCGGACGCCCGCCCTGCCCTCGTGCTTACCGTGGAACGCCATGCCGCCCGCTTCGAGGCACTGGGCCTGCAATGCCTTCTGCTGGACCGTCCTTCGAGCATCGTCACCGGGACCGCACCGGATGCGCCGCTCGATCCGGCGGCGACCGCATACGTGATCTATACGTCCGGCTCCACCGGACGTCCCAAGGGCGTTTCCGTGTCGCACGCGAACCTGTCCAACTTCCTGCTGGGCATGGTCGACGTGCTGAAACCCGGCGAGCACGACCGGCTGCTGTCGGTCACGACGGTCACCTTCGACATTGCCGGCCTGGAGCTGTTCCTGCCGCTGGTAAGCGGTGGACAGTCGGTGATCGCGACCAGTTGCACCGTGCGTGATCCGCTGGCACTGGGCCGGCTGATACAGGCGCAACGCATCACCCTGCTCCAGGCGACGCCCTCGCTCTGGCGTAGCCTGCTAGCCAATCGTGCGGCGGTGCTGGACGACGTGCACGCGCTGGTTGGCGGCGAGGCGCTGTCCGCCGAGCTTGCCGGCCGTATGCTCGGCCGCTGCGCGCAGGTCACCAACATGTACGGCCCGACCGAAACCACGGTCTGGTCGACCGCGATGCGGCTGTCGGCCGACGATATCGAGCCGCCGCCGATCGGCCGGCCTATCCGCAACACACGTGTGTATGTGCTGGACGAGCGCATGCAGCCGGTACCGGAAGGGGTGACCGGGATGCTGTATATCGGTGGTGCCGGCGTTGCCGATGGCTACCTTAACCGGCCCGAGCGCACGGCGGAAAGCTTTGGGCCGGACCCGTTCGCCGGTAACGGAAACCCCGGCGGGCGCCTCTACCGTACCGGCGACCTTGCGCGGTGGCGGGCGGACGGAGTGCTGGTTTATCTTGGCCGGCAGGACCAGCAGGTCAAGCTGCGCGGCTACCGGATCGAGCTGGGCGAGATCGAGACGGCGTTGCAGCGTCACCCGGCGGTGGCGGATGCGGTGGTCGCGGTGCGGTCGGACCTGCGCGACGAGCCGGCGCTGGTGGCCTATCTGGTCGGCTCTTCCAAACCGGGTGGTGCGTCGGACGCGGTGCTGCGTCAGCATCTGTCGCGACATGTCCCAGACCACATGATCCCGTCGCTGTTCATGACGCTCGATGAGCTGCCGCTCAATGCCAGCGGCAAGATCGACCGCAATGCGCTGCCGGAACCGTTCTGGGCCAACCGGATGGTCGTCCTGCCGGAGGAGCCGCGAACGCAAACCGAGCGGCAGTTGTTCGTGATCTGGCAAACCGTGCTCGGCCGGCAGAGCATCGGCATACACGACAATTTTTTCGGCCTCGGCGGAGATTCATTGACTGCAGCGCAAATGCTTGTCGAGATCGCCGAGACGTTCTCGGTGGAGATCCCGCTCGACAGCCTGTTCCGCGCCGCCACGATCGCCGACCTCGCCCGCCTGCTGGATGGCGGCCGGACGACCGGCTCGCTGGATACCCTGCTGCCGCTCAGTCAGGTCGGCGAGAAACCGCCTTTGTTCTGCGTCCATCCGATCACCGGCGTCGGCTGGGCCTATGCCGCGCTGACATCCCAGGTCGATGCCGGACGCCCCTTGTACGCACTGCAGGCGAAGGGCCTCGGGCAGCAGATGGCGCCCGATGCCTCCTATCCGCAGACCATCGAGGAAATGGCGCTGAGCTACGTGGAAGAGATCCGGACGTTGCAGCCCGAAGGACCATACCATCTGCTCGGCTGGTCGCTGGGCGGGCTGGTGGTCCATGCCATGGCCGTGCAGCTTCGGCGAGACGGCCACGAGGTTGCCTTTCTGGGACTGCTCGACAGCTATCCGTTCAGGATCGGCGACGAGGCCGATGCGATCGACGAGGCGGCGCAGGTCCGGCTGGCGTTGCAGTTCCTGGGCTTGCAGCAGAACTCGCAAGGCTCCGGCAAGACGATGCCAGGCACGATGGCCGAGCTCGCCGACTTCCTGTGCGTGGAATACGATCTCCTGTCGCAACCGGTCATGCAGGCGATCATGCGGACCGACAACGGCATCGTGGCGCGGCTCGAACAGGTGGTCGGCAACAATCTGGCGCTCGCCCGCCGCTATGCGCCCGAGCCGGTCGACGTCGACGCGGTGTTCCTGTCGGCATCGATCCATACCGGAACCGGGTTGGACAGCGTCATCGAGTACCAGCCATCGGTGTGGCAGAAGCTGGTCCGGAACCTGTCGATTTACGAGGTCGACTGCCATCATCAGGAAATCCTGTCGGCCGGCGCGGTGGATCAGGTCGGCGTGGTGCTGCGCACCCATCTGCAGGCCGCAAGCGCCGTAGCGACCAGCGCGTGAGGCCGGAGCCACCGGGAAGAACAGGACCGATCGACGGTCGTTGGCAGGACCTGCCGCATGGGTTGGCGGTCATGGCGGGGATGATCCTGCGCGACCTCGCGCGACCGGTGCCGAAGCCGCTCTCGACAGCGGAACGGCTGGCCATGCTGCCGACGACAGGCCTGCCGGTCGCGAGACCCGTCACGATCCATTGGGACCGGCACCAGATCCCGTTCATCGAGGCGGACAGCGACGCCGACCTGGCGGTGGCGCTCGGCGCGGTGCACGCGCATCTCCGCCTCGGCCAGATCGAAACCATGCGACGGATCGCGCATGGCCGCGTCGCGGAGATGATCGGCCCGCTCGGCATCGGCATCGACCGGAGCATCCGCATGATGGAAATCGGGCGCGCGGTGCCGGAGATGATCGCGATGCTGCCAGCGGCGACGCTGCAATGGGCGGAAGGGTTCATCGCTGGGATCAACCACCATCTGGCGCATGCGGCGGTGCTGCCGCGGGATTGCAGCATCCTGGCGATCCGGCCCGAGCCATGGACGCTGGCCGAGCTGATGACATTGATGCGCCTGTCCTCGGCGGACATCAGCTGGCTGATCTGGTCGAAGCTGCTGCGTATCCGCAGGCGGATGGCACCGGGCGACTGGGCTTCCCTGTGGCCACGCCTGCTGGCCGGCGGAGCGCCAGCGGACCCGGTTCCCGGCTCGCTCGTGGCGCGCATCACCGGCAGCATGGCGCGGGCCGGCAGCAACGCAGCCGCGGTGTCGGGCGCGCGAACCGCGACCGGTGCGGCGCTGATCGCCAGCGATCCGCACCTGCCCTACGGAATGCCGAACCCATGGATGATCGTCGGCATGCGTTCGGCGGGATATGAGTGCGTCGGCATGATGATGCCGGGGCTGCCGTTCATGGCGCTGGGCCGCAACCCGGATGCCGCGTGGGGCGGCACCAGCCTGCACGCGCAGAGCAGCGACCTGTTCGAGATCGACGGCCTGCCGGACGATGCGATCGCGGAGCGGTTCGAGACGATCCATGTGCGTGGTGCCACAAACCGGCGGGTCCGGTTGCGACGCACCAGGCATGGTCCGCTGGTATCCGATGGGCTGCTGCTGCCGTCGCCCCGGCGTCTGGCGTTGCGCTGGATGGGGCACACTCCGAGCGATGAGCTGACCGCCATGCTGGCCGTGGCGCGCTGCCGCGACTGGCCGGGTTTCCGGGCGGCGTTGAAGGGCTTCGGCGTATCCGGCCTGAACATGGTGTTTGCCGGACGCGACGGTCAGGTCGGCCATCTGCTGGCGGCCCATCTGCCCGCCCGCCCGCTGATCCCGCCCGCCGACCTGACCCTGAAGCTGGCCGGCGAGGCCGCGTGGGGATCGCATGTCGATGCATCGGACTTGCCGATCCGGACCAGCCCGCGCCATCCCTACGTGGTTTCGGCGAACCAAGCGCCGGAGGGCAACATCGTGCCGGCGGGGTTCTTCTTCTCGCCATCGGATCGCGCCGAGCGAATTACGACGTTGCTCGACGGCGGCGGCGCCGTCGGTGTCGATAGGCTTGCCGAAATCCAATCGGACGTGGCGAGCGCGCGCGGCCTGGCACTCCGGGACTTGCTGTGCGCCCACATCGTCGTCCGGCAGCGGCCAGCCGGCCAGCAGGCGCTATTGGCGCTGTTCGGCGCGTGGGACGGACTGTACTCAGCGCGATCGAGAGGGGCGCTGGCGTTCGAACTTCTGCTCGGCAGCACCGCTGCCCGGTTGCGCGGGCTACCGTCGCGCCGGGCCTATGACGCCGTCTGGATGACGCAGACGCTGCTTGCCGACGATCTCGAGGCGTTGCCGGCCGGGACGCTGGGTCGGGCGCTCGCCCGGGCGATCGCGCCGGCGGCGCGGCGGTTTCAGCGTCTGCATGATTGGGGCGGGATGCATCGCATCGAACTGACACATCCGCTGGGAAGGCTGCCGTTGATCGGCCATCGCTATCGGCGGCCGGCGTTCCCGACCGATGGCGGCAACAATACCGTGCACAAGTCCAGCCACCCCGTCGGCACGCGGCCGCATCATGCACGCTTCGGTTCGTGCGCACGCCACATCTCGGACCTGTCCAATCCGGACGCCAACCTGATGGTCCTGCTCGGCGGCCAGGATGGCTGGTTCAACAGCGAGAACTTCGACGACCTGACGCCGCTGTGGCGACGTGGAGACTATGTGAGGCTGCCGTTACGGTCGGAAACGGTCAAAGCCTGGTCGGAGTATGAAACGATCCTGCAACCCGGAACCGGGCTCGATCGGTGAGCCTGCCGATGCGACAGCGATATAGCAAACCGGTTTCCCCCGGGGGTCAGTGCCGGATGACGACTGCTATCTTGCCGGTGACGAAGTTCATGTGGGATCCCGATCCGAAACCTTCCGCGACGCCGACAGCCTCGTTCGCGGCCGCAGCGGCTGCGTCATGCTGGATGATCAGCAACCGGACGGCGTCTTCGTAGGTCAGGTTGTGCACGGCCTTGCGATGCTGCGTTCCCTTGACGGGATCGACCGGTGCGACTGAAAAAATGGCTTGGGTGGTCATCTCGATCTCGCCTGACATCCGACCGAGCTTACCAACGCCCTGCCCCGATTCGGAAGCCATTACAGGTGATCTGGGTGTATCCGACCTGATAATCACGGTTTGTTCTCAAAACTCTGGGCGTGCTTGATTGTGGAAGCCTCCAATACTGCCGCCACAGGATGATTCGACTTGCCGGCCAGTGGGTGTCTGACTTCCGCGTGCGTGAGGAGGTGGCGAGTCTGGTCGCAAGATTACGTACTCACCGAACCAGGCAGATGTCGGCGTGATGCATGAAGTCAGGACGCTGCGTGCACGCGGCGCGCGTCAACGTGCTGTGATGCCGGTATGTCACTCTGTCTGCGCCGGCATCGGCTACCATTCGTCCGAATGCTCGCCAACGTCCTTGGAAAGGCCTGCAAGGTCGTCGGATAGTTGCAGGCGCCACTTACCATTGAAGGACAGGACGATACCCGCGAGCGGCTTCGCATCGATATGCCAGAATGCGGATAATGGCGCATCGAGCACCTGCATCATCACCAGGCGAACGATCGAGGCATGCGTTATTACCAGCCAATGTCCCGCCCCATCCGCTTGCTGCGCGAGCCATGCGCTGCATCGTGCAGAAACCTCTTCCAGGCTCTCGCCACCATGCGGAGCCTCGGTCGGATCGCTCATCCAGGCCGCGAGAGACGCCTCCTCGGTCCGCTGGATATCGGCGAACGTGCGACCCCGCCAGCGTCCGTAATCGCATTCGCGAAGCAATGGATCGATGACCGGCGCGAAGCCCAGGCACTCGGCGGTTTGCCGTGTCCTCAGTTCGGGTGCGGTCCGGCACCGATCCGGTCGACCGGGCCTGTGCGATCGGGACGCCAGTTCCAATGATGTTCGCGCCTCGATCGGCCCGTCATCCGGGAAGCCTGCGACACGCATCGTCGCGGTCATGGCGTGGGTCAACAATTTCAGCTTGATCGGCATCGGAATATTCCATGTCACACGCCAGAGAAACGTTGCCGGCCGACCGAAATCGACAGACGAATTATAAATCCAGGTTCTGTATATTCTCGATCGAGTTGTCACGTCGGTGGACGGGCGACATCGTTATCCGATGGGATTTGTTCGACACGCCGACATCATGGCCAGTGCGGGCGCCTGCACACGTAATGTTGGCCGGTCGCTCGTGCGCTTCTCGGCAACGGAACGCGACGCAGGATCCGGCTTGGACCTGGTCCTCACGACCTGTAGCCTTGCGCCCTGAACGTTTGACCGCCTCCCCTATCCGGATGCCTTGCATTCCACGGACCGGCACCCGGCTTGATCCCAGGTCCGGGCTCGCGTGGGTGTCCACGCTGTGTCGGCGCTCACGCGGGAGCATCTGCTGGACAGCCGCTTACCGCCAGGCTTTGTTACGATGTGGGTCACGCCTGCGCGAAGTGCGTGCATGACCTACCTGGCCCGCTGGACTGGCTGAGACATCGGAGAAAAGTCTTGAGACCTTCATCCTTCATAGACGTGGGCACGCCCGGTTCCCGCAGTCGCGTTCCTCTCATCGGCGGCGCCATCGTCGTTGCAGTCCTCGTGGTCGGCGTCATCGCCCTCAACCCGTTCTATTCCGTTTCGTCCGGCTACATCGGGGTCAAGACGGTGTTCGGCGCCATCCAGCATGAGCAGCTGGATCCTGGTCTGCACTTCACGACGCCGTTCATCTCGGCAATCCATGAAATAAGCGTCCAGCCGAACACGTCGGTCACGGACGAAACGGCGGCGACCCATGACCAGCAGAACGTCACGACGCGTACCGCCGTGACCTGGAGCATCGATCCGGGATTTGCCGATGTAATCTACCAGAATTACCGGAGCCTGGACGCGCTGCAGTCGATCATCCTGGCTCCGATCGTTGCGAACGACATGAAGGCCGTCATCAGCAAATACGATGCACAGCAGCTCGTCACCGAGCGCGCTTCCGTGGCGGAGGAAATCGCCACGATCATCCTGAAAGATTTCGGCCGATACCATGTGCTGGTCAGCCTGGGCGGGGTGAACATCACCAACCTGACGTTCTCGCAGCAATACGACCAGGCGATCGAGGCGAAGCAGATCGCGCAGCAGCAGGCTCTGCAGGCGAAATATACCCTGGAGCAGACACAGACATCCTCGCAGGCGCAGGTCGTTCAGGCCAAGGCCGCCGCTGACGCGACAGTCGCGACGGCTGAAGGTCAGGCCAAGGCGACCATCCTGCAGGCCAATGCCGACGCCCAGGCCTACAAAGCAAAGCAGGCCGCGCTGAGCCCGGAACTTCTGCAGCTCACGGCGATGCAGCGGTGGAACGGCGTGTTGCCGACCTACATGAGCGGCCAGGCACCGCTGCCGTTTCTGTCCATTCAGCCCCACCCGCAGTGAATCGTACGAGGTCCGCCACACCCCGGTCGCGTCCGGATCGGCTCGATGCAGGTCTCAGTCTTGTCCCGGCCGCCGCAGTATGTCGCGACGAGCAACAGCGGGCGTGATCCTGCTGACTCTCGAGACGTTGCCAGCTCAGGCTGCCGGCGCGCTGCTGTCGGCAGGACGAGCGTAAGCGGGCGGCGAGCGATGGTGCACCACCACATCGGATTACCGAGCAAGTCGGCAGCAAGGTGAAACAGCCTGACGTCGGCGGATACGTTCATGGTCGATGCAATGCACACTCGATCCACATCAACGTGGATGACTGGCTGTTCATTGCGGGACGCCCCGCCGGCGGCGACGGCGATCAGTCGGTCATGAAGATCTGAGAAAGTGCGCTCGTCATGCATGCCGGCCTCCTATCCGGCACGGGCGGTGAATCACAAAGTGCCGAGTCGAGGGGAGCTTTTTCAGATTGGTGCGTTCAGGTCGTGCTTCAGCCAACCCGCGGCAACGGCATCGATGGCTTGCAGATCAAAGGACGCCCCGTGACTTCCCAAATCGACGTGCTCATGTCGACCTACAATGCCGGCCGGTTCCTCCCCGAGACCCTCGCCAGCATCCAGGCTCAGACCATTCGTGACATCAGGATCATCGTGGTCGACGACGGCTCGACGGATAATTCGGCGGAGGTGCTGGCTCAGGCCGCGGTTGCAGATCCACGCATCCTCATCGTCACTCAGCCGAACCGGGGGATCGTAGCGGCCCTGAACGCCGGCCTGGCACACTGCACGGCTCCCTTCATCGCCCGGCACGATGCCGACGATCTTTCGGCCCCGGACCGGCTGGAGCGGCAACTCCGGTATTTCGATCATAACAGCGACTGTATTGCCCTGTCCGGGTCTGCCTGGCAGATCGACGAGCTTGGATTGAGGCTCGGGACGAAGACGCGTGTGCGCGACCCGGCACTCGGGGATCCGTTCCGGGTTCCGGCACGAGAGCCTTATCTTCTCCAGCCGATGTTGATGGTCCGCAGATCTGCACTGGTCGCCGCGAATGGTTATCGACCCCTGCTGGTATCCGAAGACTCCGATCTTTATTGGCGGCTTCAGGCAATTGGTCGATTGCACAACATGGACGAGGTCCTGGGAAGCTACCGTATGCATCCCCAGAGCATATCGAGTCAGTCGATCGTTTCAGGAAGGCAAACCGCTCTTTGTTCTCAGCTCGTAGCCGTTTCTGCCCAGCGGCGTAAAAGGTTCATGGATGACCTCGTTTTTGACGAGGAACTCGTGAGAGCCGTCCGCCAGGCCCGCTCGATGGAAGATATGCTTGCGATCGGACGCACCCGCCTTCAGCCGAGTGAGATGGACTGGTTCGCGGGCGCGATAGCCGCAAAGCTTATCGAATTTTGCTTCTATCGTCCGTTCGAGTTGACGGTAGAGGATTGCCGCTTCATTCGACGTTCTACAACCAACATCGGACATGTCACGACGCCCGAAAACGCGGCGTTTCTGCGCGAGTCCATCATTGGAACCGCAGTTCGATTGGCTTTGAAGGGCTTGAAGAAGGAGGCGTTCCTTCTCCCTCCGCCAAGGCTCCTGCCGGTGATGGTTCTGAGGGTCGTCTTCCGCGCGATCTTGTCCGACCGATCGAGGACCACCATCAAGCGCCTCGTCGGTCGCCGCGGTCCCATCCTGGTCGCGAAGAAGTCGGCGTGAACCGCTTGTTGCCGGTACGTAAGTGCCAGCTCCCGCCAGGATGCACGAGCTGATCCTTGCCTGCCAGCAACTTCAGTGCCCGAAGCACCTGCACGTGAAGGCGATAATACGGCCGGATCGACTAGAAAATCCGTTTTTTGCCAAGGCTATGACCCGCTTGGCGGAGAGGCGTATCGTGGCTGTTCTGCGCGGATGATCCCGGTGCCGTCCGGTGTCCGGGTCTGGCTGGCCGCTGGGGCATGAACGGCCTGGCCCTGCAGGTGCAGCAGGCGCTCGAGCGCGATCCCCATGTCGGCGATCTCTACGTGTTCAGGGGACGCCGCGGTGATCTGGTGAAGATCCTGTGGCACGACGGGCTTGGCATGTCGTTGTATGCCAAGCGTCTGGAGCGCGGCCGGTTCGCGTGGTCCCAGGCGGCCGATGGCGTGGTGTCGCTGACACCGGCGATGCTCTCGATGCTGCTGGAAGGGATCGACTGGCGGCATCCACAGCGGACCTGGCGGCCCGAGGCCGCAGGCTGCCAACGAGACTATCGGTACACAAGCCAGCCGGGATGTGGTTGAATCGCCGGCGTGATGCCCGCCGCTGACATCCTGCCTGACGATATCGACACGCTGCGGGCGGCACTCGTTGCCGAACGTGCTGCCCGACTATTAGCCGAGGCGCGGGCGACCGGTGCGGAGGCGATGATCGCGCACCTCAAGCTGCGGTTTGCCAAGCTGCAGCGCGACCGGTTCGGCCCGACCACGGAGCGCAGTCGCAGGCTGCTGGACCAGTTGGAGCTGCAGCTCGAGGAGCTGGAGGCGAATGCCGCCGAGGCTGACGCCGAGCCAGCAGCACCTGAGGATCCGCGCCCGAGTTTAAGTCGGGCAAAGCCGGTAAGGGGACCGCTGCCAGCCCATCTGCCGCGCGAGCGCGTCGTCGTTCCAGGCCCGACCGCTTGTCCCAACTGCCACGGCCGGTTGGTCAAGCTCGGTGAGACCATCACGGAAACACTCGAGGTGATCCCGCGCCAGTGGAAGGTCATCCAGACGGTGCGCGAGACGTTCTCCTGCCGGGCCTGCGAGAAGATCACCCAGCCGCCGGCGCCATTTCATCCGATCGCCTGCGGTCGTGCCGGGCCCGAGCTGCTGGCCATGATCCTGGAAGCGAAGTTCGGCCAGCATCTGCCGCTGAACCGACAGAGCGAGAGCTACGCCCTGGAGGGCATCCACCTTGACGTTTCAACCCTGGGCGGTTGGGTCGGCGCCTGCACCGCGGCCCTCGCGCCGCTGTTGGCGTTGATCCGCAAGCACGTGCTGGCGGCGGATCGGCTGCATGGCGACGATACCACGGTGCCGGTGCTGGCCAAGAGCAAGACGAGCATCGGCCGGCTTTGGACCTACGTCCGCGACGACCGTCCATTCGGCCGTCCGGAGCCGCCAGCGGCGATGTTTTTCTACTCACCGGACCGCGGCGGCGAGCATCCACGCCGACACCTGGAGCAGTACGCAAGTATTCTGCAGGCCGATGCCTATACAGGATTCAACGAGCTTTACCTGTCCGAGCACAGACCATGTGCAATCTCCGAGGCCGCATGCCGGGCGCACGGTCGAAAGAAATTCTTTGTGCTGGCCGATGTGGCCAAGGCGCCGATCGCCATCGAGGCTGTGCGCCGGAACGATCTGATCTTCGACGTCGAGCGCATCATCAACAGCCTCATACCCGAGCAGCGCCGCGCTGCACGACAAGAACAGCTCGTGCCCCTGGTTGCGGTGCTGGAAGCCTGGATGCGCACTGAGCGCACCCGGCTGTCCCGCCACAACGAGGTCAGCCGGGCGATGGACTACATGCTCAAGCGTTGTCCTGCATTCACCAGGTTTCTCGACGACGGCAGGATCTGCCTGACCAACAATACCGCGGAATGCGCCCTGGGGGGAATTGCTCTTGGGCGAAAATCCTGGATGTTCGCCGGATCCGATCGTGGGGGCGAGCGCACGGCTGACGTTTACACGCTGATCATCACCGCCAAGCTGAACGGCGTTGATCCACGCGCGTGGATCGCCGACGTCCCGCGTCGGACTGCCAGTCAGCCCGATCGCAAGCTCGGTGAATTATTGCCGTGGAATTGGTCAAAGCTAAAAATGCTGGCTGTCGCAGCCGCCCCAAGCGTTCATAGCGCTTGCTAGATGGATCATCTAAGGAGGACCTGTGGCGCTTGAACAGCCGGTTTGTCTAGTACTGCTGCTGACCGCTATGATATTAGCCTGCAATGGTTCCAACCCACGATCGGGCTGGCTGCTGTTAAGTGTCGGGTTTTACCTTACAAACGGTATCCTGCTCGTGATACCGCAACTGTTTCCCGGTCTTCACGTCGGCCACTGGAACTGGACCGGGAAATTCCTTGGTATTTTAGGTAGTCTTTGCTGGATCCGCTTGACCGGTCTCTCTTATGAAGAAGTCGGATTGCAACTGCCGAGGGGATCGCGGGGTTGGATCATCTCCATCCTCGGGATTTTGCTTAT
The DNA here is from genome assembly GCA_050954785.1 of Janthinobacterium lividum. GTDB lineage: Bacteria > Pseudomonadota > Alphaproteobacteria > Acetobacterales > Acetobacteraceae > Lichenicola. The sequence continues at coordinate 4,297 of JBPBQO010000192.1, read as the reverse complement.
GGCAGCGTGCTCGACATGGGAGCGGCTGGTTGCTGGCGCTCAACCCTACGGGACCGAAATGTTCGTCTTTCAGGCCACGATGCCCGGCCTTGACGAGGAACTCGCCTATCGCGGAATACTCTTTGCTCTCCTTCTTCGGGGCTTCACGTCTAAATTGGGTCAAGGTCTGTCGGCCGCAGTCGTGGTGATTATGTTTTGGCTGGCGCATGTCGTCAGCATCGAGGCCGGAGCATTTCATATCACGACGTTGAAACCCGATGTGTTGCTGGCAAGCGTCCTGTTCATGGGACTTAGATTGCTCACTGGAAGCGTTTTTGTCACGATTGCGGCTCATAACATCGATAACGTTGCAAATATAGTTGGCTAACTGTACTAACCTATGTACTCAACAACCTTCCTGGACGGGGCAAAGCTCTGAACGCTGGCATGGGTGCCGTTGTGATTGCCTACTTCTGTGCTTTCGAGAAGCTGAGCAGGTTGGCTTCAGCTCCATACAGCAGGACGTCACTCGCCAGAAGGATACATCCAGTGGCACGACGTGGACTCAGAGTTCGACAAGGCGAGCGTTGCCAGCGTTCTAAGTGAGCACACCAGATCTTCGATCACGGGTGCAGCCAGCGCAAGCCTCACGGCGTTAGGCGCAGACCCTGACGTTACGGCGAAGGCGGAGGCTGGCGCTATCGCAATTCCAAGACGCTCCGCCGCTAGCACAAAGGCATCGGCACGCCATGTGGCAGGCAGGTCAAGCATCAGGTGGTAGGCTGCAGGATTAGCCCGTGTCGTCAGCCCTGCAAAGATCTCGGATGCAATGGATTGTCGCATCCGGGCGTCAGCTCGCTTTGCTATTTCCAAGGCGGCTACGGTTCCGTCGGACAGCCACCTGACACCGATGTCGAGGGAGAAGCCCTGGGGGGTCCAGGCACCTGATATCAGAGCTTTTACAATATTCGCGATAAGATGGCCTGGTGCGGATAGCAGGCCGAGTGTGAGGCCGGGCGCGATACGTTTCGACAGGCTGTCCACGACCACAACTCGCGACGGTACAAAGGCGGCGAGCGGTGGTGGTGCTGCCTCCTCTAGGAAGGCATAAACCCGATCCTCGATCACAGTCGGTCCGTTCAATTGCTCCAGAAGAGCGGCAAGTTTGGTGCGACGCTCAAGAGACATCGTCATACCGAGTGGATTATGGATGGTCGGTTGCAGGTAGATCGCGCGTAGAGGTGCTGCCCGGTGTGCCAATTCGATTGCCTCTGGCTGTACACCGTCGGTATCCATCGCTAGGGGCACTGCTACGATGCCGAGGCGGGCTGCGATGGCCCGTGCAACGGGGTAGGTCTGGGTTTCGAAACCTATCCGCTCTCCCATAGGCACGAGCGCCGAGAAGGCTGCAGCGAGCGCCGCTCGGCCGTTGGCTGCGAAGAGAAGAGATGCAGGCTCCGGTCGCCAGTTCTTTGTCGCGAGGCCAGCCGCGGCCGCGGCACGTGCAGACGAAGTACCACGGGCGCTCGATGCCGCCGTCGCCGCCGCCAGCGCGTCGGGCCGCATTGCCAAAGTGGCTAAGGCTGGCGCCATCAATTGGTGCTGACCGGGCAAGATAGGATAGTTCGTTTCCATATCGATGCGGAAGCTCGGCGGCTCCGCCAACCTCGGCCGGTCATGCGAGGAGGCGGCGCGCACGTAGGTTCCGCGGCCGATTTCACCGATAACCAGGCCACGGCGGTTCAGCTCCGCGTAGACGCGCCCGGCAGTGGAGGGTGCTATTCCTTGCGCGTGAGCGAAGGCGCGCTGCGGTGGCAACCTGTCCCCAGGCCTTAGGCGGCCCGTTGCGATGTCGTTAGCAATCTGGCTCGCGATGTTCCGAAATTCGTCATCCATAATTATATTGCACCGAGGACAATGTATATATTGCACCGACATCTGGAGATTGGCAATTTTCATCATCAACACCAGCCGAACGAGGTCAGGCCCCATGCAGATCGCAGTGCTCACTTTCGACGGCTTCAACGAATTAGATTCTTTCATCGCAGCAGGAATTCTCAATCGCATGAGGCCGAAGGGTTGGAAGGCGTTCATCACCTGCCCCACCGAAACCGTGACTTCCATGAACGGCGTCACCATCCGGGCTGAACGGCCGCTGGAATTTGCGACATCCGCCGACGCCGTTCTCATCGGCAGTGGCACGAAGACGCGCGATATCGCCCAAGACGCAGATATGCTTTCCCGCCTGAAACTCGACCCGACACGTCAGCTCATTGGCGCCCAATGCTCAGGTACCTTGTTGCTGTCCAAGCTGGGTCTGCTGGGCGACCTACCCGCCTGTACCGACCTCACAACCAAGCCATGGGTTGTCGAGGCCGGGATCAGGGTCCTTGATCAGCCGTTCTACGCCGAGGGTAATGTTGCGACGGCAGGCGGGTGCTTTGCGTCGCAATATCTTGCAACCTGGATCCTGTTGCGCGGCAGCACGCGGGAGGATGCTGAGGCGGCTTTGCATTACGTCGCGCCAGTTGGCCAGAAGGAAGAGTATGTCACGCGAGCCATTGAAGCAGTCCGCGCCTACACGCCGAGCGCAAGCCTGGAGCGTGCCGCTTAACGATCTTACGCAAGCGTCCGTTTTCCGGAGCGCCTGCTCAAGAGCGAACGTTCCGCTTTCGGCCAACTTCAGACGATGAGTGTCATCTTTCGCGACCCTCTGCGCCGAGATCAAGCCGGGTCACACCCTGCACTGGTGCCTGGCCTCATCACGTACGGAACAATGCTGCAGGCGACGCGGCGTGCTACAGGAGGCGATGCGAGCTTTTCTCCCGTGCGTGCTGCTGCTCTGCTGTCTTGCAGGATGCGGCTTCAGCAGCGGCGTCATGGCCGTGGGCCCGGGCACCTATGCCCTTTCAGAAGAGCGCGCACCCGTGCTGGGAGGTGGTCGCGAGGCACACCGGTTGGTCTTGGCCCGGGCAGATCGCTTCTGTGCGCAGCAAGGCCGGGTCAGCACGGTCCTGGATCTTCGTCCCGACGGTGATCCCTTTACACCATACTACCCGACTGCCTTCGACATTACCTTCCGGTGCCTGGCAACAGCTCAGGCAAAAGGCGGCGGCCAGCCGTAGGCTGACACCGAAGACTTGCGATGGTTCGATCGCGGCACGACGGGCTCAAGCTGCGAGAAGTCGCGCTACCGCGTGCGCGATGGCTTCTGCCGCCGTCGGGAAAATCGCGTCGACGCCCTTTGCCATCATGAGGTTGTCGGCCAAGCCGAAATCCTCGACCTGCATCCCATTGCTGTCCCGAAGCTTTCCGGCAGATCGCGTCACTCTGGTATAGGCACTCACTCGCTCTACGTATGGCCGCGGATCCGACGTGTAGCCGACGACCAGTTTCCCGAGAGCGGCCCCGACCCCCATCTCATATGCGGTGCCCGGATCCATGGACGGACCACGGAACGGCACCATGTCCGCGATGACGGCGTCGCACTGCCGGATGAGCTCCATGTTGGCTTCCCGGATCACGCCGCTCAGGTCCGTTTGCGCAGCAGCCACGTCCATCTCGTTGTCCAGCGGATAGAGGCCCACTGCGCCGTGTGCGGAACAAATGCCCTTGAGCTTCCAGCCTTCAGCGGCCGGGTCGAGTGCGAACACCGACGGACCGGCAAGATAGAAGCGGAAGGGCGGCTCAGGTCCATGTTTCATGTCATCGTTCTGCGACATCGCGCATCCTCTCTAGCACGACCTGGGCACTTTCAATGTAGTAGGTCGACTGCCATCTGTTGAAGAGCTTCCGTGGGAAGTGACATTAGCAAACAGACGCGAACTCGACCTCGATGCCTGGCTGGCGCCTTTTCTTGAGGTGATGGGCCGCAAGACGCGTCGGGCCTGGGCGACGCTCTACCTGCGCTGCGCGGTCTGCTCGGGCCTGGCGAGCGGAAGAGCGTGCAGCCAATGGCGGCTCGTCTTGGTTTGTCCGGGCACGACCAGTTGCAGCACGTCATTGCCAGCCCTGCCTGGGATGACGGACCGTTGGCAACGGTTCTGGCCTATGAGGCGGACCGGCTGGTTGGTGGGGCCAAAGCCTATCTGGTGATCGACGACACCGCACTGCCCAAGCAGGGTAAGCTGTCGGTGGGTGTGGCACGGCAGTCTTGTGGTCAGCCCTGCGGCGCGGGCGAACTGCCAGTCGCTGGTCTCTACGACGCTGGCACAGGACGAGGTGCCCGTGATGGTTGGGCTGCACCTGTTCCTGCCCGATGAGTGGACGGGATCGGCGCAACGGTGCGATCTGGCCGGTGTGCCGGAGATGGCACGCA
>JBPBQO010000191.1:0-70879 GCA_050954785.1 Janthinobacterium lividum | reverse complement strand
TCGTCCCCACCGATGACCGCGTCGTCGGACACCTGCATGCGCTGCACGCGTCCGCGACAGCACACGATCCCGACAGCATCGGGCTGCGCGCGCTGATCGAGCGCTCGCTCGGCGCACCGGACGGCTTCGCGCTGAGCGGCACACGCGACCGCCTGCTCCAGGCCGTGCAGGCCGACGGCGTCCGGGTCCCGGACGGGCGCTCGATCGCCTGCGTCGACGACCTGCGCGCCTGGTTCGCGCTCAGGCCGGGCCGCTGCATGATCAAGACCGAAGGCAGCTGGGGCGGCTCCGGGGTCAGCGTCGTGCAGACGCTGGAGGAGGCCGAGGCCGCCTTCCTCACCATGTCGCAGCCGCTGCGGTTCCGCCGCGCCCTGCGCATCCTGCTGTTCGACGGCGACCCGTTCCCGTTCATGCAGTGCCTGCGCCGGGAACGCCGGACCGTCACGGTGCAGGCCTTCATCGAGGGCCGGCAGGCCAACATCATGGCCACCTGCCGGGACGGACAGGTGCTCGACACCCTCAGCGTCGACGTGCTGAGGGCGCAGAACGGCATCGGCGCCGCGACCGTGGTCCGGATGGTGGACTGTCCGCAGATGGAGGCCGCCGCCGCCAGCGTCGCCCGCCGCGTCGGCGCGTCGGGGTTCTTCGGCCTCGACTTCATGATCGAGACCGCGACCGGGCTCTACTACCTCATCGAGATGAACCCGCGCGCCACCCAGCTCGGCCACCTGGCACGGCACGGACGCGACCTGGCCGCCTCGCTCATCGCGGCCCTGGGCGGAATGCCCAAAGCCATGGCGGCCCCGGCCGACGAGGACCAGGTCGTCGCGCTGTTCCCGCAGGCGCTGCGCTTCGAGGCGGACTGGCTGGAGCGCAACCGGACGCGGATCGATGCCCCCCAGGATCAGCCGCAGCTGATGGCGGAACTGCTGCGCCGACCCTGGACCAAGCGCAGCCCGTTCGCACGCATCGAAGGCTGGCTGCGCGACACCGACATCAACGGCAAGGTGCTCAGCCAGCGCAAAGCAGCCCGCCTGCTCGAGAGGTTATCCGGCCAAACGCCAGACGGGTCCGACGGCGTTGCCGGCACTCGCATCATCCATCTCGGCGACACCCTGGCGCTGGACCATGTGGGCGACGCAAAGCATCGGCGCCACAATGGCGATGATCGGGTCGGCCGGGCTGATCTTATGGAGTCAGTTCCCGGTACATAGCGGCTCTTGATACGATATTTTTCAACCAGGATCGCATGGTTACGCTGGGCAAGGCAGCTTGCAGTGTTGCCGCATTTGTTACTGCAATGTGGCTGACTTTTTGAAGGTCGGGGCGTTACGATTAAGTCGATCACATACCGTTTTGCTTGTATGCATTGTCGGCATCCATGGATCGTTATATTCGTCAAGCCGTGCTGAAAAAATACAGACCGACTAATCATAGAGTCGATATATTACGTTAAAATAACAATAACTGCATCAGGTTTATCGACAAATTCTTTCATTTGGTTACGATGCTTGATTTTCGGACTACCGTATCTGGCGTTTTTGCCCATTACCGTCCACATTATTGTATGTTTTGAATTCAAACTAAACAGTTTTGAATATAATGATGAAGATCGATAGCGACCCGATGCGCAACGACAGACCATGATCTGCAACCGCAAGGTCGTGCATACCACACCAAGCCGGAGCGACTGGAGCCAGGAGCGACGCCGCCAGCGAAATCCATCCGTCCCTAGATCGTCGTGTCCTTGAACAGCCCAAGACCGATAAACAGGATTATGTTTCGTATGGCTGTGTCGACCGAGATCAATTCGAAACATGGTTCCGGCCTTGGTCAGGCCGCGACAAGCGGGTTCTTCTGGCTGTTCGCTCAAAGCATCAGCGCGCGATTTCTTGGATTTTTCTCGCAGCTTATCCTTGCCTGGGTACTGACGCCGTCGGATTTCGGGACGATCGGGCTCGCCTACACCATCACCGGGATAGCCCAGACCCTGGTCAGCTTCGGTGTGGACGAAGTGCTGCTGCAGAGACAGAAACGCCTTGCGCAATGGTCGTCTGCAGCATTCTGGATCAGCCTCTGCCTCGGCACGCTCGGAATGGTGGCCGTGTGGCTCGCAGCACCGGTCGCTGCCCATATCTACAAGAGCCAGTCGCTCACCTGGATTATCATCATTCTTTCCGTTGCTGTGCCAATCAGGACTCTGGCGATCGTGCCATCGGTCAGCATGCGGCTTGCGATGAATTTCCGGTTCCTGGCCACCTACAATACGTTCGAGATATTCGCCATCCAGTTCGGCACCGTCGTTTTTGCCTGGATGGGAATGGGCGCCTACAGCTTCGCGCTGCCGATACCGATCGTCGCCGTGATCAAGGCCGTCATATTCTGGAGCAAGTCTCCACCCGTGTACAACCGGCGCATCAAGGCGGTGCAAGTCTGGTACGTGCTGGGCCGCAGCACAACGGTGTTCGCCAAGCGGGCGATCGTCGAGATCGTGAACCAGGGCGACTACATCGTGCTCGGACTGATCGCGACGAAGGACACGGTCGGTCTGTATTTCTTCGCGTTCCGCTTCTCGGTGCAGCCGATCCGCATGCTGGCCGGAAACCTGACCAACGTCCTGCTTCCGGCCCTGGCACAGCTCGGCTCGCATCCTGCACGGCAGATCGATGCCGTCGTGCGCGCCTGTCGCCTGCTGTCCTATCTCGTGATGCCGTTCTGCTTCCTGCAGGCCGCTCTCGCTGGCCCTGGCCTGCATCTGCTGTTCGGGCAGAGATGGCAGGGGGCGATCCCGCTGGTTCAGCTCTTGAGCATCGGGCTTCCCTTCGACGCAGTGTTCTGGATTGCAGGGTCGCTGCTCAGCGCGCGGCGGCAGTTCGGCCGTTCCCTCAAGATCGCAGTAGTATCCGCGCCGATATTCTTCGCCCTGGTCATCACCGGCGCCTGGCTGCATGGCACCCTGGGTGTCGCGACCGCGGTGGTGATCTACTACATGAGCTATCCACCGCTCTGCTCGATCCTGATCCTGAAGTCGGGAGGCGTGAAGACCAGCACGATCCTGGAATTCTATGCCATGCCGGTACTGTTTGCAGGAGCATCGATCGGTCTGGCCTACGGCGCGTCGCTTGTTCCGGCGCTGAACGACCACAACCTGATCCGGGTGATGGTGATCTCGGTGCTTAGCGGGTCGCTTTACGTCAGCGCGCTGTACGTGTTCCGGCGGGACATGCTGATGCAGCTCAAGGACAGGTTCGAGGGCCCGCTAAAGAAGATCCACGCCGTTATGCGCCGGCCCTCGATTCCGGAGTCCGGGCAGATCGTCATTCGTCCGGTCCCGAAGAAGCCGCCAGGTCGCAGGAAGGTCGTATCGACGCCGAAGCACGGATAGCTCTGATGAAACGGTCACCAACATCGATCGGATACATCACGGCCTCTTAGCCAAGCCCGAGCGAGGCGCGCACCGCTTCGCGCCGCAGTTCCTCGCGCTGGTCGCCCGCGCGGGCGCGATGCAGCAAAACCATTACCTGTCCGCCATGATCCGGCATGACCCGATACAGATGGGTCCAGGCGCCGGTGCCCGGCTGCGCATCCCGTGCCGCAAGGTGCAGAACCAGGTGCCAGCCGCACGGGCGGGCCCGGCCGATATGATCGACGACCACGCCGAGACAGACATGCTCGGTCTCGTCGCCGGGCGCCACATCGATGCGCGCGCGGAGCAGGCCGTTCAACGCATCGTCCATCGCCCGCGCGATCGATGCCAGGCCGGGGCGTTCGAGAGGGATAGGCACGTTCCGCTTCAACTGGCCGCTCCGAATGATGGAGACGGGCAGACCCTGGTCGCAGACGATGGCGGCGTGGTCCCGTTGGTTGCCGGAAACGGCCGCATCTCCCTGAACGGGACGCCACCTTGCCCGGGGAGGCAGGTTGGCGTTGGGGGTCAGCCCAACTCCTGATGCAACAACTACGCTAGCGGCACACTTCGCGCCGTGCAAGCGCCTGGACGCTTGACCGCTGTACGAACACAGGCTCCCTTCGCGGACCGCATCAGCACACCCCACCTGCCCCGCGTTAGGAACCCGTCACGATGGCCCATTCGATCCGGACCCGCGTCGCCCTGCTGATGGGGTTGCTGTCGGCCACGGCACTCTCGACGGGAACCGCCCATGCGGCGGCCCCGACCCTGATGCGATTCCCCAATTCGCATGGCGACCGCATCGTGTTCGTGGCGCACGGCAACCTGTGGACGGTGGCCAAGGCCGGCGGCACCGCGCAGCGCCTGACCGCCGATCCGGGCCAGGACCTAATGCCGCGCTACTCGCCGGACGGACAATGGATCGCCTTCACCGCCAGTTACCAGGGCAACCAGGACGTCTATGTCATCCCGGCCACCGGGGGCGAGGCCAGGCGCCTGACCTTCCACTCCGACGTGGTGGCCAAGGCGCCGACCCGCTGGGGGCCGGACAACATGGTCGTCACCTGGACGCCGGACTCGAAGAACATCGTGTTCATGTCACGGCGGATGGACTGGAATCCATCGGTGCACCGGCTGTTCCAGGTGCCGGTCGCCGGCGGGCTGCCGACGCTGCTGCCGCTCGATCGCGGCGGGCTGATGACCTATGGGCCGGACGGACACAGCATCGCCTACACCCGAATTTTCCGCGATTTCCGAACCTGGAAACGCTATGACGGCGGCCGGGCACCGGATGTCTATACCTACGACTTCACCTCGAAAAAGCTTGACCGAATCACCGACTGGAAGGGCAACGACACCTCGCCGATGTGGATCGGGCGGCGCATCTATTTCCTGTCCGACCGGGACTCGAAGCGGCGCGCCAACATCTGGGTCTATGACCTGGACAGCAAGCAGACCCGGCAGATCACCCATTTCGCCGACTACGACATCGAGTTTCCGTCGCTCGGCGTGGCGGATGCGAAGCCGGGCTCGGCCGCGACGATCAGCTTCCAGCAGGCCGGCAAGCTCTGGTCGATCGACCTCCCGACGGAGCAGATGCACCAGGTCAAGGTGGACGTGCCGGACGACGGCACCCGCACCCAGCCGCGCTGGGTCAAGGTGGCCGACGCGATCCGGGCCACCGATACGTCGCAGACCGTCGATTACGGCTTGTCGCCGAACGGTGCCCGCGCCGCCTTCTCCGCCCGCGGCGACCTGTTCACCGTGCCGGCCGAGCATGGCGCCATCCGCGACCTGACCCAGACCAGCAATGCCGACGAGGATCATCCGGCCTGGTCGCCGGATGGCCGCACCATCGCCTACACCACCGACGTAACCGGCAGCCAGCAGATCGCGGTGCGCGCGGCTGTTCCCGGACCGACCGACGGCCCGACCGGCCAGGGCAGCGGTGCGGAACGGATCATCACGCAATTCAAGACCGGCTTCTTCTACACGCCGGTCTGGTCGCCGGACGGGCGGACGCTGGCGGTTCCGGACGGCAACCATAATCTCTGGCTGGTCACCACCGATGGCTCCGAGCCACGGCTGGTGGCACAGGACAAATATATCGAGATCCACGATGCGGCGTTCTCGCCGGACGGCAAGTGGCTCGCCTACAGCACCCAGCGGCCCAGCCAGATGAAGGCAATCCATCTCTACGAGGTGGCATTGGGACAGGATGCGATCGTCAGCTCGCCGATGAACAGCGATTTCGATCCGGAATTCTCGGCCGACGGCAAGCTGCTTCTGTTCGTCTCGAACCGGCACGAGCTGCCGACCTTCTCGGACAGCGAGACCAATGTCGCGACCCTGAAATCCAACGGCATCTATGCTGCGACGCTGTCCCGGAACCTCGCCTCGCCATTCGCACCGCGATCCGATGAAGGTGCGGTGGATGCGCCTCCGATCCAGGGAGCGACCCCGCCGGCGCATACGCTTCTGCACGGTCATCCATCCACCACGCCTGCCGCTCCGGACAGCGACAAGGCCAGGCTGGATGGCAAGGCATGGGCTCCCGGCGTGTCGGTGCCGATCCATGTCGAACTCGACGGGCTGATGCAGCGCGCCGTGCCGGTACCGATCGAGGCCGCCGATATCACGGCGATGGACACGCGCGGCACCCGGATATTCTACCAGACCCAGTCGCCGCCACTAATCGATGGCAACCTGCCCGGCGAAAAGTCCGCTTTGCGCATCTATGACCTGACGACCCACAAGAACGAGACCGTGGTCGAAGGACTCGACACCTACGCGTTGTCGGCCGACGGGACCAAGCTGCTCTACAAGCAGGACAAGGACTGGCACGTCATCGACGCCAAGCCGGGCCATACCGACGACAAGACCCTGTCGCTCGACGGTATGCGCGCCCGGATCGAGCCGCGCCGGGAATGGGCGGAGATGTTCGAGAACGCGTGGCGGCTAGAGCGCGACCTGTTCTACAGCGCGGCGATGAACGGCGGCGACTGGAAGGCGGTGCATGATTCCTATGCGAAGCTGCTGCCCCTGGTCGGCACCCGCGACGATCTGAACTACGTGATCGGCCAGGTTCAGGGCGAGATCGGCAATTCGCACACTTATGTCGGCGGCGGCGACGATGGCGATCCGACCGAGGCGGTGACGACGCCGTTGCTCGGCGTGGATTATGCGCTCGATGTCGCGACCGGACGCTACCGGTTCGCCAGGATCTATCCCGGCGACAACACTCGCGCGCGCTACCGCAGCCCGCTGACCGAACCGGGCGTCAACGTGCATGAAGGCGACATGCTGCTGGCTGTGAACGGCCGCGAGCTGAAGGCGCCCGACGCGCCGGAGAGCCTGTTCGTCGGCTTGCAGGGGCCGGTCACGCTGACGGTGTCGAGTTCCGCCACCGCACCCCGGCGCGACGTGACGGTCGATCCGATCGCCAACGAACTCGCCGTCCGCGAGCAGTACTGGATCGATCATAACCGGCAGAAGGTGGACCAGCTTTCCGGCGGCCGGGTCGGCTACATCTACCTGAGCGACATGGAAAGCCTGGGGATGGAGCAGTTCGTCCGCCAGTTCTACCCGCAGATCGACCGACAGGCGCTGGTGATCGACGATCGCTGGAACAATGGCGGCTTCATCGACCAGATGGTGCTGGAGCGGCTGCGCCGCGTGCTGATCGGCATGTCGACCAACCGCGAGCGTGCTGCGATGACGATCCCACAGCAACTGGTGAACGGGCCGAAGGTAACGCTGATCAACCACTACTCCGCTTCGGACGGCGACATCTTCCCTTACTATTTCCGCAAGTACGGCCTCGGCAAGCTGGTCGGCACGCGCACCTGGGGCGGCGTGCGCGGCATACGCGGGCAGTGGACGATGCTCGATGGCGGATACATCACCGTGCCGGAGGACAGTCTCTACGGCACCGACGGCCAGTGGGTGATCGAGAACCACGGCGTCGACCCGGATGTCGACCTCGAGGATGTACCGGGCGAGTTCCTGACCGACCACGACATCCAGCTCGAGACCGGTGTGAAGATGATGACCGACGAGCTCGGCCGTATGCCGCATGTGGTGACGCCGCCGCCGCCATTGCTGCCGGCCTACCCGAAGGAAGGCCAGGTGGGTCCGAGCAGCCGATAACTGCAGTCGACATCGGCGGACATCACGACTACGTCCGCCGACCAGTTTGCAGAGCCGCGAGGGTTTCGGGGTTGCCGTAACGGTCCCACCTGCGCTGAGGGGCGAATTGCCCGGCAAAGGTAGAGCATGTCAGTGAGCAGCAACTCGGACGTCGTCGTCATCACCGGCGGATCCTCGGGCATCGGCCTGAGCACCGCGGAGCTTTTTGCCCGCAAGGGGTGGAAGATCGGCCTGATCGCGCGCGGCAAACCGGCACTCGACGCAGCCGAGGCGTCCCTCGCCGCCAGCGGTGCAACGGTCGTGACCTGCATCGCCGACGTGACCGACAGCGATGCCCTGCGTCGGGCCGCGGCGACTCTCGAAGCGGCGTTGGGCCCGATCAAGGTCTGGATCAACAATGCCGGTGTCGGCGTGTTCGGAACCTTCCTGGACAGTTCGGAAGCCGAGTTCCGGCGTGTCACCGAGGTGGTCTATCTCGGAACCGTCAACGGCACCCGGATCGCGCTGGAACATATGCGGCCGCGCAATGCCGGCACCATCGTCAATGTGTGTTCGGCGCTCGGCTTGCGTGCGGCGCCGCTGCTGTCGTCCTACGCCGGTGCCAAATACGCGATGCGCGGCTTCACCGAGGCGGTTCGCGGCGAACTGCTCGGCGAGCGCAGCCGCGTGCATCTGACGATCGTCTATCCGCCAAGCGTCAACACGCCGTTCTATACCCATGCGACCGCGCACATGGACGGGCTGCCACGGCCGCCACCGCCGGTGTATCAGCCCGAGATCGTGGCGGACGCGATCCATTTCGCGGCGACCAACCGGCAGCGCGAACTCAAGATCGGCGGCCAGACGGTTCAGATCGCGCTGCTCAACCAGCTGGCTCCTGCACTCGCCGACCGGCTGCTCGCAACGTTCGGTCCACGCACCCTGAAATCTTCCAACCAGGGCATCGCCGACGCACACGACGCGAACCTGTTCACCCCGTCGACACGCGTTTCGTCGACGCATGGACCGTTCGACAAGGAATCCCTTTCCACGAGCGCACAGGTCTGGGCCCACAAGAACCGGCCGAGCATTGGAGCGGCGCTGACCTTCGGCACCGCCCTGTGTGGATTGATGTTGGCCGGGCGCCGACGGTAAAAGTTTGCCGGCCTGTCGTCGGATGACAGCCCAGACCAGAAATCTCTCCGATCAAAGCAAATCGGAAAAAACCTCTGGTCTGGTGTTTCAGCAAGAATCGTTAACAGTCGAGTAATAGTAAGATCGGTCGATGCTCAGCCGTTCGACGCGCTATGCCCGAGATAGCGCCCGAACCAAGCCAGCGTCCGACGACGCGCGTCGGCACGGTCGCCCGCATCCTTCATGCCGTGGCCCTGCCCCGCATACACCACGAACTGCGTCGGAACGCCGAGCGTGTGTAGCGCGTGATAGAATTCCTGGGTCTGCGGCATCGGGCATTCCACATCGGCATCGCCCACATATTCGAAGGTCGGCGTACGCACCTGCTTGATAAAGCTCATCGGCGAGCTTTTCGCGTAGATCGCCGGGTCGTCGTAGACCGACGCGCCGAAGAACGGCAGCATCCACTCGTCGATGCCGTTCTCGCCGTAGTACGACTGCCAGTCCGACACGCCCGCACCGGCGACGGCGGCTTTGAAGCGGTTGGTCTGCGTCACCGTCCACATCGTCATGTAGCCGCCATAGCTGTAGCCGGTCACGCCGAGACGGTGGTCGTCGACCGGAACCGTACGCTCGACCGCGTCGATCCCGGTCAGCACGTCGCGCAGATCGCCATAGCCGAAGTCGCGCACATTGGCCTGAGCGAATTTTTCGCCCTGGCCGAAGCTGCCGCGCGGGTTGGGCAGGAACACCCGATAGCCCGCCTGCAACAGGAACAACGACGACCCGCGCGGCGTGAGGTAGGCCGGCACGTTCGCAGCCGACGGACCGCCATGGATGGACACGATCATCGGCCCTTTCGCAGCCGCCATGTCGGTCGGCGCACCCTTGGGAGACAGCAGCCAGCCCTGCACGTCGAACCCGTCATTGCGCCAGGTCACGCTGGTCGCCGTCGCCGGCACGGTTTGGCCGGCATTGGCGTGGGTGAGCGCGTGCCACTGGCCGATCGGACCGGCCTCGAGCTCTGGCGCGGTGGTGAAGTTCTGGTGGACCGCGGCGCTGACGCCGCCGCCGCAGGCAATTCCGAGGGAATGTCCGGTTTCGGTCAACGTCTCCTCGCCGGACCAGGACGGGCGCCCCGGGTCGGCTCCTCCCAACCCGAACAGCTCGGTCTTCGACCCGGCCAGTGCCGTCGCGGTCAGGCCATCGCCTCCGCACGACCATGACAGCGACGTGACGCTGGCGTGCAGGTTCGGCGTGAGGTTCTGCAGCACCGGCGGCGAGGCCTGCGGAGCATCGAGGGCCAGCCTGAACGCGTCCCCTCCGGTCGACCCGAAATCGCTCATGATACCGCCGATGAAGGCCAGTGACCGGCCATCCGACGAGACCACCGGATCGGCCAGTTGCTGGCGCTGCGGCGGCGTGTAGAGCAGGCGCGCGGCCGGACCGTCGAAGGCGTAGAGCCGGGCGATCCACCAGTTGTTGTCGCCGTTGCCATGCGCCGCGGTGCCGATGAAACGGGCATGATCGGGCCGTGCCGGATCGGGCTGCCACGCATATTCATAGACATACAGGTCGGCGGGCGACTGGAACCGCAGCGCGCCGTTCGCGATCGTGGCGATCCGCTGCTCGTCCTCGCTCTCGCCGATCTCGCCCGTCAGCTTCGCCCCTGCCTGGGTGGCACCTGGTTCCTTGTGCGCGCCGGCAGTCGCCAGCACCGCCAGCGTTCCGTCCGGCCCATAGCGCAGGCGCTCCAGCGTGCCATCGAAGGCCAGCAGCCGGGCGGCCTTCGTCCCATCCGCATCGACCGAATAGACGAAACGCTGCGGCTTGCCGGTTTTGCCGGCCTTGTCGACGGAAGGCTGTTTCAGCACGAACGCCAGATGCCGGCCGTCCGGCGACCAGGCGAGCGACGACGGGACGCAACCGGCCCCCTTGCACGGCAGGCCGACCGTAATGGGAGAGCCGGTGCCGTCGATCCGTCGGATCACGATCGCATACGCAGGCTCGGCATTCTCGTCCGCGGGCAGATCCCCTTCGAGGGTCGCGACCTGCGCGCCATCCTGCGAAACCGCAACCTGGCTGAACTCATGCAGGGGATGGCCGGGAGCCGGAGCGGCAAGAGCCGTCCCGGCAGCCAGAACGGCACTGAACGAAAACAACGCGATACGCTTCATCGACCCGATATTCCCCATGCTGCTTTCATCTCGAGGCTTCTCTCGCTCGGCTGGTAGCCGAACAGGTTCATCCAGTCGCCCAGGGACGTTTCTATGCCCTGGATCTGCGCCGGGTAAAGCAGGCGTCGCCATCGTCCGCTTTCGCCGGTGCGGCCGGCGTGATGCAGATGCCAGTGCGAGCGCAGATCATAGATGTCGCCGTCGCGATCGATGATGGTGGTCAGTTCGGCGTTCAGCCGGGCGATGAAAGCCTCGACCGCCGGCCGGCGAGTTGCCTGGAAAATCGCGTCCCGCTGCCGGGGCAGCAGGCTTCCACCCATGTGTCCCGCAATTCCATCGATCGTCCGTGGATCGTCGACGAAGCCGAGTTCGTAATGCAGCGTGACGGCTTGGGGCAGACGCCCGAGCAGCACACACGCTTCGGCGGCATTGCATACGTTCAGCAGCGCGCGATTGAACGAGAATTTCTGGTACTGCATCAGCGACACGACGGCATCGCGCGGATCACGCAGCGTTACCAGAATAGCGTCGGCTCTCGCCGCGATGACATCGACGCCATCCCTTGCCTGATGCGCTTTCACCACATGGCGAACGCCGGGTGCGTCCAGGCCTACCGCGTCCGACACGTTGAACACGAACCGTCCGTCGATCGCGCGATCCGGATCGATCGCGTGCGCCACAGCCAGAGCCACGTTGTAGAGCCAGGTCGAGCCACTGGCGAACATGCCTTGGCACCATAGAACGCTCATCGACCAATCGCCCCGACCCAACCGGGCAATCATAGCCGAACCGGTGAGAAAGCCGCCATCGGCTGCTTTTCGACCCTGCTGCCTCGAACGGATCACGTGCTGGAACACCAGGCACGTGGACGTCTCCTGCGCTCCGGATCACACCTTTCAGATTGTGGGTGAACGCGGTCGCCGTGATCATGTCGCCTTCGATCAGGTGGACGCATTTGCCAAGCATGAGGCGTTGCCAGCACCGGAGATTTCCTGCCTGGATTTTACCAGTCGTTACGGTCGAAGGGGAAAGCCGGGGACCGACGGCGTCGATTGTTGGCCTGCTTGTGCACGTCAAGGTTGCCACGCGCATGTCCAGGCAGCAGCTCCCTCAAGGCCAGCCTGACGACAGGCAAGCCGAAGTCAGTCGCTCGCGGGCACAACAACCACCGCATCCATATCCTGCCTGGTAACGAGTTGAACCCCGCTGTCAGGCAACTATCGAGTAGCTCACGGAACCAACAAACTCTTAACCAGCACACTATCCCGCTGTCCAACGGGTCACGTGACTGGAAGCCGCCTGAGGCATAGGTCTCCTATCGATGCACCAGCATGACATGGGCGGCATGCTCCACAGTGATCTGCTTGACCGTTCAACCGGCCGATAGCGCATTATTAGGATGTTTACCTTAATTTTAACTATAAACTTCTCTGTTTCTACAACAATACCAGATAGCCTGAACAGGCAGATGTCGAAGATACAAAAGGTCCTGTTCCCGCAGCTTCCCCTCATATACTGACTGCTGCGCCGTATCTTTCACTACCGACGTCTGTCCCAGTCAGCTTATCGGCATAGAACTGTGCCGGGCTGCTGCAGGACCAAGTTATTCGGCAGGCGCATGCAGCGGTGAATCCGTGTCGTCGGAAAAAGCAGCGCTTTAGAAAGCAGACTGCCTTCATCCATTTTATAACGGTATGATCACGATAAAACCGGAGAATCTCGGCTGCGTCGATGGGGACGGTACCGGCAGAAGAACATTCCAATCGGAACTCCAAGCATATGGCTCACATGCTGGATCTCGCCAACCCGGAGTATGCGGCAAAGCGTGTCGTTGCGCGATCGTCAACTTTGCCTGCCAAACAGGTCTTACCTTGCTATTCTTTATTGGCCGAAGACACTTCATCGATATCCTTCGGTGCATCGAACGAATTCAAAGCTTAGCCAGCTCCTTTAAATACTCGCAGATCTATACAGATGTACGTTTAGTTCCGCTTTAAATATAATTCATATGCACGCATCCATGCGAACGCCAATTGGTGACAATTTAACGATTGGACAGTACTCGTCAAACACTCGACGGACACAGTAAGTAGTCCGAAAGACTTCCAGCGTTATAATTACATGATTAAACTCTGGTTTTAGATTAAATGCTTCTGGCGACAGGGGTTTCTACTTGCACCGCGCGGTAGCCGTGATAGTTAACCATTGCACGCGTTAGTTTGGTCGCAATGATCGATTGATCGTTATAAAATCAAAAGGGGATTAATTATGGCAAGTGGTGGCGTAGTAACGGTTGTGGGCGCATCGGGACATATGATCCCGGTCACGGTCAACGGCAGCCAAGCCTATTCATTAGCTAAAGCCTATCAAAGTGCAGTCGCGAACGCATCGACCAGCGGAAACTTTTTCGCGGCTGAGGGCAATGGTGCGAACGTGCCACCTGCTGGTGGATCGTCCGTAAACGAGTATGTTGCAACCACCGGGGGCTTCTATACCTATCCGTCAGGATACGATCATTTAACGACCGAGACGACCGATCACGTCTTTCTCGACGCTTCCGCAGCCACGGCCGGCACCACGCTCAACACGCTGGTCGGCATCGGCGGCGCGACATTCATCTCGGGCAATGAGTCCGGCACGTTCATCGCTGGAGGTGGGAACAACCTGTTCATCGGATCAGGTGCAGGCACCTATACTATCGCGACAAGTGACGGCAACGACAGCATCTTTTCCGGTTCCGGTTCGACCACGATCTACGGCGGCACGGGCAACAACCTGATCAATCTCGGCACTGGCGCCGACACCGTCATTTCGGACGGCACCGATCGCATCATCGCCAATTCGGGCGACGCTACCATCAGCCTTACCGGCACGAGCAGCACCATCTATGGCAGCTCCGGCAACCTGGTTGTCGACGACACCAATGGTACCAATACCAGCCTTTCCGGCGGCACCGGCACCGCGTCGATCATCGGTGGCACGAACAGTTTCTACACGCTGAACGGCACGTCGACCGTCTTTGCAGGCACGTCCGACACGATTAACGCAGCTGGCGATACTACCGTATATGGTGCGGCTGGAACGTCCTTGACCGGGACCGGCAGTTCTGCGCTCACCTTCATCGGTGGCGTCGGCAATGCGACTGTCAATTCCGGCGCTGGTACGGCCACCGTGTTCGGTGCGAATGGCTCGAACATCACCTACAGTGGCCATGGCATGGTCATTGCGGGCTCCGGCAACGAGACCCTCAATGGCTCGGGTAGCACCCAGGGCTTCATCGGCTTCGTCTCGAACCAGTCCACTGCAGCTGGCGATAGCATCAGCGGTGGCAGCGGCGCCGACACGCTGGTGGCCGGCATCGGCAATCAGACCCTTACTGGCGGCGCCGGTGAGAACCAGTTCATCATTGCCGCAAACGGCACGATGAGCTCGGCTTCGATTACGATCAGCGATTTCGGCAGCTCCGCCGGGAACATGGTCCAGCTTTATGGCTACGGCGCCAACGAAGTTACCAAGACGCTCAGCACTGCAGTGATTAGCGGCGCCAACACCACGATCACGCTCGCCGATAAGTCAACGATCACGTTCGACAACGTCACCAACCTGAAGTCCACCAGCTTCATGGGCGATGCATAACCCGACCGCCTCATCTCGGGCCGTTAGGTCCGATTAGTAATTGTGCAAGAAACCGGGCCCGCGCGGTCCGGTTTTTTTGCATAGAACTTTATGGACAGCAGGGCTTTCCATGAACGGTGGTAAGATGCCTTCGGCAGCTGACTTGAATTTCACCGACGCCTCGGTCGCATTTATGTGTCCCAGGCGGTGGATGGCATAGCGACGGGGACGATCGATTAGTCGACCGAGAATGCACTCGATATCTTTGAAGTTGGTTTCCGGACAATAGGTTACGCAGATAACGGGTCGAGTTTTGCTCAGCGCGTACGCTGCTCGAAACCATTTGTTCTACATGCCCGGTCAACTGCGCCGTAGATGTTCGGCCCGTCACTTTGGATCAGTCCGGCAACCAAATATCCCCCACCTCCGGTATTATAATCAGAAGTTCCAATCCCGACGCGAGTGGCCCGCAGGATTTTCCAGGCGCCGCTTGGCTGCTTCTGAAAATCGGCGCAATCGACTGATATCGTTGCATTCGATTGTGCCCAAGGCGACAATCCGTTCGCCGAAACTTCCGCCGCCGACATCTCTGTCGTTCCGGTGGCTATCATCCCTGCCGTTAACAAGACTGCTCGAATTTGCAACAAACACTCCATTGTTTAATTCAGTCCATGTCCAGTTGGTACCCGAATTCCGGATCGCAAGCCTCCCGGGTAAGCACAGCCAGAATCCGGTAGCAGAAACGGGCTGATCCGTTATTGTCGAACAGCCCTGAAAACTGGCTCCTATGCAGATTTTACACTACTAACGGAGTCAGGTGGTGGTTTGAACATGAACCGGATGTGAGAAGTTGGACCGTCGGTGACATTATGGCGTCCACTCGGGCCTTGAGCATCTGCCGATACAACCCACGGTGAACGCAACTCTCGTGGGAGACTTTGGATGCCGGAGGCTATCGGGAGCTGATACCAATCCGCCTAAAGACTGATTTCTGCCAATACCTGATTTAGAGAAACGATACCGGGTCGATATCCACATCGACCTGCACCGAACGCGCGAACTGCAATCCATGCAGCCAGCTGCGCAGGATCGGCTGCACCGCGATCTCGCGTCGGGTACGCAACAGCAAACGCCGGCGATGGCGGCCGCGCAGGATCGCGAGCGGTGCCGGTGCCGGACCCAGCACCTGCAGCCCCTCCCCCGTCGGCGCGCTTCGACCGAGCGCCTGCGCGGCTGCGTCGGCCGCCTCCGCGGTGTCGGCGCTGACGATCAGGGCGGCGAGACGGCCATAGGGCGGCCAGTTGCCGGGCCGGCGCTGGGCTGCCTCCTTCTGCATGAAGGTGGCGAAGTCGTTGGCGATCAGCGCCTGCATGACCGGATGGGTCGGGTTGTAGGTCTGCAGCAGCACCCGGCCCGGCGCTTCGGCCCGACCCGCCCGCCCAGCCACCTGGTGCAGCAGTTGCACCGTGCGCTCGGCGGCGCGCAGGTCGCCGCCGGCCAGGCCGAGATCGGCATCGACCACGCCCACCAGTGTCAGCCCCGGGAAATGCCAGCCCTTGGCGACGATCTGGGTGCCGATGATCAGGTCAACCTCGCGGTCGGCGATCTTGCGTACCGCCTCGGTGGCGGCATTCGGGCCGGGCAGCGTGTCGCTCGCCATCACCAGGATGCGGGCATCGGGAAAGGTCTCGCGGGCTTCCTCGGTGATGCGCTCCACGCCGGGCCCGATCGGGGTCAGGCTGTTCTCGGCGTTGCAGGACGGACAATGCGTCGGCACCGCTTCGGTATGGCCGCAATGATGGCAGGCGAGCTGCCGGCGCGCGCGATGCTCGACCAGCCAGGCGGTGCAGTTCGGGCACTGGATGCGATGTCCGCAGGCGCGGCACAGCGTGAGTGGGGCATAGCCGCGCCGGTTCAGGAACAGCATTGCCTGCTCGCCGCGACGCATCGCCTCCAGCGCCGCCTCGATCAGCGCCGGGCTCAGGAACCGGCCGCGCTCGGGCGGATGGTCGCGCAGGTCGATCGTCTCGACGGTCGGCAGGCTTGCGCCGCCATGCCGCACGGCAAGGGACAGGCGCTCGTAACGGCCGCTTTCGACATTGGCCAGCGTCTCCAGGCTGGGCGTCGCCGACACCAGCACCACTGGTGCTGCTGACAGGCGCGCACGCACTACCGCCATGTCGCGCGCATGGTAGGTGACGCCGTCCTCCTGCTTGAAGGCGGTCTCGTGCTCCTCGTCGACGATCACCAGGCCGAGGTCCGGAAACGGCAGGAACAGCGCCGACCGCGCGCCGACGACGACCTGCGCCTCGCCGCCGGCGACGGCTCGCCAGGTGATGCGACGGCGCTTGGAACCGAGGTCGGAGTGCCAGACCGCCGGCTCGACGCCGAACCGGCGCACGAAACGCTGCAGCCACTGCGCCGACAGCGCGATTTCCGGCAGCAGCACCAGCGCCTGCCGGCCTTCGGCAAGGCATGCCGCGACCGCTTCCAGATAGGTCTCGGTCTTGCCGGAACCGGTCACGCCGTCCAGCAGCGCCGCCTGGAAACGCCTGGCATGCACCAGGTTCCTGAGCTTTTCCGCAGTGCGTTCCTGGTCCGGCGACAGCACCGGGTCCTGATGGTCCGGATCGGGCCGGCGGAATGCGGACGGGGTCTCGATCACCACCTCCATCAGCAGGCCCGCTTCCGCCATAGAGCGCACCACGCCGGTCCCGACCCCGGCCAGGCGCGCGAGTTCGCCGGTATTGCGCGGGAGGCCGTCCACCAACGCCTGCAGCACGCGCTGCCGGGCCGGCGTGAGGCGTGCCGTGGTGGAATTGCTGCCTGACCGGATCCAGCCGGTCGTGGGCGGGATCGGCTGCGACGCGTTGGTCCGGAGCGCCATCGCCAGCACCAGTCCGGGCGGACTCAGCGTGTAGCCGGCAACCCAGTCGACGAAGCGGCGCAGGCTCTCGGGCATGCGCGGGATGTCCAGCAGTCCCGCGACCGGCTTCAGCTTGGCGTCCGCCACCGGCCGGGAGGGTGGTGCGGCCAGATCGGGCGGCAGGCCGACCGGCGCATCCCAGACCACGCCGACCTCGGCACGACGATTCAGCGGGACGAGCACGATGTCGCCGGGTTCCAGCGACAGCGTATCCGGCAGGGCATAGTCGAACGCACCCTGGAGCGGATACGGCAACAGTACCGAGACGCGCGGCACACCTGTCCCGCTCGCCGGTGCGCTTTCCAACCGGCCCTTTGTCGGTACGTCGGGGACGTCTAAGCTCGGCTGCGTGACACGCTTCAGGGACAGGGTTCCATCGATTTCGGGCGGATCGGCCAGTTCGGGCAGCAATCCTGCTCGTGGTCATCCTCAGTGTGGGAGCGATCACCTTAATGGACAATGACCGCACGGTGTCCGATCGGCTGGACGAGGAAGGCCGGGTCGCCCGGTTCCTGACCGACAACCCCGACTGGCTGGCGACCCGGATGGACATCTACAGCCTGCTGTCGCCGCCACGCCGCGTGCATGGCGAGATCCTGGCCGACCACATGGCGGCGATGATCGGGGCGGCGCGCCAGCAGGCGGCGGACATGACGGCGCATGCGGAAAGCGTGCTGCAGGCCGGGCGCGCGGCGATCGGCCTGGTCGACAGGGTACGCGCGGCGGTGCTGGCGCTGATCGGAACGCAGGATATCGGCGAATGGGTCACCAGCGACCTGCCCGGACTGCTCGGGATCGATTCCGCGCTGCTCTGCATCGAACAGGTCGGCGGCGCTCACGGCTCCCTGCTCCAGTTGCTGATGGCACGCAACGTGCCGGCCGGGACGGTCGCGCGGCTGCTGGGAACGCGCGACGTGCTGGTACGGACGACGCCCTGGGACGCGATCGAGCTGCATGGCGAAGCGGCCGGACTGGCGACGCAGGATGCGCTGCTGCGTGTTCCGGTTCCGGGCCTGCCGCCGATGCTGCTGGCGCTGGCCAGCCGCGATGCGGCCGTGCTGGAAGAAGGCCTGCCCGCCAGCATGACCGGTGGCACCGCGGGTGGCGGTGGCCGGGCGGCACTGGCATTCCTGGGCGAGGCGCTGGGCGCCCGGATCGAGACGCTTGCAGCCGGAGACCGGCGATGAGCGCGCCATCGAGCCCGGGAGCCGTGATGCTGGTGCAGGAGTTCCTGGACTGGCTGCGCGACGAGAAACGATCCAGCCCGCACACGATCGACGCCTATCGTGGCGATCTCGCGCGGTTCGTAGGCTTCCTGACGATGCATCTGGGCAGCGAGCCGGATCTGGCCGATCTGGCGAGCCTGCGCCAGGCCGACCTGCGCGCCTGGCTTGCCGACGAGGCGCGGCTGGCGGGAATGGCGCGCGACTTCTCCAGGGACAAGGCCAACCGCACCCGGGTGCGCCGGATGTCGGCGATGCGCAGTTTCTACCGGCATCTGTCGCGCCGGCATGGGGTGGACAACGCAGCGCCAGGATTGATGGCCTCGCCGCGCATCCGGACACCGCTGCCGCGTCCGCTGCCGGTTCCGGCGGCATTGGCGGTGCCGGAGGGGATCGCCTCGCTGGCACACACAACGATGGCGGAAGGCCGGGATACCGCCCTGTTCACCCTGCTGTACGGCGCCGGCCTGCGCATCAACGAGGCGCTGTCGCTCGATCTCCGCGACCTGCCACGGACCACCGCCGGCACCGGCAGCGTGCTGCGCGTGCGCGGCAAGGGGAACAAGGAACGGCTGGTGCCGCTGCTGCCTGCCGTGGTGTCGGCGCTCCTGTCCTGGGCCAAGGCTCATCCGGCGCCGTTTCCGGACGCGCCGCTGTTTCCCGGTGTGCGCGGCGGCCGGCTGGATGCGGCGGTGGCGCAGAAAGCGATGCGCGACTATCGCCGGCTGGCGGGGCTGCCCGAGCACGCGACGCCACACGCGCTACGGCACTCGTTCGCCACCCATCTGCTGGAAGGCGGTGCCGATCTGCGCTCGATCCAGGAGTTGCTGGGCCATGCCAGCCTGTCCAGCACGCAGCGCTACACGCTGGCCGACGAGGCGCACCTGATGGATGTCTGGCGACGGACCCATCCACGGTCCGGCATGGATCTCGGCGAGGCCGGCAAGGCGACAGGAGGATCGGGTGACTGACAGGCACGACACCAGGCGCATGCTGTATCCGCCGATCGAGCCGTATGCGCATGGCACGCTGGACGTCGGCGACGGGCACAGCGTCTATTGGGAGCAATGCGGCAACCCGGACGGCATCCCGGTGGTGTTCCTGCATGGCGGGCCGGGCGGCGGCTGTACGCCGACGCAGCGCCGGTTGTTCGATCCGGCGCGCTACCGGGTGCTGCTGTTCGACCAGCGCGGCTGCGGCCGGTCCCGCCCGCACGCATCGCTGGAGGCCAACACCACCTGGCACCTGATCGCCGACATCGAGCGGCTGCGGATCATGACCGACACCGCGCGCTGGCTGGTGTTCGGCGGCTCCTGGGGCAGCACCCTGGCGCTGGCCTATGCGCAGGCGCATCCGGAGCGGGCGACCGGGCTGATCCTGCGCGGCATCTTCGGCATGCGACGCGCGGAGCTGCTCTGGTACTACCAGGACGGGGCGTCGTGGTTGTTCCCGGACAAGTGGGAACGGTTCCTGGCGCCGATTCCCGAGGCAGAGCGCGGCGACCTGATGGCGGCCTACCGGAAACGCCTGATCGGCGACGATCCAGCCATACAGTTGCAGGCAGCACGCGCCTGGAGCCTGTGGGAAGGCGAGACGCTGACGCTGCTGCCGGACCCGTCGCTCACCATCCAGCACGGCGGCGACGCGTTCGCGCTGGCCTTCGCACGGATCGAGAACCATTATTTCGTGCATGGCGCCTGGCTCGAGGACGGGCAACTGCTGCGCGACGTCGGCCGGATCGCCCATCTGCCCGGCGTGATCGTGCAGGGCCGCTACGACGTCGCCACCCCGGCCCGCACCGCCTGGGAACTGCACCGGGCCTGGCCGGCCGCCGAGTTCCACCTGATCGAGGATGCGGGGCACGCCACCACCGAACCCGGCATCATGACCGCTCTGCTCGACGCCACGGATGCGTTTGCCTCCCGCCTCTGACGGACCGTACGGACGTGCTGCCATGCCGATGAGCCGACGCCGCACCTTACGCTTCCGGTGCTCACGGCCGATGGCACTCCCGAAAAGCGAACTCACGCTCGAAACGGCGCAGTCTCGAACGCTCCTGGATGGAGGCGCCAGCACCTCTGGCATGATCCGGGGTCGCCTTGCCGGACTGGCTGCCGCAACCTTGCTGGCGGTCGGTGTCGCGATGCCGGCATCCGGCCAGTCGTGCCAGCGAGGCGCGGTTGCGACGACGCTGCTTCGCGACGATGACGGCTTCATCACCATGTCGGTCGGCATCGGCGGACGGGCGGCGAGCATGCTGGTCGATACCGGATCGGATGGCGGACTGTTTACCGAACTGGGTGCGGACCGGCTGCTCCTGGCTCGCGATCCGTCGCGCCGGACGGTGATGCAGGGAACCGGGGGCACCGGCCGGACTGTGCCGAACGTGTTCTATTCCGACCTCGCGATCGGCGGGTGGCACCTGCCCGGCGGCAGCATGCCGGTCGGCGGATTGCCCGGCATGCCGGTGGTGACGCCACCGGTGGCGGGGCTGATCGGCGCGGACGTGCTGTCGCAGTTCGATGTCGAGTTCGATCTGCAACGGCATCGAATCGTTTTCTGGCGGATACGATCTGCATCCCTGCTCTGCTTGCCACCGCCGGCCTGGGACGGGGCGTTCGATACCATCCCGCTCGATCGGCACGGCAACCGGCTGACTTTCGCGGCCAAACTCAATGGCGTCGCGATCACCGCGCTGGTCGATACCGGGGCGCGCTCGCGCATCCTGTCGCGCCGGGCGGCGGCAAGGCTCGGCGTCGATGCGGACCGGCTCGATGGCGATCCGGGCGGCATCACCGCGGGCGTGGATCTGCACGAGACCAGCTACCACTGGCACCGTTTCAAAACATTGACGATAGGCGGGGAAACGCAGCGTCGGCCGGTGCTGACGGTGGCACCGCTCGACGAGCAGGCGGACCTGCTGCTGGGCGCGGACTGGTTCGCCATCCACGATGTCTGGATCAGCTACGCGACCAACCGGATGTTCGTGCGGGCGGAAACGGCCGCGAAATGAAAAAGGGCGACCCGCGGGCCGCCCTTCGTCATGTCGAAAAGCAATGCGAACGATCAGCCGAGACGTTCGCCGTGCATGGTCATGTCCAGGCCCTCGACCTCGTCGTCGTGGCTGACGCGAAGACCGATGGTCCAGTCGATGATCTTGAGCAGGATGAACGACAGCAGGCCGCTCCAGATCACTGTCACCAGGACGGCCTTGCCCTGGATGATGAACTGGGCGAACGAGCCGACAATTCCGCCCGGAGACGCATCGGTTGCCGAGAGCGGGCCATAAGCGAACACGCCGGTCAGCAGCGCACCGATGATGCCGCCGACGCCGTGCACGCCGAAGGCGTCGAGACTGTCGTCATAGCCGAGCATGTGCTTGAGGGTGGTTGCCGCGAAGTAGCAGCCCACGCCGGCGACGAGACCGATGATGATCGAGGCGCCCGGCAGCACGAAGCCCGATGCCGGGGTGATGGCGACCAGTCCGGCAACGGCGCCGGAAATGATGCCGAGAACCGTCGGCTTGCCCTTGATGATCCACTCGGCAAACATCCAGCCGAGAGCCGCCGCGGCGGTGGCGATCTGGGTGGCGGCCATCGCCATGCCGGCGCGGCCGTTCGCCCCGAGCGCGGAACCCGCATTGAAGCCGAACCAGCCGACCCACAGGAGCGAGGCGCCGATGACGGCGTAGGTCAGGTTGTGCGGCGACATGTCGTCATGGCCGTAGCCGGTGCGCTTGCCGAGCACGAGCGCGCACATCAGGCCGGCGATACCGGCATTGATGTGAACGACAGTGCCGCCGGCGAAGTCGATCGCGCCGAACGCGGCGACCCAGCCGATCGGGCTCCAGACCCAGTGCGCGATCGGTGCGTAGACGACGATCGACCAGAGCACCATGAAGACGCACATGGCGGAGAATTTCATGCGGTCCGCAAAGGCGCCGGCGATCAGGGCCGGGGTGATGATCGCGAACGTCATCTGGAACATCATGTAGACGCTCTCGGGGATCGTCGTGACCGTCGGGTTGGACGATCCCGCGCCGAGCGTGAAGCCCACATCGCTGCCCTTGGTGATGTTCGCGGCCATGCCGTGCAGCATGAAGCGCGAGAAATCGCCGATATAGGCCGAGCCGGTGGTGAAGGTCAGGCTGTAGCCGACAACAACCCAGGTGATGGTGACCAGGCAGCAGATCGCGAACGCCTGCATCAGGGTGGCGAGGACGTTTTTCTTGCGCACCATGCCGGCGTAGTAGAGCGCCAGGCCAGGAACGGTCATCATCAGCACGAGTGCGGTGCTGGTGAGCATCCAGGCAGTATCGCCGGAATCGATCTTCGGAGGTGCGACGGGTGCGGCAGGTGCAGCGTCGGCGGCAAGTGCCGGATGAGCGAACGCCAGCAGCGTTACGGCAGCAAGTGCCATCGTGGTTGCGACGCCGGTGCGTATGTTAAGCGACAACGACGATCGAACAGCGGGAGCAGCGTGCATCGGAGTGATGTCCCTCACAGCGCATCCTCGCCGGTCTCTCGGGTACGAATCCGGACGGCGCGCAGGATCTCGCTCACGAAGATCTTGCCGTCGCCGATCTTGCCGGTGTGCGCCGATTGCAGGATGGCTTCGACCACCTGATCCACCATGTCGTCCGACACGGCGACCTCGATCTTGACCTTCGGCAGGAAACTGACGTGATACTCCGCACCGCGGTAGATTTCGGTCTGGCCTTTCTGGCGACCAAACCCCTTCACCTCGGAGACCGTGAGTCCCTGAACACCAAGCGGCGTCAGCGCCTCTCTTACGTCATCGAGCTTGAAGGGCTTGATGACTGCTGTGACGAGCTTCATCGCACCTCTCTCTCTTTCTTCTGCCTGGTCCAGACGGCTGGTCGGCACATGCCGGGCCGGACGAACCCTCTCCAACGCCGCGCCGGAGCATCTCTGGATTTGGCACGCAATCGATCCAAAATCCATGCCACAGTTTCGCCACGACGAACGATGTCCCCGTGCGCGTCTCGAAAGTCACGCCTGTGCACGAAATTGGTGCAGCGATCGGCGGTGCTACGCTCATATTACGCGCAACCGCCACATGCTCGACCGGCGAATAGATTCTGGAGCCTTGCAGATGAGTGACACCATGATCGACGTCGCGGTCTGCGTCGTCGGAGCCGGACCGGTCGGCGCCACGCTCGCCTGCCGCCTCGGCCATGCCGGTGTGCCGGTGGCGATCGTCGACCGCGCCGCGCTGCCGCCGATGGAGCATCCGGATTTCGACGGCCGCGCCTATGCGATCGCCGCCAGTTCGCGCCGCCTGCTCGAGGCTGCCGGCGTGTGGAGCCACCTGCCATTGCCGTCCTGCCCGATCGAGGGGATCAGGGTGTCGGACGGCAAGCCCGGCCGCCCGGCCTCGCCGCTGTTCCTGCATTTCGACCATCATGAAATCGGCGAACCGTTCGGCTGGATGACCGAGGCGCGCAGCCTGCGCGTGGCGCTGAACGCGACGCTGCACGCGACGCCTACGATCCATGTCGCCGCCCCGGCCGAGGCCTCGGTCACCCGAACCGAGCAGGCCGCGATCATACGCACCACCGACGGCCGTACCATACGAGCCCAGCTCGTGGTAGCTGCGGAAGGACGCGAGAGCCCGCTACGGCGACAGGCCGGGATCGCCGTCACCCGGTTCGGCTATCGCCAGAGCGGTTTGGTATGCGCGATCGCCCACACCAAACCGCACCACAACCACGCCCTCGAGCATTTCCTGCCCGGCGGGCCGTTCGCACAACTGCCGATGGCCCCGACCGAGGGGGCTCCCCATTTGTCGGCGATCGTCTGGAGCGAGCGCGATAGTGTCGCCTGCAAGCTGATGACGCTCGACGATACGCAGTATGCGAACGAGATCCAGCGGCGGCTCGGCATGCATCTGGGCAAGGTCCGCCTGGTCGGGCGCCGCTGGCTCTATCCGCTGAGCGCCCTGCACGCGCACAGCTATGTCGCGACGCGGCTGGCGCTGATTGGCGATGCGGCGCACGGAATTCATCCGATCGCCGGCCAGGGGCTCAATCTCGGCTTCCGCGACGTCGAAGCGCTGGCCGGGCTGCTGATCGAGGCGCGCGCGGGCGACACCGACCTGGGCGATCCGGCACTGCTGCGTCGCTACCAGGCAGCCAGGCGTCCGGCCAACCTCGCCATGCTGGCTGCCACCGACCTGCTCGACCGGCTGTTCAGCAACGACAACCCGGCATTGCGACTGGTCCGTGATCTCGGCATCGCCGGCGTGCATCGCATGCCCCGTCTCCGGCGCGCCTTCATGACGGCGGCGATGGGCGGCGGTCGTTCCTGACTCGCAGAACGACGAATTGATCCCTATCTGCCACTACACGACTTGAAATTCGGACCGATCATGATGGACAGCACCACTCTCGATCCAGTCATCACCCGACAGGCTCCCGTGTCTGTCAGCACGACGCTGAGCCCGATCGACCTTGGTGCGCTGTGGCGACAGCTCCTTGCGGAGGCCGGCTGCTGCGGCGACCCGATCATGGGCCGGCTGCTGCAGACCAGCATCCGTCGCCACCCGGATTTCAGGACTGCATTGGCCTGGCTGATCGCGCGCAAGCTGGCCGACGCGACCGTACCGGCAGAAGCCCTGGCGGATCTGGTGGTGGAATCGCACACGGCGGATCCGGAAATTGTCGCAGCTGCGGCATCCGACCTGGTGGCGATCAAGGAGCGTGATCCGGCCTCTCCCGACCTTGTCACCCCATTTCTCTACTTCAAGGGATTCCAGTCCCTGCAGATGTATCGGGTGGCACACTGGCTCTGGCAGGACGGCCGCAGGCACTTGGCGCAGCATCTGCAGAGCCGGGCTTCGGAACTGTTCGGGCTCGATATCCATCCCGCAGCGCAAATCGGACGGCGCGTACTGATCGATCACGGCACCGGCATCGTGATCGGCGAGACGGCGGTGCTCGAGGACGATGTCTCGATGCTGCAGGGCGTGACGCTCGGCGGCACCGGCAAGAGCATCGGCGACCGGCATCCGAAGATCCGGCGTGGCGTGCTGATCGGCGCCGGCGCCAAGATCCTGGGCAATATCGAGATCGGCGAAGGCGCCAAGATCGGCGCCGGCAGCATCGTGCTGGAGTCGGTACGGCCTTACACGACAGTGGTCGGCAACCCGGCCCGACTGGTCGGCACGCGGCACTCCAGCATGCCGGCTTTCACGATGGACCAGTCTCTGCCACCGGTCGACTACATCATCTAGATCAGGTCACGCCGGCCGGCGTTCGGACCATCGTGCCAGCGTCTGCAGCCTCGGACGAATGCGGAGGAAGCGAACATAGAGCCGCTCAAGCACGCCCAGGATTGAGGCGTTCCGGGCGGCCAGACCGACCGGCCTGAGCAACGGGATCGCCCGCCACATCGCCGCGAACGCAGCCGCGCCCGACAGAACCTGACCGTCTTCCAGCGCATGGAAGCGAGCCAGCAATTCGGTCCGATCGCGCGGGCAGACAGATCCATCGCGTGTCACATCGACGAAATCGATCGCCTGCCGTCGATCGAGCCTGCGCATCAACGCGATCTCGCGTCGGCAGAGCGGGCAACCACCATCGTACCAGATCAACAGCTTGGTCATCCGCACCATATGGGCATCGCCCAGCGTTGGGGACAAATATCAGGAGCGCAATTCGGACCGGCTGGGTCATCCAGGTTGGGTCGAAATGATTGGACGCGCATATCGAGAGACGACAGGAGATCATCCTGGCACATTTGCCCGGCACGTTCTTGGCGGCCGGTATGTATCTTTCGGCGCAGCTGCTCGCCACACGCATCGCTGGCGTTACGTTCGGTCAGGTAGTGCCGGTGCAGCACCATTGTGGAACGACACGCTGGGTCTGAAAGCCGGCGACGTTGCCTGTCCAACGAACACGGGAAAGCTGAACTGATGCCGCGCGGCGTTGCCAAGTCCGACCTGCCGAGCAAGCCTTGTGCACGCTGCGGACGGCCATTTACCTGGCGCAAGAAGTGGGCACGTGACTGGAACCAGGTAAAATACTGTTCGGATGCCTGCCGCACGGCGCGGGCGGCATCCGAGTCGCTGACGCCGCGTGGATAGGTCCTAGCTCCGCACCAGCTCGTAGAGCGCGACCGCGGCGGCGTTGGAGACGTTCAGACTTTCCATGGTGCCCGGCATGACTAGGCCGGCGATCTCGTCGCAGGTCTCGCGGGTCAGCCGGCGCAGGCCTTCGCCTTCGGCGCCGAGCACCAGCGCCACACGGCGGTCACGGAACGCCCCGCCGTCGAGCCGGCTGCCGCCCGCATCGAGCCCGACCGTCCACAGGCCGGCGGCCTTGAGCGCCACCAGGGTGCGCGACAGGTTTACTGCACGCAGCACCGGGACCACCTCCAGCGCGCCGGAAGCGGCCTTGGCGAGGGTGCCTGTCTCCTCGGGAGCATTGCGGTCCTGCAGGATCACCGCGGCCACGCCGAACGCGGCAGCGGATCGCAGGATCGCACCCACGTTGCGGGGATCGGTGATCTGGTCGAGCACCAGGATCGGACCCGGCCGTTGCAGCACCTGTTCGAGCGTCGGCGTGGCCAGCGGATCGGCCAGCAGCGCCATGCCCTGATGCACCGCGTCGCGACCGAGCAGCGTGTCGAGCTTGGCGCGGTCGGTTCGTTCCGCCTGCAGCGGCAGCGGGCCGCCCAGCCGTGCCGTCAATCCGGCCTCGGCCTCGTCGGTCAGCAACAGACGGCGCAGGCGGCGCTGCGGGTTGCCGAGGGCAGCAATGACCGGATGCGTGCCGTACAGCCAGTTTGCGGCACCGGCCGGCTCGTTGCGAAGGTTACGGTGCTGGTTGCGACGCTGCCCGGTCTTGGGCTGCTCCGGAGCGCCCTCCTGACGAGGCAGTCCCAGCGTGGGCCGATCAGATTGGGCGCGATCGGGAGCCGACCGTGGCGCCTCGGACCGGGGACCGGATCTGGATGGAGGAGCTGGCCGTGGCGGAGGTCCGGAACGAGAAGGCTGGCCGGGACGATCTGGGGATTTGGAGCGCATGGGACATGCTACGACGTGCGCGCGTCCGCGTCACCGAGCGTCCGTCGCTTTCGTCATGATGCCCGGTGGCCGTTGACAGACGCGGCGTTCGGCCGTAGGTGCCTCCCCGGCCGGAAGGGTGCCCGAGTGGCTAAAGGGGGCGGACTGTAAATCCGCTGGCGTACGCCTACGTTGGTTCGAATCCAACCCCTTCCACCATCCCGGATCAGCGTTACGGATACGACTGACCAAAGGTGCTGTCGCATCCAACCGAACTCGATTTATAATCTGGATAGCGGTCGGCGGTGGAGCGGGCGGAGGGAATCGAACCCTCCTCGGTAGCTTGGAAGGCTACTGCATTACCACTATGCTACGCCCGCCTGGCGCTCGTGTGCTGCGATCTGTTAGCGCCTTCGGGCCCGGGTCGGCAAGTCCCGGTGCGCACAGTGTGCCGATGCGACCGATCGATCGCCGGCTCTTGACTTCTCGGTCGCCACGCCTTCTTTACGCCCACTGCGCCGGGTTCACCGGGCGGAAGATCAGGGGCCGCAATGTCTCTGGTCGGACGTGGTGACGGCGGCGCTGCAGGGGTGTAGCTCAATTGGCTAGAGCGCCGGTCTCCAAAACCGGAGGTTGCGGGTTCGAGACCCTCCGCCCCTGCCAGTCGCCTGCCAGCTTGGTGCAAGCGAGGTTGGTGTAGGCGTTGGTCGGTGCCGGTAGCGGCTCGGTCCATCGGTTTCAAAAAGGTGCGGCGTGGCTGTCAGTCCTGCGAAATTCGTGCGCGAGGTGCGCTCCGAGGTGACCAAGGTTACCTGGCCGTCGCGACGCACCACGTTGATCACGACCGGCCTCGTTGTTGCAATGGCGGCGTTGACGGCGATTTTCTTCTTCGTCGTCGACCAGGTCATCGGTTTGGGCGTCAGGTCATTGTTCGGCCTCGGCACCTGAGCCCGGTCGGCCGGAAATTGGAGTTCTAGGAAGCGGTCATGGCGAAGCGCTGGTACGTCGTCCACGTCTATTCGGGCTTCGAGAAGAAGATCGCGCAGCAGATCAAGGAGCAGGCCCTGCAGAAGGGCCTGGCCGATCATATTGACGAGGTGCTCGTCCCGTCGGAGGACGTCGTCGAAGTCAGGCGCGGCCAGAAGGTCAACTCGGAACGGAAGTTCTTCCCTGGCTACGTGCTGGTGAAGATGGAGCTGACCGACGATGCCTGGCATCTGGTCAAGGACACCCCCAAGGTGACCGGCTTCCTCGGGAGCAAGACTCGTCCGACCCCGATTTCGGATTCCGAAGCCGACCGGATCATGAAGCAGACCCAGGAAGGCGTGGAGCGTCCGCGTCCGTCCATCCTGTTCGAGATCGGCGAGCAGGTGCGCGTGGCCGATGGTCCGTTCACCAGCTTCAACGGCACCGTCGAGGATGTCGACGAGGAGAAGGGCCGCCTCAAGGTCAGCGTCTCGATCTTCGGACGATCCACTCCGGTCGACCTCGAATACAGTCAGGTCGAGAAGGTCTGAGACGGCTAAGTCAGCGACCCGATCGGGTCGCTGATCAGCTTGCTAGCTGGCCGGCAACGCCAACGGCGTAGCCGGCACGGGCCCGATCGCACGGGCTTCCGTCGCGGCCTCGTCCGCTACCTGTCCCAGCAACTGACTCAACGACGCCGCAAGCTGAGCTACGCTGGCTCCGTCCGGCGTTGCGACCACATGGATCATACGGGCGGATGCTGGTCCTCCGTCCGGCCGCTGGACCGACAAGGTCGCGGTGATCTCGGCCCGACCGTCATGATCTTCGGCAAACTGAGAGAGATCGAGTTCGACCGTGGCCTGCGCCTCGGTCGAGATCGCCCCGGTCTGGGTAAAGACGTTGGTGCCCGGCAGACGCTGCTGCAGGTCGAGCGCCAAGGTTCGGCCGATCATGTCCGCGAGCGGCTCGCCCCAGGCCGCATTGTCGGCGAGCTTCAGCTTGTACCCACGGTCGTTGCGAACGATGTAGTCGCGGTCCAGATACGCCGCGATCGTCGGTGATCGCACCTTTACCGTCAGCGGCCCGCCTCGTTGCGCCACCCCCGGCCAGGGACTGAGCGTATAGTAGCTCGGCTCGGACGAGCCGCACCCGGCCAGCATCAGCGATGCCAACGTGCCGATCAGGCCGACCAGACATGTCCCGGTCCTGCCTGTTCGCGAGCCGGTGACGGTCATTGATGGCTGCCTCATGGTTTGCCTCGGCCGAGCAGCAGCGAGGATGGGTGGCGACTGAGGTAATCGACCAGCAGGCGGATCGACCGCGCCGTCTCATCCAGTTGGTCGAGCGTCTGCTGCAGGCTGTGGTGGAAATCGGAATTGCCGCCATAGGAGGCCAGCACCGAGTTGGCGTGGCTGACGGCCTGCTGGAGATCGTTGGAAATGCCGGGCAGCTTCTGCATCAGCGGCGTCAGCCCCTGGTCGGCATGCTGCGCCAGGTCCTGGACATGTTTCAGCGTGCCGGTGAGCTGCAGTAAGGCTTGCTTCAGCTCCGGTCCGTTGACCGTGTTGTCGGTGTGGGCGAGCAGGTTGCTCAGATTGTCGCCGATCTGCTCGAGCGGCATCCCGGCGATCTTGTTGGCGACCGTTGCAAGCGAGTCCACGATCCCGTTGATGCCGCCGGATTTGCTCGGCAGCATGATCGCGTGGCCTTCCATCATGATCTTCTCGGGCTTCGCGTTCGGCACGAAGGCGAACGAAATCACGGTCGAGCCGGTCAGCAGATTGCCGCTAT
The DNA here is from genome assembly GCA_050954785.1 of Janthinobacterium lividum. Classification (GTDB taxonomy): domain Bacteria; phylum Pseudomonadota; class Alphaproteobacteria; order Acetobacterales; family Acetobacteraceae; genus Lichenicola. The sequence continues at coordinate 40,483 of JBPBQO010000191.1, read as the reverse complement.
CGGTCTCGGCGCGCAGGCCCTTGTTGACCAGGGCCTGGACCACGTCGGGCATCGAGCCGTGGCTAATTTCATCGTCGGTAAACACGCGTTCGGGCTGGATTTCCATCTCGACACGCACCTGCGCGTCGCCGGTCTGCTGGTCGAGCTGCAGCTTCACGTCCGTCACGTTGCCGACCTGGAGGCCGAACATGCTGACCGGACTTCCCGGGGTCAGGCCCTTCACCGAGCTCTTGAAGTAGCTGACGATCGTCAGCCTCTCGCGGTAGCCGGCCGTATCCGCGTCTTCCTTGCTGTCATAGAGCTTGAAGACCGCCTTGTCGGGCGCCTCGTCCGCATCCTTGCCACGACGTTGCTCGGGCAACCCGAACGCGACGCCACCCGACAGCACCGCCTGCAGCGACTCGATCTGGATGTGCAGTCCGCCGCCGGCGAAGTCCGCCCGGATCCCGGAGACGTTCCAGAATCGGGTATCGTTGCGAAGATAATGATCGAACGGCTCGCGCACGAACACCTGCACGGGAATGAGACCGCGGCCACCTGGCGGCATGGTGTAGCCGAGCACTTCGCCGACCACGACATCGCGAAAGAACACCGGCGCACCCTGGCTGATCGAGCCGATGCTTCCTGTGGTAAGCGTATAGGTCCGGCCCGGCTCGTCCGAGCGAACGCCCGGCGGTGCCTCGAGACCCTTGAAATGGTCCTGCGGCTTGCCCCCGGGCACGCCGGGGTCGACCGCGATATAGGCGCCGGACACCAATGTATCGAGACCCGAGACGCTGGCGCCGCTGAGCCGTGGCCGAACCACCCAGAACTGAGCGTTGCTGGTCAGGAACGGCTTCGACTGGGCGTTCATGCGAACCTGGATCTCGACCCGCTTGAGGTCGTCCGACAACTGGATGCTTTCGACCGTTCCAAGCCCCACCGCCTTTTCCTTGACCTGGGTCTGGCCGGCGGTCAGTCCGTCGGCGGTCTGGAACTCGAGCGTGATTTCCGGTCCGCGCCGGGACAGCGTCTGCCAGCCGAGATAGGCGGCGATCGCCACCACCACGATCGGGATCAGCCAGATCAGCGAGAAGCGCGCGGGGCGGACGGTCGCTTCGGATACCTGGTCGTCGTGCGCTCCGGAGGGATTGCTGGTCCGGTCCGGCTGCTCATGTTGTCCACTCACGCGCCGACAGACTCCGTTGCGGCAGGGCGGGCAGACTGTCGTCCGCCGCCTTGCGGGTTCTTTGTTCCCGTGGCGTGCCTTGCAAGCAGGACGCCATTCATGCCGGCAGCGTCCCACATCAGCCGCGGGTCGAAGCTGTTGGCGGCGAATATGGTCAACACCACCACTGAGGCGAACGCAAACACACCCGGGTCGCCGGTGATGTTGGCGATTCGGCCGAGATGCACGAGCGCCACCAGGATCGATACCATGAACACGTCGATCATCGACCATCGGCCGATAAAGTCGATGAGCCGGAACAGGCGGGCCCGATCGACCAGACGGGCGGAGGAGCCGCGCCAGGTGCACCAGGTCATCACCGCGAGCCCGAAGATCTTCAGCACCGGTACGGTAATGCTGGCAAAAAACACCAACAGTGCCAGCGGCAACATGTGAGCTTCATACAGTTCGCGCACGCCGGCGAGGATGGTGTGGCCGCCACCACGGCCGAGCTGGACGATGGTCATCACCGGGTAGAGATTCGCCGGGATGTAGAGGATCACCGCGCAGCCGGTCAGCAGCACGCAGCGGAGCACGCTCTGCGGTTTGCGCCGCCGCACCTTAGCCTGGCACCGCGGGCAGTTCCCCAGCACACGCTCCTGCGGCAAATCATAATCGGTCGCGCAGACGAGCCCGCACGATGTGCAACTGACGAGCCGCCGGGCCGGTGGCAGGACCACCTCGGACGCATCCACGGTCGAGATGATGATCCGGGTGCCATCCGCGCGGCGGGCGAAACGCGCGACCGGCCGCTTGTGCCAGACCCGCTCGACATCCAGCGTCGAGTCGGTTGCCGCCATCGTCACCATCAGGCCGGCCAGCGCGTACACGGCGATGCCGACCTCGACATGGGCGATGTCGATCAGCTTGGTGTAGGCGACGAATACCCCCAGCATATACACTTCGATCATCGACCACGGACGTAGCCGCTCGTAGCGCCGCATCAGGCCCGGCGCCCAGCGCGGCAGCTTCGGACGCGATGCAGCGGTCAGGACCGCGAGCATCAGCCCGATCACGATCGGCGGGATGATGACGGTCGCCAGCAGCACCAGTGCCGCTACCAGCCCCCAGCCCTCGCGCCACAACTCGCCGGGTCCGGTGAGCAGCGAGATGGTCCGGGTCCGGCCATAGAGGTCGAAGGTCAGCAGCGACTGGGAAACCGCGACGATATACAGGATGGCCGACGCCACGCAGAAGGCGAGCGGCGTCGAAACGGGCGGATTGGTCCGGCGCCGGCCCATCTGCCCGTGGCATCGTTTGCAGTTGGCCACCTGGCCCGGCTGGAGACGCGGAACCTGTTGAAAGAAGCCGCAGCTCGCGCATTCCGACAGGCCGTCCAGCACGTGCAGCCGCAACGAGGGCCGTTTCGCCTTGCCTCCGCCGATACGGAACCCCTTCGGCAGGCTCCGCCCCAAAACGCGTCGTCCTGGACCGTCCGGTGCCGGGATGGTCGCCGTGCCTTGCGCGGGCGGAGAAGGGTCGGACGTCATGCGGTCGTGTCGCCTCGATCAGGACAGAGGTCGGCCGCCAGGATGGCCGCCTACCGATTAACAGGCCGACAACGCAGGACCAGGCCATAAGGCCGCATGTTGCAGTCAAGCCCAAGGTTTTGTATACGGCCCCCAAGGCTGCCGACATAGCTCAGGGGTAGAGCAACTGATTCGTAATCAGTAGGTCCTCGGTTCAATTCCGAGTGTCGGCACCATATCAAGGACTTAGCTTACCTTGTTTCCCTGTTCCCCTTGGGGTTTCCCTGATGTTCCAGGCCTGATTGGGCACTCGCGCATCGATGGAAACAGGTGTTTTCAACCTGTGAAACTGTTAGGCGATCCCCACCTTAGTGGATGTAACGCTTCTCTGCTTGCAGATTGTTACGGATGCAGGCCATAAATTGATGGCCGTGCTTGATCGCTTGAATGACAGGATCCAACGATGAACACAGCCCGTTCCGTGGCTAACCAGTTCATACGGCTTGCCAATGTAGACGGGCGGACGCTCACGCCAATGTCATTAATGAAACTCGTCTACATTGCTCATGGCTGGAGTCTCGCTCTTCTGCACAGAGCATTGATCAGTGACGAGATTGAAGCTTGGCAGTTCGGGCCTGTGGTACCTGATCTCTATCAATCTATGAAGCGGAACGGGAGCGCGCCTGTTACGCAGCCTTTGCCCTCTCATGGATTTTTTAGTTCTGCACCTGAGTATCCAGGTGCCGACGACCTATCAATTATAGGCAGAGTATACGAGTTATATGGTGCACTGACTGGCATTCAACTCTCGGCGCTGACGCACCAGCCCGGCACGCCCTGGTCGCAGACTTTTATTAATAACCGTAACTCCGTTATCGGTGACGATCTGATCACGGAACACTTTCAGCAGCTTGCACGTGAGCGGCAGTCCGTCGCTGCTTGATCAGGCAGCAGGAATTCTCGGGCCTGCTGCGCTTGATCAACTCAGCCCAGAGACGATCAGATTACAGGCTGAAGGCTTAGAGAAAGGCCAAGCTGACAAAGAAGCGATAGGCTTTGCCGCACGTAATCTTGACGAAGAAGCCCGCTCGAAAGAGCATGATCAGACCCAGAGTTTCCGTCTCAACATTCACCGTGCAACCATTTTGGGCATCTGGTGTGCGTTTGTTTTAGTATTCATCGGCATGGTTAGTTTCGTCTGGAACGAACTGGCACCTGTCTACTGGCAATGGATGAGTCCCGAGCAAACAACGACTCTTAAAACCTTCCTTTTCAGCACTGCCGTGTCTGGGATGATCGGCAAATATGTCAGTCCTCGACTGAAGTAATCTTCCAGGACGCCCTGCTGTTCCGTTGTAACTTGTCTTCTGCCCGGTGTTCTACCCACTGCCTAGCTGCGGTTCGGAATTGCGCCACCGTTGGTCCCGCGTAACGCTTGGCTATCTGCAGCGTTTCATAGCCGCCATGTGTCGACAAAGGAATGATGTCGGCACCGGAGTTTGCGAGCTCGATCAGGGCGGTAGCGCGCAGGTCACGAAACTGCAGATCGAGTGGAATGCCGGCCTTTGTGGCGATGCTACGCCACTCGTGCCCAAACGTGTGGCGTTGGTACGGCGCCGGAATCTTTGCCGCCTTACCCTCTTTCACCGCCGGCGTCTCGCGTACCACCACGTACGTGCTGCTGCGCAGGGTGCCATTCAGCGCGGCATCGAGCTCGGGATAAACCGTGACGTTGATCGGCAGCTTTCGCCCGGTCTTGCGGGTCTCGACGTTGCCGGCATCCCCACCTGCAATTCAACATGATAGGCCAATAACTAACCCCACCAGTATAAATTCTTGCCTCTGGACCCGTTTCGGTGTAGTATCGTTTCATACTTGAGAAGCTGCGCCAACCGTTCTGGCACAGCCGAGCCGACCGCTTTCCCGCGCACGCAGTCAGCACGATCTGCGACCGGGACCGCCGCGACGGCACCATCACGCAAATTAAATGAACCAGCCGCATTGCCAGGTTCTCCCTGTTCCCGATGGCGATTGTCATGACCGACGAGCCGCCAGCGTGACCGGCGTCATCGCGACGCCATTCCTTCCTCGATGTTTGGGAGTTTCGAACGATGAAATCGTTCCTGTCCGGCGTGTTCGCACGCCTTGCCGAACCATCCACCTATGCCGGCCTCTCGGCCGTGTCGCTCGCCGTCGCCGGAGCGCTCGGCCAGAACGGCACCGCGCGTTATGCGGCCCTCACCAGCGCGGCCATCGGTGGTGCCATCGCCATTGCCCGGAGCGAAGGCAGCACTGCAATCGTCCAGACACTCAACCAGGCGCTGCCTCTGTTGCCGCTCGTCGTGCCGGTGCTGGAGCCGCTTCTCGATGCGGTGCTGAAACCGTCGACTGCGACAGCGGTGGCCCCCGCGAGCTGAGAGAAACGGGCGGAGCCTGGTCTCCGCCCGACCTTCAGGATCGGCAGCGACGCGCATGTCCTGACCTGTGCAGCCCGGCACACGGTCTTCACACGCGGCGGCGCGAACTCCCCCCGTGAGTTGTTCTTCTAGACAGGAGGGTTATCGTCGCGTCGTCAAGGGGAACGACCATGAGAGCGCTCTATCTTCCGGGTTCACTCCGTGTCGGCGGCGGTGCGGTTCGCGAGTTGCCGGGCGCACTAGCCCAACTCGGACTGTTGGCACCGCTGATCGTCACCGATCCTTATCTGGCCGGGAACGGCGTGCTCGACCGGGTCCTCGGCCTGTTGCGCGATGCCGGGATGACGCCGCGGGTGTTCGCAGACGTCGTTCCGGACCCGACAGTGGCGTCCGTGCAGGCGGCGATGCACACGCTGCGCGGCGGCACGCAGGACTGCATCATCGGCTTGGGCGGCGGCAGCCCGATCGACACCGCGAAGATGGTGGCGGTTCTCGCATCCCACCCGACCACGCCGCGCCAGCTCAAATTTCCGCACGTCCAGGACATTGCCGGCCTGCCGGTGATCGCGGTGCCGACAACGGCCGGTACCGGTTCGGAGGCGACCCGCTTCACCATCATCACCGATGAGGAAACACAGGAGAAAATGCTGTGCGTCGGGTTGGCCTACCTGCCCCGCATCGCGATCGTCGATTACGAACTGACCCTGTCGAAGCCCTGGCGGCTGACCGCCGATACCGGGCTCGATGCGCTGACGCATGCGCTGGAAGCCTATGTCTCGAAGCAGGCCAACCCGTTCAGCGACGGACTGGCGCTGGCCGCGATACGGGCGATCTGGCCGAATATCTCGACCGCATGCACCGAGCCGTCCAACCGTGCAGCGCGCGAGGCGATGATGCTTGGCGCATTGCAGGCGGGCATGGCGTTCTCCAACTCGTCCGTCGCGCTGGTGCACGGGATGAGCCGTCCGATCGGCGCACATTTCCATGTGGCGCACGGCCTCTCCAACGCCATGCTGCTGCCAGCCGTCACCGCATGGTCGATCCCCGGCGCGGAAGCACGCTATGCCGAGTGCGCACGGGCAATGGGTGTGGCCGATCCCGCGACGAGCGACGCGGAAGCGAACCACAGGCTGATCGCAGCCCTGAAGGCGAAGAACGAGGAGCTGCAGGTTCCGACGCCACTTGGTTACGGAATCGATCCCGGCCGCTGGACCTCGCTGCTGCCGCTGATGGCGGAACAGGCTCTGGCCTCCGGATCGCCCGGAAACAATCCGCGCGTCCCGGATGCATCCGACATCACCGCGCTTTACCGCGAGATCTGGGCAGCCGAACCGGCCAGGCCCGGTTGATCGTGCCCGGGCCTCCTATCGAAGCGGCAGACGCCGCACGATAGGACAGTCACCGACACCATCCAGAATCGCGCACGAGGCTGCCGTCAGAGCGGACCGTGCCAAGGGAGGAACACCATGGATACCAATCCGAAGGGCGCCGGCACAGACAGCCGGAGCACCAGCATATCACCCGGTTATCTCGTGCTTGCGTCGAGCGTCGGCACGATCATCGAGTGGTATGACTTCTTTCTCTACGGCAGCCTGGCCATCGTGTTTTCCCGGCTGTTCTATCCCGGGCACGATCCGGTGGCGGCGATGCTGGTCAGCGTCACCGCGTTCGCCACCGGCTTCGCGGTGCGGCCATTGGGCGCCGTGATCTTCGGGCATGTCGGCGATCGTCTCGGACGCAAGACGACGTTCCTCGTCACCCTGATCCTGATGGGCCTATCGACCGCGGCGATCGGTTTGCTGCCGACCTTCGCCACCGCGGGCTATCTGGCGCCGGTGCTGCTGGTTGTGTTGCGTCTGATCCAGGGCATCGCGCTCGGCGGCGAATATGGCGGCGCCAACAGCTATGTCGCCGAGCACGCGCCGGATGGAGCACGGGGACGCTGGACCAGCTACATCCAGACCATGGCCTCCGGCGGCTTCCTGCTGTCTCTGATCGTGGTGATCGCCTGCCGCCTCGGTTTCGGACAGGAGGCATTCGAACGCTGGGGCTGGCGCATACCGTTCCTGCTGTCGACGGTGCTGGTGTTGGTCTCGGTCCGCATCCGGATGTCCCTGTCGGAATCCCCGGTGTTCCTGCGCCTGAAGGAAGCCGGCCAGATCGCGCGCCTGCCGGTACGCGACGCGATCGCCGATCCGGTCAATCGCCGGCGTATCCTGCTGTTCCTGTTCGGGGCGTCCTGTGCGCAGGCGACCACGTTCTACACCGCCCATTTCTATGCATTGTACTATGTCGAGAGCATCCTGAAGGTCGATTTCCTGACGGCGACGCTGGCGGTGGCGGCCGGGGTCGCGATCGGAAGTCCGTTCTTCGTACTGTTCGGAACCTTGTCGGACCGGATCGGACGCAAGCCGCTCATGCTCGCGGGAATGGCTGCGGCACTGCTGCTCTATGTGCCGATCTTCATGGTGATACGCAGCGCCGTCACCCCGGCGGGCGTCGACGAAATCCGCATGGCGATCGCGGTGTTCGTGGCGGTCGTCATCTGCGCGGCGATCTATGGGCCGTATGGCGCTTTCATCGTCGAGAACTTCCCGAGCCGGGTTCGCTACACGTCGATTTCCATTCCCTACCATATCGGCAACGGCATCTTCGGCGGCTTCCTGCCGATCGTGAGCCTGGCGCTGGTGACACAGACGGGCAATCCGTATGCCGGCCTGATCTATCCGATGGCGTTCTGCGCGGTCGGCTTCGTGATCACGTTTTTCTTTCTCCCCGAAACGTCGCATCGCAACCTGTCCGACCTGGACACAATGCACCTGGACAACGTCGGGAAAAGACTGGTTTTGCCGTGATCCGGATTACGAAGAACCGGTCAGATCCTGCAGGCTGACCGGCCGGAAACCGCGGCAATCGACACCGACGTCGAATTGCCGTGGCATCGGCTTCAGCCGTCCATGCGAATGGCCATGCAGGTTGAGCCAGCCACGGTGCATGTTGCGCCAGCTTCGGAACGCGTAGTGGCACAGCACGTACCCGACGCCGTCCAGCATGAGTTCGGCATAAGGCTGAACGCTGTGCCAACCGGACAATGACCGCACCGCGTCCGGATCGTTGTTGCCGGTGATCAGGTGCTTGATGCCATTGAGGCTATCCAGCAGCGCCTCGATGCGGTCGGGCTTCGGACCGACTGCAAAATCCCCCAGATGCCAGATCTCGTCGCCCGGACCGACGATGCCGTTCCAGTTCAACACCATTGCCTCGTCCATGGCGGCCACGCTGGCGAAGGGCCGCCGATAGAGCCCGCGTGCGCCGCCATGGCCGAAATGCGTATCCGCCGTGAAGAATACCGCCATCGTGGCTGGCGCCGGGATCGGCCGGCGCCAGGCGTCGCGTCAGAAGCCGGCGACGGCGTGCGGCACGTAGTCCGCTTCCAGGCGCTTGATCTCGTCGGCGCTCAGCGACAACGTCAAAGCAGCAAGCGCATCCTGCAGATGATGCGGCTTGGATGCCCCGATGATCGGTGCGGTGATGCCGGGCTTGGCCAGCAGCCATGCCAGCGACACCGCCGCCCGCGTTGCCCCATGTGCCTCGGCGACTTCACCGACCGCATCGACCACACGTCCATCGGCATCCACCGTGGCGTCGTACAGCTTGCGCTGGAACGCATCGGTACGGGCACGATCGGTGCCGCCATCGCCGTTCGGCCGGGCCAGCTTGCCGCGAGCGAGCGGGCTCCACGGAATCACCCCGATCCCCTCCTCGATGCACAGGCCGAGCATCTCGCGCTCCTCCTCGCGATACAGCAGGTTCATGTGGTTCTGCATGCTGACGAACCGGGTCCAGCCATGCTGATCGGCCAGATACAGCGCCTTGCAGAACTGCCACGCATACATCGACGATGCGCCGATATACCGGGCCTTGCCCGCCTTCACGACGTCGTGCAGCGCCTCGAGCGTCTCCTCGATCGGCGTCTCGTCGTCGAAGCGATGGATCTGGTAGAGATCGACATAGTCGGTGCCAAGCCGCCTGAGGCTGTTGTCGATCTCGGCCAGGATCGCCTTGCGCGACAGGCCGCCGCCGTTCGGGCCCTTCCGCATGACGCCGTGCACCTTGGTAGCGAGCACGATCTCGTCGCGCTTGGCGAAATCGCGCAGTGCCCGGCCGACGATCTCTTCACTCGATCCGTCGGAATAGACGTTGGCGGTGTCGAAGAAGTTGATGCCCGCTTCGAGTGCTTCGCGAATGAACGGGCGGCTCTGCTCCTCGCCAAGCGTCCATTCATGATTGCCCCGGTCGGGCTCGCCATACGTCATGCAGCCGAGGCAAAGACGCGATACCTTCAGGCCGGTACGGCCAAGTCTTGCGTAATCCATCGTATGATCTCCGTTTTAGCGTGCGGCGTCGATCAACGCCTTCATGTGACGGACAACCTGCGGCAGCCCGTCGAAAATCGCCTGGCCGATCAGGAAGTGGCCGATATTCAGTTCGGCGAGCTGCTCGATCGCCGCGACCGGGGAAACGTTCGCGTAGGTAAGGCCATGGCCCGCATGCACCTCGATGCCGCGCAAAGCCGCCAGTGCCGCACCGAACCGAAGCCTCGCCAGCTCGCCGCCACGCCCCTCGGCATAGGCGCCGGTGTGCAGTTCCACAACCGGAGCGCCGAGCTTCGCCGCCGCCTCGATCTGAACAGGATCCGGATCGATGAACAACGACACTCGTATGCCGGCATCGCGCAGGGCCGCGACCTTCGGCGCCAGTTCCTCGATCTGGCCGGCGGCATCCAGTCCGCCCTCGGTGGTCACCTCGGTACGTCGCTCCGGCACGATGCAGCACGCATGCGGCGCATGGCGCAGGGCGATCGCGACCATCTCGTCGGTGGCCGCCATCTCCAGGTTGATCGGCGCCGACAGTGCAGCCAGGATACGCGCGACATCGTCGTCGCGGATGTGCCGGCGATCCTCGCGCAGATGTAGGGTAATGCCGTCCGCCCCCGCTTCCACCGCGGCCAGGGCGGCCTCCAGCGGGTCGGGATGATCGCCACCGCGCGCGTTCCGGACCGTGGCGACATGGTCGATATTCACGCCCAGCCGTATCGGTGTCATCGCCATCACGCTGTCTTTCGATGTTCGGCAATGCTGCCGGCCAGACGCAACGCCGCGATCAGGCTGGCCGGGTCGGCCACGCCCTGTCCCGCGATGTCGAACGCGGTGCCATGGTCCGGCGAGGTCCGCACCAGGTCGAGGCCGAGCGTGACGTTCACCCCCTGCGCCATGTCGAGCGTCTTGAGCGGGATCAAGGCCTGGTCGTGATACATGCAGATCGCGACATCGTAGCGCGCACGCGCAGGTGCCGTGAACATGGTGTCCGGCGGCAACGGACCGACCACATCGATCCCCTGTCCACGCAGCCGCTCGATCGCCGGCTTGACGATGTCGATGTCCTCGACACCCATGTGCCCATCCTCTCCGGCGTGCGGATTGAGCCCGGCCACCGCCAGCCGGGGCCGCGCGATCCCGAAATCTCGCTTCAGGCTTGCAACCGTGGTGAGCGAAACCCGAACGATCTCGTCGGTCGACAAACGCTCGATCGCCTCGCGCAGCGACACGTGGATGGTCACCGGAACCACCCGCAGGCTCGGACCAGCCAGCATCATCACCTCGCGCCCGGATGCATCGGTCAGCGCCGCGAGATATTCGGTGTGGCCGGGATAGGGAAAACCCGCCTGCTTCAGGACCGACTTCGCGATCGGGTTGGTCACGATCCCATCGACGTCGCCTGCCATCGCCAGGCGAACGGCATCGGCAATACTGGCGGTAATGGCGCCCGCGTTTCCGGGGTCGGGATGTCCGGGCGCCGGCGTGCTGCCCAACGGGGCGGATATCGCCATGACCGGCAGGGCCTCGTGAAACACGGTACGGGCTTCGGCAACCGATGCCACCGGCCGGACAGTAGCGACGCCATGCGCGAGCGAGGCAATCCAAGCGGGGTCTGCCAACAATACGAATGCCGGGCCGCTGCGCCGCAGGGCATGCCAGGCCCAGAACGTGATTTCCGGACCGATGCCGGCGGGGTCTCCCATCGTCAGCGCCAGCATGGGAGTCTCCAGACTATGGAAGCAGGCCAGGGGCACTGCCCCTGGACCCCGTCAAAGGCATAGCCTTTGAAATCCAACTATACGTGGAGTGCGCGGCCTTCGGTTGCCAGGGCGGCTTCCTTCACGGCTTCGCTCAGGGTCGGATGCGCATGGCAGATTCGGGCCACATCCTCTGCGCTGGCTCCGAATTCCATCGCTGTCGCCAGTTCGGCGATCAGCGTCCCGGCATCCGGCCCGAGAATATGCGCACCGAGCAACCGGTCGGTCTTGCGGTCGGCCAGTATCTTCACGAACCCGTCGGTCGAGTTCATCGCACGCGCCCGGCCGTTCGCACTGAACGGGAACTTGCCGACCTTGTAGTCGACACCCTCCGCCTTCAGATCCTCCTCGATCCGGCCGATCCCGGCCACTTCCGGCCAGGTGTAGATCACCGCCGGGATCACCCCGTAATTCACATGCCCAGCCTGGCCCACCAGCATCTCGGCCAGCGCCACGCCCTCATCCTCGGCCTTGTGCGCCAGCATCGGCCCATCGATCACATCGCCGATTGCATAGATGCCGGCAATGTTGGTCGCATAATGCCCGTCGGTCTTGACCCGGCCCTTCTCGTCCAGCGCCACACCGATCTCGGCCAGACCGAGTCCGTCCGTCACCGCACGCCGGCCGACCGCGACCAGCACGATATCGGCCTGGATCGTTTCCGACGCGCCGTCTTTGGCTTTTTCCACCGTCACCACCGCGCCGGTATCGCCGGTCTCGACCTTGATGACCTTATGCCCGAGCTTGAACTTCATGCCCTGCTTGGACAGCACCCGCTCGAACGCCTTGGCGACCTCGCCGTCGATGCCGGGCACCAGACGATCCAGATATTCGATCACCGTCACTTCGGCGCCGAGGCGCATCCAGACGCTGCCGAGCTCCAGCCCGATGACACCGCCACCGATCACCACGAGATGCTTCGGAACGCTCTCCAGCTCGAGCGCGCCGGTCGAGCTCACGATCCGCTTCTCGTCGATGGCAAGGCCCGGCAGCGAGATGCTGTCGCTACCGGTGGCGATGACGATGCTCTTCGCCCGGAAGCTCTTGGCGCCACCCTCGCCCGAAACCTCGACGGTGTTCGTAGCGGAAATGCGGCCAGCGCCCTTGAGCCAGGTGACGCCGTTCTTCTTGAACAGGAATTCGACGCCCTTGACGTTGGCGCCGACCACTTCGGCCTTGCGCGCGTGCATCCGCGCCAGGTCGAGCTTCACCTCGCCGATGATGATGCCGTGCGCGGCAAAACCCTCGGCAGCCTCGTGAAAATTCTCCGAGCTCTGCAGCAGCGCCTTGGACGGAATGCAGCCGATATTGAGGCATGTGCCACCGAGCGTCGCACGCTTCTCGACACAGGCAACCTTGAGCCCGAGCTGTGCCGCACGGAGCGCACAGACGTAGCCGCCCGGACCCGAGCCGATAATGATGAGGTCGTAATCGGTCTCGCCCACATCGACCGCCGCTGCCGCCTGCGCGCCGGTCGGTGCGGGCGGTGCCGGCTTCGCAACCTGTGCCGAGGAAGCAGGCACGTCCGCCTGGACCGACGCGGATGCAGGCGCGCTTGCCGGTTGCGGCAGATAGCTCCCGGTCGAGGATGCCGAGTCAGGAGTGGGGGCCAACGCCGGGGCTGGAACCGGAGCCGCGCCGGAACCTGCCTCTACGGTCGCCAGAACGGCACCGACCTCGACTTCCGCACCTTCCGCAACCGCCTGCGCGCCGAGCACGCCAGCCGATGGCGACGCGACCTCGACGCTGACCTTGTCGGTTTCGAGCTCGACCACGGCCTCGTCCGCCGCAACCTGCTCGCCCGGCTGCTTCAGCCACTTCGCCACGATCGCGGTGGTGACGCTTTCACCCAGCGTTGGTACCTTGATCTCGATCGACATCGTCATGGTCTCGCTTGGCTTGGTGTCAGAACCCGGTCGGCCGAGGCTATGCTCAGAGTTCGAGCAGCAGTCGGCGCGGGTCTTCCACGCTTTCCTTGAGGCGGACGAGGAAACTCACCGCCTCCTTTCCATCGACGACACGGTGGTCGTACGACAGCGCCACATACATCATCGGCCGGATCACCACCTGGCCCGCCACCGCGATCGGGCGGTCCATGATCTTGTGCATGCCCAGGATGGCGGATTGCGGCGGGTTCAGGATCGGCGTCGACATTAACGAACCGTAGATGCCGCCATTGGTGATCGAGAAGGTGCCGCCGGTCAGCTCGTCGAGCTTCAATGCGCCATCGCGCGCCCGCTTGCCGAAACCCGCGATCGACCGCTCGATTTCGGCAAAGCCCATCTGGTCGGCATCGCGCAGCACCGGCACGACGAGACCGCTCGGGCCGCCGACGGCGATGCCCATATGCACGAAGTTGCGATAGACGATGTCGTCGCCATCGATCTGCGCGTTGACCGCCGGAAACTCCTTGAGTGCCGAAATGCAGGCACGCACGAAGATCGACATGAAGCCGAGGCGCGCGCCGTTGTGCTTCTTCTCGAAGGCTTCCTTGTAGTCGGTGCGCATCTTCATCGCGGCCGACATGTCGACCTCGTTGAAGGTGGTCAGGATCGCCGCGGTGTTCTGCGCATCCTTCAGCCGGCTGGCGATGGTCTTGCGCAGGCGAGTCATCTTGACCCGCTCCTCCCGCGGATCGTCGGTGCGCGCTGGGGTCTTCGCAGGTACGGGCTTCTCGGCCGGTTGCGCCGGACGCTCCAGGAACGCCAGCACGTCGCCCTTGGTGATGCGGCCGTCCTTGCCGGTACCCTCGCCGACCGAGGACGCCTCGACGCTCTTCTCGGTCATCATCTTCTGCGCAGCCGGCAGCGGGTCGTGAACCTGGCGCTGCAGATCGGATGGCGGAGTCGCGGGCCGGGCGACCGGGCCGCTGGTCGGACGCGGCGGCTGGATGCCACCGGTCTGGCCGGCCGGAACCGCCACAGGCGCGGCAGGTGCAGCGGGAGCAGGCACCGGGGCCGGCTTCGCGGCAGGAGCCGGAGCCACGGAACCCGCACCGGCTGGTTCGACCACCGTCAGCAATGCGCCGACTTCGACCTCGGCGCCTTCCGCGACTTCATGCGGACCCAGCACGCCGGCCTTGGGTGCCGAGACCTCGACACTGACCTTGTCGGTCTCCAGTTCGACGACGGCCTCATCCACCGAAACCGTCTCGCCGGGCTGCTTCAGCCAGCGGGCGATGGTTGCGCTCGTGACGCTTTCACCAAGCGTCGGCACCTTGATCTCGGCAGACATCGGCTTCCTTCAGTCTATCTCTGGCATCGGGTCGCGGCCGACCCGGATGGTCGGCCAGACCATCCGGAGGGTCGTCGCGTCATAGCGGCACATTTGTATCGTTCATGCCGGAGAGTGGCCAGACACCCCGGTTCGCTCGATGCCAGGATCAGGCAGCCTTCTCGCCGGCGGCCGCCTGCACGCCAAGAGCTTCGCGCACCAGCGTCGCCTGCTGGGTAGCGTGAGTCCGTGCCAGCCCGGTCGCCGGGCTGGCCGCGGCAATCCGCCCGGCGTAGGTCGGACGGTTCACCTTGAGCCCGAGCCGCTTCAGCACGGCCTCGATCCGGCGATCGACGAAGGTCCAGCCGCCGGCGTTTTCCGGCTCTTCCTGGCACCAGATGATTTCGGCGTTCTTGTAGGGTGCCAGCGCCCGTCCAAGCTCCTCGTCCGGGAACGGGTAGATCTGCTCCAGACGCAGGATCGCCACGTCCTGCAACTGCCGCTCGCGACGCTCCGCCAGCAGGTCGTAATAGACCTTGCCGGAGCACAGCACGACACGCGTCACCTTGGCGGCCGGTCCGATCGCGTCGGTTTCCTCGATGACCGGCTTGAACCAGGTTCCAGCCTCCATCTCGGACAGCGGGCTGACCGCCAGCTTGTGACGCAACAGCGATTTCGGCGTCATGACGATCAGCGGCTTGCGGTAGTTGCGCTTCATCTGGCGGCGCAGCGCATGATAATAATTCGCCGGCGTCGTGATGTTGCAGACCTGCATGTTGTTCTCGGCGCAGAGCTGCAGATAGCGTTCCAGGCGGGCGGACGAATGCTCCGGCCCCTGCCCCTCGTATCCATGCGGCAGTAGCATCACCAGGCCGGACATGCGCAGCCACTTGGTTTCGCCGGACGCGATGAACTGGTCGATGATGACCTGGGCGCCATTGGCGAAGTCGCCGAACTGCGCCTCCCACAACACCAGCGACTTCGGATCCGCCAGGCTGTAGCCGTATTCAAAGCCGAGCACGCCAAACTCGGACAGAAGCGAGTTGTAAATCTCGATGCCCGCCTGGCCGCCGGCATCGGCGCCGCGAATGTTGTTCAGCGGCACGTATTCGTTCTGGTTGATCTGGTCGATCAGCACCGCATGCCGTTGGCTGAAGGTGCCGCGCTGGCAGTCCTCTCCGGACAGACGGACGCGATGATCATCCAGCAATAGCCCGCCGAACGCCAGTGCTTCGCCGGTCGCCCAGTCGATCCCCTGCCCGCTCTCGAACATCGCCAGCTTGGCTTCGAGCTGGCGGACGATTTTCGAGTGCGCGTTGAAATCCTTCGGCACCGTGCCGAGTGCCAGGCCGATCTGCTTCAGCATCTCGATCGGCAGCCCGGTCGGCTGGTCGGACGACTGGCCGTTCTCGCCGGACTGCTTCATGCCGGTCCATACGCCCTCGAGCCAGTCGGCCTTGTTCGGGCGATACGATTGCGACGCCTTGTAGGCATCCTCGAGCTGCGCCTGGAACGCGCTCCAGCCGGACTGCTCTTCCTCGGAGGTCAGCACGCCTTCACGCACCAGCCGGTCGGCATAGAGCGTGCGCGTGGTCGGGCGGCCACGAATCGCCTTGTACATGGTGGGCTGGGTGAAGGCCGGCTCGTCGCTCTCGTTATGGCCGTGACGCCGGTAGCAGACGATATCGAGCACGATGTCGGCTGCGAATTTCTGCCTGAATTCGGCACAAAGCCGCGCGCAGAACACCACCGCCTCCGGTTCGTCACCATTTACATGTAGGATCGCCGACTGCACCGCCTTGGCGATATCGGTGCAATAGAGACCGGAATAGGCATGCGCCGACACGGTCGTGAAGCCGATCTGGTTGTTCACCACGACATGGATGGTGCCGCCGGTGCGGTAGCCGATCAGTTGGCTCATCGCCATCGTCTCGTACACCAGCCCCTGGCCGGCGAACGCGGCATCGCCATGCATCAGGATGCCGAGGCCGGTACGGCGCGTGGTGGTATCGCCGGACGCGTCCTGGCCTGCACGAATCTTGCCGACCACCACCGGATCGACCGCCTCGAGATGCGACGGATTCGGCTGCAACGAAATATGAACCTGCTGGCCCTCGATCTCGAGATCGGTCGAGGTGCCGAGATGATACTTCACGTCGCCCGAGCCCTGGACGTCGTCAGGCTTGAAGCTGGCGCCGGCGAACTCGCTGAACACCGCTGTGTATGGCTTGCGCACCACATTCACCAGCGTGTTCAGGCGGCCGCGATGCGGCATGCCGATGGCGACCGAACGAACTCCGTCGCGGGCTGCCTGCTGGATGATGGTGTGCAGCGCCGGGATCGCCACCTCGCCGCCCTCCAAGCCGAACCTCTTGGTACCGACATAGCGCTTCTGGCAGAACGCCTCGAAACCTTCGGCTTCGTCGAGTTGCCGCAGGATGACCTTCTTCTGGTCGGGCGCAAACGCCTCGCGCCAGTTCCGGCCTTCGATCTGGGCCTGGATCCACTCGCGCTGCGCCGGGTCCTGGACATGCATGAATTCCGCGCCGATCGGACCGCAATATGCAGAACGGATCGCGGCAAGGATCTCGCGAATGGTGGCGATCTCGCTCCGGAGCAGCAGCCCCATGGCGCGCCCGAGGTAGATCGGACGATCGAGATCCTCTTGGGTAAAGCCGTAGGTCGCGGGGTTGAGATCCGCGTGGGATTTCGGGATCTGCAGCCCGAGCGGATCGAGCCGCGCCTCGAGATGGCCACGCACACGATAGGCGCGGATCAACTGCATTGCCCGGAGGCTGTCGTCCGCGCTGGCGCGGATCTGGTCAGCAGCCGCGGCGACCGGAGATGCCGTAACCTTCTGGCTGGATGGAGCTTCTTTGCCGGATGCTGGCTTGGCCGCTGGCGTGGGCGCCTCGGGGCGCTCGACCTCGAAATGCCGTGGCGACCAGGATGCGCCGGATGCGTCCTGCAGGATCGACACGGCTTCGTCGTCCAGGGCCGCGAACAACGTCACGAAGCTTGGATCGACGCTGCCCGGGTCGGAAACCCAGCGCGCATAGAGATCGGCCAGGAATGCAGCGTTACCGCCGCTGAAGGCCGTTGCCAGTATGTCGACGCCCGCCATGAGCTCTCCTTAGTCGGTCCGGTGCATCATGCCGCTCGAACCTTAACGTCCCGATGCTTGACATAACGTTTCGGAAGCATTGGAGACGCCTGCAATCCACGCCCCCTGGGATGCTTTAAACGCATGGTTTGCGCCGAATTGATGGCCGAAACGCAGTTCTGTATCGGCTCATCGTTCAGACCTGAGCAATTGTCGGGCCAATTGCTCGGCCCGGTTGCGAGCGGCATCAACCTGCGCGGGCAGGATGGTACCCCTCATGTCAGGCGCCGATTGCGCGGAAGTCGGCGAGAAGCTTCTTCACCGCATCGCACGACGTCTCGAATGCCGCCTTCTCCTCAGGCGTGAACGCGACCTCGAGCACGCGCTCGGCGCCGCCGGCACCGATCACTACCGGCACGCCAACATAGAAATCGGACTGGCCATACTCGCCGTTCAGCTTCACGGCGCAGGGCAGCACGCGCTTCTTGTCCTTCAGGAAGCTCTCGGCCATCGCCACCGCAGCAGCAGCCGGCGCATAGAAAGCCGAGCCCCGCTCCAGCAGCTTGACGATCTCGCCGCCGCCGTTCGCGGTGCGCTTCACGATCGCATCGATCTTGTCCTGCGTGGTCCAGCCCATCTTGATCAGGTCGGGCACCGGCACGCCGGCGACCGTCGAGTAGCGGGTCAGCGGCACCATGGTGTCGCCATGGCCGCCCAGCACGAAGGCGGTCACGTCCTCGACCGATACGTTGAACTCGCGCGCCAGGAACAGGCGGAACCGGGCGCTGTCGAGCACGCCAGCCATGCCGACCACCATGTTGGCGGGCAGGCCGGACTTCTCCTGCATAACCGCGACCATCACATCGAGCGGGTTGGTGATGACGATGACGAAGGCACCTGGGGCGTGGGTGCGGATGCCGTCGGCGACCTGGCCAATGACTTCCGCGTTCTTGGTCAGCAGGTCGTCGCGGGACATGCCTGCCATGCGTGGGAAGCCGGCGGTGACGATGACGACGTCGGACCCGGCGATCGCCGCGTAGTCGGAGCCGCCGCTATAGGCGCAGTCGAAATCATCAACTGGGGAAGATTGTGCCAGATCGAGCGCCTTGCCGGCCGCGACGCCGCCGAACACGTCGAACATCACGACGTCGCCCAACTCTTTCAGGCCGATGAGGTGGGCGAGCGTGCCGCCGATGTTGCCAGCGCCGATGAGGGCGATCTTTTTACGAGCCATGCGTTCCCCGATAATTACGGATTGGAGCAATAAGACCCGCCGGAGAAACCGGAAAAACCAGCCGGAAGGCGGATCGTGCTAATCCTTCGCTTTGATCGCGGCAAGTGTGCGCCGGTCATGGATGCCGTGTGATTTAGGCGACCCCGGCCCAGGATAAGCCGGTCAATCCAGATGCGGGAGCGCCAAGTAGGCCTCGGTCTGCATCTCCTCGAGACGGGACGCCGTACGCTCGAACGCGGTCGCCCCCTCGCCATGCTCGTAGATCCGGTCCGGCTGATCGGCGGCGGATGCGACCAGCTTCACCTTGGCTTCGTACAGCGCATCGACCAGCACGATGAAGCGCCGGGCCACATCGAAATTTTCCGGCCCGAGGCGCGGAACGCCGTCGACGATCATCGTGGGATACCGCCGTGCCAGCGCCAGGTAGTCGCCGGCTCCGAGCGCCTGTGCACACAAGGCCTCGAAGTCGAACCTGGCGATGCCGTCCGCGGCAATCGGCACCGGCACGTGACGCCCCATGACCTCGACCGTCTCCGCACGTGGCGCTTGCCCGTTCGACAGCCGCAGGAAGGCGGCATCGAGTGCCTGTTCGGCACGCAGGTCGGCCGGTGCATGCCAGGTCGGCACGCCCCTGATCCCGCCACGGCGATAATCCCGCGGGCTGTTCAGCAGGACGGTGTCCAGTTCCTGGTTGATACGGGCAATGAACGGCTTGAAGGCGTCGGCACCGGGGCGGTTCTGGAACAGCTCGCCGGGCACGGTATTGGAGGTCGTCACCACGACCACGCCGCGTGCGAACAGCGCGTCGAACAGCCTGCCCAGGATCATCGCATCGGCGATGTCGTTCACCTGGAACTCATCGAAACACAGCAGCATCGCCTCGGAGGCGACCGCATCCGCCAGCACCGGAATCGGATCGGCCAGCCCCGGCTGCGCCCGCTTCAGGGCGTGAACCCGGGCATGCGCCTCCTGCATGAAGCGATGAAAATGAACCCGGCGCTTGGACGTGCCGGGTGCCTGCTCGTAAAACAGGTCCATCAGCATCGACTTCCCGCGACCTACCTGCCCGACCAGATACACGCCACGTGGCGCGACAGGATGCGTCCGGCGTCCAAGCAACCGTCCGATCAGCGATTTCGAGATGTCCGGGGTCTTCGCCCGGGCGACCAGCGCCTGCCAGAGCTGATCGAGACGAGCAGCCGCCCGAAGCTGCTCCGGATCCTCGTCCAGTCGTCCTTGCGTTACATACGTGCGGTAGAGAGCCAGCGGGCCGATCGATAGTTCTGGATCGGAGCCGCAGCCATCGCGCAGAGTGAGCGGACCAGGCCGAGAGGTCGTCAGATTCATGATCGATGCTGCATTGTCGGGGGACTGCATGGTCTGGAACAACGACATGAACCGGCGATACAGGCAGCGACCGACCTGATCAATGGTTTATGCCGCATTGCAAAAATTGCGGGTGCTCAAATTTGGTCAGAAGGCGGCATTCTCATTCTGCACCTACCGATCATCTCATTTCGTATTCGCTTCAACGAAATGCGAGCGATGTAACCTTTCCAGCGGTTTATTCGTTGATCCTGCAACAGTCTGTCCGAATATCGGAGACGAAGAATGATCAAGACCATCCTGGCTCTGCCGCTGTTTCTGGCAGTCATGACGGCTGGCGCGCAAGCGTCCGAGCTGCGCATGACTGTCGAGAAACCGCACTTTACCTGCGAAGGTCACAATCATTTGTTGTCGCATGCTGCGTATATTCCTGGCGAATACAAGCAAGCTGCCTATGAAGACGCGCCATTGCCGTGTTGCGACGGTCAGATGGGCTGCGCCCAGTTCTTGTCGACCAGCACGATCCTGCATCCCAGCCATCCGCTGCGCGGCTAGGCATCCGACGTCCTCCAGCTTGCAACGTTACCCCGACCGGACCTAACTACTGGGACTTCGATCCGGACAACGAGCGATGCCAGATAGTCTTTTGCCGACGCAGGATACCTCGATCGCACCGCTCCGCCTGGATTACGCTGGTTTTTCCCAACCTGTCGCAATCGATCCCTTCTCTCACATCGTCATCCCCCGCTTCGTACCGCCTGCGAGCCTGCAAGCCGTGCTCGCCTCGTTGCCGGACATTCCGGGCGGT
Source organism: Janthinobacterium lividum (assembly GCA_050954785.1). Lineage (GTDB taxonomy): Bacteria > Pseudomonadota > Alphaproteobacteria > Acetobacterales > Acetobacteraceae > Lichenicola. Next base: position 19,570 of record JBPBQO010000191.1, on the reverse strand, counting down.
GGTTCGTATCCTCCGTCGGCCCTCAGACTGCGTGGTGCCGCGGCAGACCTGATTAGTGAGCTCGAGGGACAACGCCTGCGGCAGGCGATCGCAACCCGGTTCGATCTCGACCTCGATGACAGCCTGACCATGCTGACGATGCGTGGCCGCACTCGCGAAAAGGATGGCCAGATCCATACGGATTCGACCGCCAAGCTGGTCACCATTCTACTCTATTTGAATCCTGCTACAGCCGATTGGGCCAAACAGGATGGTTGCCTGCGCCTGTTGCGTGGACCGGACGATCTTGAGGATTACGCCGTCGAGGTGCCTCCGGTAGATGGCACCCTGCTGGCATTTCCGAACGGTCCGACGACCTACCATGGCCATCGGACGTTTGTCGGACGCCGCTATGCGATCCAGCTCAACTACATGGCCTCGGGCGCCAAGGCCCGGCATGAATTGCGCCGGCACAAGCTTTCGGCGCTGGTAAAGCGGTTCGCTCCAGCCTGATGCGTCAGCCGGCAGGATGTCGCCGGATACCGTTCAGGAACAGCGTGACCGCATTATGCGTCTGGCGTTGCAGCGCTACCTGGTCCGGGCCTGGTAGTCCAAGTATCCGCACTCGCTGGTAGCGGCCGAGCACAAGGCTCAGGAACATATCTGCCGTCTCGACTTCGTCGGTGATTTCCAGGTCGCCACGTTCGACGAATTCGTGCAGCAATCCAGCCAATACCGTCACGATACGCTCCCAGCCTTCGTGATGGACGAGTTGCGCCAGTTCGGGGAAACGTATCGCCGTGGACACGATGACCCGATGCATGCGGATCGCCTCCTCCGACAGCACATGACGTAGCAACGCAAGGCCGAACGCCTGCAACGCCGTCTCCAGGTCGGCATCCGTCTCCCGCCGGGCGATATGCTCGGCTTCCGGAGCCAGCATCCCCAGCACGACGTCTACGCGTTTCCTGAATACGGCAGCAAACAGCTCGGTCTTGTTCCGGAATCGTGCATAGACGGTCGGCTTGCCGACACCAGCCGCTTCCGCCAGCGCTTCGATCGTAGTCCCTTCGAAACCACGGCTCTCGAACATCGCCGCGGCAATCCGGAGTAGGCGGCGGTCACGCTCCTCGGCATCCTCCCGTTTCGGCCGGCCGCCGGGGTGGCGCTGTTTCTGCTGTTGCAGCGTGTCGTTCATCAGGAATAATAGAACGGAACGGTTCGGTTTTGAAAGGCCTGCATGTCTGCTGCTCTCAAGAAGACGACGTCCGCCACGGCCGACCGGAACGTCGCAGGCGCTCCACGGCTGACGCGCGCCCGGATTGTCGGTTCTGCAATCGTGTTGCTGCTGGTTGTCGCGGCGGCCGGCTGGTTGCTGCGCTGGTATCAGGTCGGCCGCTTTATCGAGTCGACCGATGACGCCTTTCTCAGCTCGGACGCGGTCACGGTGGCGCCGAATGTCGCGGGCTACGTGACCGTGGTCATGGTAACCGACAATCAGCACGTGAAGACCGGCCAGTTGATCGCCCGCATCGACGATCGCGACTATCAGGCTGTGCGGGCACAGGCGACTGCCTCGGTGCAGGAGGCGGAGGCCGGCATGCACGCGGCGGATGCGCAGATCCTGCAGCAGCGAGCAGCCATCGAGCAGGCGCAGGCGGATCTGGACCGGGATCAGGCGCAACTGCACCTGGCGGTACTCGAACGGTCGCGCGCCGCAGACCTTAGCCGCACCGGTGCGGGCACTATCCAGGGTGCCGACCGTACCGACTCGATGCTGCGGCAGAACGTTGCCATCCTGCGGCACGACCAGGCTGCCCTCGACGCTGCACAAACCCACACCCAGGCGCTCCAGGCCGGCCGTGCCTATGCCGTCGCCGGCATCGCCAAGGCACAGGCAGACTTGGCCCGTGCAGACCTGAACGTCGGCTACACCAGCATCCGCGCGCCAATCGACGGAATCGTCGGCGACCGCAGCCTGCGGCTGGGCAACTTCGTGCAGCCGGGGCTGAACCTGCTGACCCTCGTTCCCGTCGGGCAAGCGCTTTACGTGCTGGCCAACTTCAAGGAGACCCAGCTCGGCCGGATGATCGAAGGCCAACCGGTCAGCTTCACCGTGGACGCGTTCGGCGGCCACGTCTTTCACGGCCATGTCGAAAGCTTTTCGCCTGGCACCGGCTCGCAGTTCGCGCTGCTTCCACCGGAAAATGCGACTGGCAACTATACCAAGATCGTGCAGCGTGTGCCGGTCCGGATCAGGCTGGATAGTGCCGACCCATTGCTTGGCCGCCTGCGTGCCGGCCTTTCGGCCGATGTGAGCGTCGACACACGTGTCGCAAGCGATAACAACACACGTGTCGCAAGCGCTAACAACACACGTGTCGCAAGTGATGACAGCACACGTGTCGCCGGCGATACCGACATGCGCGACATGTTCAAAAACGATATCCCGAATGGATCGCACCGGTGATTGCGGGCGCATGAGCAGTTCGTCTGCCAACCCGCTTGCCCCCGATGCCTCCCTCCGCGACTGGATCGCGGTGGCAAGCACCATGCTGGGCGCCTTCATGGCAATCCTGGATATCCAGATCACCAATGCTTCGCTGACCAATATCGAGGGAGCGATCGGCGCGTCGAGTTCCGAGGGAAGCTGGATTTCCACTTCCTACCTGATTGCGGAAATCATCGTGATCCCGCTGACCACGTGGCTCAGTGGCGTGGTCGGTTTGCGGCGTTACCTGATGATCAATGCCGGGCTGTTCATTCTGTTCTCGCTTGCCTGCGCCCAGGCCTCGGACCTCACCGAGATGATCCTGTTCCGCGCGGGCCAGGGGCTGACCGGCGGCGTGTTGATCCCGGTCGCGGTTACCGTTCTGCGAACACGGTTGCCACGGCACCAGCAGATGACCGGCATCGCCATGTTCGGCTTCACCTCCACCTTTGCGCCATCAATCGGACCGTCGCTCGGCGGCTGGCTGACCGATCAGTTTTCCTGGCACTACCTGTTCTACCTGAACATAGTGCCTGGAATCGTCACGATGGTGATGCTGTTCATTGCGCTCGATCCGAAACCACCATGCTGGTCCGATTTTGCCCGCGGCGACTGGATCGGGATCCCGCTTATGGCGGCGGGGCTGGCCTCGCTGACCGTGGTGCTCGAGGAGGGCCAGCGGCTGGAATGGTTCAGCTCGCCGACGATCCGGATGCTGTCCCTGGTTGCAGTGATCGGCACAGGAGGCTTTATCGCAAGGCAGATATTGTCCCCGAGGCCGTTTCTCGACGTACGATTGCTCGCAAACCCCACGATCGGTTCGGCCTGCGTGATCTCGGCAATTCTGGGCGGAGTGTCGATCGGATCGGTGTTCATCATTCCGCTATTCTGCGGCCAGATCCACAACTACAACCCCGAGCAGATCGGCTGGGTCGTGATGTGGGCCGGCCTCCCGCAGCTCGTCATGTATCCGATGATCCCGTTCCTGATACGCAAGATCGACATGCGGCTGCTCATCCTGACCGGCATCCTCGTGTTCTCCGCAAGCTGCTTTTTGAACACCAGGCTGAGCATGAACGTGGGAATGAGCCAGCTCATTCTGCCGCAGATCCTGCGGGGCATCGGTCAGCCGCTCTTCTCGGGACCATTGTCGCAGTTGGCGACGACCGGCTTGTCGCGCGAGCAGGTTCCGCACGTCTCCGCGCTATTCACCATGCTGCGCAATCTTGGCGGCTCGATCTGCATCGCCACCATCTCGACCATCGTTGCCAGACGGGAGCAGTACCACTTTTCCGTAATTTCCGAACACGTCACCCGTAATGCGGTGGCGACGCAAAAGCGGGTCGACATGCTGACGGAAGCGCAGGCCAATCTCGGTCCGGTGCTTGCGCATCACCGGGCACTGGCAGCGATTGCCGAACAGGTCAGGCAGCAGGCGACGGTGATGTCGTTTTCCGATGCGTTCATGATCATCGGGATATCGATGGCCGTCTGCGTCGTCGGCTTGACCCTGCTACGGCAGGCACCGCGCCCGACCGTGTCGCCTTGAGCCAGAATACCGGGAAGACCCGGCCGGGATCTCGAATGATCCCGACCGAGCTTGTAAAAGCGTGTTCTTGCTTTCTCGATCGGATAAAGATGCCCGCCAAAACAAAGATCTGGGGGTTTCTTCCGATCTGCTTCGATCGGAAAAAGCTCTAGTCGCGGTTCAGGGGCATCCAGGCGCGTCCGTCTTTGGCCAGCAAGTCATCGGCACCCTTGGGTCCTGTCGTTCCGGCTTCATAAAGCTCTGGTCCCGAAGTATCCGCTGCCCATGCCTTCAGGGCCGGATCGACCACCCGCCAGGCAGCCTCGATGTTGTCGGCGCGCTGGAACAGCGTCTCGTCGCCGATCAGGCAATCGTAGAGCAGCGTTTCGTAGCCGACGTTCGGGGTCAGCTTGAACGCGTCTTCGTAGCGGAACTTCATCTCCACGCCGCCGAGGTCCATCTTCGGGCCTGGGATTTTCGCACTGATCCCCAAGGTGACGCCCTGGGTCGGCTGGATGTTCAACGTCAGGTTGTTGGGGGACAGCTTGTCCACCGGCGTGTCCTGGAACATCGCGAACGGTGCCTGCTTGAAATGCACTACGACTTCGGTGAGGCGACCGGTCAGCGATTTGCCGGTGCGCATGTAGAACGGCACGCCTGACCAGCGCCAATTGTCGATGTCGAGCTTCAGCGCCACGTAGGTTTCGGTGTTGCTGTCCTTGGCAACGCCCGGGCTGTCGCGATACGCCAGCACGTCCTTGCCCTGAACCTTGCCGGCCGTGTACTGCCCGCGAACGGCGTTTTCCGGCACGACTGTCCGGATCGCCTCGAACAACTGCTCCTTAGCGGTTCGCACGGTCTCGGCCGAGAACGAGTTCGGCGGCTCCATCGCCACCATCGCCAGCAACTGGAACAGGTGGTTCGGGATCATGTCGCGCAGCGCGCCGGTCGGCTCGTAGAACGCGCCGCGTCCCTCCACCCCGACCGTCTCGCAGGCAGTGATCTGCACGCTGTCGACGTACTCGCGGCGCCATAGCGGCTCGAACACGCCGTTGCCGAAGCGCATGGCCAGAATGTTCTGGACCGTCTCCTTGCCGAGGAAATGATCGATCCGATAGATCTGGCTTTCTTCGAGCACCTTGAGGATGCGTGCGTTCAGCTCCCTGGCGCTCTCCAGGTCCGAACCGAACGGCTTCTCGATCACCACGCGGCGGAACGCGTTGTCCGCCTGGGCCACCAGGCCGACCTTGCCAAGGTTTTCCACGATGGTTCCGAAGAAGCGCCCGGCTACCGCGAGGTAGAACACGGCGTTTCCGGTAACCTTCTGCTTCAGCTGACCGAGCTGATCGAGGTTGGTGAAGTCGGCCTGCATATACTCGAAGCGCGAGGTCAGCCCGTCCCACCATCCCTTGTTGATTTCGGGCGTGTAGAACTCGGCGCTCGGGTCGGTGGTGAATTCCTGCATGGTCTTGCCGAGCTCGTCCCGCCAGGACTGGTCGGAACCCTCGATACGATCGACGCCGATGACCTTGAACCCGTCATCGAGCTGACCGGCGCCGGTCAGATTGTAGAGAGCAGGCATGAGCAGCCGCTTTGTCAGGTCGCCATGCGCGCCGAAAATCACCAGGGTGCAGGGAGGCGCCTTGGCGCTTGCCGGCGCCGCCAGCTTCTCTTTTGCCTTGGCTAGCGACGATACTTCTCCGACTGGATCCATGGGGGAGGCTCCTCATGCGTGGGTTGAAAATTCGTATTATCCGGCGAGAGCGCGCTACGAATCGCTGATCGGGGTCACCACCGCGATGTGGTGATCGATACCGAGCCAGGCGCCGCTGCCACGTTCACGCCAGGTGAACACGACCATGCTGCCGATCGGGAGCCCGGCTGTCGGTAGTTCGGCCACGAATATTCCTGGACCGATTTCCACAACCGGCGTGTCCTGGATCCTGACCCAGCCATCGTCGCTCCAATGCAGGTCGGCCGCCACCGGCAGCTCGACACGCAGCACACGCCCTTGCGGCATTTCGCGCAACTCGTGGTCGTACCGCCAGCGCACGATCCGCGAGGCAAGCACGGTTTTCCCGGCGTAACGCTGCTGAACCTGCACCAGCCGGTTGAAATCCTGGGCGTCATCGATCGAGCGGAGCAGCTTGACGTGCTTGGAGTGGGTCCAGAGATGCGGCATCACCATCCCGCCCCGGCCGTTCTCGTTATCCACCCGCTCGGGCAGCATGCCGCCCTCGCCGGCACAGGCCTGCAGGCTTCGGACGAGCAGGTCCGCCTCGTCCATACGTCCAGCCTCGACCGCCAGAAGAGCGCGCTCCGCGGTCAGCACCGGCCGGGGCGGCAATCCCTCGTCGCCGCGCCGGCACCAGGCAGGACCGCCGGGCAACTCGACCTTCAGGCTCGCATCGATCGTGTCGAGCGCCCGCGCCAGACGTGGATCATCGACGGTCATGAGACCGAACAGCACCAGCGAGATGATGTCCGGATCGGCTTCCGGAGCTTCCGCCGATGCAGGCGAGCCGGGCTCGTCGAGCAGCGCCGACAGCAGTTCGTGCACGGCATCGGCGGTGTCGAGCAGAAAGCCATGCAGGTCCGGCTCACCCGCATGGGCCGCCCATCCCGACCCGATCAGCAGCGCCGCGATCTCGGCGCCGAGCGTATGCAGCTTGAGCCCGTCGAAGCGACCCCAGCGATCCTGCCCGTCCATCGGGTCGTGCCGGGCCAGCGCCAGAGCAGCCGCCCTGACCATCGGCCAGACCTGCCTGAATCCGTCCTCGTCCAGCACGCCGTGCCGCCAGGCCAGGTCGGCCAGCAGTACCGGCTGCGCCGTTTCGTCGAGCTGGGTGCCCTGCCAGGCCGACATGCCATCGAGCCAGAAGTTCTGCGGCCAGTGCCCGTCCGGCTCCTGGACCGTATGCAGATAGTTGAGTGACGCCATCATCGAGCTGCTGTCGCCCGAGGCCAGCAGCGCGGTGGCCGCCGCGACCACGTCGCGTGCCCGGACAAGATGGCATGCAGCCGGATAGTCGTTGCTCTGTAGCGCCGCCCACGGCACCCCGAGACTGGCGATTCGCGCACCGGCCACGGACGGGCATTCGTGGGTACGGATCACCATCAGGCTGGTATGGTAGGCATCCAGCCGCACGTCGGCGACCGGGCGGGTTTTCCCGAGCCAGCCACTCCAGCCGGCGACGTATTCGGCTTCGAGCGCATCGAACGGCTCGAGCAAGCCGGCCCGTGCGCGCATCGCGGCCTCGGTCCAGATCCGGCCGAATGCCAGCGAGATCACCAGCTCGGGTCGATCCTCGTCGAGATCGAGTTCGCCGGTCAGGGCGACGTTGCCGTTGATCGCGCGCTCATATTCCCAGGTCATCCGGCGATGCCGCGACAGATCCTGCCAGCCGTCGCTGATGCCGGCATAGCCCGCCGACCGGGCCCGCCAGCCACAACTGGCCGCCAGTGCCACCGCGGTACCCTGGGCCTCGGCGAACAGCATGGCCTGGCCCTTGTAGTCGCCGACCCAGGCCGTTCCCATGCCGGTGACATTGACCAGGTGCGGCGCCAGCAGCGCATGCAGGCGCAGGGGGCGCCCGGACGCAGCGTCCGAGGGTGCGAGGTCCTCGAGCCGCACATGCTGCAGCACCGCCGGACGGCGCGGATCGGCGATGATCCGCTTGTGCAGCCGGAACCGGCCGCCATCATGGGTGCCGGTCAGCCGATAGGCGGGAACGCCTGCCCGGACCGGCTCGATCGCGGTCGTGCAGTCGCGCCGCTCCTCGGCGAACAATGTTTCTCCGTCGGTGACGATCAGGCCGAAGTCGCGCACCGCGGTCTGTTCGATTCGTGGATAGGCGATCTCGTTCAGGATGCCGTTGCCGAGCGTGAACCACACGCGCGAATCATCGGTCAGGCTGCGGCCGATCCCGTTCTTGCCGATCGGCTGCCAACGTGGCGGCTGCCCCGGTTCTCCAGGCGCATCCGCCATTCAGCGCAGTCCCCCGACTGGTTCGAATTCAAGTCGTGGCCCAAACGCCGCCTCGAAAGACGTGGTTCCTTCGCGACCGAAACCCACATCAATACGGCGCAGGGCTCGGCTGCTCGCTCACTTGTTGCGCGATACCGCCCCGACGCGCTAGCAGACCCTTCTCCCACATCGCCTCGCCGGCCGGAACCGACCTCGGAGCCTGCTCGCCCGAGGAGCCAAGGACCAGGACCATGGGTTATCGCGTCGCTGTCGTTGGAGCCACCGGAGCAGTCGGGCGCGAAATTATCAAGACTCTCGCCGAGCGCGATTTCCCGGTCGACGAGATCGCCATCCTCGCGTCGCACCGTTCGGTCGGACACGAGATCTCGTTCGGCGAGAAGCGCGTGCTCAAGGTGCAGAACCTCGAGACGTTCGATTTCAATGGCTGGGACATCGCCCTGTTCAGCCCTGGCGCGGCGATCTCGGCGGTGCATGCGCCGCGTGCCGCCGCTGCCGGCTGCATCGTGATCGACAACACCAGCCAGTTCCGCATGGACCACGACGTGCCGCTAGTGGTGCCGGAGGTGAACGTCGACGCACTGAAGCGCTTCACCAAGCGCCGCATCATCGCCAACCCGAACTGCTCGACGATCCAGATGGTGGTGGCGCTGAAGCCGCTGCACGACGAGTTCACCGCCAAGCGGGTGGTGGTCTCGACCTATCAGGCCGTGTCCGGCGCCGGCAAGGAAGGCATGGACGAGCTGTTCGTGCAGTCCAAGGGCAGCTTCGTCGGCGATCCGCCGACCTCGGAGCAGTTCACCAAGCAGATCGCCTTCAACGTGATCCCGCACATCGATCGCTTCATGGACGATGGCGCGACCAAGGAGGAGTGGAAGATGGCGGTCGAGACACGCAAGATCCTCGATCCCGACATCGCGGTGATCGCCACCTGCGTGCGGGTGCCGGTGTTCATCGGCCATGCGGAATCGATCGTGGTCGAATTCGAGGAGAAGGTGGATCTCGAACGCGCCCGCCAGCTCCTGCGCGATGCGCCCGGGGTGGTGCTGCACGACCATCGCGAGGATGGCGGCTACGTCACGCCGATCGATTGCGCCGGCGAGGACGCGGTCTATGTCAGCCGGCTGCGCATCGACCCGACCGTGCCGAACGGGCTGGCGTTCTGGTGTGTGTCCGACAACCTTCGCAAGGGCGCGGCCCTGAATGCCGTGCAGATCGCCGAGGCGTTGATCGCCCTCGACCTGCTGGCGAAGAAGGCCGCCTGAGCCCGCTTCTCTCCCGACTCGGACTGGCAAGGCGCCCGCCGGAGCCGTTCTATGTCTGGCGGCCGGGTGCCGAGCCGCCGCGGCCGCCGCGCGCACCGTTCGTGCGCCTTCTCGGCGTGATCGTTGCCATCCTGGCCCAGGTCGCGCTGTATCTGGCGCTGCGTCACCTGGCGACGGCGTATCGTCCGGCCTGGGCGGATCTGCATCATCCGGTCCATGTCGCCGCCCTGCCATGGCCAACCCTGGTGCCGGTCGATGTGGTGCATGGTCCGGCTGCTGCTCCGAAGGCCGGAAGCACACCCGCGCTGGCAGTGCCGACCCTGATCACGCCGCCGGTCATCGACCTGCCGCCGCCGGTCCTCCACGTGCTGGCCTCGACGCGATGACCCGCTCATAGCGGATAGAAGCACCTGACGGTCGAGAGCCGAACACCCGGCCGCCGGTTCACATGAGGACAAAATGTCCATCACTCCACAGACGCAGGCATTGCTGCTTCTCACTGCCCGTTTCGGCGGCACGAAGGCATCGGCCGTGCACGACCCGCTCGACGATACCCAGTGGACCCGGCTCGCCGGCTGGCTCAAGAAGCGACAGCTTCAACCCGGAGACCTGCTGCACGACCCGATCCGGCATCTGGCTGACTGGGACGACGCGGTTTCGACCAGCCGGATCGTTGCCCTGCTTGGCCGTGGCACGGCATTGTCGGCCTGTCTCGATCGCTGGCAGGAAGCCGGGATCTGGGCAATCGGACGGGTCGACCTCGATTATCCGAAACGCCTGAAGCGGCGCCTGCGCGGCGATGCGCCACCGGTCCTGTTCGGTTTCGGCGACCGTGCGCTGCTCAACCGGGGTGGCATCGCCCTGATCGCCGGCGACGAGGCGCCCGCCGATGCCGGCAGCTTTGCCACGCGTCTCGCCGAGCAGATCGCGACGTCCGGCCTGTCCACCGTCTCGGCCGGACGCGGCGTCGAAAGCAAGGCGATGCTCGTCGGTCGCGCGCGCGGCGGCGATACGATCGTGGTCGTGGCGGACGGCCTGCTGAATCTGATCGGCCGGCAGTCCGACGAAACGGACGCGACCGGCTCTCTGGTGCTGGTATCGAGCAGCGAGCCGGAGGCGGCATTCGCCGCGTCGGCGTCCTTGTCCGCCGAGCGCTGCATCTACGGTCTTTCGGACGCCGCGGTCCTGGTCGGTGTCAGCCGCGACGGCGGGCGCTGGGCCGGTGCGATCGAGGCCCTCGAACGGAGCTGGGTGCCGGTCTGGGTGCGCGATGCCGACCATGACGCACGCCGGCTGATGCGTATCGGCGCGCACCCTCTGCCGAACGGGACCGTCAGCCCGCGCACGTTGCTGTCGGCGCCCGGCATCGCTCCTGTCGTCACCGAGCCGCGGCCATTCGCCACCGACACGTCCAGCTTCGATCATTCGGCATTGATATCCACGCGGGCACCGGGTCCAACCCTGGTCGGGTTCGCGGAGCCGCAGGCGCCGTCGCCGACACGCGGCCGGCCTGCGGGCGACGAGACCGGCCCGGTCCGGACGCCGTTGCGTCTGGTTCCATCGGGCAGGACGACCGAGTTGGTTGCACCATCGGTACCGGCACCGGCCCCAGCACGGGGCCTGGCGTTGTTCGACGCCTTCACCGAGCAGTTGCTCGCGTTGCTGGCGCTCGGACCGCATACGCAAGAAGCCGTCGCCCATGCATTCGATCTCATGCTGCCGCAAGCGCAGGCCTGGCTGTCGCGGGCCGAACAGGCAGGGCAGATCCGGCTGGATCCGAGAAACCGGCTCTACCGGGTGTCCGGCCGCTGACAATTCTTGTCCCTTGACACTATGTTGCACTGCACAGTGACCGCGTTGACCATGTGTTGCGCTCGGCGTAGGACCATTCGTGTCAACGTGGGTTCCGGACATTCCAGAGCCACATCAAGGAAGTATCCCGTACTCCCATGAAAGATGTCCGTGACGCGCTGTTCGTGGCGCAACGAAGCGACGGCACTCTGGTGCGCCGGCCGATGTCTCCGCACCTGCAGGTCTATCGGTTGCAGTTGTCGATGGTGATGTCGGGCGCGAACCGGATCTCGGGCATCGTAAGCTCTTTGGGGACGTTACTTCTGGTGTGGTGGCTGGTGGCCGCTGCAAGCGGTCCGGCCGGTTACGATACCGTCCAGCGTGTCGTTGGCAATCCGTTCGGCATGATCGTGCTGTTCGGCTGGACTGCGGCGCTGGTATTTCATTTCATGGCCAGCCTGCGCCATCTCGCCTGGGATGCCGGCTACGGCTTTGCCAAGCCGGTCTTTCATAAAACCGCGCTGATCGCCATTGCAGCGACCATTATCCTGACCCTGCTGATCTGGGCGATAGGTCTTAGCCTATGGACCCATGGCGCACCGGTTCCCGCGACCGTATCGGGGAGCTGAGAACATGGCGGACAAGCTTTTCCACGTCGAAACCATGCGCTCGCAACTGGGACAGGTGCGCGGCCTCGGCGCCTCCAAGTCGGGCGTCGAGCATTGGTGGGTCGAGCGGCTCACCTCGATCGCCCTGATCCCGCTGACCATCTGGTTCGTGGTGTCGGTGCTGACCCTGGTCGGTGTTCCGCAGCTTGCGGTGGTCCACTGGGCTGGCCGGCCGGTGAATACGGTCCTGCTGCTGGCGCTGGTGATCATGACCTTCCACCACATGCAGCTCGGGCTGCAGGTGGTGATCGACGATTACGTCAACGACACGCGCTCGCACCTGGCGATCTCGCTGTTGAACAAGGGAGCAGCACTGTTGCTCGCCTTGTTCTCAATTGTCGCAATCCTGAAGATGGCCTTCTGGGCAACGGCAGCCTGAGACACAATATCCAAGCTATCGAAGCCTGGACGACATGTCGCCAGGCCGGCTGGAACACATAGCCGACTGGAACGAGTGATAGATGAACGCGATCACGCTGCCGTCCTCCCGCGCCTATACCATTGTCGATCATGCCTATGACGTGGTGGTCGTCGGAGCCGGCGGCTCCGGCCTGCGCTCCACTCTCGGCATGGGCGCCGCGGGGCTGAAAACCGCCTGCATCACCAAGGTGTTTCCCACCCGCAGCCATACGGTCGCGGCACAGGGCGGCATCGGCGCCTCGCTCGGCAACATGGCCGAGGATAACTGGCGCTGGCATATGTACGATACCGTGAAGGGTTCGGACTGGCTCGGCGACCAGGATGCCATCGAATACATGTGCCGCGAGGCGGTGCCGGCGATCCAGGAGCTCGAACATTACGGCGTGCCGTTTTCGCGCACCGAGGATGGCCGCATCTATCAGCGGCCGTTCGGCGGCCACATGTCGGACTACGGCAAGGCCCCGGTGGCGCGCGCCTGCGCCGCCGCCGACCGGACCGGGCATGCTATCCTGCACACGCTCTATCAGCAGAGCCTGAAGCATAACGTCGAGTTCTTCGTCGAGTATTTCGCGCTCGACCTGATCATGGACGAGGAAGGCACCTGCCGCGGCGTCATGGCGTGGTGTCTCGAGGACGGGACCATGCACCGGTTCCGCGCCAACATGGTGGTGCTGGCCACCGGCGGCTACGGCCGCGCCTACATGTCCTGCACTTCGGCCCACACCTGCACCGGCGATGGCGGCGGCATGGCGATGCGCGCCGGCGTGCCGACCCAGGACATGGAGTTCGTGCAGTTCCACCCGACCGGCATTTTTCCGGCCGGCTGCCTGCTGACCGAAGGTTGTCGCGGCGAAGGCGGCTACCTGACCAATGCCGAGGGTGAGCGTTTCATGGAGCGCTATGCCCCCACCGCGAAGGACCTCGCGTCCCGCGACGTGGTGTCGCGCTCGATGACCATCGAGATCAACGAAGGCCGTGGATGTGGTCCCAACAAGGACCACATCATGATGCATCTCGAGCATATCGGCGCCGAGCTGCTGCATGAACGCCTGCCCGGCATTTCCGAGACCGCGCGGGTGTTCGCCGGCATCGACGTCACCAAGGACCCGGTCCCGGTGCTGCCCACCGTTCACTACAACATGGGCGGCATCCCCACGAACTATCATGGCGAGGTGCTTCGCCCGACACCGGCCAACCTGGACGCTGTCGTACCCGGCCTGATGGCCGTGGGCGAAGCAGCCTGCGTGTCGGTGCACGGCGCCAACCGGCTCGGCACCAACTCGCTGCTCGACCTGGTGGTGTTCGGACGCGCTGCCGCGAACCGTGCTTCGGAAATCATCAAGCCGGGCGACAAGATCGCACCGATGCCGGATCGTGCCGGCGAGAAGTCGCTCGACCGGCTCGACCGGCTGCGTCACGCACAGGGCGGCACCCGCGTCGCTACCATGCGCGAGGGTCTGCAACGGACCATGCAGGCACATGCCGCCGTATTCCGCAGCTCGACCAGCCTGACCGAGGGCGTGGGGAAAATCGACCAGCTCTGGGGCGGATTGCGCGACATCAACGTGTCCGATCGCTCGCTGATCTGGAACAGCGACCTGATGGAAGCGCTGGAGTATGAAAACCTGATCGCCAACGGCACCGTCACCATGGCCAGTGCCGAAGCGCGCAAGGAAAGCCGCGGCGCGCAGGCGCATGACGATTATCCGGATCGTGACGATGCCGAATGGATGAAGCACTCGGTCTCGTATCTCGGCGATAACGGCGAGGTTTCGCTCTCCTACCGTCCGGTACGGATGCAGACCATGACCAACGAAGTGTCGGTGTTTCCGCCCAAGAAACGCGTCTATTAACTCACCGGGGCATTGCCCTGATTATCAAGACAGGGCTCCGCCCTGACCCGCCAAAGGACAGTCGTCCTCTGGACACCTCAAATCGGGATCGAAGGGCCTAGGCCCTTGGCGGGTCCAGGGCAGCGCCCTGGCCTTCCGATGAAGGAACCACATCATGGTGCAGTTCTCGCTTCCCAAGAACAGCAAGATCGGCAAGGGCCGCATCTTCAAGGCCGCTCCCGGTGCCAGGAAGGTCAAGGAGTTCAAGATCTACCGCTGGAACCCGGACGATGGGCAGAATCCAGTGCTGGACACCTATGAGATCGACCTCGAGCGGGTCGGTCCGATGGTTCTGGACGCGCTGATCTACATCAAGAACGAGGTCGACCAGACGTTGACCTTCCGCCGCTCGTGCCGCGAGGGCATCTGCGGTTCGTGTTCCATGAACATCGACGGCAGCAACACGCTTGCCTGCCTGAAGCCGATCGAGGACGTGAAGCAGGCAGTGGCGATCTATCCGTTGCCGCACATGCCGGTGGTCAAGGATCTGATCCCGGATCTGACCGCCGCCTACGCGCAGCTCCGGTCGATCGAGCCCTGGCTCAAAACCGACACCAATGCGCCACCCGATGCCGAGCGCAAGCAGAGCCGCGAGGAACGGTCCAAGCTCGACGGCATGTGGGAGTGCATTTTGTGCTTCTGCTGCACGACGGCTTGCCCGAGCTACTGGTGGAACGGCGACAAGTATCTCGGCCCGGCAACGTTGCTGGCAGCCTACCGCTGGATCGCCGACAGCCGCGACGAATATACCGGCGCACGCCTCGATGCGCTGGAAGATCCGCTGAAGCTATACGGCTGCCGCACCATCATGAACTGCACGCAGACCTGCCCGAAGGGTCTCAATCCGGCCGAGGCGATCGGCAAGATCAAGCAGCTCCAGCTCGAGCGTAAGGGCTGACCCGAACAAGGTCTGCCTGACGCATCATGTTCGCTCGCCCCTTGACCACCAGGTCGGCCCGATGGGCCGCCTGGCGGGATAGTCTGTTCGTCGACCACGCGATCTTCCGCGCCGTCTGGACGAACTTCGCCGAAGTGGTGCCCGGTCGCGTCTATCGCGCCAACCATCCGATGCCGTTCCATCTTGCCCGGTTCGCCAGGCAACATCGTTTGCATACGCTGGTGAATTTGCGCGGCCACCGTCAATGCGGTTCCGACGCGTTGTCACGCGAGGCAGCGCCGCGTCTTGGATTGGCACATGTGGACATGGCGTTCGAGAGCCGGGGCGCGCCGCATCGCGACCGCATCCTGCGGTTCGCTGGCCTGTATCGCGAGCTTGCCTTCCCAATCCTGATGCATTGCAAATCGGGCGCCGATCGTGCCGGACTGGCATCGGCGCTGGTCGTGATGTTCGAGGGCGGCACCACGACCGAGGCGCTGAAACAATTGTCGTGGCGCTATGGCCACTTCAATCGCTCGCGCACCGGCATATTGGATGCGTTTTTCTGGCGGTATCGCACCGAGGCCGAGGGACGCCTGCCTTTCCTGGACTGGGTGCGGAACGAATATGACGAGGCGGGGCTCAAGCGGGACTTCGTTGCCGGCCGTCTGTCGAGTTTTCTGACCGACACAGTACTCCGGCGCGAGTAGAACCGCGCGTGCCCTATTCGGTCACGCGCTCGGGTCCCATCGACTTGATCAAGTCCAGCACGCGCTTGCGCACGGGCTGCTCGATGATCCGATAATAGGCACGGACCAGATCGACGGTTTCCTTGCGGCTGAACAGGTCGTCCGGCGCACCAAAGCCGTCCTGGGCCTCGGCAAAGCCCCCTGCTTGTACCGACGAGCTGCGTGCACCGCCGCCATTGCCATAAGCCGCCGGCAGATCGTCGAAAAAGAAGCTGACAGGAACATCGAGTACGCGAGACAGGTCGAACAACCTGGACGCGCCGACCCGATTGGCGCCACGCTCGTATTTCTGCACCTGCTGGAAGGTCAGGCCCAACGCATCTCCGAGCCGTTCCTGCGACATCTGAAGCAGTGTCCGACGCAACCGGATCCGTCCGCCGACATGAACGTCGATCGGGCTCGGGCGTGATTCTCGCTCGCCCGATATAGCGTCGTTCGGCGATTTCGACTGACCTGCACTCTCCGGCTTTTTGGCGGAGGAGGTTTTCACCATTGAGACTGTTCGCCCATTTGATGTATCCATCATAATATTACAACCTCAAATTGTCAATGAAGCCTCGCTTGCTCGTGCTCTCGGCAAGAAAACGACATCAGCAGGATTACTCGGCATGCCGCGTGGGCGGATGTTACGAGTCCAGCATAACAATCTTAGGATGTGATACAAATCTCATTTCGCGCCTTGGCAACTTTATTTTGAGATTGTGATTGTGCGATGCAGCCGTCCCACACCTGGCGCCAGTGCAGCGAACACGCACAGGAGGCAGAGCAGCAGTGGGATCGGCAATCCGCCCCGGCTAAACGGGGTCGGGGGCAATGGTCCCGGCAAGGCAACCACGAGGGAACCGGCGATACCCCAGCCCAGCCGGGCCAATGGCCGGCCTTGCCCATCGAATGCCCCGGAGATTCCGGTATTGGCGGCACGCGCCAACGGCAGCCCTTCCTCGACGGCGCGCATCCTGGCCGCCGCGAGATGCTGGCGCGGGCCGGCCGTGTTGCCGTACCAGGCATCGTTGGTGATGTTGAGCAGCCAGGCCGGGCGGTCGCTTCGCTGCGTCACCTGCCCGGGGAAGATAACCTCGTAGCAGATCAATGGTCCGATCGGCGCCAGTCCCGGCAGATGCAGCGGCCGCATGCCTGGACCTGCGGCGAAACCACCGCCCGGCACGATCTGCACCGGCAGGAACGGCGGCTGGTATTCGCCGAACGGCACCAGATGCGCCTTGTCGAAAATCGCCCCCACCCGCGCATCCGGCATCACCGCGATCATGCTGTTGCGCGGCCGCTGATCGTTGCCGTAGCGAACGCTGCCGACCAGGCCGACAGTGGCGTCCGGCACGGCCTGCATCAGCACTTCACGCGCCATCCGGTCCCGGTCGAGCAGACCGGGGAAGGCGCTTTCAGGCCATGCGAACACGATCGGGCGTGCGGCCGCGCCCCTGGCCTCCGCCTGTTTTTGGCGCGCCGCCGCATCGGCGACTCCAGACTGGGTCAGAGCGAGATAGCGACGGTAGATGCCGAGTGCCGCATCCTGGTTCTGCTTGTCGGTTTCCGGGACATTGCCCTGTACCAGCACGACCCACGGTCCCGGCGCACCGACTGCCGGCGGCCAGACGAGCCGCGCCGATCCGGCGGCGATCCAGACCAAGAGCATTGCGGCGCCCGCCAGCATGCCTCTGCGCCCAAGCACCGGAGTCGCAGCCAGCAACAGCGTCAGCAGGGTCAGCCCGTGGATCGATACCCAGGCGGCCGGCTGGATCATCACATCGCCGGCGAGGCCGGGAAACTCCCAGATGCTGCCCCACAGATTCCATGGAAAGCCGGACAGGACGAACTGCCGCCCGAGATCGGACAGTGTCCAGACCGCGGCGAACAGCATCACCCGCCGCCAGCCCGCGGGCACCAGGCGCGCGAAGGCGCATGGCAAGGCAGTGAAACACGCCAGCAGGAATGCACCCAGGGGTGCCGCAAGCGGCACCAGCCACCAGAACTCGTCCGCCCGGACCAGCACGGCGTTGGTCAGCCAGTAGAGCCCGGCGGTATGCAGCCCCATTCCGAACACGAAGCCGTAGCGAAGCGCCACCTTCCAGGTGCGCGCCTGTCCCACCAGCCGCAACAGCATCGGCACCGTCAGCAACAGCACGAACACCAGATGCAACGGCGGCAACGCCAACGCGGAGACCGCTCCGAGCAGAACCGCCAGCCCATCGTTCCTGAAACGCCGCATCAAAACCCCGGTGGAACGGCAGAGACCGTTCGAGAATGTGTGTGCCGAGTACAGAGATTTGCACTTCAGGAGCGACCGCCTAAAAACAGCGCGCCGTGTCGGATCGCCGGCACGGCGCAGTCCCGAACGGTATTGCTCAGTAGATGGCTTCCCGGAGCTGGCGCTCGTAGTGCCGGTAGTATTTGTCGGTGATCAGATCCGTCTTCACCACGACCGCGACGTCGGTAGTGTTGAACTGGTGGTCGATCACCGCCCCATCGCCGATGAAGCCGCCAAGCCGGAGGTATCCCTTGATCAGCGGCGGCAAGGTCTGTTGCATGCGCCGGTGATCAAAGCTGGTCGGGTCGATCCGGTGCATCTCGATGTAGCGTGATGGAATCGCCCTGAGCCGCAGGGCCGGCGGCGCCAGGTGGTTGTGATACAGGTAGGTGAGCTCGGCCTCCAGCTTCTCCGGGTCGGTACCGGGCAGGCTGGCACAGCCGAACATCACGTCGATCCGGTGCAGGAACACATAGGCGGCGATGCCACGCCACAGCAGTTGCATGGCAGCCCGCCCGCGATACTCGCGGTCGATACAGGAGCGACCCAGCTCGAGCAGCCGTCCGGGAAAACCGGTGATGGTACTGATGTCGTATTCGGCCGAGGTATAGAAGCGGCCGATCTGGTCCGCCGCCTCGTTCTGTACCAGCCGGTAGGTGCCGATGATGCCCTTCGGGCCGGAACTGATGGCGTGGTCCACCACCAGCAGATGGTCGGCGACATCGTCGAATACATCGATGTCGCGTTGCATGCGACGAGCATGCTCGTCAGGCTGTGCACCCATCTCGTTGTAGAAAATGCGGTAGCGCAGCGCCTGGGCCGCATCCCGCTCGGCATCGGTGACGGCAATGCGGACGCCGAGCTGCCCGGCCCGCAACTCGCCGATGCCGGTCATTGGAATGGCGGGAGCAAGCTCCGGCGCAAGAATCGGCTTGTTGATCGTCACCGGTCCTTGCCTCCGTCGTCGATTGGTTTCGCGGCTGGTGACCCGGATGATGCGGTCGACGATGCCGGCACCGTGCGGGGAACACCCACAGCGTCCGGACGTCGCCGGCCGAACAGCTCCATCCGGTGCGAAACCAAGTCGAAACCGAGCCGGACAGCGATCTGGCGCATCAGATGCTCATGTTCCGCGTCCTCGAATTCGATGACCTTGCCGCTGTCGATGTCGATGAGATGATAATGATGGCCATGCTCGGTCGCCTCGTAGCGGGCGCGGCCGCCGCCGAAGTCGCGCCGTTCCAGGATGCCTTTTTCCTCGAGCAGCCTGACAGTTCGATAAACGGTCGCGACCGAGATCCGGCTGTCGAGCACGGTGGCGCGCCGATACAACTCCTCGACGTCAGGATGATCCTCGGCATCGGACAAAACGCGGGCAATGACCCGCCGCTGCCCGGTCATCTTGAGCCCACGGTCGATGCACAAGCGCTCTATGCGCGATTCCATCGCTTCACCAACGGTGGCCATGCAGGGCGGCGTAGCCGATCAATATGGGGATTGTCCAATCGACTGTCGGCGACTGTTGCAGCGGCGCCACGATATGGATGTCGGTTCGAGCATCGGCGGACACGCGGGCGCGCCGCACGATGGCTACTGGCTGCGCGGCTTCCGGCCCAGGCCGATCTTCTTGGCCAGGGACGAGCGATGGCTGGCATAGGTCGG
>JBPBQO010000190.1:0-1549 GCA_050954785.1 Janthinobacterium lividum | reverse complement strand
GCTCGCCAGTGAACTTTCGGATCCGGACATCATGACAGTCCTGAAAGAGTTCGTGCGAAACGTCAGAGACGTAAGTCTCGTCTGGCCGAAACGCCGATTTGTCCCGGCACGCGTTCGCCACACGACAAAGTTCTTCGCCCAGGCTTTATTGAAGCGCCTTTCAGACAACGGCCACGTAAACCCGACCTGAAGGGAGCGCCTGATCGGCACCGCCAATCCTCTCGCTCAAAGCCACGCGGCGGAAGCTACCGTACATTGCGACCCAAAAGCTGCGGGAACGCTCACTACTAGAGCATTTTCCGATCAGTAAGCATCATACCCGGCGTGTCTGAAGTAGTTGGCGCATTCGGTAGGCGTGAAGGCGTCGAGGCTATCGCCGATGACGGTCCAGAGTTGGTCGATGGTTCGGGCGGCGGCTTTGCGGAGCAGCGCCTTGAGCTTGGAGAAGGCGTTCTCGATCGGGTTAAAGTCGGGCGAGTATGGCGGCAGGAAGAGCAGCCTGGCATCGCTCGCCTCGATGGCTTGGCGGACGGCGGCGCCTTTGTGGGCTGGCAGGTTGTCCATGATCACCACGTCACCAGGGCTGAGCGTCGGAACCAGCACCTGCTCGACATAAGCAAGGAACCACTCACCCGTCATCGGACCGTCGAGCACCATCGGCGCCGTCATGCCGGTCAGCCGCAGTGCACCGGTGAACGTCGTCGTTTTCCAATGGCCGTGCGGGACGCTCATCCGCAACCGCTGCCCGCGTGGGGCACGCCCGTGAAGCCGGGCCATCTTGGTGCTGGCTCCGGTCTCGTCGATGAACACGAGGCGGTGCGGATCGAGGTCGAGCTGACCCTCGAACCACGCCTCGCGGCGGCTCACGACGTCCGGACGATCCTGCTCCGCTGCATGCCCGGACTTTTTTTGAGCGTGATCTTCCGGCGCGCAAAGAACCGCCACAATGTGGCAATGCCAACGCTAACTCCTTGCCCAGCCAGCAACTCGCGCAACTCAGCAAGCGTGATGTCCGACCGCTTTGCTACCGCACCGAGGATCACGTCGGCATGCGCCTCGATCCGTCCCGAGCGTCGGTCGCCGCCCTGCGGCTTCGGCGTGGCGGCACCCGTCCGTCTCGCCAGCGCATGCCACCGGATCGCGCTCGACACGCTAACCCCGAACCGCGCCGCAGCCTGGCGGCGTGATAAGCCACCATCAATTACTGCCACAACACGCTCACGAAGATCGATCGACAGCGACTTGGTCATGCGTGCCAGCCTCCTTCGCCAGCACGCAGCTTGAATCAAAAACCGACCGCGTTGGGAATCCCCAGCGAGTCTGTTAGCTCGGATGATGCTCTAGGTCGCTACATTTGCGGTCAGACGGAGCGAACGCCGGGAGCGGTCGGTCGTCGCCCAGTTGCCGATTAGGCGTTCCGAAATCCCGTCCTTGAACCGGTCGTTCGGACCCGTTGACAGATGGATCGGGTATCTGCCAATTTGCTGACGGCAGATGTCGCCAGCCGCTCGCGTCCGCAAGGATGAGGTGAAGACATCGAGGTGTGATT
>JBPBQO010000189.1:0-1683 GCA_050954785.1 Janthinobacterium lividum | reverse complement strand
GATCGGCATTCCCGGCCTGTACGTCACCGAAGATCCGGGCGCGACCGACGAAGCCGCGAAGAACGGCAACCTGAGCCTGCGCCTCGGTCTCGGCTGGGCCAAGTCGCACAGCCTGCACACTGGGCAGACCCCGACGCTGAAGTACAACCGCCAGCTGATGCAGGCGCTGCTTCACGACCGCCTGCCGATCGCCAAGATCGTCAACGCGCAGGTTCTCCCGCTCGACGAGGCACCGAAGGGGTACGCCGAGTTCGACAAGGGCATCGCGGCGAAGTTCGTCCTCGACCCGCACGGCGTCATCGCCAAGTCGAGCTAGACCACCGTCAACCAACATGACAACAAGGAAAGGTTTTTCCAATGACTGCCACTATCGAAACCCTGACGCTCGCCGATGCCCGCCGTCTGATCGCGGCCGGGTAGGCCAAGGCGATCGAGCTCGACATTCCCTACAACATCGCCGTGGCCGACGTCGGCGGTAACCTGATCGCCCACGTCCGGATGGACGGCGCCTGGCTCGGTAGCATCGACATCTCAATCAAGAAGGCGTTCTCTGCGCGCGCTTTCGACATGTCGACCGATGATCTCTCCGGCGCGTCGCAGTCGGGGCAGTCGCTGTTTGGGATCAACTCAACCAACAACGGCAAGATCGTCATCTTCGGTGGCGGCGTGCCAATCCTGAAGGACGGCAAGGTCGTTGGCGCAGTGGGCGCCAGCGGCGGATCGGTCGAGAACGACATCAAGGTCGCCGAGGCTGCCGCTTCAGCGTTCTAACCAAGTTAATTCTGCGAACTGCGAAGAAAATGCCGGACAGCTAACTTGGTCGAACTACCGAAACAATCTCCCATACCCTCGAACAGCAAGGTGGTTGTCCGTGCACCTCGCTGTTCGCGGATGGCCGTACAGGTGGCCTGCCGTGATCTGAAACAGTAACGCACATTGAGATCGGTTCGAGCAGCAGTACAGGCTGATTCGGTCAACGAGCCGACCAACCTACATCTACCATCCTTGCTGTTCGTCACCCGTTCGCATCTGAAGTACTTACCTCACTGCGTGCAGTGCCCCTAGAAGAACAAGATGGCTCCGGTCGCGATCGAGTCCGAATCCGCCTCGTTGATGCCTTGCGCGCTCGACTTTGTATGAGTGTACTCCGTGAGCAGCGTTACCCATGGAGTCAGGCCGTAGCGTAACTGGCCGACATAGCTGCTGTTCCTGCTGACCAGCAGCGGATTGATCTCGCCCCTGGCTTCGTCAAGGTTGCTCTCGCCGTAGCTGCCGGCCAGCGTCACCTTGCCGAAGCCGAGGGTGCCTTGCACGTAGAAACCATCGCTCTTGCGCTTGTTGCCAAGATCGTCGGTAGCCAAAATGAACAGGCCGGTCGTGCCGACACCTTTGCCAGTGTAGTAATAGCCCGCCAGTCCAACTGGACCGTAGGTAAGCTTGACGCCACCGTCGACTGCATCGCCGGTGTATTCGCGGACGCCGAGGTACTGGTCGTGCTTCTGGGTGAGGCCACCCAGCCAGGCGTGAACCGCGATCTTCTCGCCCTTGTAGTCATAAGTGACTTTGCCCTGGAAGCCGGGAGTGCTGTTAACTTCGCTGCGTCCTGCCGTTGCGAGCGGGGTAAAAACGCCCGCCGACACCTGGATCCCCGAGAACGTCGGGGACGCATAAGTGATCTGTGGG
>JBPBQO010000188.1:0-1960 GCA_050954785.1 Janthinobacterium lividum | reverse complement strand
CCTTCACGGGCGGCACAGCAGTCTCGTTCTCCGGCTACAGCTCCGAAGACATCCTTGGCACCGGCGCCGTCTCAGCCGGCACCAGGAATTCGACGATCTTCGCCGACTTTAGCGGCACGCTCAGCGTGACCTTCCTCGGCAAGGAAGCTGCCCACCTGAACAACTACACGTTCACGCTCGGCAACCTGACTACCATGACGATCAACAACACCGACCCGGTGCCGACGACCATCTCCGGCCTCGTCAATGGCGGCGCGTTGAACTTCGCCTTCGAGGACATGACCGACGGCAACGCCGTCACCAACGGCGGCGTCATCCAGTCAGGTTACGCAAGCTACGCAGTTCTCGGTACGTTCAACAACTTCTTGTTTACGCCGAACACCGCCGGTGGCGCCTACACCTACGTGCTTGGTTTCAACGACGGCGCTGAAGTCGACGCCGACTACGACGACCTTTGACCGTGCCCCGATTTCACGTACAGCAAGAAGTTGCAAACTTCAGTTGTATGGAGGATCGAGATGCGAGAAAGCAAAGTTCTCAAGCGGCAGTACACAGACGAGTTCAAGGTCGAGGCGACCAGGCTGGCGGGGTCAGTCGGAGGCCACGAGGCGGCGCGGCGATTGGGCGTTCCCACAGCGACCCTGGGCAACTGGAAGCGTCGGCGAGATGCCGAGGGCACGGAACCCGAAGTTGCAGTGAGCGCTTCTGCGATTCCGACGCGTCGGCCCGTGAACGAGCTGGAGGCCGAAAACAGCCGGCTGCGTAAGGAGCTCGCCGACGCGAAGCTGGACGTCGAGATCCTTCGAAAAGCGACGGCGTACTTTGCGAAGGGGTCGCGATGAAGTACGCCTGGATCGAGAATCATCGCGACGAATACGCTGTCAGCCGGATGTGCCGGGTGCTGTCGGTATCACGCAGTGGGTATTGCCAGTGGCGAGTGCGCTCGCCGAGCCTGCGAGAACTGGCAAACCAGGCGCTCGATGCTCGGGTGGCCGTCCTTCATCGCGAGAGCCGGCGCAGCTACGGTCGCCCGCGCATCACGCAGCAACTGCGTCAGCAGGGCGAGTGCGTAGGCGCCGAGCGCGTGCGTCGAAGTCTTAATCGCCAGGGCCTGCGCCCGGTTTACCGCCGGGCCTATGTGGTCACGACCGACTCGAACCACCATCTGCCGGTGGCGCCCAACGTGCTGCAGCGGCGCTTCGACGGCTGGCAACCGAACCAGGCCTGGGTGGGCGACATCACGTACGTCTGGACTGGCGAAGGCTGGCTCTACTTGGCCGCGGTGATGGACCTGGCGAGCCGCCGGGTCGTCGGCTGGTCGATGTCCGAGACCATCGACGCCAGGCTGGTGTGTACCGCTCTCAGGTCCGCGTGGTGGCAACGCAAACCGGAGACAGGACTGCTTGTCCATACGGACCGTGGAAGTCAATATGCAGGTCATGAGTACCGCAAGCTGGCAGCTGGATTCGGCATCACGATGTCCATGAGCAGGCGGGCGAATTGCTGGGATAACGCGGCCATGGAGAGCTTCTTCAAGACGTTGAAGGTCGAGCGGATTTACCAAGTACGCTACGACACCCGTGCTCAGGCACGCCTGGACATCGTCGACTGGATCGAGGGCTTCTACAACCGCGTGCGCATGCACACGGCCATCGGCTTCCTCGACCCGGTCACCAAGGAACGCAGCCTTCTGGCTGCTTGACTTGCTGTACGTGGAAACGAGGCAGGGTCACGCTGCCACCCGAACGCAAGATCACCCGCGAGCTCGAGCTGCTGCGCAGCGTTGCTCCCAGACCCGTTCAGACACTGCCCACCCTTGATGAGTGGATGCGAGACGAAGGCATCGACCCGGATGTCTGGACCGAAGCCGAGGCGCTGACCGAATACAAAATGGCCCACGGCATCGACAATCCGGACGCCATCGAAGCGGCCCGGGGCCTGGCCGACGCGGTGCACTCGC
>JBPBQO010000187.1:0-2495 GCA_050954785.1 Janthinobacterium lividum | reverse complement strand
GCTGGTGGACGAGCCGTCGATCAGGCCAAGCATGCACATCTTCGTCGGCTCGAAAGCGCCTTGGTTCGAGATCACCGACGGACTGCCGCAGTTCGACGAGTTGCCGAGCGATGGCTGAGGACCGCTTGCCACTGCTGACCTTCTCCGACGCGGCGGCGCTGGAACGCTGGCTGGAGGATCGGGGGGCAAGGTCGCCGGGCGCGTGGCTGCGGTTCGCCAAGAAGGGCGCGCCGGAGGCTACCATCAGCAAGTCGGACGCGATCGATTGCGCGCTCGCCTATGGCTGGGTGGACGGTCAGCTCGGCCGGGTGGACGACTGGTTTTTCAAGACCCGCTTCACCCCGCGGCGGCCCAGAAGCATCTGGTCGCAGGTGAACCGGGAGCGGGTCCAGCGGCTGGAGGCTTCCGGCCGGATGCGGCCAGCCGGACTCGCGCAGGTCGAACAGGCCCAGGCGGACGGGCGCTGGGCGGCGGCGTACGCCCGCCAGAGCGAGATGACCCCAGACCCGGAGCTGGTCGCCGCACTAGACGCAAATGCCGTCGCCAGGAAGCTGTTCGACGACCTAGATGCGGCGAACCGGTTCGCGATCCTGTTCCGCATCCAGCAGGCAGCGACGCCGGAGAAGCGCGCCGCCAGGATCGCTGCCATGGTGGCGATGCTTGCGCAAGGCGAGACGATCCATCCGCGCAACGCCAAGCGGGGCGGAGCCGACGAAGACTGACCTGGCCCAACACCGGCCACGCACCTCGGTCAAAGCGTTTCCGAAAAATGACCGCTCATTCATCTCGGTCGCAAGTCTCAGATCGCGATCGTCGGCTTGGGTCGAAGCCGGGCCGATCACGCGCATACGACCTAAGTTCCCGTAGCCCTTGCGGAGATGTAACGTGCAGGTTACACGGTACCTACAGGTTACATGGAGGCATTATGCGAAGCGAGCTGGATCGGGCCGAGTGGCTTTCGAGTAGGCGCACCTTCCTGTTCTACGTGTTGGCGGCGGCTCTTATCCTTAGCGCCGTGCTGGGCGTACCTGGACATGTCAGCGTTAGCCGCTCCGCTTTCTGGGTGCTGGCCTGCGTGGTGGTCGCCCTTCATCTCACGCCGGTCGGTACCGCGCTAAACCGCAGCCGCGTCGTGACGTCGTTGCTGAACGACGAGAGTGTTCGTCAACATCGGCTGATGAGCTTCACCGCAGGATTCTGGGCTGCGATCGCGTCCGCGCTTGCGATCTCAGTCGTCACCACCTTCGTGCCGTTCGCTCCAATGACGGCGGCGCAGATCATCGCCAGCGCAGGATTGTCGGCGGCTTTGATCTCGTTCGCGACACTGGAGCGTCGAGCAGCCCGTGCCTGACGAGCGGTTGCTGAACTCGCTGAAGGAGCAGCGCGCACGTCATGCCCTGACACAGGCGGAACTCGCCGAACGCGTCGGCGTAAGCCGCAAGACGATCAACACGGTCGAAAATGGGGTGTTTGTCCCCTCAACCGTGCTCGCCCTGAAGCTAGCCCGCGCCTTGGGCGAACGCGTCGAGGTGCTATTCTGGATTTAGAATTAGGGAGCCTCGGCGAAACGCACGGGAGGTCTGGACCGTTCGGACCCATAGGTCATCATACAACTCCGCATTGCCCCTCACCAACTTTGGACATTCGTCCACACTCTTTCGGAGGGGGTAATCAGCGGCTCGACAGGAAGAAGATGTTGCCGTCCGGGTCCTTGAAGTAGACGTGCGGGAACGGCTTTTTTTCGGGGGATCCGGTGAACTCGACCCCGCGCGCACGAAGCTTGTCGTACGCGTACTCCACGTCGTCGCAGCCGAACGATCCGTTGAAGAAGGTCCCGATCCTGTCCTCCTGCCCGTCCGGTGTGAGCAAGAGCAGACCCGTTTGCGCGCCGGGGATGGCCAGCTCGATCCAGCGCTTGTCGCCGACCAAGCGGTCGGTGGTGACAATGCAGCCCATCATCTCCGTCCAGAAGATCAGCGCCCGCTCCTGATCGCTGGTCGGGATGCCGACATAGTTGATCCTTCGAAGCACGTGACCTCCCGCGTTCGCCGCAGACCGCCCTTGCGGAACGACGGCACATGCCTAGTGCTATAGCAATGAGCAACAGGCGGTATACGGTCGACGCTTAGGTCGTGGACGCGCTGATGAGGGACCTTGTTGGCCATGACCACCGCGCATCGGCGTCCTGGTCTACCTCGTCCTGACCGCGGCGGCTGAGGAAGGCGCGGTGCGCTTCAGCCACGCTCAGCTTGCGGAACGAACCGGCCTGTCGAAGCGCGGCGTGCAGGAGGCCGTACTTCACCTGGTGGACCGCAAGCTGCTGCGGGTTTCGAGGCAAGGCGCGACAGATGTCCCCTGTTACGAGCCGCTGACGCCCTGGCGCCGGCACAATACCACCGCAACACACCTATCCGTCTAGCTCCGCTTCGGCTGCCAGAGCTCGATCTTGGTGCCGTCAGGATCCTGGATCCAGGCGAAGCGGCCGAACGGATCAC
>JBPBQO010000186.1:0-2559 GCA_050954785.1 Janthinobacterium lividum | reverse complement strand
ACCAGGCCGCCGGAGGCGATCGCGTCGGTGAAGCCGAGCTTGCGCTGCACGCCGTTCTCGGCGCCCGGGTTACCCTCGATGATCACCACCTTGCCGCCACGGCCGAGCGCCTTGGCCAGCACGTCGCCGGAGAGCCTCGCACCGGCACGGTTGTCCGGCCCGACGAAGGCGATGTCGACATGGTGCTTGCGCATCGAGGCGGGGTCGAACGCCACGTCGATGTTGATGATCTTGATGCCGGCCTTCATCGCCCGGATGATCGGCGACAGCAGCGCACGGCTGTCGGCCGGCGCGATGACGATGGCATCGACCTTGCGGGTGATCAGGTTCTCGACCGCGGCGATCTGGCCGTCGATGTCGGTCTCGGACTGGATGCCGACCGGGATCAGCGTGAGGTCGCCGCGCTCCTGCGCATGCTTCACCGCCCCCTCCTGCATGTCCTTGAAGAATTCGTTCGCGAGCGACTTCATGACCAGGCCGACGACCGGCTTGTGGCTGGCCTGGGCCAGGGCAAAATGCGGCGCGATGCCGATGCTGCCCGCAGCCGCGCAGGCGGCCAGGAATGTCCGACGATCCATATGATGTTCCTCCGTTAGGCGCGGAGGTTGTGGTTCCTCCGTTTTGCGGGGACCGTAACGGTCTGTGGGAACAGGCGAAAGAGGGGGTTTCAGCAGGTCGGATATTCATTTCATGGACGTCGCGGTCGCCGCCGCCGAGGGTCGTCCACGAGCCAGCAACCCCGGCAATGATCGTATACCGGACCGTTTGCGGGTTGGATGTCGAAAATAACGCTTTATCGGCTCCAGTGAGGTATGGTCTGCACTCGAACGTTGAGTGGCGGTGGCAAGAGTGCCCGGAATGATTGAAGCCATCGTTCATGAGCACGACTTGCGTCTGGTCACGCTGGCGGTCGTCATCTGCGTCCTGGCGTGCTTCACCAGCCTCAAACTGATCGTGCGTGGACAGGCGGGAGCGGGGATAGGCTGGGGCTGGCTCGCTGCTGCGGCCGCCGTGTTCGGTTGCGGGGTATGGTCGCTGCATTTCCTGGCCATGCTCGCCTACATGCCGGGCATGGCGATCGACTACGACATCCGGATGACGATCGTTTCGGCGATCATCGTGATCGTAGGCACGTTCGCGGCACTGCTTGCCTGGCAGTCGATACCGGTGAAATTCACGGCAGCCTGGTTCGGTGGAGTCCTGCTCGGCCTGACCGTTACGGCGATGCATTACTGCGGCGTCGCTGCCATGCAGATGCCGGACGGCATCCGTTTCGACCGTGAACTCGTTGTCACGTCGATCCTTGTCGGCACCGCGTTCGCGATTCTCGCCTTCATGCGCGGGAGCGCATTGAGCCTGCTGTCGCGCCGCATCGAGATAAGCGGCTGGCTCATGCTGTGCGTGTGCAGCGTGCATTTCATCGGCATGGGCGCTCTGACTATCGATGCCCGCGGATCGTCGCCCTTGTCCGGCGGCGCTCTGGGAACCGGCCCGCTCGCGATTGCCGTCAGCTCGGTCAGCCTTGCCATCCTGGTGGTCAGCCTGGCTGCCACGCTCATGGAACAGCATCTGCTGCAGCGGTCGGTGCTCGAACTTCGCCGGATGCGGCTGATGAGCGATATTTCCCATGAAATCCTGATCATCGAGCGGAACGGGCTGATCCTGCAGGTCAATGAAGCCGGGAGCCGGCTGTTCGGGATCCTGCCCGCGCAACTGGTCGGACGCCCGATGATCGACCTGATCTCGACGGCCGATCAGGGAATCGTGGCGCGATACCTGCGGTCCGTTCCGGATCATTTGAAGCCGGAATCAATCCAGGTCCGGGCGGCAGCCGGGCACCTGATCCCGGTCGAGCTTGCCTGCAGCACGATCGACTATGAAGGCGGCCCGGCTATCGTGATGGCGATCCGTGACATGTCGGACCGCACGCGCGACGAGGCGAGGATCCGGCATCTCGCCCATCATGATGCGCTCACCGACCTGCCCAACCGCTTCCTGATGCGCACGCGCTTGACCTATGCAATCGATGCCGCGGCGAGATCGCGCAGCAGGGTGGCGTTGCTGCAGTTCGATCTGGACCGGTTCAAGCCGGTCAACGAATTGCTTGGGCACATCGCCGGGGATGCGCTGCTGATTCAGGTTGCCGCACGCCTGCGCGCCGAACTCGACACGACCGACACGCTGGCGCGGATCGGCGGCGACGAGTTCGCCATCGTGATGATGACCGATCGGGTGGAGCAGATCGCCAGCCTGGCGGCCCGCGTGCTCGAGACGATCGCACGGCCCTTCGACCTCGACGGAACTCCGGTTGAAATCGGGACATCGATCGGGATCTCGTTGTTTCCCGACGATGGCGGAACCTCCGAGGCACTGGTCCAGGCCGCGAATACGGCGATGTATCGCGTCAAGGAGGAAAAAGGCGGCGCCTTTCGTTTCTTCGAGGCGCAGATGAACGAGCATCTGCATGCAAGACGACAGTTGGAACAGGATCTGCGTCACGCGGTCGACCGGGACCAGTTCGAGCTTTACTACCAGCCGTTGTTCAACTGCTCGACGAAC
>JBPBQO010000185.1:0-4107 GCA_050954785.1 Janthinobacterium lividum | reverse complement strand
TTCGTTTGGGATACCATGCATGAGAGTTGATCAACCATGGCTCGACGATGGAGGTCCAGGACCGGACGATGTCCATCTCGTGCCGATGCACGATATCCGACGACTGACCCGGAACCCGCAGGCGGTGATCCCCCGTCAGCATCGCCGGCTTCCCGAACGAATTCTCGTTGCCATTCATCAGGCCTGTGACCTCGTCGACCTCGAGGTCGCGGCCAGCCTCCTGCAGATCCTGGAAGTCGTGCTGCTGCAGCATGGCAGCGTTCAGGCAGGATCACAGAGCCCTGGACCCTATTCCGGATCGCATGCGGCGTCCCGCCGATCGCTCGAGGGCATGATCGCGGCCTATGAGCGCCTTTGGCACCTGCGCCATGCCAATGATCCGGTCGAGGACTCGCTGCCTGAGGCAGTCATTATCAACCAATAGTCGCGCAAGCTGCCTATGTGTCCGACAGCACCTGGGTAAACCGGTCCAGCGCCCAGTCCACCGTCTCCATGTCGATCACCAGCGGCGGCGTCACCCTCAGCGTATCGGTATGGGTTTCCTTGCACAGGATACCCTTGTCGCGCAGACGCTCGCAGAACCGCCGGGCTCCTCCGGCTGCCGGATCGAGCTCGACCGCGATCATCAGCCCGCGCCCGCGCACCTCGCGGACCACGCCGGTCTGGATCGCCGCGAGTCCGTCATGCAGGCGCCGGCCCATGCGGGCCGAGTTCTCGATCATGCCTTCCTCGACCAGCACCTTCAGCGCCATGCGGGATACCGCGCAGGCAAGCGGGTTGCCACCGAAGGTGGAACCATGCTCGCCGGGCTTCAGGACTCCCATTGCCGCGTCGTGGCTCAGCACCGCCGAGACCGGATAGAAGCCACCGGACAATGCCTTGCCGATCAGCGTCAGGTCCGCCTCGACTCCCTCGTGCTCCTCGGCCAGCAATGCACCGGTACGCCCGAGGCCGGTCTGGATCTCGTCCAGGATCAGCAGCACGTCATGTTGGGTGCACAGGGCCCGCGCCCGCGCCAGATAGCCGGCGGGTGGGATGATGACGCCCGCTTCGCCCTGGATCGGCTCGACCAGGAAGGCAGCGGTGTTGCGCGTGATGGACGCTTCCAGCGCATCCGCATCGCCATACGGGATGATCCGGAAGCCCGGCGTGAACGGGCCGAAGCCATGCCGGGACTGCTCGTCGGTGCTGAAGCTGACGACGGACAAGGTGCGGCCATGGAAATTGCCGTCGCAGACGATGATCTCCGCTTGATCGGCCGGCACGCCCTTGACCTGGTAGGCCCATTTGCGCGCGACCTTCAGCGCCGTCTCCACCGCTTCCGCGCCGGAGTTCATCGGCAGCACCCGTGTCGATCGGGTGAGGGTGCAAAGCTCCTCGTAGAACAGCCCGAGCTGATCGTTATGGAATGCCCGCGAGGTCAGGGTGAGCTTCGATGCCTGCTCGGTCAGTGCCGCCAGGATGCGCGGATGGCAGTGGCCCTGGTTGACCGCCGAATAGGCCGAAAGACAATCCAGGTAGCGCTTTCCGTCCAGGTCCCAGACCCAGACACCCTCGCCGCGGCTCAGCATCACGTCGAGCGGCTTGTAGTTGCTGGCGCCGTACTTTGCTTCCTTGGCGAGAAGCTGGTGGCTCAGGGTGGGCATGGCGCCTCCAGCCGGAATGCGGCGCGGCAATGTGTGGTGTCAGCTCAGCAGGTGGCTGCCACGGCATGGATGCGGGCAACCGACCTGTCGTTCGATGGGATCACGGACAGTACAAGGTCGTCCAGGAAATCCAGATTGGCCGCCCTTGGGCCGGCTGCATTGGTGACGATGCGGGTGCCGCCGGGCCTGGTCAACGACTGGGTCCGATGGGTATGGCCATGGATCCACAGGTCCACGAGCCCGGTGTCGGTCAGGTGCGACAGGTCCGAGGCCGAGTTGCCGGCCGCCCAGCTCCCCCACAAATGCTCGGGCATGCAGAGCGGATGCGGTGCGTGATGCGTCACCACCACCACCGGCCTGGCGTCGTGATCGCGCGTCCGCGTGTCGTCGAGCAGTTGCGCCTCCAGCCGCGCGCGGAGCAGCGAATGCAGCCGGGCAGCGTCGGAATTGGTCAGCAACCGGTGCCCCTCGACCCCGGCAGTGATGTCGATCGGCTCGCCGGTCTGCGCCCCGGCAACCATCGCATGGCCACCGAGCCAACCGTCCGACCACAACGTTCCGCCAAGGAAGCGCATTCCGGCCACTTCCGCCTCATCGCCTTCGAGCAGCGTCACGCCCAGCCGCGCGGCCTCGTCCCGTGCCGGTTCGAGGTCGGCCAGAACCGAACCGTTCCAGTATTCGTGGTTGCCCATGACGAATACCGATGGCCGTCCGTCCGCCAGCGCGGCCACGATTCGCAGCGCATGGCTCGCGTCGCCCTGAAACACGTCGCCGGCTACGACCAGCACATCGAAATCGGGCCGCAACGGCCGGAATGACTGCGGATACGGCACCGCCTCGAGGTGCAGGTCCGACATCACCCACAACCGGGTCATTCGCTGAAGTCCGCGGCGCGGTATCCTTGTGCGAACAGCAGCGCCCGCAGGTCGGCATGGTCCACGCGGTTGGCGATGGCATCGGTGACCACCGGCTTGGCGTGGAAGGCGACGCCGACTCCGGCTTCGCGCAGCATGTCCAGGTCGTTGGCGCCGTCGCCGACTGCCAGCGTCGCCGCCAGGCGCAGCCCGCGCGACCCGGCCAGGCTGCGCAGAGACTCCAGCTTGGCTTCACGTCCAAGGATCGGCTCCGCGACCGATCCGGTCAGCCGGCCGTTCTGGATGCCGAGCTGGTTCGCATGATGGATGTCGAAGCCGCACGCGGCCGCCACCCGCTCGCTGAACCAGGTGAACCCGCCGGATACCAGCGCCGTGGTTGCGTTATGCGCCCGCATCGTGGCGACCAGGGTGCGCGCGCCCGGTGTGAGTTTGGTTTCGGCCCAGGTCTGTTCGAGTGCGGTGACCGACAGCTTTTTGAGCAGCTTCACCCGCTCGCGCAGGGCACTCGCGAAATCGATCTCGCCGTTCATGCTCTGCCGGGTGATCGCCGCGACCTCCTCGCCGACGCCGGCGCGTATCGCCAGCTCGTCCAGCGTCTCGCTGCTGACGATGGTGCTGTCCATGTCCGCGACCAGCAGGCCTTTGCGCCGGCCGCGCGACCGGGTCAGCAGCACGTCGACCGCCTGGCCCATGAAGCTCGTGCGGATCGCATCCAGGCTCGGTTGTCCCGGTACCGGTGCAGGGCAGGGGATATCGACTGCCTCGCCCTCGGACAAAACCAGGGCAGGCTGGCCCGAAACCAGTTCGCGCGCCTGCTCGACCATTGCGCTGGTCAGGAGTCCGGCTTCGCGTTGCGCAACGAGCGTAAGTGTATAAGGCAATGTCATGACGTAAGGGGGCTGGCCTGTTGTCTGTTCGGCGTGTGGCAGGGATGGTGAGATGAGGCAAGGCGGATCAGCCATGCAACCGTTAGCTGTAAAACCTTGCGTAATCGTTGCAGGCCCGACCTGCAGCGGCAAATCCGCCCTGGCGCTCCGGCTGGCCCAGGTCATGGATGGCAACGTCATCAACGCGGATTCGATGCAGGTCTATCGTGAGCTTCGGATCCTGACGGCTCGGCCGATGCCGGACGAGGAGGCGCTGGTGCCGCATGCCCTCTATGGCGTCAGGCCGGCCGCATCGCCCGGCAGCGTCGCCTGGTGGTGCAGCGCTGCCCTTGGCGCCATGCAGGAAGCCTGGGATGCCGGACGGTTGCCGATCCTGTGCGGCGGTACCGGGCTCTATCTCCGCGCCCTGACCGATGGCCTGTCGCTGATCCCGGATGCCGGCGATGCCGCCCGCCAGCAGGCCCGCGCCCTGCTGGACGAGATCGGCCCGGCTGCGCTGCACGACCGCCTAGCCCTGGTCGATCCGGCAAGCGCCCTGGCGCTGCGTCCGTCCGATGGCCAGCGGCTGGCGCATGCCTGGGAAGTCTGGTCCGGCACCGGCCGTGGCATTGCCGACTGGCGCGCCTTGCCCGGCCTGCCGCCGGCGCCATGCCGGTTCATCGCGATCAGGTTGGATCCGCCGCGCGACGTGCTCCGCGC
>JBPBQO010000184.1:0-4320 GCA_050954785.1 Janthinobacterium lividum | reverse complement strand
ACCCTGCTCGTGGTCGACGAGGTGCATCACCTGCCGGCTCTGGCCGACACCGATCCGGATGCAGCAGCACACGCAGCCGCTACGGACGAGGAGCAGGCCAGTGCCTGGTCGCAGGCGATCCTGCCGCCGCTGGAGTGCGCTGCCGTCCGACTGCTGTTGTCTGGCACGCTGGAGCGGGCAGACGGCAAGGCAATCCTGTGGCTGCCCTACCGCAAGGGCGTGAAGGCCCGCACCCGCGAGATCGAGCTCGATGCACCCGGCTGGGCGATCATCGGCTACTCCCGCGCCCAGGCGCTGCTCGAGCGCGCAGTGCTGCCGGTGACCTTCGGTGCGCTGGACGGGGAAGCGCGCTGGCGCGACGAGGACGACAACGAGATCGGGCCGCACCGGCTGGCCAGCCTGCACCCTGATGAGACCACCCGCCCTGCCCTGTTCACGGCGCTGCGCACCGGCTTTGCCGAGACGCTGCTGCGCGAAGCGTTCATCGCCATCCGCGACGTGCGCGCCCGACGGCGGAACGAGCGGGACCTCCAACCGGGAGTTGCGGCTCGTGGCCTTGGCAAGCTGCTGGTGGTGGCGCCGGACCAGACCACGGCCAAGTACTACCTCGGCGTGATCCGGCGCTGGATCCCGGCCGCCCAGGCGGAGGAGACGGCGCAGCTGGCCACCTCCGACACACCGCGGGCGCACCAGATCCTGGCCAGCTTCCGGCTCAGGCCGGAGCCGTCGATCCTGGTGACGGTGGCCATGGCCTATGAAGGTCTGGATGCACCGGACGTGGCGGTGGTGGCAGCACTCACCCACATCCGCTCGCCCGCCTGGCTGGAGCAGATGGTGGCCCGCGCCACCCGGGTGGATCCGCATGCCGGTGCCTACGAGACGCAGCAGGCGTTGGTATTCCACCCTGACGATCCGCTGTTCGCGCTGTTCCGCCGGCGGATGGAGTACGAGCAGGGCACGCTGGCGCGGCCGAAGGTCAGGCGAAAGCAGAGCGCCCTGCCCTTGTGGCTGCTCGACCAGCTGCCGCCGGCCCGGGAGGGCATCACGCCGCTGGACAGCAACGCGCTGGCACTGCGCTTCGACACGCTGCGGCCTGGACCAGAGCTCGCGCTGAAGCGTCCCGAGCAGGAAGCGACGCAGGCAGAGCTGCTGGAAGCGCCGTCGGTGGCCGAGCGGCGTCTGCGGGCCCGACTGGGCGAGATGGTGGCGGCACAGGCGGTCGAGGACGAGGCCGGGCGTGCGGGCTTCAAGGGCGGCACCGCAGGTCCTGGGCTCTACCACCGCTACAACGCGGTGCTGAAGCGGATGACCGGCAACAAGAACCGGGCGCAGATGACATTGCCCGAGCTGGAAGCGGCGATCGGCTGGCTGGAGCGCAACCAGCTGCGCGAGCATCTGCACCTGCTTGATGACGACCCGCGCTACGCCTGGACGGTACGACAGCGGGGTGTTGAGGAGCAGAATTGCTAGAGAACCCATTGTGGTCAATGGTCGTGAGATAAGCATTACCGTGAGCATCGGGGTCACACCCGTCCAATCCGACGCCGACGGAATCGTCCGCTCACTTCGTGATGCAGACCTACTAATGTATCAGGCCAAACACGCAGGACGCGACATCGTGTTCAGTTCGTAAACATGCGCAAGAGTAGTTTATGACCCATCGTTGAAGGCGATGTAAGTCGATCTTCGTTCAAAGTTTCACGCGCGATGATCTGCTTCGCGCTGGTCGTGT
Organism: Janthinobacterium lividum; assembly: GCA_050954785.1. Lineage (GTDB taxonomy): Bacteria > Pseudomonadota > Alphaproteobacteria > Acetobacterales > Acetobacteraceae > Lichenicola. Next base: position 2,588 of record JBPBQO010000184.1, on the reverse strand, counting down.
AGCCCTCAATATCGAGTTTCTCCACGCCGTGCAGCATCTGCCGCTAAGCCGGCATAGAGAATCCACCCCCTGCAAAGGATCCAAGTCGTTTCCTTGACCATTGCGGCCTTCACATTATCTTGTGATCATTAAATTAAGGCGCCTGACAGCGGGTTGAACCGGACGTTCGCGGATAACACTTTCGATCGATTCACTAATCGTTTTGTCGCTGATTGAGATACTGCCTTCGAACGGATAGTCAAGCATATGGATAGACACCAGGATGCTGACCAGGAACGCGGCGAAAACTCCAGTGATGGCAGCATGCACCAAGCTGTGCTCAAGTCCGCTAAACACTACGAACAGCGTCAGGATAATGCCGCTGGTCGTCAGCAAAGCCCATAGGAGCGTCGGGACGTTGCTCTTGAGTTGAAATATCCGCACCTGCCGTTGGTTATAGGCGTCGCCGGCTAGAACGAGCATCTGGTCACGGCTGGCTGCGATCGCAGGAGTGTTTGGATCGATCGCCTCGACGTCATGAAACAGAATGGAAGCGAATTGTCCTGTTGAGTGGCTGAAGCGGCGCTGCCGCATTCGCGGCCATTCATCGTCATGAACAGATGTAAGGTAAGCGGTCACGTCACGCAGCACGACCTGACCCAGGTTGCCAGGAAGGTTTACTGACCGTTGGGCAACCCCCATCATGTCAGCGCACTCAATCTGAACCGCCTGTTCGGCCTCCGTGAACTGGGTCCAGACTTCGTTGAATACAAACGCCACCAGCACCGCGTAGATGACGCCGACCTGTAAAAACACCGCAATCCCGACTTCATGATAGCTTCGGCGCACCCGGACCTCTATTCTTTGCCCGAGCCCGAAACTCGCAAGGCCGGCTAGGGCTGCAAACCCGAAGATCAGGCCTGACGCAACTCCATAATTCATACAGCTGAGACTCCCGGATTTAGCATTGTCTGCTACGTCCGCAGAGTCCCGTTCAAGAGGAATTGTCAGGAAGCGTGTTAATGAGACAAAATCCCAGGATTTACGAGGCAGTTCAGCGGAAGTGCATCAGGAGCATGATCCGGAGCCAGAAGGGCAACCAGTGGGATGAACTGCGTCCGCGCATGCAGATCGAACGGGGAAAGATAGTTGGTGTTTAAGCGAAACAAGCAAAACAAGCGAAACAAGCGAAACAAGCAAGATAGGCGGTTCGCCTTCGTTGAATGTGGATCCTCTTTCAGTCGCCGGCATGCCCGATCGCGCTGTTCGAGTAGACGATGTCGAGGCTGTCGTTTAGATAAGCAACGACGTGGTCACGTCGCTGACCGTGCAACTGGATCATGCCGAGTTCATCGCCTGCGAGAACAGATCGGCTATTGTGATCGAGACCTTGCAGTATTCGATTTCAAGCTCGAAAGCAGCCCTAAACCTTGTGGTACATTTCAGATCGACGATCCTGCATGCCTTTCGATCTGCAAAGCTGTGCTCTACCGTCTCTAGGAACCGCCGAACGAATGGTTCCGACCTGCTTCGTTAGTTCCCTTAGATTATTGCTTGAGCAGTGACCGGTTCGTGGAGCAGCGGAACGTAAATATTCAGACACTGGGATTGCCCGCTTTGAACGCTGCCCTAACACGCAGGAAAATCTTCAGTGGTCGTGAACCGACGATAATCCAAGACGGCGGGTGCCGGACCTTCCGTTGCTCGACCAGCTGTTCAATTAGAGCGACGCCGTCGCTTTTACCGCCATCGACTGGAGACAGAGTGCAGGGTGATACCCACCACTCTTAATTGGACGATTTTATAATGGCATTGCTACTGTCCTTTGCCGAAAGCTGGCTAGAGGCGGGACGATGACGAATTGGACGAAGGCGACGTATCTCGACCAGGCGGGATACGATCTAACGATGGCATCGACGCCGGATGCCGCGTTCGGTCTCGGGCACATACAACCCGACAACAACATCGTCATGGCCCTGGTGGTGAACCGCGCCAGCGACCCAACTGCGCTGCGGCAATCGGGCTGGGCAACCCGGCAGACCGCGCTGGGGGCCCTGCGCGCGGCCGGGACGCTCGACAGCACCTTCGGAGCGAATGCAGACGATTACGCACGCCTGACCGCGATGCTGAAAGCCGCTTCGGTCACCATTCTCGGCGCGGACCAGGGTTACGTCTCGAGCGAAACGTCGCGCACCGTCTGGGTGTCGCTCACCGCGAGCCAGTTCTCGGCCATGTTCGGAACCGAGCGGAAGATCGGCACGACCGCCATCGCGCAGGGGACCGTCGCGGCCGGAACCAGAGTGGCATACTGGGATGGCGCGCTGTCGCCCGGCGCGGCGTTGCAGAGCGTGCTGAGCGGGATCTGGGTTCCGTCCGCGATACGGCCCGCCGCCGATGCCGGCACGGACACCGGGGTTTCGCTGGCCGACGGACCGCAGGGCATCGGCAACTCGGCGAACGGCAAGCAGTCGCTGTTCCCGAACCAACTCGCCGGCCTCTACCATTTTCCGCTCGACGGCCAGACGGCCGCGACTGCCACGATCGGCCTGATCGAGCCCGGCATCGGCGGCAACGTCGGTGGCGGATCGATCCAGTCCCTGACCGACAAC
>JBPBQO010000183.1:0-4938 GCA_050954785.1 Janthinobacterium lividum | reverse complement strand
GCGGAGCGTGCACGGTGCATCTCGACGGACGGCCGGTGCGGTCGTGCCAGCTGCCGGTCGGCAGGGTCGGTGCCCGGAAAGTGACGACGATCGAAACCATCGGAGAGACGCCTGCCGGGAAGCGCATCCAGGCGGCGTGGCTGGCGCTCGAGGTCGTCCAGTGCGGTTATTGCCAGTCGGGGCAGATCATGTCGGCGACCGCGTTGCTGTCGACGACACCCGCACCGACCGACGCCGATATCGACGCAGCGATGGCGGGCAACATCTGCCGCTGCGGCACCTATGTCCGCATCCGGAACGCGATCAAGGCTGCCGCGCGTGCAGCCTGACCTCGCCGACGCTCTCCGACCTACCCGGCGTGGGTTGCTTCGTGCGGCAGCAGTCGCCGCCGGCGGGTTACTGCTCGGCGTAAACTTCCTACGCGGCGAGGGCGCCGATGCCAGCGGCGTCGGCGGTGCCGGGATCTTCGCACCCGACGCCTTCATCCGCATCGCGCCGGATGGCAAGGCGACCCTGATCATGTCACAGGCCGAGATGGGCCAAGGCGTCTATACCGCCGTGGCCATGATCATCGCCGAGGAACTCGACCTCGCGATGAACAGCATCACGCTCGAAGCCGCCCCCGCCAGCGACAAGCTGTATGGCAGCCCGATCTTCGGTATTCAGATGACCGGCGGCTCGACCTCGATGCGAGCCTGGTGGATGCCGATGCGCAAGGCCGGCGCAACCGCACGGGCGATGCTCGTCAAGGCAGCAGCGACCGGCTGGAAGGTCGACCCGGCGACCTGTCGGACCGAAAACGGACGCGTCTTCCACGACGCCAGCAAGCGCTCGGCCGGCTACGGCGCGCTTGCCGGTCGCGCCGCGCGGATGACCCCGCCAACAGCGCCGGCGCTGAAGCAGGTCAAGGACTTCCGGCTGGTCGGCAGGCCGCTCCACCGGCTCGACACGCCCGAGAAAGTCAACGGCGTGACGAAATACGGCATCGATGCAATGCCCGAGGGACTCACGTTTGCGACGCTGGCCACCAGCCCGGTCTATGGCGGCAAGGTTCGCTCGGTCGACGACAGGCAGGCCCTGGCTGTGCGCGGCGTCCGGCAGGTCGTCGTCCTCGACAATCTGGTTGCGGTCGTCGGCGACCACATGTGGGCGGCAAAGCAAGGCCTCGATGCGCTGGCGATCGAGTGGGACGATGGCCCGCACAAGGACCTGACCTCGGCACAGCTGTGGGATGCGATCCGCTTGGCCGGCGACGGCAAGGGTATCGTCGCAAAAAAGGTCGGCGATGCGGCGAAGCACCTCCGCGAGGAGGGAGTGATAGAGGCAAGTTACGAATTGCCCTTCCTCGCGCACGCCGCGATGGAGCCGATGAACTGCACAGTCGACGTTCGCGCCGACGCCTGCGAGATCTGGGTCGGCACCCAGGTGATGACCAAGGCACAGAACGCCGCTGCGAAGGAGAGCGGCCTGCGTCTCGACCAGGTTACGATCCACAACCATCTGATCGGCGGCGGCTTCGGCCGGCGGCTCGAGCCTGACGGCGTTGCGACCGCAGTCCGCATCGCCAGGCATGTGAAGGGCGCGGTCAAGATCGTCTGGACCCGCGAGGAGGACATCAGCCAAGAGATGTACCGGCCGCTCTATCACAATCGCATGGCGGCGAAGCTGGAGGACGGCAAGGTCGTGGCGTGGCAACACCGCGTCGTCGGTGCTGCGATACTCGCGCGTTTCCTGCCGCCGGCATTCACCAAGGGCATCGACATCGACGCGGTCGATGGGGCGATAGCGCCGCCGTATGACTTTCCAAACCTGACGATCGAGTACGTTCGCCATGAGCCGGTGGCGATCCCGACCGCATTTTGGCGCGGTGTCGGACCAAACAGCAACATCTTCGCCGCCGAATGCTTCATCGACCGGCTGGCGCACGAGGCCGGGCGTGATCCCGCCGCCTTCCGTCGTGACATGCTGGGTAAGACACCGCGCGCCTTGGCGGCCCTCGATCTCGTGCTCGCCAAGGCCGGCTGGGCGATCCCGCTCGCACCGGTCGCTGGTGGCCGGGTCGGTCGAGGCCTGTGCGTCCAGTCGGCATTCGGCAGCTTCCTCGCCGTCGTTGCCGAGGTCGTCGTCGCCCCGGACGGGGACGTCCGGGTCACTCGCGTTGTCGTCGCCGTCGATTGCGGCATCGTCATCAACCCCGACACCGTCATCGCCCAGATCGAGGGCGGGACTGTCTTCGGGCTCACCGCGATTCTCCACGGCAACATTACCATCGCCGGCGGGCGCGTCGAGCAGAGCAACTTCCACGACTACCGCATGATGCGGATCAACGAGACCCCCAGGATCGAGGTTCACCTGGTCGCCAGCGGCGAGGCTCCCGGTGGCATCGGTGAGCCCGGAACCGTCGCGGTCCAGCCAGCGGTCGCCAATGCCGTCTTTGCCGCGACCGGCATCCAGCTCACGCGGATGCCCATCGATCGCGCGCTGATCGCGACGGACCGGGCATGAGGATCGTCCGCATCGCTTTTCTGCTCGGCTGCATCATCGCAGTCGTCGGCATCGCTGTTACCGCTTGGCTGGCGCTGGCACCCGGAGCAACGGGGTTCGCTGGCGAGTCACCGGTCTTGCTTGCCGATTACCGCGGCGTCGCTCCGACCGGCGTTCCAGCCTCGCTGGCCAAAGCGCCCTTGCTGGTGCGCGGCGAATATCTGACCCGCGCCGCCGACTGCGCCGCCTGCCACACCGCCAAGGGCGGCAGACCATTTAGCGGCGGGCGAGCCTTCAAGCTCCCGTTCGGCACCCTCTACACGCCGAACATCACGCCCGACGTCGCCACCGGGATCGGCAGATACACCGACGCAGAGTTCCTGAAGGCTGTCCACAAGGGCGTCTCGCGAAGCGGCCAGCCGCTGTACCCGGCATTCCCCTACTCCGCTTATACGATGATGACCGATGCCGACGTGCTGGCGATCAAGGCATATTTGTTCTCGCTGGCTCCGGTAACCTCGACGGCGCCGGCAAACACGCTCGGCTTCCCGTTCAACCAGCGTTGGCTGATGACCATTTGGGGCGTGTTGTTCAACTCCGACAAGCGCTTCGAGCCAGTCCCAGAGCGCTCTGCGCAGTGGAACCGTGGTGCCTATCTGGTCGAGGCGGCGGGCCATTGCGGCGACTGCCATTCGCCACGCAATCCGATGCAGGCGGTCGACCAGCGGCAGAAGTTCGCCGGAGGCGCGGCAGAGGGCTGGACCGCGTACAACATTACCGGCGACCGTCTCACCGGTGTCGGCGCATGGTCGCGTGCCGAACTGGCAGCCTATCTGTCGACTGGCCACGCCAGCGGTCGCGGCACCGCCTCCGGCCCGATGGGCGAGGTCGTCGAGTTGAGCCTGCGCCACCTGACGTCCGAAGACATCGACGCCATCGTCACCTACATTCGCACCATTCCCGCAATCCATAGCGCCGGCCTGCCCGACCGGCTCGCTGGCCCAGCCCCGGCGGTCCACACCGCCGGCTTCGACCAGAACCCTCGCGGCAAGGCGATCTTCGAAGGCAATTGCGCCAGCTGTCATGCCTGGGACGGCTCCGGTGCGCTGATCGCCGAGGCGCAGCTGACCGGATCGCGCGCAGTCAACGATCCGGCTGCAACCAACGCCGCGCAGATGATCCTGTCGGGCGCGGGCCACGCCAACAGCGGCCGGCCATACATGCCGAGCTTCGCCGCCGCCTACACCGACACCGAGATCGCCGCCGTCGCCAACTACGTCGGCGCACGCTTCGGAGCTCCGTCGAAGGTCACTGCAACCCAGGTCAAGGTGATGCGCGGCGAGAGTTGAGCAAACACCATTCGAACCGTGATTGAACCCCTACTGCGAGGAAACCCCATGTCCGCTCCGCTCAAAGACAGAATTTCCGGCGTTCTCGCGGAGGTTCGCACCCGCGCGCTGTTCACGCTCAAGCTCGAGGTGCGCCCGCTGATCATGGTCGGTGAGACACCAAGCACGTTCCGGCGCGTCGGCGTCGTCTATGGCGGCCGCTTCGAGGGCGAGCGGCTGTCGGGCGAAGTGCTCGACGGCGGCAGCGACTGGCAATCGGTGCGCAGCGACGGCAGCACGATTCTCGACGTCCGGCTGAACCTTAAGACCGACGACGGCGCCCTGATCGCCCTCACCTACAAGGGCCTGCGGCGCGGCCCCCCGGAGGTCATCGCGCGGATCGAAAAGGGCGAGGAGGTCGATCCGGCAACCTATTATTTTCGGATAAACCCGATGTTTGAAACGGCGTCAGACAGATATGCCTGGCTAAACGGGATCCTGGCAGTCGGTATCGGGCACCGCTTCGCCGATGGGCCGGTCTACAACTTGTTCGAGCTCCTGTGACAGCGCCTCCCGCGGTCTCGTCGGACGCGATACCGTTGCCGCACGATGGGACGCATCACCTCTCGTCGGCAATGCTCTGGCTGTTATCCGTTGCGTGCGGAATGCTGGTCGCCAACATCTATTTCGGGCAGCCACTCACTGGCCTGATCAGCGCCGCGCTGGGCATGCCGCGTGCCAGCACCGGTCTGATCGTGACCTTGCCGCTGATCGGTTATGGCACCGGGCTGCTGATGCTCGTGCCGCTCGGCGACCTTGTCGAGAACCGGCGGCTGGTCCTCGTCCTCGTCGCGATAGAGATCGCCTGCCTGTTGCTGATCGGCACCCTGTCACACCCGGTCGCGTTCCTCGCAACCGGCTTCCTGATGGGCATGGCGGCATCGGTGGTCCAGGTCATCCTGCCCTACGCCAGCCACCTGACGCCCGAGGCGATGCGCGGCAAGGCGCTCGGCCGGCTCGTCAGCGGCATCATGCTGGGGATCATGCTGGCACGCCCCGTTGCCAGCTTCGTTGCGGAACTGAGCTCGTGGCGGGTGATCTACCTGCTGTCCGGTGGTACCAGCTT
>JBPBQO010000182.1:0-5646 GCA_050954785.1 Janthinobacterium lividum | reverse complement strand
CTCGCGATCACTCATCACGCGCAGCGATACCTCGCGCTTGTTCTCGTTGATCAGGTCAATGACGGGCGTCCCGTCACGCAACACTGGACCCGGCCTCGTCAACATCCCAAATCTCCCAACACATCATACGAAATTATACAGATAATACAGTTTGTGCAGATTTTGTCTAACAAGTCCAGTACTTCAGAGGTGCACGGGGCTGTAATGCCGGCGTTCATTCCCCGGACGCGGCGCTCCGTCCCGCCGGACGGCAGGCGACGCCATCCTCGCCAGGACGACCTGCTGCAGGCTCCATAACGAGGGCCCGGACGTCATGAAGGACGTGATCTTCCTGCATGGCGGCAGCCATGGCTCCTGGTGCTGGGCGCCGCTCCTGGCCGAACTCGAGAAGCACCCGGATGTCGGCCGGCTGATCACCCTGGATATGCCGGGCTGCGGCACCAAGCGCGGCCGGGATGTCGGGACGCTTTCGCTCGCCGCGGTCGTCGCCGAACTGAACCAGGATCTTCGTATCCTGCACGTCCGGGGTGCAGTCCTGGTCGGCCACTCCATCGCCGGCATCCTCCTGCCGATGATGGCTGTCGCCGACCCGCCCTTGTTCTCGCAGGTGGTCTATCTCGCCACCAGCCTGCCGCGCGAAGGCGAGACCATCATGGAAATGATGGGCTCGGCGCTGCACGGACAGGATCCCGGCCATGTTGGATGGCCGGTCGACCCAGGCACGCCGCCAGCCAAGCTGTTCGAGACGATGTTCGCACCCGACCTGTCGCACGCACAGTTCGAATGGCTGATGGGCGAGGTGGTCCGGGACGTCACGCCGCCGGCCGTCGCGATGGAGGGGGCTACGCGCGCGGGCTACGCAAATCTGCTGCCATCGACCTACATCCTCACCCTGCGCGACCCGATCCTGCCGCCGCCGTGGCAACGCCGCTTCGCCGAACGCGCGGGCTGTACGGCAATTGTCGAAATCGACACGCCGCACGAACCATTCATCTCTCACCCGGTCCTGCTTGCCGATGTATTACGGCAGGTCATCGCAACCGTACCTTGACGCCCCGCCCGCGTATTTTCCGAACCATTTCGGCTTCCGAGCTACATGCGCCTGTCGAAAGAGGGGAGTATTAAATGCGGAAGCCGCATGCACTCCGCCACAAGAGCGCCGCCAGGCGCCGACGCCAGCGCGGATAGAGGGAATCGGTCACATGCTTGTCGGTGCCATCAGTGAAGATACGGGGCTGCAAAAGCCCGTCGGCGTGATGCCTCTCATCGTCATGATGTCCGGGCTCGCCTCGCAGAGCCTGCTGTTCTCGCTGCCGCCGCCGCTGGTGCCGGCCCTGTCGCAGAGCTTCGGCAGCAATGGCCCGTTCATCAGCCAGATGGTGTTCGCCGTCGCCTCGCTCGGCCTGATGATCACCTCCATCATCAGTGGATCGCTGGTCAGGGCACTCGGAGTACGCGGACTTCTGATCCTGGCGTCGGCGCTCTACGCGGTCGCGGGGTCTATTCCCTTCCTGAGCGGCGACGCAACCACCCTGCTGGTTTCGCGCCTCATCGTCGGCGGCGCCTGCGGCCTGCTGACGACCGGATGCACCATGCTGCTGGCGCACAGCTATAGCGGCAGTGCGCGCAGCCGCGCACTCGGCTACCAGACCGCGCTCGGAAGCGTTGCCGGACTCGGCGTGCTGCTGATCGCCGGCATGACGGTGAAGGCGTTCGGCTGGCACCCGGCCTTTCTTCTCTATGGCCTGCTGATGCTGCCGGTCCTGCTGTTCTCCATCATCGGCGTCGCGCCGGTCCCATTGCCGGCCCGGACGTCCGGCGGCGGAATGGGAGAGGCGTTCGGCTGCATCTGGCCGATCTGTATCGCCGCCTGCCTGCTGATGATGGTGCCGATGCTGGTCGGTTCGCAGGTGCCGTTCGTCCTGACCGGCATTGGCGTGACCGTCGCCACCACCCAGGCCTTCGTCATCGCCATGACAACCGTGATGAGCGCGATCAGCGGCACGCTGTTCGGCCGGGTCCAGGCCACCCTGGGCGTCACCTATACCTTCGCGATCTCCCTGCTGCTGGCCGCTCTCGGCCTCGCCTTCATCGGCTTTGCCCCGAGTGCCGTGGTTGCCGGCATCGGCTGTGCGCTGATCGGGATCGCGATCGGCCTCTACATTCCCCATTTGTGGGTGCTCGCCACCACGCTGGTGCCGGAACCGATCCGCGGCCACGCGATCGGCCTGCTCACCACCTCGATGTTTCTCGGCGGCTTTCTGTATGCCTTCCTGTTCGGCGGCGTGCAGCGGGCATTCGGATTGGGGGGCGGCCTCGTCGCCGTCGCGGTGCTGCTGGCCCTCGCCGCGATCGGAGTGACGATCGGACGCCGGAGCCGCCTGTCCGGTGGCGCGGTTGCGTAAGCCGAACGCGTAAACTGACCAGATGGCCGATCCATCGACGACATGGCGCGCTGCCGCAGCTTTCCCCGGTTGCCCGGGCAAGGAAAAAGGAAAGATCTAGAGGACTGAACAAATCGACGGGGATAATAAAATGAATTGGGAAGATCTGATCGATCAGCTTCGCCCGCTGGGACAGCACATGATCGAGCGTCTGCCGCCCAGGCTGCGCGACGATCCGCAGGCCCGCGCGGAGGGACAGCGCCTGCTGCTGGCAGCGACGATGCGGGCGATCTCCGACGTCATGGTCGGCGATCGGGCCCATCCGATGTTCGTGCCGGAGCTCAACATCGCGCTGAACCTGTTCCAGCCCAACTCCGACACGATCTATAAAAGCGTCCTGATCGGCCAGGGCGGTCGCTACCGGATCCGCGGCGAACGCGGCTCCATACGCGTCATGCGCATGGCCCAGCTCGGGCCCGACACGTTGCGCACCGGGCAGCATTCCGCCGCCCTGCTGCAGCACGATTTCGACGCACTCACGCTGGACGACAACGGATGCTTCGACGTCCTGCTCAGCGTCGAGAAGCCCGACGGTCACCAGGGCGACTGGTGGCAGCTCGACCCGAAGACCGAGAAATTCATGATCCGCTTCGTGTCCTACGACTGGGGCGTCGAACGCGATCCGCGCATGAGTATCGACCGCCTCGACACCACGCCGATGCGGCCGCGGCTGAGTGCGGAGGATCTGCATGCACGCTACGACGAGTTGCCGACCATCATCGGCAACGCCTCGATGATGCTGGTGCGCCTGGCGGAAAAACTGCGTGACGAAGGCTACATCAACCGCCTCAAGGAAGTCGATTTCGGCCAGATGTCCGGTCTGGCCCGTCAATCCTACTATGAAGGTGCCTACGACCTGGCCGATGACGAAGCCCTGCTGGTCGAGGCGCGCGTACCTGCGAACTGCGGCTACTGGTCGCTGATCCTGACCAACGAAATCTACGAAACGACCGACTGGTACAATAACCAGTCCAGCCTGAACGGCGCGCAGGCACGGCTGGACGCCGACGGCCAGTTCCGCGCGGTAATTTGCGCACGGGACCCCGGCGTGCCGAACTGGCTCGACACATCCGGCTATCCGCGCGGCGCCGTACAAGGACGCTGGCTGGATTGCGACGAAAGCCCGCTGCCGATCATGCGCAAGGTGCTTCTATCGGATGTCCGGGGCCTGTTGCCCGCGGATACGCCGAGTGTCTCGCCGGCGGAGCGGGAACTGTCATTGCGGGAGCGCCGGCACGGCGCCCAGATGCGCACGATCTGGTAAACACGAAATACGGGCCCTGCCGGAGGCATCGAGCCTCCGGCAGGTTGGCCTCTATTCCAGTTCGAGACCGGTCATGATCCGGTCGCTTCGTTTGGCGATCTCGATCACCGGCAGCGATACGCCGAACGAACGCGCCAGATCGAGCGCCGCGTCCAGATCCTTCACCATCAGGCTGCGCACATACTCGCGCAGTTTGGCCTCGTCCGGGTCGGTCAGCGGATCGGCGGGGCGGCCCATCAGCATCATCGGACCGCCGACCGTATCCGCACTTTCCTCGATTACACGCGAGAGTTTCGCGACATCGACGCCGCTGCGGCGTGCCAGCAGCGCGCCCTCGTAACCTGCGCGCAGGCAACCGAACACCACGACGTTGCGCGCGATTTTCGCAGCCATGCCGGCACCGGGTCCGCCCATATGTGCAACCGAACGGGCGAATCCGTCGAGCACCGGCTTGACCCGCGCCAATGCTTCATCGCTGGCGCCGACCAGGCAGACCAGACCGTTTTCCCGAGCCTTGGTTCCGCCGGTAACACCGCAATCGACCAGCCCCACCCCGGCTGCATCGGTCAGACGACGAATGTTGGTCAGATTCTCGATCGAGACGGTCGAAAGCAGCACCACGGTGAGCGCGGGCCGAGCCTGGCTCAGCACGCCGTCGGCACCCACCAGCACCGCAATGACCTGCGGCGCGTTGACCACGGCGATCAGGACCACGTCGACCTGACGCGCCAGATCCGCCGGCGTCGCGGAAACCGCCGGGACGCCGTCCAGCGTATCGGACGCGTCCGGCCGAAGATCATACACCGCACCCAGTTGCCCACTGCGGGCCAGGCACATGGCGACCCCGCCGCCGATGGTCCCGAGGCCGATTACACCAGCGTTCGACATGTCCTGCTCCTCAATGTTGAATCGTCATCGACCGGCGGGAAAGCGCGGGATGATGGAGTCGAGCTGGGCCACCAATTCGGCCGACATCCAGACATGCTCCACGTAATGACCAAGCGCTTTACGTTCGTCGGTGTAGATGTAACGCATGACGTCGCCGAGCCCGCCCTCGACGACGATCGGATGCAGCGACGGGTCGATCGCGTCGCGATGACGCTGCCAATCCTCGATGGTGCCATCAATGCCGATCGCGACATGATGGAAACGAATGGCGAGGGCGTCGCCATCCGGAAGTGCGGCGCTGTACAACGGCGCGGTGTCGCCGATGGGCTCGATCAGCTCGATCTCGACGCCGCCGACCCGGGCCAGGGCGATCCGAAGCTGCGGGTCGCCCGGCAGCGCCACGCCGTTATCGGCATTGGAGAAGCTGTAGAAGCCGGGAACCCCGTAATCGCGCTCGAACAGCGCCATTGCCGCATCGAGATCGCTGGTGACGTAGGCAACCTGACGAAAACCAGCGTTGGGCAAGGCGAACATCTCAGGTCTCCGATGATGTGGCGAATTCGGCTACGAGACGCAGCACCTGCTCGGCATGCTGCTTCCGGCAGATCAGGAGATCGGGGAGAAACACGTCGGCTGCGTTGTAGACCAGCGGAGACCCGTCCAGGCGGGAGGTGTGGAATCCCGCTGCCCGTGCGATGGCGATCGGCGCGCAGCTATCCCACTCGTACTGGCCGCCGGAATGCAGGTAGATATCCGCCTCGTTCCGCACCACCGCCATCGCCTTGGCTCCGGCCGACCCCATCGGCACCAGCACGGCGCCGAGGCTCCTGGCGACGCTCACCGCCTCCGCCGCAGGCCGCGTCCGGCTGACTAGCATGCGCAGTGGTGCGTCGGAGACCGGTGCGGGAGACGATACGCTGTCGGTGCAGAATGTATCCGGCAGACCCGGCAACGTCACCGCGCCGGTCTGCGCGACACCGTCGATCGCGAGTCCGATATGCACCGCCCAGTCGCCCCGGCCCTCGCCGTATTCCCGGGTTCCATCGAGCG
>JBPBQO010000181.1:0-6055 GCA_050954785.1 Janthinobacterium lividum | reverse complement strand
CCGCGCGTTCTGGCGCGTCGGTGTTCAAGATGCGCGAGGTGTCGCGGCACAAGTCCATGCAGGTCCTCGCCGACTACGTCCGTGATGCAGAGTTGTTCCGCGACCATGCCGGAGAAGGCTTCCTGTAGGCATGGCTTCGAATGGGCGGCACCTTAGAGAGCTGACCAGAGCCCGCCTTCTGCACATTGCCATCTGAACAATCATTCCAGGCGGTCTAGCTCGGCCTCTTCGGGAAGGCTTGTGACGCGGACTACTCCGTCAATGTCGCCGAGGCGAGCGATGAGGTGCGACATGGGGCGCTTGCCCTTGACCTGCATGGTCAAGGCGACGACGCCCTTTTTCAGTCTTTCCGCTTCCGTGCCTTCAAGATCGGCGAGATCCTGGGCTTCCTCAATACCTTCCGCGACAGCTCTGTCCCGCTCGACATCGACGTGGCCAATCGCGAACCGCATTTGCGTGCAGGCGATCAGGATGTCTCGCAGCAAGCCACGCCCGTCCTGGTAGGAGATGCGCAACCGCATCGTCGTCCGCTTCTCTCGCGGCAGATACTCGATCAGGCGTGGGAACACGAACATGACGACGAAGTGGATGACGGTGGTTGCGACGGCGAGTACCGGCAGGCCGGCACCGCAGGCCATGCCCAGCGCAGCCGTGAGCCAAACGGACGCCGCCGTCGTCAGTCCGCGCACGACATCGCGCCTCATGAAGATGACGCCGCCACCGATGAAGCCGATGCCGGACACTACTTGAGCCGCCACGCGGGATGGATCCAGAACCACCCGGCCGCTTGCCAGCACGTCGGTGAAACCGTACTTCGAGATCAGCATGATCAAGGCGGCTGACACGCCGACAAGCGTATACGTCCGCAAACCTGCACTCTTCTGGCGCAGTTCGCGTTCCAGCCCGACAAGTGCCGACAGAACGAAGGCGAGCAGCAGTTCTTCCAGCTGAAGCCAGCCCTGGCCCGTCAGATCGAACAATCCAGCCATGCATCTTCCCCCGACACCAAGGGGCGACACTAGAGACCATGCCTTGGATGTCACTTCCCCAAAGGAAAGCTGGGTGACCAAAGATCCTGGATCATGTCAGCCAGTGCTTCGCTTCGTCCGTGGTGATCGCGCCCGAGTGCGGCTCGACGTGAAACTCGTGGACGCCGCCGTCCCTCATGCCCTTGCCTTCGTGGTGACGATCGTGGTCTGCCCGCACGCATGTCCAGGCAAGGTCGGGTATCCTGAACGCCCTATTGCGCGAGCAGCGTCCTGGCCAGCCAGTAGCAGATTGCGGCCACCGCGGCGGAGGCCGGCAGGGTGACCACCCACGCCACCACGATGCTGCGCGCGACCCCCCATCGCACCGCAGACACGCGCCGCGCCGCGCCCACGCCGACGATGGAGCCGGTGATCGTGTGCGTGGTGGACACCGGGATGCCCAGCCAGGTCGCGCCGAACAGCGCCAGCGCGCCGCCGCCTTCCGCGCAGAACCCCTGCATCGGCGTGAGGTGGGTGATGCGCGTGCCCACGGTGCGCACGATCCGCCAGCCCCCGCTCAGCGTGCCCAGCGCCATCGCTGTCTGGCAGCTCAGCACGACCCACAGCGGCACGTGGAACCCGCCGCTCAGCCGCCCCTGCGAGAAGAGCAGCACGGTGATGATCCCCATGGTCTTCTGCGCGTCGTTGCCGCCGTGCGCGAGGCTGAGCAGCGAGGACGACACGAACTGCAGCACGCGGAACCGCCGATCCACCGCGAACGGCGTGGAGCGCACCGCGAGCCACGACACCAGCAGCACCAGCGCCATCGCCAGCAGCAGGCCGATCAGCGGCGACAGCACGATGGCCGAGCCGATCACGCCGAGCCCGCCCCAGATCACCGCGCCGAACCCCGCCTTGGCCACGCCCGCGCCCACCAAGCCGCCGACCAGCGCGTGGCTGCTCGACGAGGGGATGCCCAGCCGCCAGGTCAGCACGTTCCATGCGATGGCGCCGGCGAGGGCCGCAAACACCACCAGCGGGTCGACCAGCGCGGGGTCGACGATGCCCGAGCCCATGGTCGCGGCCACGTGCAGCCCGAACACGGTGAAGGCGATGAAGTTGAAGAACGCGGCCCACAGCACGGCCGTGAACGGGCGCAGCACGCGCGTGGCCACCACGGTGGCGATCGAGTTGGCGCTGTCGTGCAGCCCGTTGAGGAAGTCGAACAGCAGGGCGAAGCCGACCAGGAAGACCAGCACGGGCGTGCCCACGGCCATGTGCCCCATCGCGGCGGCCTAGACCTGCTCGACGACGATGCCGTCGATCACGTCGACCACGTCCTCGCAGCGGTCCACCACCGCTTCGACCAGATCGTAGACCTTCTCCACCGTGAGCTTGTGCCCGGCCGAGGTGTCGCCCGCGAACAGCGTGCGCAGGCCACGGTCCAGCAGCTCGTCCGCTCGCCCCTCGATCGCGCGCACCGCGACCGACATGACGCTGAGCCGCGCGGCGTTGCCGTCGATCGTGGCCAGCAGCGGCATGGCGTCGCGGATTTCGGTGGACGCCTGCACGGCGCATTCCGCCATGCCCTGCATCTCCGGCGTGAAGTCGACGCCGTAGCGCACCATGCGCCGTCCGGTGTCCTTCATCAGGTCGATGGTGTCGTCGAGCGCGGTGATCAGGTCCAGGATCTGCGAGCGGTCGAACGGCGTGACGAAGCTGCGATGGATGGCCAGCACGGTAGCCCGGGTGACCTGGTCCGCCTCATCCTCCAGACGGTTGATCTCGGCGAGGTGCTCTTCCGCCCGGCAGTCGCCCGACATCAAGGCGCGGAACGCCACCGCGGCCGGCACGATCAGCCGGGAGTGCTCGGCGAAGCGCTCGATGAACGCCTCGTCATGCGGCATCAGCGCCCGGAAGGCACGGAGCAGCGGGTTGGTCCGTCTAGGCTTGCTCATCCCCAACCGTCGCCGACGCTGCCCCGTCGCGCAAGCCGCGCAGCAGAGCGGCCAGATCCTGCTCGACTACCAGCAGTGCTGCTTCTTCCGGGTCGCACCACCGGGTTTCGCGCTCGGCCTGCTCCGGCCATGTTGCCAGCTGCTGCGAAACCCGCATCAGGAACACATCCACCCTGATCCTGGCCACGCGGCTGGCCAGGTGCTTGTCGTAGTGGTAGCGCCCGATCGGGCCGCTGTCCTCGATCGTGCCCTGCAGCCCGGCTTCCTCGTAGGCTTCCTGCGCCGCTGCGGCCTCAGGCGTGAACCTGCGCATCGGCCATCCCTTCGGGATGACCCAGCGCCGTGTCCCGCGTGACGTCAGCAGCAGAACCTGCATCTTTCCTTCGCCGGTGAAGCGAACCGGCAGGGCCGCATACTGCTGCCGGCCTTTCCCTTTGTTGCGCACCTTCTGCTTCGTTTTCGCCACCTGTTATCCCTCCTTACCAGGTGAGGTTGGCAGGCGCGTCGGACTGGAAGCCGGCTTGGCCGCAAAAGCCTTTGCAGCAGGTTCCTTGCGCTTTCTCGCCATGTCCGGCTCAGCAGTGAGCGGGGAAGCTGCCAGTCCGGTCCATCCTATCCTTGTCAGCGTATTCAGTAGCGTCGAGCGCGGAACCTTAAAGCTGCGGCACACGCTGGCTTTGCTGGCACCGCCGTTCAGTGCCGCGACCACCTGCTCAATCTGCTCGGGGCCGAGCGCCTGCGGTCGCCCTCCCTTGCGGCCCCGCCTCTTGGCTGCAGCCAAACCGGCCAGGACACGCTCACGGGTCAAGGCTCGTTCATACTGCGCGAGTGCTCCGAAAATGGAGAACAGCAACTCGCCGTGCGGCGTTGTGGTGTCCATCTGCTCGGTCAGGCTGCGGAAGGCGACACCGCGCTCTTTGAAGTCTGCAATGATGGCCAGCAGGTTGGGCAGGGAGCGTCCGAGGCGATCGAGCTTCCAGACCACCAGCACGTCGCCTGGTCGCAGATCGGACAGGCACCCCTTCAAGCCTGGTCGATCGTCGCGAGCACCAGACGCCTTGTCCTGGTGCAGGTGGCGCTCATCAACGCCGGAGGCGACCAGGGCATCCTTCTGCAGACTGACGGACTGGCGATCGTCGGTGGATGAAACCCTCATGTAGCCGACCAGCATGCGGAAAACCTCAGATCCGGGGTTCCCGCACATTGCAGCAATCCGACAGGGTTTGTCGCATGCTGTGAGTGGGGTTTGAAGGGCCACAAACCATTCAGGTTGTCAGTATGCGGAAAACACCTGATGCCGTTGAAAAAGGGCCTGCGCATCGCAGCCTAGCCTATTGCTTCACAGGGGAAGCTTTCCGGGATCCGGAGCTGCAGGCCTTCGCCTTTCACCCGGGCACTGCGATTGTGGCATCCTGAGCTGCAGTGCGGGCTGTCAGGCTGGCCAGCCGCCGCAGGTTCTGCACTGCGGCCGCCAAGTTGAACTCTTCGGCTGCTCCTTGCAGCCCGCGCAGCCGCAATCGCCGGATACCGAGCTGCTGCTTGAGGTGGGCAAACAGCATCTCGACCTTCTGCCGACGTTGTCTGCTGACCCTGAACGCCTCCGTGTCCGCCAGCGCCTTCGCCTCCTGGCGTGCCTGCTCGTGAATGCTGATGCTCAAGGTGCGTGCTGCGCCGGAAGTGCACTGGCCCTTAAGCGGACAGCGGCGGCAATCGGCCGGACGTGCGCTGTATTGCTTCATGCCGGTTTTACGTTCCAGCCTGCGATAGGCCAGACCGTGGCCAGCCGGGCAGCGCCATGCATCGTTGGCTTCCTCGTAGGTGAAGCTCTCCCGCGTGAACATGCCGTCGGTCTGTGCCGTGCGGTCCAGCACCGGGATGTGCGGCGCCGTGCCGCGCGCCAGTAGCCAGCTCAGGAACGGCCCGGTGCCATAGCTCTTGTCGGCAGCCAGGCAGCCTGGCTCAAACCCGAACGCCTCCTCCGTTCGCTCCAGCATCACCTTGGCGGCGACGATCTCCTGGCTCAGCCGTGCCGGCGTGGCCTCCACGTCCACGATGACGCCGTGCGCGGTGTCGACCAGCAGGTTGGTCTCGTAGGCGAACACGCCAGCGCCATGCTTGATGCTCCACGCCGCGGCGGGGTCGGACGGCGAGAGGTGCTTCGGTGCGTCGTGCCGCGGCTCGTCAAGCTGAGGCGGTGCGGCCGCAGCAAGCGCGTCGAGATACTCGCGCACCGGGCGCACCTGAGCCTCGCGATTCTCCACCCATGCCTCGGGCGTGCTGCGACCAGGCAGGCGCTTGTGGCGGCTGGCGCACGCCTCGACCTGGCTGCCATCGGCGGCCGCCTCCTCGCCCGGCACGAGGCCGGCCTCGGCACAGCGGCGTACGACCTCCTCGAACACGGCGCGGAAGATGTCGGCATCGCGGAAGCGGCTGTGGCGGTTCTTGCTGAAGGTGCTGTGGTCCGGCACGGCGCCATCCAGGCCGAGGCGGCAGAACCAGCGGTAGCCGAGGTTGAGGTGCACCTCGGCGCACAGCTTGCGCTCGGAGCGCACGCCATTGAGGTATCCGACCAACAGCATGCGGATCATCAGCTCGGGGTCGATCGAGGGGCGGCCGATACCGCTGTAATGGGGCGCCATGACCCTGCGGATGAACGCGGTGTCGAGCAGCGCGTCGACGGCGCGAAGGGGATGGTCAACGGGGACGTGGTCCTCGAGGCGGAAGGTGTAGAACAGCGGCTCAGCCATCACCCGCCTGCCCATCATCGCCGCCTCCATCGCACCAGGAGGCTCAGCGAATCACGCCCGCCCGCGTCGCAGCAACGACGATCACAGGCCCTTTTTCAACGGCATCAGGTGTTTTCCGCACACCGACAGCCCGAACGGTTTTCAGCCCTTCAAATCCCCTCCACAGCATGCGACAAACCCTGTCGGATTGCCGCGATGTGCGGGAACCCCGGATTCGAGGTTTTCCGCATGCTGGTCGGCTACATGAGGGTTTCCTCCACCGACGATCGCCAGTCCGTCAGTCTGCAGAAGGATGCCCTGGTCGCTTCCGGCGTCGATGAACGCCACCTGCACCAGGACAAGGCCTCCGGCGCCCGCGACGACCGGCCCGGCCTGAAGGGGT
>JBPBQO010000180.1:0-7816 GCA_050954785.1 Janthinobacterium lividum | reverse complement strand
TCGGCGATGGCTTGGCTATGTGACCAGATCACCGAGGCGGCTGCCGTCTACCATGTGCGTCAGGCTGTCGCGCAACCACACGGATGGCTCAATCCCGTCAAGCCTCGCGGTCTCGACCGGGGACGCAACGATCGCCGGCTCGACCGGGTTGGTGTCCAGGTCGATGCGTCCATCGTCCAGGATCGAGCCGCAGAGCGGATCGATGGTCGGCGCCGACCAACGCATGTCGGCGTGTCGTCACCGGACGCTTACTTTCAAGGCAAGGTTTCGTCGGAAGCCATGGCCTTGAGCCATTCCCTTACCGCCTCGACACTGGAACGAATTCCATGGGCAGAAGGTGTATAGATCCAGTATCCCACGCCAGGCCGCTTGAGATGAGGAAAGAGGGGGACAAGCGTCCCGTCGGACACGTCCTGGGCGACGAGCACGCTGCTTTCCAGAACAACACCGACGCCGTTGCTGGCAGCCTTGATCGCCAGATGCGACGGATCCATCTGGATCGAACCAACCGGGTCTTCGTCGATGTCGACGCCCTGCAGGTTCAACCACTCGTCCCAGGACACAACGTTCCGGGCGGTGCCGATCAGCATCTTTCGCAGTAGCTTTCCTGGCAGGTCGATCCCATTCTGTTCCAGAAATGCCGGCGCGCAATAAGGCTGGAAAACCTCCGACACGAGAAGCGACGCTCTATCCTCCCAGATATCCTTATCCCCATAGACGATCTGCACGTCGGCCGGCGCGTCGGCCAAATGGGGAAATGGAGTTCGATCGCCCTGCAGGTGACTGCCCTGCGCATTCACCCGAATGTCGATGTTCGGAAGCTTGGCCATCAGATTGGCTAGGCGGGGCAGGAGCCAGCACTGCGCGAAAGACGGCGGCATCTCTATCCTGACCACTTCCAGGCTGCTGCCCTTCTTTCCGCGCGACCTGATGTCGCTGGTTGCTGCGCGCAATCGGCGAATGCTGTGGCGTACGGAGCGGGCATAGTCCGCGCCATCCGGGGTCAACATGACGCCCCGACCAATTCTGTCGAACAGGCGAACGCCCAGGATATCTTCCAGCAGGCGAATCTGATGACTCACGGCGGACGGAGTGAGGTTCAGCTCGTCCGCGGCGGACTGGAAACTCGAAGAGCGTGCGGCGGCTTCAAAAACCGCTATTCCTCGTAAGGGAAGCACGCGCTCGGACATCGACATCTCCACCATCGGCCCATCTGAGAGCCGATCAAGCTGGTCGGGATGGAATAAACTTCTGCTTACAGAGGGAAGGGAAAACCCATGTCAGTCAAGAGAGCGCATCAGGACCGCCCCCGCCGTCCTGCCTTGCTGGCCGGGCCGCAAGGGCGAGATGCGGCACTGGTGAAGAATCTTCGTCGGTTTCGGCGAGTTCTTTGAACTTATCCGCATGCCGGCCCTCGCTATCATCTGCTTCAACATACGAGGCCGGCGATGGTAGGAGCGGCGATGGACATTGCAGCGCCTAAAACCGATGCGATCTCGAACCGAGAACCGACAAGGCGCCCCGCATGAACATGCCGCCTGCAGAATCCGCGCTGAGGTCAAAGAAAACGCCTGCTCTTCAGAAAACGATCGGTCCCGTTCAGTTCGCGGTTTTCGGTTTTGGCAGCATCGTCGGCACCGCATGGGTATTGCTCCTGGGCGGATTTCTGCTGCACGCGGGACCGGTAGGCGCCATGATCGGCATCGCCGTCGGCGGTGTCTCGATGGCGCTCATCGCTGCCATGTACGCCGAACTGGGTTCGCGCTTTCCACAAACGGGCGGCGAGGTGACCTACATCACAGCCGTTTTCGGTAAACAGGCCGGCTTCGTCGTCGGCTGGTTGTTGACCCTGGCTTATCTCAGCAACCTTATCTTCGAGGGAGTCGCTCTGGGATGGCTGGTCGAGATATTATGGCCTCCGCTTACCGGTCCAACGCTCTACGTGATTTTCGGACAACCGATCGGCGTCGGCGGTCTCCTCCTGGCCTTGGCAAGCAGCCTTGCAATCGCTGTCCTGAACTATCGGGGCGCGCAATCCTTTGTACGGTTCCAGAATATCCTGACGGTCTTGTTTCTGCTGATCGTCTTCGTGGCCGTTGGTGCGGAGTTCTATTTCGGCTCTAGCCAGAACATGCAGCCGCTCTGGCGCGCTGGTGAAGGCGGATCGTGGCTTATCGGCGCGGCGTGGGTGTTCGGGTCCGCGCCGATGATCTTCAATGGCTTCCAGAGTGTCCTGCACACCATCGAAGAGCGGTCGCAATCGACGTCCAAGGACATGGTCGTCCGTCTGTCCGTCCTGGCCGTGGGCGCCGCCACGCTCTTCTACCTGCTGGTCGTCGCCGCCGCCATTCATGCCACGCCGTGGATCGCGCTGGGGTCGAGCAGCTTGCCCGCCGTCAACGCTCTTTCCGGGCTGCCCTGGTCCGGGGCGCTCAGAACGGTTTTCCTCCTCGCGCTCATCGCCTCGCTCCTGAAGGCCTGGAATTCAGTCTTCATGACCGGCGTGCGCCTCTTGTTCGCGCAGGCGAGAGAGGGAATGATCCCTGTATTCTTCGGCAGCGTTAACCCGAAGACAGGGGCGCCCGGCAAAGCGGTCGTCGCCGTTGCCATCTTCAACTTCGTCGGGATTTTCCTTGGCAAAGGGCTTCTGGAGCCGATCGTCAACATCATGTCGGTCTGCATAGCATCGATCTTTACCCTGATCTGCACTGCGACCCTGGTGATGCGCGGACGGGATCCCGACCATGCCGGCTTCCGGGCCCCGGGCGGCTACCCGCTGGGGTTGGTCGCCATTGCGTCGGCCTCCGGAATGGTCGTGTTCGCGCTGTTGCAACCTGCGCTCACACGCCAGGCGGAGGTGTTCAAATGGGCGCTGCTCCTGTTGTGGGCACTTATCGGTCTCGGCCTCTACCTGACCCGAAATCGAAAATCGCATTCGGTGTCGAGAAGAACGAGCGAAGCCGCTCGATAACCGCCCTGGCTCGAAGAACGACGGGACAAAGTGCGGTTCACGAACCTGCCCGCAGCATCCATTCGTTCAGATGGCGTCCTTTGCGCGATCATAGGCGCGTTGGGCATCATCGAGTTCACCGCCATGAACCAGTGCCCAACCGCATAGCTGCTCGAAAGGCTGGCGTAACGAACTACCGAGCGGCGTGATCGCGTATTCGACTCCCACCGGCTGGGTCGGCAACACGGTGCGCGTGACCAGACCATTGCGCTCCAGTCGCTTGAGCGCATCCGCAAGGGCCTTATGGGTAATACCCCCAAGCCGGCGCTTGATCTGGTTGAAGCGCGATGGCTTGGGACAAAGCACCGTCAGGATCAGGACCGTCCACTTGTCGGCGATCTTGTCCAGCACCCGGCGCGCACGGGCCAAGTCGGCCAGCGCCTGAGCCACCCCGCCGCCGCTGTCGGTATCGTCGTCGATATCTAGGCTACTCATGGTGCGTCATTGATACCAGATTTCTGTCGTATATCTAGAGGCCTCTGACCAAGGAGACCTCGACATGGCGCAGATGACGAACAGGGTGGCACTGGTGGTGGGTGGCGTGAGCGGCATCGGCCTGGCCATCGCCGATCGGCTCGCAACCGAGGGCGCTTTCGTTTTCCTGACCGGACGCCGGCAAGCCGACCTCGAAGCCGCGGCAGCCACGATCGGGCACGGCGCCAAAGCCATCGTCGCCGACGCGGGCAATCCGGCCGACATCGAGCGCGCCGTCGCATCTGTCGTGGCCGAACATGGGCGGATCGACGCCCTGGTATTGAACGCCGCCATCGCGGAGCCCGAGGATCTCCTGTCGAGCACCCCGGAGCTGTTCGACCGTCATTTCGCCCTGAACGTGCGCGGCCCGCTCCTCGCCATGCGGGCAGCCGTTCCGCACATGCGATCGGGGAGTGCGGCGGTCGTCGTCGGATCGACCGCAAGCGAGATCGCCAATTCGCCCTATGGCACATACGCGGCGACCAAGGCCGCGCTGCGCTCCTATGTAAGGACCTGGACCATGGAATTGGCGCCGTGCGGCATCCGCGTGAATGTTCTCAGCCCCGGTCCGACCGAGACGCCGATGCTGGCGGACGTGTCCGACGAGGTCCGCGCCATGATCCTCGCCCGGGTTCCGCTGGGCCGCCTGGCCCGCCCGGAAGAAATCGCTGCGGCCGCGTTGTTCCTGCTGAGCGACGAATCCAGCTACATGGCCGGGTCCGATCTGCAGGTCGACGGTGGCATGGCGCAGGTGTAGCGGGCAGGCGCCCCAGCCGGACATTATGGTCGCTTAGGACTGCTGGCACGCCACGACGAGGCGCGCCAGCATCGCCCGCACCACCGCGCCGTCGGTCGCCATACCCGGACCATCGAAGCCGAACCGCGCCAGCCTCTCATTCGCCGGCACGACGCTCCGGCATGACGCATGCACCGCCCGAATGCCGCACGCCGCCACCAGCCCGGCCGCGTTCTCCGGCGTCACCCCCGACCCTGCCATGATCTCGATCCGCCCCGCCGCCGCCCGGACCAGCCGGGCCAGCACCGCCATACCATCCACCGCGCGCGGCGACCCGCCCGACGTCAGCACCCGCTCGAACCCGAGCCCGATCGCCGTTTCCAGTGCCGCCAGCGGATCGGGCGCCAGGTCGAACGCCCGGTGCAGCGTCCGTCCGAGCCCGCCCGCCGCCGCCGAAAGCCGCGCCAGCATGGCCTCGTCCAGTGTGCCATCCGGCCGCGACGCGCCCAGCACCACCCCGGCCAGTCCAGCCGCGCGCACGAACCGGATCTCCGCCAGCATCCCTGCCTCGTCCGCCGGCGAGAACACGAAATTGCCATCCCGCGGCCGGATCATCGCATAGACCGGCACGGCGCAATCCCGCGCCGCCTCGATCAGCCCGACCGACGGCGTCGTCCCGCCGACCGCCAGCGGCCCGCACAGCTCGATCCGCGCCGCACCCGCCGCGACCGCCTGCTCCAGCCCGCCGATCGTGTCGACGCAGACTTCCAGTTCGATCATCGCCACCGCTCCCAACCGCCGACCCCATGGACGATCGCCGCCGATGCCCCATATCTGCACCAGATGGAGGACCTACACATGACCGAAGAACGTGCCGTTCTGGCAGGTGGCTGTTTCTGGGGCGTACAGGATCTGGTACGCCGGCAGCCCGGCGTGATCAGCACCCGCGTCGGCTATGCCGGTGGCGAAGTGCCGAACGCGACCTATCGCAACCATGGCAACCACGCTGAATCCATCGAGATCATCTTCGACCCTGCAAGAACCAGCTTCCGCACGCTGCTGGAATTCTTCTTCCAGATCCACGACCCGACCACGCTCGACCGCCAGGGCAACGATCGCGGCCCCGGCTACCGCTCGGCGATCTACTATACCAGCGACGAACAGCGCCGCATCGCCGAGGACACCATCGCCGACGTCGAGGCCTCCGGCCTGTGGCCCGGCAAGGTCGTCACCGAGATCGCCCCCGCCGGCCCGTTCTGGCAGGCCGAGCCCGAGCACCAGGACTACCTCGAGCGCATCCCGAACGGCTACACCTGCCACTTCGTCAGGCCCAATTGGAAGCTGCCGCACCGCGCGACCGCCGCCGCCTGAGCCACCACAAGGGAACCCGCGCAAGCCAATCGCAGTTTGGTGTTGATGCGCCCTTCCGAAGCTCTCCCGATGTTCGCCACCGTCGCCCGGACCTACCGGCTCCTGTGGCGGCATCGGTTGCTGCACGCCAAGGCGATCTGGCCACCAGTCGTGTTCCTGGTCACCGCCGAGTTCCTGTATCACCGTGTGATCGGCACCGCCCACGGCATGATGGACAGGCTGCATGCGGCGCTGGCCGCACCCTGGTACGTGCTGGCCGGTACGGCATTCGCCTGGCTGCTCGGCCTGAAGTTCCTGCTCTCGTTCAGCATTTCCTGGCGACGTCATCTGCTGCTGCGTGAAAAGTTCGACCCGTTCTTCTTCAAGCGGCCGTTCTGGAAATACCTCGCCTTCCTGCTGCTCACTTACGTATGGGCGATCCCGGTGCTGGCGATCTCGCTCGTGCCGGCCCTCCTGCTCGCCACCCAACGCACCTCCACTGGCACCGGCATCAACTACGCCGTCTTGGTTCTGCCCGTCGTTGCCGGCGTGATCATCCTGCTGGCGATCATCCGGCAGGTTCCCCACTTCACCGTTCTTGCCCTCGGCATGCGGCGGCCCGGCTGGCGCCACAGCGTAATCGCAATGCGTGGCATCGCCCTGCGCTACGCCACGATCTGGCTCATGGTCATGCTTCCGATAGCACTGCTCAATCTGCTGCTCGATTTCGGTCTGCAGCTCGCCCATGCCGACCCGCACCGGATCCCCGTAGCACTCGGCGAGTCCGCATTTCGCCAGGCGATGCTGTTCCTGCACTTCTCGCTCGGCGCTTCTCTCGGCGCATTGACCTACGTCGCGACGCTTCCCGACGAACCGCAACCTCTTCCCGCATCCCAGCCGATCGCTCCTGACCTGCAGGCCCTCGGCGCCTAGAATATCACCCTTGCACGGTCGAGATCTGCGTCAGCAGCGAACGCCTTGGCGGTGTCCGGAGATACTCGATGGCGCGCCGTTCGATACCAGTGTCATGGACCGTCGCCAGCATGTTCCGCACCCGGTTCCGGATCAGGCGTTTCCGGCCAGTCCGACAGCTGCAAGGTAGCTGTTCAGACCATCAGTGTGCTTGCCTGAAACGATCGCCCCGACGTAGCCGTCCGGCCGGATCAGTATCCAACTGCCGGACACGAGCCCATAGGCCGCGGCAAAGTGGCCGTCGATGTCCTTCAGGTCGCCATGCGCATCGACGTGATGCACATGCAGGTTCCGGCGTGGCGTGGGCCCGGTCCCGAACGCGGCCTCGTAGCCGATCGCCGTCCAGTGTGGCCCCTTCAACACCTCGAACAACCGCACGCGCTGACCCGCAGCGCCCATCAACGGCGCATCGGGTGCGCGGTCGCCGGCAAGAAGGCCGCCCGTGCGCTCCGGCATCTCCAATGCCAGCGACGAGCTGGAATACCCGATGTCGAGCTGCTGGACCTCGCGCCCACGCCGGTTGATGCCGCGTTTCGTATCGTCGAGCAGCCTCGTCGACAGACCCAGCACATGCTCCGCGACCGGGCGTCGCTCCGCTTCGTAGCTATCGAGCAAGGCGTCGGGCGCGCCGTCGAGCACGGACGCGAGTTTCCAGCCGAGATTGTAGGCATCCTGCAAGCTGGTGTTCAGCCCTTGCGCACCCGTCGGCGGATGAGTGTGGGCCGCGTCGCCGGCGAGAAGCACCCGACCGACGCGATAGCGGTCCGACAGACGCGCGTTCATGCTGTACGCCGAGCCCCACGCGACAGACCGGACCACGATGTCGTCGCGGCCGGTGCGCTCATGCAGCATCCGCGTCAGTCCGCTTGCCGACATATCCACGTCCCCTTTGAGGGGCACCGGAGCCTGGAGCTGGAAGAGTTCGGTTCCGGACAGTGGGCACAGCGCCATCTGCCGCGCCATGTCGCCCTCGCTCCAACGGTGCCACGCGTCGCGGCCGACACCCTCGACCATCACGTCCGCCACGAGGCCCCGTACGCCGAGCGTCTTGCCCGGGAAACCCAGGCCGAGCGCGTGCCGCACGACGCTCCGCCCGCCATCGGCGCCAACGAGATAGCGTGCATGCAAGGTCTCTTCGCCGGCCGGGGTCGCCAGCCGCACGGTCACACCGTCCGGATCCTGCGTGAAACCAAACAGCTCCTGGCCAAACTCGACCGTCTGCCCCAACTCCGCCAGACGCCCACGAAGCACCCGTTCGGTCAGGAATTGCGGCA
>JBPBQO010000179.1:0-8036 GCA_050954785.1 Janthinobacterium lividum | reverse complement strand
CCAGGAGCAGGTCAGGCGCACGACGCAGCCAGTCGCGAGAGTGAGCGTCGCGAAGCAGAAGTCTTCGACCCCGGGCTGGCCGGCAACGAACGGTCGTCCGCCGGCGAACAGATGCGACTCCGCCTTGACGACAGCTGGGAAATCGAGTGCCCATAAAGCCAGATCGACGAGGTGAACGCCCAGATCCATCACGCAGCCACCACCCGACAAAGCGGCATCGAAGAACCACGGTTTGCCGGGGCCGTAGGCGTTGTGGAAGACGAGATCGACCGCGAACACCTCGCCCAGTCCACCGCCTCGAACGATTGACACGACCTGCTTCATACCATCCGTGAACCGGTAGGAGAGATCAACGCCGAGCAGCCGATCGGCATTGCGAGCTGCTTCGACGACTGCCGCCGCCTCCGCCGCGTTCCGGCCCAACGGCTTCTGGCAAAACACTGCGGCACCGGTTTCGAGCGCGCGGATCGACTGTTCGGCGTGCAGCGCCGACGGCGTGGCGATCACGACGCCGTCCGGTTCAAGCGCCAGCAGTTCCTCGTAAGTCGCAACGACCGTCGCCTCCGGCGCGAGACCCTTGGCTTCGGCAGCCAGCGTCGCATCGGGTTCGCAGATCCCGCAAGCCTCGGCCAGGCCGGTTTCGAGGATGGCGTTCATCCGGTGGCGGCCGATCCAGCCGACGCCGAGGAAGGCGATGCGCGGCCTAGTCATAGGTGACCAGCGCCTTCAGGAAGCCATCGGGTCGGTCGCGCGCCGCATCGAGCGCATCCCCCAACTCGGCCAGCGGAAATCGGTGCGTGTAGAGAGGGTTCGGATCTATCCGCCCCGACGCGACCGCTTCAACGGCCTCGCGAACGCCTTGCAGGCAGACTGCGGGGTCGCGCTCATGCGCATTGATCACGTCGATGCCCTTCCAGTTCCACATCTGCATGCTGACCTGGCGCGGCCCGTCCTGATGGTAGCCGGCGACGATCAGCTTGCCGCCGAAGCCGACAAGTTCCCCGGCGAGATCAAGCGGCCACTGCTTGCCGACCGCCTCGATGACGCGCTCGCACAGTCTGCCACCGGTCAGGCGCTTGACGTCCTCGATGATCCGCCAATGATCGTCCATCGCGATCGTCTCGGCGGCGCCGTAGCGGCGGGCAAGATCGAGCGAGAAAGGGCGTCGCGAGATGGCGATGACGCGCGCCCCGGCGTCGGTCGCAAGGCGGGTCAGGATGGCACCGAGAAATCCGATACCGACGATGGCAACGGTTTGCCCCGAGCGGATGTCGCTGCGGCGGAAGATGTTCATCGCGCAGCCCAACGGCTCGCCGGGAAATGGTTGGCCAGCGAGTTCCGGCGGCAGCTTGACCACGGCGTCCGCTCCGACGAGGTCGTATTCGGCAAAGCTCTTGTGCGACAGGGCGGCAACCCGGTCACCGACGGACAGGCCGGTGACACCGTCGCCAACGGCATCGATCATGCCCCAGCCTTCGTGTCCAAGCCCACCGGCTTCGCCCGGGTAGGTCAGCCATTCGAGCCCCGCCCAGGGTTCGAGATTGGACGCACACACCCCGCAACCCTCCAGCTTGATGCGCACCTCGCCGGGTCCGGGATCGGGGCGCGAGACCTCGGCCAGCGTCATCTTCCCCGGCGACTCCAGCACAGCCGCCAGCATCGTCTCGGACATGATCGGAAATCCTTGTTTCAGCTGCAATCGGGCACGACAGCGGCGATGAATTCTTCGAGCGCGTGGGACGCGACATCGTCGTTGGTCTGCCGCGGTGGGTGCTTGCAGAAGAATGTCGATGCAGCGTCGAGCGGGCCGCCAAGCCCCCGGTCCTTGGCGAGCTTGGCGCAGCGCAGCATGTCGATCGCGACGCCGGCGGAATTGGGGCTGTCCTCGACCGACAGGCGCAGTTCGAGGTTCATCGGGACACCTCCGAACAGCCGGCCCTCCATCCGGAGAAAGCAAACCTTGTTGTCGTTCTGCCACGCGACATAGTCGCTGGGACCAATGTGGATATTCTCGTCGTCCAGTCGATGCTCCGCGACGGATTGCACCGCTTCGGTCTTGGAGATTTTCTTGGACTTCAGTCGCGTACGGTTGGACATGTTGAGAAAGTCGGTATTGCCGCCGGTATTGAGCTGGTACGTCCGGTCGAGGACCGCCCCGCGCTTGGCAAACAGGTCGGTCAAAACGCGGTGGACGATGGTCGCACCGATCTGTGCCTTGATGTCGTCGCCGATGATCGGCACCCCGGCATCGGCAAAGCGCTTTGCCCAGCCAACGTCGCTGGCGATGAAGACGGGGATGTTGTTGACGAAGGCGACACCGGCTTCCAGCGCGCATTCGGCGTAGAACTCGGTTGCCTGCTGGCTGCCAACGGGCAGGTAGTTCATCATGACGTCGACCTTGGCCTCGCGCAGGGCGGCAACCACATCGTCACGGGTCGGCTCCGGGTCGCCTGCCAGTACGAAGGTGCGGTCCTTGCTGGGATAGTCGAGCATGTGCTCGGCAACGCCGTCGAGACGAGGGCCCATGCGTACGATCGCTCCGGTCGGCTCCACCCTCGGGCAGAACACGGCGGTACAGTTGGGTTTGGCAAAGATCGCCTCGGCGACGTCCTTGCCGACCTTGCGCGCGTCGACGTCCCAGGCTGCTGCGACGTGAATGTCACTGACGCGGTAGCCGCCGATCTCGGCGTGGAGCAGGCCGGTGAGATCATTGGTCCCGTCACGGTAATGCTGCAGACCCTGCACGAGCGAACTGGTGCAGTTGCCGATGCCGACGAGCGCTATATTGATCGAGCGTTCAGTTGCCACGAGCATTTCAGTACCGCGCCACACTGATCGGCATTGCCGGTGCATAGCGGTCGATCATCCACGCGCAAAAATCGGCGAAGCCCTGCGGATCGCGTGCCGGACTGGTGTGATGAGGCTCGATCCCGAGATGCGCGGGTGTGAAGCAGAAGGTGACGGTCACGTCGAAGTCGGCAAGCGCCTCCATCTGCCGGTCGAACCAGTCGACTGCATCGGGGCGAAAGCTGTCGGCCCACGACAGGCCGGTGCGCAGCTTCCTCGTGCCAAGCCGTTTCATCCAGGCAACCGCATCGTCGAGCCTCGGGTCCTGATAGTGGAACCATTGCATCAGTCCGATCTCCGAGGCGACCTTGGCGTAGTCGTCCAACGCCGGCTTTGGCGTGCCGTCCTCGCGGATCAGCCCCATATAGAAATGGCGGTAATAGGATGATCCTTCCGCCTCGCGATGGCGGGTGGTGGCACCCCAGGCCAGCGGCAAGTCGTAGAGCGAGTACCAGAAAATGCGGGGCACCCGGCCGATCAACAGTTCGGCGGTGCGATTGATGCCGAAGACCTGGACTTCCTCGGCGCCGAATGAGCCCACGCCGACTTCGGTGACCCACACCGGTTTCGTCGTGATCGCCTCGATCTCCGCGATCTTGTCGGGCCAGGCATTGATCGGCCACAGGTTCCAGTCGAGCGGGAAGCCATGAACCGCGACCGCCTCGACGGCGTTGAGCGCGCCGAGCGTTTCCATGCGCTTGAGCCACTCGGGGTCGATCGGCGACATGCCACCCAGAACCCGCGTGACGGCGGGGTTGATCGCGTGGATTGCACTGCCAGCGCGGATCACGGTGTCGGCAAATAGTGCCCAATCGGGATCGAGCGCCGGGTCCCAATGCGACTTGTTGTTGGGCTCGTTCCAGATCATCGCCGCTTCGATCATCGCGCCGCTTCCTTCGCCGGATAGACCGCCATACTGCTCGCCCAGTCGAGATAAGGGACAGGCGCGATGCGGCAGAGATGGACATCGCTGTCGGGGTTGCTTTCGATCGTGAAGCCTGCCGCCCGTAGCATCGCCTGCGAGCAGGCACGGTTCGGCGCCCACCAATTGGTCCAGTCGTGCGCATAGGCGCGCTCGATGAAGTGCAGCCTGGGATAGCCGGGGTCGTCGAAATAGGCAGCCGTGCGATGGGTACCGGGAATGTTGAACGGGTGATCCTCCGGAACTTCGGCGATCTCGTTCGAGCCCAGTTGCAGCGTCTGGAACAGCATCAGGTCTCCCGCGACATGCTCGCGGATCAGGTCGAGCGCGAGCAGCGGGTGGCGCAGATGGTAGAGCACGCCCATGAAGATCACGAGGTCGAAGCGCTCGCCGAGTGCCGCTACGTCGTAGACCGACAGATTGCGGAACTCGACGTCGTCGAAGCCCAATGCGGCGGTCGCCAGCCGTGCCTGATCGAGATAGCGCTCGTCGCTGTCGATGCCGACGACGCGGGCGGCGCCGCGCCGTTTCATCTCGACGGAATAGAAGCCTGCGTTGCAGCCGATGTCGAGAACTGTCTTGCCGGTCAGCTCGGCCGGTACCGCATGACCGAAACGCCTGAACTTGAAGTTGGGATAGTCGCCGAGAAAGTGATCGGGTGCGGTGACTATGCCATCACCCAGATCGATATTGTGGAACCACGGGGCGAGTGCTGCCACCTGATCCTGCAACGACGACGACGTACTTCTCATGCAGCGATCCGATTGACTGCAATGACGCGTCCCGGCCCGTCGCCCAGCGCAAGAATCGTGATCGAAGCCGGATCGACGTCGAACGACATCAAGCGGTCGAGATTGAGACCGAGATAATGCGCGACCAGCGCGCGGATCACGTCGCAGTGACTGACGCAAGCGGTAGTTCCACCAATTGCGGCGATCCGCTCGACCGCCTCGACCGCCCGGTCAGTGACCTCGGCCATGTTCTCGCCTCCCGGCACGCGGGCATGGCCCCGCGCCTCGTTCCAGTGCTGCCACGCTGGCTCACCATCAAGGTCGGCAAAAGCGCGTCCGGTCCAGTCACCGAAGTCGATTTCGTCCAGACCCGGTTCGATCCGGACATCAAGACCAGAAGCCACTGCAATGCCCTGCGCCGTTTCGACGGCACGGCGACGCGGGCTGCTGAACACGGCCTTGACGCCAGCGTTGGACAGATATGCCGACAGGTGGGCAATTTCAGTATAGCCGCAAGTGTTTGGTACGACATCGGACCGACCGCTAAGAAAACGCCCGACTTCGTCATGGCTGGCATGGCGCGCAAGCAGGATTCGCGCGCTCAACGACGTGCCGGAACAGATGGCAGCTTGAACATAGAAGCTGAATTCGTGACCCAGCGCCGGGTTCCGTCGGTTCAATAAAAATGTCTTCAGTCGATTACGGGAGGAACAAAGATGAAGAAGGATCTGTTCTGATGGTGGCCACTCGTCTTATCGCAAACGTAACGTGTCAACACGTTTCGGGCAGGTGGCTGCTTCATTGGGAGCGACAGGGCGCGTGGAGACTATTTTAATCACCGGCGGTGCGGGGTTTATCGGCCGTTTCGTCGCAGACGAATTGCTGAGCCGAGGCCACCGCGTACGTGTTCTCGATAGCCTGATCGAGCAGGTCCATAGTGAGACCGACGGCTCGAAGATGCTAAATCCCGATGCAGAGTTGATCGTTGGCGATGTGCGCGACGGCGAGGCGGTTGCCAGTGCCCTCAAAGGCATCGACAGCGTTATTCACCTCGCTGCCGAAGTCGGCGTTGGACAATCAATGTACGAAGTCGAACGTTACACTTCGGCAAATGATGTCGGCACTGCTGTGTTATTCGAAAAACTGATCGCCAACCCCGTCCGGCGTGTCGTCACTGCATCGTCGATGAGCATCTATGGCGAGGGGCTTTACCGCGACGCCGACGGAGCGCTGGTACAGGACGCCGAGCGCAAATCTCTGAAGGATGGCTTGGCAAACTGGGAACCAACCGATGCGCAGGGCCGCGCGCTGACCCCAGTAGCGACCCCCGAATGGAAGCGCCCGGCACTGTCGTCGATCTATGCGCTCAACAAGTACGTCCAGGAACGGACGACGCACATTATGGCCGAGCCTTATGGCATGGAGGGCGTCTGCCTGCGCCTGTTCAATGTCTATGGTCCGGGCCAGGCGTTGTCGAACCCCTATACCGGCGTGCTGGCGATCTTTGCTTCGCGGTTGCTCAACGGCCAGCAGCCGATGATCTTCGAGGACGGCGAGCAGCGCCGCGACTTCGTCCATGTCACCGACGTAGCGCGTGCCTTTGCCGACGCGTTGTACCTGCCACAGGCGGTCGGCGGCACGTTCAACATCGGCTCGGGCCAGCATCGCTCGGTCACCGAGGTCGCCACCGAGCTGGCGCAGGCGATGGGCAAGAACCAGATCGAGCCGCAGATCGTCGGCAAGGCCCGGATCGGCGACATCCGTCACTGCTTCTGCGACGGTACGCTGGCGGCGGAGAGGCTCGGGTTCCAGGCGCGGCAGGACTTCGGTACCGGACTCGCGGAGCTCGCCGAGTGGGTAGCGAGCCAGACCGCCAAGGACCGGGTCGAGCAGATGCGCGCCGAGCTCGATGCGCGCGGACTGGTCGCGTGACCCCGCCGACCGACCAGCGTCCTGTCCTGATTACCGGCGGTGCGGGCTTCATCGGCTCGAATCTCGTGGACCGTCTCGCGACCGAAGGACACCGCGTGGTGGTCTATGACGCGCTGTCCCGAGCCGGCGTCGACACCAACCTCGATTGGCTGAAGCGTGAGCATGGCGACCGGATCGAGGCCGTCGTCGCCGATGTCCGCGATGCCGATCGGTTGGGCCAGGCGGCGGCCTCGGCCAAAGCGGTGTTCCACATGGCGGCGCAGGTCGCCGTGACGACCAGCCTGATCGATCCCGTCGACGATTTCACGACCAATGTCGTCGGCACGCTCAACCTGCTCGAGGCCGTGCGAACGCGCGCGCCGACGACGCCGGTCATCTTCGCTTCGACCAACAAGGTCTACGGCGATCTTCTCGATCTCGACTTTGTGCGCGACGGCGATACCTATCGGCCTGTGGATGCCGAGATTAACGCGCATGGCATCTCGGAAGCTCGGCCGCTCGATTTCCACACCCCCTACGGCGTTTCGAAGGGCGCGGCGGACCAGTATGTCCTCGATTACGCCCGTAGCTTCGGCCTGAAGACCGCAGTTCTGAGGATGAGCTGCATCTATGGCCGCCGGCAGATGGGCACCGAGGACCAGGGCTGGGTCGCGCATTTCCTGATCCGCGCGCTCGAGGGCAAGCCGATCACACTGTACGGCGACGGCTATCAGGTGCGCGATATCCTCGACGTGTCGGACGCGGTCGCTGCATACCTCGCGGCGTGGCGTAACATCGACGCGGTCAGCGGGACAGCGTTCAACCTTGGCGGTGGGGCGGCCAATGCGGTCAGCCTGCGTGTCCTGATCGCTCACATCGAGGAACTCATCGGGGGCAAGGTCGATGTCACCTATTCCGGCTGGCGGGCCGGCGATCAACGCTATTTCGTCGCTGACACCCGCAGGGCCGAGCGGGTGCTGGGGCTGGGTTCCAAGGTCGACTGGCGTAGCGGCGTTGCGCATCTCGCGCGTTGGCTGGCGGAAGCCCGAGGCCTCGACTGGCATGCGCCACTTAGCGAGGCAGCAGCTTGACCGCGCCGCGCCATGTCCTGGTGACCGCCGATGCGATCGGCGGCGTGTGGAACTACACTGTCGAGCTGGCGCGCGGGCTCGTGCTGCACGGCTACCGCACCAGTGTTGCCGTGTTGGGACCCGGACCTACGCCCGCGCAGGCAACCGAGCTTGCGGCGGTTCCCGGGGCGGAGCTGGTCACGACCGGCCTGGCCGTGGACTGGCTGTGTGCCGACGCGCGACCTGTTCGCGCGGCCGGGGACGTGATCGCGGCACTGGCCCGGTCAATCGACGCCGACATCGTCCACGTGAACATGCCGACGCTGGTAGCCAGCGCGACGTTCGATGCGCCGGTAATCGCCGTCACGCATGGCTGTATCGCGACATGGTGGAAGGCTGCGCGTCAGACGCCGCTCGACCCCGCCTATCGCTGGCAACGCGAGTTGATGGCCGAGGGGCTGGCCCGCGCCGATGCCGTCGTTGCACCCAGCGCCAGCTACGCAGCAATTGTCGCCGGGGAATACGGCCTGACCGCTACGCCGATCGTGGTGCATA
>JBPBQO010000178.1:0-11628 GCA_050954785.1 Janthinobacterium lividum | reverse complement strand
CGCCTTCTGGACCGAGCGCGATGCATTGGCCCGGGATCTGCTGCGTGACCATCACGATACCGACGCCCTGGTCATGGCGGATGACGCATACCAGACCGACCCTGCCGTCCAGGTGGATGGAGCGTTTCTGACCGGATGGATCAGCCTGCGCCGGCTGCATGATCCGGCCGGCGCGGAAGCCGAGTTCTCGCGCCTGCTGTCATCCACCGCTGCGATCACGCGCAGCCGCGGCGACTACTGGCTCGGGCGCGCCCGGCTGGCACGCGGCGACATGGTCGGTGGCCGGGCTGCCCTAGCGGCCGCGAGTGCCTTTCCCACCACCTTCTATGGCCAATTGGCGATCGCGCGCCTGCAGGACCCGGCCCCCGGCCTCGGCATCCTGCTCGATCCGTCGCTGGATCGTTCCGTGCTGGCGCCCGGGCTGAGCGGCCTGCACGATCCGCACTGGACCAGCGCACAGGCGATCGGCTTCGCCGGGCTGGAACTCGCTCGCGCCGCCGAGACACTGGTGGCCTGGAACGATCCCAAGCATGCGCGCGCCTTCCTCCTCAAGCTCGACCAGTCGGTGAGCAGCGACATCGACCACGCGCTGGCGGCGTCGCTGGCGGTCAGGCTCGGGTTGCCGGATGTCGCGGTGGCGATCGCCCGATCCGCCGGCCGACATGGGCTGGTGCTGGCCGATGCCGGCTGGCCGCGGCCGTATTCGCCGCCGCCGGCTCCGGCGCTGCCGGCCGGGCTGGCACTTGCGGTGATGCGTCAGGAAAGCAGCTTCGATCCGCAGATCGCCAGCCCCGCCGGCGCGCGCGGACTGATGCAACTGACCTCGGGCACGGCGCGCGATACCGCCCGCGGACTCGGACGGCCGGACTTGTCGCTTGGTTCGGGTGGCGCCTCGCTGTTCGATCCGGACGTGAACCTCACGCTGGGTACGGCCTATCTCGGCGGGCTGATGACGCGCTTCGGCAACGTGGCCCCCTATGCGATCGCCGCTTACAATGCCGGGCCTCATCGGGTCGATCGCTGGCTGGTCGAGAACGGCGACGCCACTGTGGGAACCGGCGACGCCGACGATGCGCAGACGAGGATGGTCGACTGGATCGAGATGATCCCGTTCTCCGAAACGCGCAACTACGTGCAGCGGGTGATCGAGAACATGGGCGTGTATCAGAACGATCCGGGTGGCCGCGCATGAACGGCCCATCCGAACGTGGGCCATTCTGGCCGCGGATGATCGCCAGTTTCGGCGGATGCGGGTTCGCACCCTCGGCACCGGGAACGGTGGGATCGCTGGCCGCCATGCCGTTCGGCTACGCGCTGCTGCAGTCGCCACCGTTGTTGGTGATCGGGATCCTCGCGGTGTCGGTCGTGGGCTGGGTCGCGATCCAGCGCGCGTCGGGCGGCGCCGACCATGGCTGGATCGTGATCGACGAGGTGGCCGGCGTCTGGATCACCCTGCTCGGACTGGTGGCGCTGCCTGGACTGGCCGGCCCGCACGGATCGGCGATGGTGATGTTCCTGATATCGGCGTTCGGGCTGTTCCGGCTGCTCGACATCGGCAAGCCCGGACTGATCGGGCGGATCGACCGGCGTCACGATGCGTTCGGCGTGATGGGCGACGATATGCTGGCCGGTATCGTGGGCGCGTTCCTGCTGCTCGCGATACGGCTGGCGTTGAAATGGATGCAATGATCGGCGAACGCACACTGGCCCAGGCCAAGGAGCTGCTCGACGTGCTGACGGCGGCGATGCTGACGGTCGCGACCGCTGAAAGCTGCACCGGCGGCCTGGTCGCCGCCTCGCTGACCCATCATGCGGGCAGTTCGGCCAGCGTGCTCGGCGGTGCCGTAACCTACTCCAACGCGATGAAGCATGAGTTGCTGGGCGTCGAGATGACGCTGTTCGATCGGGTCGGAGCGGTCAGCCCGGACGTCGCCGCCGCAATGGCGGACGGTGCGCTCGAACGCAGCGGAGCGGACCTCGCCGTGTCGACCACTGGGATCGCCGGGCCCGGAGGCGGCAGCCAGGACAAGCCGATCGGGCTGGTCTGGTTCGGGATTTCCGCGCGTGGAATGCAGACCCGCACCCGATCGATGGTCCTGCCGGGCGATCGCGCCGGCATTCGCGAGGCGGCCGTTCGGGAAGCGCTGACGATGTTGCGGCAGGCGGCCGACGAGGTCTCGCAATCGGACCGCCCCGCTTCCTCCCCGCTGTAGGGCTCCTACGCGGTCGGATCCTTGCGATGCTTGCGGTGCGCCTTGTTGTATTCATGGATCTGGTCGACCGAGATCCAGCCCTTGTGGTCGGTATCGATCTCGTCGAACCGTTTCACCACGCGCTTCCAGCTTGACTGCTCGGCCTGCGAACGGGTCAGGTGCCCGTCATGGGTGGTATTGGCCTCGGCAAAATGGGTCTCGACGCTGCCGCCACGGCTCACTTTCAGCTCATAGCCATCGGCTTGATTGGCAGCAGTCACGCCAGTCGCGGCCGGCATGACCGACGCGTGCGACGGAGCCGTTTGAGCAAGGGCCGTGAACCCGGCCAGGCTACCGCAGATCAACACCGCACTGACATTCACGAAGAGTCGCATCTGTTCCGCTTTCCTGGCGCGGCATCCGGCGCAGGCCACAGGGCGACTGCTTCGGTGCCAAACTAAAAGAACCCCGAGGCATCGTGCCCCGGGGTTCCATCAGTTCAACACCAAATCATTTCGATCACGTTAAGCGGTCCATCGTTCGCCCGATGACCGGGCTGGATGGTCCGAGCCGTGATCGCCTGCTCGATTACTGGCCGGCCGGTGTGGTTGCCGGTGCTGCAGTCGCGCCGGCCGGAGCGTTCGACGGCATGGTGTCTGCCGAAGTGCCTGACGCCGGAGCTGTCATCGGGGCCGGAGCCGACATTGCGCCCGGAGCGGACATCGCACCCGGAGCCGCTGTCGTGCTCGAAGCCGGCATCGCGCCGGGGGTCGTGGAAGCATCGGTGCCGCCGCGAGCCGCCGCCAGGCTCTTCTCGTTCAGCGCATCGGTGCTGGAATCCCCGTTCATGGCGCCCTTGCCATGCATGCCCGTGTGCTTACCGTGCATGCCCATCTTGTGATGATGATGATGATGCATCGGCTTCGCATCATCCGTCTGGGCCATCGCCGGGAGAGCGAATGCGAGGGCAGCAGCACAGATCGAAGCGCTCAGGATCGACTTCATCGGATATTCCTTCTCTGTCACGAAGACAGGTGGTTGATTCAACGGATAAACCGCGCGTATCGCGGCTTTAACACAACGTGGAAACGATAAGTCACGGTGGCAGTTGCGCAACAATCGCTTAAAGTCGCCAGACGGAGCGAGCTTGGCCTCAACCCGACGAGCCGGCAACCTGTGTCGAAACGGCAACCGGATCCGGAATGGAGGCCGGACGCTGGGCCGGAGTTCCGTAGATGTCGCGCGCGCGCTTGAGAAACGAACTCACCATCAGCTTGACGGCCTCGTTGAACACCACGCCGATAGCCGCCTGCAGAAAGCGCGACCGGAACTCGAATTCGACAAAGAAATCGACCAGGCACCCGCGCGGATCCGGTGTGAAGGTCCAGACATTGTTGAGATAACGGAACGGGCCTTTTTCGTAGCGGACCTTGACCGTATGCGGCCGGTTCAGCTCCACGCGGCTGGTGAACGTTTCCCGGAACGGTCCGAAACCGATGGTCGTATCCGAAACCAGCTCCGTTTCGGTGCGGCTCTTCACGCGCGAGCCGACGCACCAGGGCAGAAACTCGGGATAGCGGCCGACGTCGGCGACCAGGTCGAACAACTGCTCGGCGCTGTAGGAGATCAGCCGGCGCTCGGCATGCGTCGGCATCAGACGGAAGCCTGAACGCCGATCGACGCTCGCGTGTTCTGCAGTACACGAGCCGCACGGAGTGCCGCGAAATCCTCGTCCGCATGATAAGAGGACCGGGTCAGCGGCGTGGCGCTGACCTGCAGGAAGCCCTTGGCGCGTGCCATCGCGGCATAATCCGCGAACTCGTCCGGGGTCACGAACCGATCGACCGCGGCATGTTTGACGCTGGGCTGCAGGTATTGCCCGAGCGTCAGGAAATCCACATCGGCAATTCGAAAATCGTCCATGACCTGCAGGATCTCCAGCCGCTGCTCGCCAAGCCCGACCATCAGGCCCGACTTGGTGAAGATCGACGCATCGAGCTGCTTGACCGTGTCGAGCAGGCGCATCGACTGGTAGTAACGCGCGCCCGGCCGGATCGTCGGATACAGCCGAGGCACGGTTTCGAGATTATGATTGAACACGTCCGGCCTGGCTTCCACGACGATTTCCAGGGCGCCGCGCTTGCGCAGAAAATCGGGGGTCAGGATCTCGATCGTGGTAGTCGGCGAAGCATTTCGAAGTGCCGCGATCACTTGCGCGAAATGGCGGGCGCCGCCATCGGCCAGATCATCACGATCGACCGAGGTGATCACGACATGACGTAGGCCGAGCTTGGCCACCGCATCCGCCACCCGGTTCGGTTCGTCGGCATCGAGCGCCAGAGGCAGACCGGTGCGCACGTTGCAGAACGAGCAGGCGCGGGTGCAGATCTCGCCCATGATCATCATGGTGGCGTGGCGCTGGGACCAGCACTCGCCGATGTTCGGGCACGCCGCCTCCTCGCACACCGTCACCAGCCGGTGCTCGCGCATCAGCTTTCGGGTCTCGTGGTAGATCGGGCTGTTCGGCGCCTTGACCCGGATCCAGTCCGGCTTGCGGAGGATCGGGTTGTCCGGACGGTGCGCCTTTTCCGGATGACGCACGACGATCGGCGTTGCCTCGGACCCCGTCATAGACGAGGCCGGCTCCGGGGAGACGTTCCCCAGGCGATGATCGATCAGCAGGCGCGTGGACATCGATGCGTGGATTTCCAATGGTGAGCCGTCACCGACAAGTGGAACCCGGTCGGCGACGCGTCAAGCGATGGCAGCCTGCACGGCTGGCCTGCCGTCAGAAGTGGATCGCCTGTCCCCAGGCATCGAGCACCGCCTCATGCATGGTCTCGCTGACGGTCGGATGTGGGAACACCGTGTGCATCAGCTCCTGCTCGGTAGATTCCAGCGTGCGGGCGATGACGTAGCCCTGGATCATCTCGGTTACTTCGGCACCGACCATGTGAGCGCCCAGCAGCTCCCCGGTCTTTGCGTCGAACACGGTTTTGACCATGCCGTCCGGCTCGCCCATCGTAATCGCCTTGCCGTTGCCGATGAACGGGAACCGTCCGATACGGATCTCGCGACCTTCGGCCTTTGCTCTCGCTTCGGTCCAGCCGACGCTGGCGATCTGCGGCCGGCAGTAGGTGCAGCCGGGGATGTTGGTCCAGTCGATCCCGTGCACGTCCATCCCGGCAATCTTTTCGACGCACAGCACGCCTTCATGGCTGGCCTTGTGCGCAAGCCAGGGTGCGCCGGCGAGGTCGCCGATCGCATATACGCCCGGCTCGCCGGTGCGGCAGAAATGGTCGATCTTCACGTGGGTCTTCTCGACCTCGACCTTGGTGCCCTCGAGGCCGATATTCTCGAAATTGCCGACGATGCCGACCGCCGAGATGATGCGGTCGAACTCGAGCGTCTCGGATTTACCGTCCGCCTCGATGGTGATCGACACACTGTCCGCTAGTTTCTGCGGCGTGCCGATCTTGGCACCGGTCAGGATGCGGATGCCCTGCTTCTCGAACGCCTTGCGCGCGAAGGACGCGATTTCCTCGTCCTCGGCCGACAGGATCCGGTCGACGACCTCGGCCACCGTCACCTCGGCGCCCATGTTGCGGTAGAAGCTGGCGAACTCGATACCGATGGCGCCCGAACCGATCACCAGCAGGCGCTTGGGCATCGCAGCCGGCACCATGGCCTCGCGGTAGGACCAGATCAGCTTGCCATCCACCTCCAGGCCGGGCAGCACGCGGGCACGGGCGCCGGTTGCGAGGATCACGTGCTTCGCCGTCAGGGTGGCGACCGGCTTGCCGTCCTTGGTGACCTCGACCCGGCGCTTGTCCCCGTCCGTTCCGGCCAGCGTGCCGCGGCCGTCGAACACCGGGACCTTGTTCTTCTTGAGCAGGAAGCCCACGCCGGATGCCAACTGCTTGGAGATCGCACGCGACCGCTTCACGACCTTGTCCAGGTCGAAGCGGATATTGTCGGCGGAGAACCCGAACTCGCCGAGATTGTGCAGGAGGTGGTTGATCTCGGCCGAACGCAGCAGCGCCTTGGTCGGGATGCAGCCCCAGTTCAGGCAGATGCCGCCCAGATGCGTACTCTCGACCACGCAGACCGACAGCTTGAGCTGCGCCGCGCGGATCGCGGCAACATAGCCGCCGGGTCCGCCGCCGATGATGATGATGTCGAAATCGGTGGTCGCCATGTCAGATCACCAGGCTCAGCGGGCTTTCGACCACCGACTTGAAGACCGAGGCCCACTGTGCTGCAAGCGCTCCATCGACCGCACGATGATCGACCGACAGGGTCGCGGTCATGACGGTGGCGATCTCGATATGGTCGACGCCGTCCCTGGTCCGTACCACGGCGCGCTTCTCGCTGGCGCTGACGGCAAGGATGCCGGCCTGCGGCGGATTGATGATCGCCGAGAACGCCTTCACCCCGAACATGCCCATGTTGGAGATCGAGAAGCCGCCGCCCTGGAATTCGTCGGGCTTCAGCTTGC
Organism: Janthinobacterium lividum; assembly: GCA_050954785.1. Taxonomy (GTDB): domain Bacteria; phylum Pseudomonadota; class Alphaproteobacteria; order Acetobacterales; family Acetobacteraceae; genus Lichenicola. The sequence goes on along the minus strand of JBPBQO010000178.1, from coordinate 4,938 downwards.
CGTCGCGGGCACGGGCAATCAGACCGCGCGCCTCGCTGCTGATCTGGACCAGGGACTTCTTCTCGGCGCTGCGGACGATCGGGGTGATCAGCCCGTCCGGGATCGAGACGGCTACGGAGATGTCGACATCCTCGTATTCGATGATCGCCTCGTCGGTGTAGGTCGCGTTCACCTTGGGCACCCGGACCAGGGTGACCGCACAGGCCTTGATCAGCATGTCGTTGACCGACAGCTTGAACATACCCGGCCCCTCTGTGGGCGACGCCTGGTTGAGCTGCGAGCGCAACACCAGCAGCGCGTCCATCTCGACATCGATCGAGACGTAGAAATGCGGAACGAACTGCTTGGATTCCGACAGGCGCCTGGCGATGACGCGGCGAATGCTGGTGTTCGGGATACGGCGATGCGGGGCGGTGATCGCGACCGGCGCCGGCCGGCCAGCGGCTGACGGCGGCAGCGCGGACACAGCGGCCGGCTTCGGCTGCGTGGCCTGCTTGCCTGCAGCCTCGACATCCGCACGGATCACGCGGCCGTTCGGACCGGATCCCTTGATCGACGACACGTCGAGGCCGGCTTGCTTGGCCAACCTGCGTGCCAGCGGCGATGCGAAGACGCGGCTGGCACTGTCGCTCTGGCCCGGGTTCGACACGGCGGGCTGAGCCGGAGCCGGTGTCGCGGGCGGATTGCCACCCTGGGCGACAGGTTCCCCGGTGGGTATCGGTGCGTCTTGTTTCGCGCCATCGACGGCAGCATCAGGGACCGCCTCGCCTTCAGTCACCATGATGCCGATCGGGTCGTTGACCTTCACGCCCTCGGTGCCATCGGCCACCAGGATACGGCCAAGGATGCCTTCCTCGACCGCCTCGACTTCCATAGTCGCCTTGTCGGTCTCGATCTCGGCGATGATATCGCCGGATGCGATGACGTCGCCTTCCTTCTTGAGCCAGCGGGCAAGCGTGCCTTCGGTCATGGTCGGGGACAGCGCCGGCATGAGGATGTTGACGGACATCGGTATCGCCCTCAGACCAGCTTCTTCACGGCGTCGACGACCCAGTCCGGCTGCGGCAAGGCGAGCTTTTCCAGGTTGGCCGCATACGGCAGCGGCACGTCCAGGCCGTGCACGCGAACCGGTGGCGCATCGAGCCAGTCGAAGGCGTGCTCGATGACCTGCATCGCGACCTCGGCACCGATGCCGGCGAACGGCCAGCCCTCCTCAACGGTCACCAGGCGGGAGGTTTTCTTGACGCTCTCGACGATCGTCGCGGTATCGAGCGGACGCAGGGTGCGGAGATTGATCACCTCCGCCTTGATGCCCTGTTCGGCCAGAATTTCGGCAGCCTTCAGTGCGACGCCGACCATGATCGAGAAGGCGACGATGGTGACGTCGGTGCCCTCGCGCTCGATCTTCGCCTTGCCGATCGGCAGGATGAAGTCCGGGTCGGTCGGGCATTCGAAGCTCTGGCCATACAGGATCTCGTTCTCGAGAAAGATGACCGGGTTCGGATCGCGAATGGCGGCGCGCAGCAGCCCCTTGGCATCCGCCGCCGAATACGGCGCCACCACCTTCAGGCCGGGCACATGCGCATACCAACTCGCATAGCACTGCGAATGCTGAGCACCCACGCGCGACGCGGCACCGTTCGGACCGCGAAACACGATCGGGCAGCCCATCTGGCCGCCGGACATGTAGAGCGTCTTGGCCGCCGAATTGATGATCTGGTCGATCGCCTGCATGGCGAAGTTGAAGGTCATGAACTCGACGATCGGCTTGAGGCCGGTCAGCGCCGCGCCGACCGCCATGCCGGTGAAGCCGTGCTCGGTGATCGGGGTATCGATCACACGTCGTGCGCCGAATTCCTCCAGGAGCCCCTGGCTGACCTTGTAGGCGCCCTGGTACTCGGCGACTTCCTCGCCGATCAGGAACACGTCGTCGTTCGCACGCATTTCCAGCGCCATCGCGTCGCGCAACGCTTCGCGGACCGAGGTCGGCTTGGTCTCGCCCCACTCGCGCTCCGGGCTCGGCTTGGCCAGCTCCGGCGTCTTCGCCACGGAAGCGCGATCCGCGATTTCCTTGGCGCCGCTGTCGGCCGCGACCTTGGGCTGGGCGGCGTCCTCGCTGGTTGCCGGCTTGTCGACGGCGGATGCGTCCTCGCCTTCGGCCAACAGCACCGCGATCGGCGCGTTCACCGCGACGCCCTCGGTGCCTTCCTCGACCAGGATTTTCGCCAGGATCCCCTCATCGACCGCCTCGACCTCCATGGTCGCCTTGTCGGTCTCGATCTCGGCGATGATATCGCCGGCGGCAATGGTATCGCCCACTTTCTTGAGCCAGCGGGCCAACGTGCCCTCCGTCATGGTGGGAGAAAGGGCTGGCATCAGCACCTGGGTCGACATAGGCGTCAGGCCTCCACCAGTATGTCCGTCCACAACTCGGACGGGTCGGGTTCCGGGCTCGACTGGGCGAATTCCGCCGCATCGGCCACGATCTTCTTAATGTCGTCGTCGGTCGCCTTGAGCACCGCCTCGGTCTCGCCGAGATCGAGCAGCGCACGCTTCACCTGCTCGATCGCGTCACGCTCGCGACGCATCAGGTCGACTTCCTCGCGGGTCCGGTACTTGGCCGGGTCGGACATCGAATGTCCGCGATAGCGGTAGGTCTTCATTTCCAGCAGGAACGGCCCGTTGCCGGCGCGGCAATGAGCGACAGCCTCCTGTGCGGCCTCGCGGACCGCAACCACGTCCATGCCGTCGACCTGCTGGCCCGGAATGCCCCATGGCGCGCCGTTCTTCCACAGCTCCTTCGAGGCGGAAGACCGCTCGACGCTGGTGCCCATGCCGTATTGATTGTTCTCGATGACAAAGATGCACGGCAGCTTGTGCAGCGCCGCGAGGTTGAAGCTCTCGAACACCTGGCCCTGGTTCGACGCGCCCTCGCCCATGTAGGCGACCGCGACCTCGTCGCTGCCGCGATACTTGTTGGAGAAGGCCAGCCCGGCACCGATCGAGACCTGCGCGCCGACGATGCCGTGCCCGCCGTAGAAGTGCTCCTTCTTGGAGAACATGTGCATCGAGCCGCCCTTGCCGCGCGAGTAGCCGGTGGAGCGGCCGGTCAATTCGGCCATCACGCCTTTCGGGTCCATGCCGGTCGCCAGCATGTGACCGTGATCGCGGTAGGAGGTGACGATCTTGTCGCCCTGCTTGAGCGCCATCTGCACGCCGACGACGATCGCTTCCTGGCCGATATACAGGTGGCAGAAGCCGCCGATCAGCCCCATGCCGTAGAGCTGGCCGGTGCGTTCCTCGAAACGACGGATCAGCAGCATGTCATGGTAGGCGCGGGTCAGGTCTTCCCGGCTCATGACCGGACTGTTGCTGCCGCGGGGCGCCTCGTCCTTCATCTTCCTCGCACCGCTCATCGTCATTCCTCACTCGTTGGTCGGGCAACAGGCTCGATCCGGGGCTTGGCCGCCTCGTCGTAAGTGCCGGACTTGCCACCGGATTTATGCAGCACGCGCACTGCTTCGATCCGCATCCCGCGATCGACCGCCTTGCACATGTCGTAGATGGTCAGCGCGGCGACGCTGGCTGCCATCAAGGCTTCCATTTCGACGCCGGTCTGGCCGGTCGTACGGACGGTCGCCTCGATCTCCACTCCCGCTCCACCCGGCTCGGGTGTCAGAGTCACGACGACCGAGCTGATCGGCAGAGGATGACAAAGCGGGATCAGGTCCGAGGTCCGCTTGGCCGCCATGATGCCCGCAATCCGGGCGGCGGCAAAGACATCCCCCTTCTTCGTGTCACCGGAGACGATCTGTTGCAACGTCTCGGGTCGCATGGCGATGCGGGCACCGGCCACGGCTTGCCGACGCGTGATCTGCTTGTCCGAGACATCGACCATGACGGCACGACCCTGATCGTCGAGATGGGTAAGCCGAGCCGATTCGCCGTCCACGTGGTGAGACTCCATGAGACCAGTCTAGATCGGACCGAGCAGCGCGACACAGGCCGCCTTTGCATCTGCCTGCCTGAGAAGACTCTCGCCGACAAGAAAACAGGACGCGCCGGCGGTGCCAAGACGGACCACATCCTGGCGTGTGCGGATGCCGCTCTCGGCGATGACGATCCGGTCCGGCGGAACACGCGGCGCCAAGCTCATCGTTGTCTCAAGATCGGTCTTCAACGTCTTGAGATTACGATTGTTTATACCGATCAGCGATGCCTCCAGGCCCAGTGCGCGATACAGTTCCGTCTCGTCATGCACTTCGACCAGTACGTCCAGATCGAGGGAGCGCGCCAAGTCCAGCAAGTCGATTGCCATCTGGTCGCTCAGTGCCGCCATAATCAGCAGGATGCAGTCGGCTCCAATCAGGCGGCTCTCGTACACCTGCCACGGATCGAGGATGAAATCCTTGCGAAGCACCGGCAAGCGCACCGCCGCACGAGCGATCTGCAGATCCGCGACATGACCCTGGAACGAGGGACCTTCCGTCAGCACGGACAGGCAGGCCGCGCCAGCCGCCTCGTACTGCCGGGCGATCGAAGCCGGGTTGTATTCGGGCCGGATCATGCCGCCGGAGGGCGAGGCCTTCTTGATCTCGGCGATCAGCCCGACCTGCCGTTCGGCAGTCTTCAGCTTGAGCGCCTGACCGAAGCCACGCGGCGTCTCGGCCAGGTCGCGCAGCCGCAGCTTGAGCTCCTTGAGCGGCAGGCCGACGCAACGGCGCGCGACTTCCTCGCGGGTCAGCGCGCAGATGCGGTTCAGCACGTCGGGCACTTCATGCATCGAGCGGGTGACCTGGTCGGTATCGGAAGCCCATCTTACTCAAACTCTGAACTCGTACGGTTAAGGCGAGGTTCTGATGTGCGCAACGCATTCAGCACGGAGAGGGCCGTTCCGTCGTCGAGCACGCGTGCGGCATGCTGCAATCCTTGCCGCAA
>JBPBQO010000177.1:0-13297 GCA_050954785.1 Janthinobacterium lividum | reverse complement strand
CTCGCCACGAAACGTTGAAGAAATAACGAGGCCACGATCGCTCCCGCCATGGGTCTGAATGAAACATTATTCAGGTCCGCCACCGGACTTAACAACCATTCGTTGTATCCGTCCCACAGCGGCAATCGCCAGACAGGATCGTGCGCCGCCATACCCGCATCGACAATCGCTTGTGCCACCTTGTCATCGTTGCAGAACAAAGCAGGAAGATCCGGACCCAGCGCAACGCGTGCCGCTCCGGTCAGCGTCGCTGCATCGAGCAAGAGGTCGGGCGACTCGTCCGAAGCTTCCGCCAGCAGATCGGACAGGACCAGGCGACCTTCGGCATCGGTATTGCCGACTTCGACCGAAAGGCCACGGCGCGTCGCCAGCACATCGGAGGGCCGCATCGCACTCCCGGAAATGCTGTTCTCGACGCAGCCGAGCCGCAGAGCCAGCCGCACCGGCAGATCGTGTTCCATGATCAGGCGCGCGAGTGCCAGCATGATCGCGGCACCGCCCATGTCCTTTTTCATCCGGAGCATTCCGGACGCCGGCTTGATGTCGTAGCCGCCGGAATCGAAGCAGACCCCCTTGCCCACCAGCGACAGCAACGGCGCATCCCCGCTCGCGTGCGACCCGCGCCATGTGGCCACCACCACCCGCGGCGGGCGTACGGAGCCCGCGCCGACCGCCTCGATGGCGGGATAGTCGCGCGCCAATGCTTCGCCAGAAACGATTCGTGCGTCGGCACCGAACGAACGCATCGTCTGCAATGCCGCCTCCGCCAGTTCCGTGGGCCCGAGCAGGTTGGCAGGCATGTTGATCAGGTCGCGAGCCAGCCAGGTGGCCCGCGCAACCGCGGCGCCCGACTCCGCATTGGCCGGAGTCACCAGCAATGCCGGTAGCGACTTCGACGCGCGCAGCCGGTCGAAGCGATAGGCGCCGAGGCAGAAACCCAGCACCGCATCGTTCACCGCCACGTCCACCGGCAACGTCAATCGCCAGACGGGGCGCAAAACAGGACGATCGGGCGACGCCGCATCGGCTGGGTCCGCATCGGGTGGCGGTCCTGCCAACGCGGTCGCAAGACCACCGAACGCATGCGGTCCCTGCGGGCGCTCGCCTGCATCGCCCAGGCCGAGGATGGCGCCGGCGACTCCGGCCTCGCCCGGCATCTTCACGAGTTCCCCGGATTTCGCCGCAAATCCCTGCGCCCGCAGCCAGGCGGCATCGGCCGGAGGCATCGATACAAGGAGCGCCGCGAGTTGGTTCGGCCGCACGGCGCGTACCTCGCGTACCGGGCGGTCGGGCTCCAGTTCATGCTCGGCGATCAGGCAGTCGAGCGGACGATCGAACATCGTTCGGACTTTCGATAGTGGAATGAGGGAAAGCCCTGAATCCTGGTCCCGACGGCGCCACCTTGCAAACACCGGCCACCCGACCGACCATCAGAGCATGACGGGCCCACCCCTCCGGCCGTACGGCCCAAACGACACTCCAGGTCGCAGCGATACGCGGCGCGACGGACCCTTCGCACCCCGGGTCAAGGCGGTGCTGGGTCCGACCAACACCGGCAAGACCCACCTCGCGATGGAGCGCCTGCTGGCGCACAGCTCGGGCATCATCGGGTTTCCGCTCCGTCTGCTCGCCCGCGAGAACTACGATCGCATGGTGGCGCAGAAGGGCGCATCCCGCGTCGGGCTGATCACCGGCGAAGAAAAAATCATGCCGCCGGACGCGCGCTGGTTCTCCTGCACGGTCGAGGCGATGCCGCTGAGCTACCTCGGCGACCGGGCCAGTCCGGGCGACCGGTCGGGCAACGACATCGTGACCCGTCCCGAATTCGTCGCGGTGGACGAGATCCAGCTCTGCGCCGATCCGGACCGCGGCCACGTGTTCACCGACCGTCTGTTGAACGCGCGGGGGCTGGTCGAGACCATGTTCCTCGGCGCCGAGACCATCCGGCCGCTGCTGTCCCGCCTGGTACCACAGATCGAGATCGAGACCCGGCCGCGCCTGTCGCAGCTTCTGCATGTCGGGCAGGTGAAGCTGACCAAGCTGCCGCCCCGCTCCGCCGTGGTGGCATTTTCGGCGGCCGAAGTCTACGCGATCGCCGAGCTGATCCGCCGGCGCCGCGGCGGTTGCGCCGTGGTCATGGGCCGGCTCTCGCCGCGCACGCGCAACGCCCAGGTGGCGCTCTACCAGGACAAGGAAGTCGACTACCTGGTCGCCACCGATGCGATCGGCATGGGGCTGAACATGGACGTGAACCATGTCGGTTTCGCCGGCCTGTCGAAGTTCGACGGCGCCCGGCCGCGCCGGCTGACCGCCGCCGAAGTCGCCCAGATCGCCGGACGCGCCGGACGCGGCATGCGCGACGGCACCTTCGGCACCACCGGCACCTGCCCGCCCATGCCGGAGGACATCGTGGCCGCTGTCGAGGCACATCGCTTCGATCCGCTGGAGCAGCTGTTCTGGCGCAACGACCAGCTCGACCTGTCCGGCCCCGACGCGCTGCTCGCCAGCCTGCAGGTGCCGCCGCCGATTCGCGGCCTGGCATCGGGCAACGAGGCATCCGACCTGCAGACTCTGCAGACGCTCGGCTACGATCCCGACATACGTCGGCTGGCCGTCGGCCGGTCCGCCACGCGGCTGCTGTGGGACGCGTGCCAGATCCCCGACTTCCGCAAGCTCGGCGACGACAGCCACACCAGGCTGTGCGCCCGGGCGTTCACCGACGTGATGCAGACCGGCCGCCTATCGGTGGCGTGGCTGGAGTCCCTGTTGAACGGCCTCAACCGGTCCGACGGCGACATCGACACGCTGATGCAGCGCCTGTCGGGCGTACGCGTGTGTGCCTATATCGCGGCCCGCAAGGACTGGCTCGAGGACGCGCCCGCCTGGCAGGCCAAGGCGCGCGAGATCGAGGACCTGCTGTCCGACGCGCTGCACGAGAAGCTGACCGCGCGCTTCGTCGACCGTCGCGCCGCCCTGCTGATCCGCAGCCTCGACGAGGCCGAGCGTACGGGCGGCACCGACCTGCTGTCGGCGGTCACGGCGCATGGCGAGGTGGTGGTCGAAGGCCACTCGGTCGGGCACGTGTCCGGCTTCTCGCTGATCCCCGACCCGCAGGCGGAGGGCCCCGAGAAACGCCTGGTGCTGCGCGCCGCGCGGCGGGCATTGCGCGAGGAAATCCCCCGCCGCGTGCAGGCACTCTCTACCGCCGCCGACACTTCGTTCTCGCTGAGCGAGGATGGACGGTTGATCTGCTGGGACGCCGCACCGGTGGGGCGGCTGCGTCCGGGAACCGCCCTCCTGCGGCCGATGGTGGAGGTGCTGGACAGCGAATTCCTGGATGGCGCCCAGCGCGAACGGGTGCGGGCGCGTCTCCAGGCCTGCCTCGACGCAATGCTGACCCAAATCCTGGCGCCGTTGTTCGATGCGGAACGCCGCGCCGCGGACGACGCCGAACTGCGCGGCGTGCTGCACCGGCTGACCGAGCAGGGCGGGCTGGTCCCGGGCCAGGCCCGCGAGCCGATGCCGCCTTCGGTGCGTGCCAGGTTGAAACCGCTGGGCGTGCGCGCGGGACGGTTCGCACTGTTCATGCCGGCATTGCTGAAACCGCGCCCGGCCCGGCTGCGAGCGATCCTGATTGCGCTGCGTGCCGGCATTCCGCTACCGGCCTTGCCGCAGGAAGGCCGGATCTCGTTGGCACGGGACAGCACCCCGACGCCGCCCGGGTTCCTGGCCAAGCTCGGCTGGGTGGAATGCGGGCCGATCCTGCTGCGGCTCGACATCGCGGAGAAGGTCGCCGGCGAGCTCGGCTGGCTGACCCGACGGCAGCCGACCGCCTTGCCGGCCGACATGGCGTCGAGATTATCCACGCGCCACGACCTGCTGCCGCAGGTGTTGCCGGCGCTCGACGTGCGCATCCTGCCGCCGGCGGCACTCGCGGAGGACGCATTCGGACCGCCGGCACCGACCATGCTGGCAGCCTACGGGCACAATGTCCGCCGCGTTGCGCGTACGCCGCATGCACCGAGACCGGCGCGCAAACCCAGGCCGCCGGTTCAATCCAAGCCGGGCCAATCCGAGCCGGCCCAGTTGGACCCGGGCGCGCCCGCCGGGAGCCTGCCGGCCGAAGCCCCGGCGGCGCCCCCTGTCGTGCGGCGGCCGAGGCCGCCTGCAACGGCCCGCCCTCCTGCAACGGCTCGTACCCCCGAACCGGTTCAGCGGCCACGGCCGCCGATCAACCTGGACAGCCCATTTGCCATACTGGCGTCGATCAGGTTCGGTCGCTGAGGCAGGAGTCGCATGCCTGAGAACGAGGATGCACGCGACTGGCAGCGGCTCGACATGTGGCTGTGGTGCGCCCGCTTCCTGAAGGCACGATCGGACTGTGTGCGCCTGATCGAGATGGGCCTGATTCGGATCAACCGGCAGCCGACCGAAAAGGCTCATGCCAGGCTGCGTCCTGGCGACGTGCTGACGCTGCCCCTGCCCCGCACCGGCGTGCGGGTGATTCGGGTGGTATCGCTCGCCACGCGGCGCGGGCCGGCACCGGAAGCGCGCACCCTCTACGAGGACATTCCCGAGTAAGCTGCCGGCGCAACCGGAGTGCTCCGCTTGCGCTTGCAGGGAAAGACTTTCATATGTCGCGGCCGCAGCCGGACCTGCCCTGTGGGGCAGCGCACGAAGGCCGCGGATTTTTCAAAAGGCGCTCGGCCAGTTTGGTGCCGTCCGCATGATCGGAGATGGCGATGACCTACGTGGTCACCGAGAATTGCATCCGCTGCAAGTACATGGATTGCGTCGAGGTATGTCCCGTCGACTGCTTCTATGCGGGCGAGAACATGCTCGTCATCAATCCCGACGAATGCATCGATTGCGGCGTATGCGAGCCGGAATGCCCGGCCGAGGCCATTTTTCCGGACAGCGACGATCGCGCCGGCGCTTGGGCCGAGACCAACACCACCTACGCGAAAACCTGGCCCAACATCACCCGCAAGGGCGTGGCGCCGGCCGATGCCGACGAGTGGAAGGACAAGCCCGACAAGGGCCCGATGTTCTCGCCGAATCCCGGTAACTGAGAGACACCGTTCCCGTCGTCCGCCTCCTGCTGGCGGCGGCGGGGTTCACCGTCATCTACGCCGTTTGCGTGCCGGCCGCCTTCTTCCTGGTGATGGCGATCTTCACCTGGCAGTTGTTCCATTGGCTGCTGCTGTCCGTGCTGCTGGTGCCGGCGTTGATCGGGCTCGGGCTGTTCGGGCTCCTGAAGGGGCTTATCCCGACCGGCCTGCTGATCGGCGCCGTCGCAGCACGCACCCCGAACCTGCACTGGCCCAAGCTGCTGGCGGCGGCGACCATCCCGCTGGTCGACCTGTTCCTGCTGCGCGCATCCACCCTGCCCCACATCATCGAACGCGGCAGCCTGATGCTGATGGATCATCGGGCGCTGTTCGTGCTCGACACCATCGCCCCGGCCGCCGCCTCGATGCTGGTCACGTTCGCCGTCCCGCAGCGGCTGGTACGCCGGCTGCTGGGCCGGCAGCGTGACTTTGGCGCACCGACGATCTGCTTCCAGCCGCCGCCGAGCGCACGATAGAGCGCCATGAGGTCGGTCTCGATCTGCGAGAGCGAGCTCTGGCTTTGCAGCAGCGCGTTCCGGCCGGTCAAGACATTGAGGAAATCCGTCGAGCCCTGCTGGAACCGTTCACGCGCGGTGTTGTCCACGTCCTGCCAGGCCTGCAGCACGATCTTCTGGTAGTCGATCGCAGCCTCGCGCTGCTGCGACTTGCGCATTCCGAGGGTGCCACGCAAGCAGCCACCTTCGAAGATCGGGATATCGATCGACGGGCCGATGCTGAAAGCCCGGGCCGGCAGGCTTCAGCCGGCCGAGACGAGGCCGAGCAGGAGGGTGGCCGGGCGGGAGGACCGCAGCATCGTGGCGATATGGCCCATCTCAGCGCGCAGTTACGCGGACGCCGGTATCCGCCTGCGCGCTGGCGACATCCGCGAACCCGGTCTCGACCGAGAAGCCGGCTCGCAGCAACCGGGCCTGCGGCTGGTTCGGCGACACCAGCCCGCCGATCGCTTCCGCCAGCGGCGAGATACCTGGATCGCCGAGCTCGAAATAATCCGAGCCCGGGTCGCCAACAGGTCGAACTAGGCTGCTTCAGAAGAAGCGGGCGAGCATGTTTTCCAGCTTCTCCTGTTTGCCGGAACGCGGCTGCGGATCGACGTTGCGCGCCTCCGCCTGCGCCGAGATCTGCTCGAGCGACAACGTGCCGTCGAGCATCTGCTTTGCGTCCGCAGTCTGCCAACCGGAATAACGGGTCTCGAGCTGTCCCGCGAAGCGTCCATCCTCGACGATCCGTGCCGCCGTCAGGAACGCCCGCGCGCAATGATCGATGCCGCCGACATGCGCCAGCACCAGATCGTCCGGGTCGATCGACTGGCGGCGAATCTTCGCATCGAAGTTGCAACCGCCCTTGCCGAGGCCGCCTGCCTGGATGACGTAATACAGCGCCATCGTGGTTTCATGCAGGTTGATCGGGAACTGGTCGGTGTCCCAGCCCAGCAGCGGGTCGCCACGGTTGATGTCGAGCGAGCCGAGGATACCCAATGCGCCGGCGAGCGCGATTTCGTGCTCGAAGCTATGGCCGGCGAGCAGGGCGTGATTGCCTTCGAGGTTGAGCTTGACCTCCTTCTCGAGACCATAGCGCTTCAGGAAGCCATAGACCGTGGCCGTATCGAAATCATACTGATGGGCCGTCGGCTCCTTGGGCTTCGGCTCGATCAGGATCTGGCCGGTGAAGCCGATCTTGTGCTTGTAGTCGACCACGAGCGACAGGAAGCGCCCGAGTTGGTCCAGCTCCTGGCCGAGATTGGTATTCAACAGCGTCTCGTAGCCTTCGCGACCACCCCACAACACATAGTTGTCGCCACCGAGCGCCATGGTGGCGTCGAGGCAATGCTTCACCGTCGCGGCGCTGTAGGCGAACACGTCGGGATCGGGGTTGGTGGCGGCGCCGGACATGAAGCGCGGATGGCTGAACAGGTTCGCCGTGCCCCAGAGCAGGCGGGTTTTCGACGTCTGCATCTTCTGCCCGAGATAATCCACGATCTGGTGGAAATTACCGAGCGACTCGGTCAGGCTGCCACCTTCCGGCGCGATGTCGCGATCGTGAAAACTAAAGAACGGCACGTTGAGAACACGGAACAGGTCGAATGCCGCATCGGCCTTATCGTGCGCGGCCTGCATCGCATCCGGACGATCCATCCACGGCCGGCGAATGGTCGGGCCGCCGAACGGATCGGAGCCGTTCATTGCAAAGCTGTGCCAGTAGGCGACGGCGAAACGCAGATGATCCTTGAGCGGCTTGCCGAGAACGATGCGATCGGCATCGTACCAGCGATAGGCATGTGGATTTTCTGAGTCGGGCCCTTCGAAACGGACGGTTTCCATCTCGGAAAATAAGGTCGTGGTCATGATGATCCTCGTTTGTTTTTAAAGTTGTCGATAGTTCAGGGCACGTTGTCGCGCAGGAATATCTGCGCCCTGACAGGCTTGGGGGTAAACTTTTCGTCCGCACGCAGCATCGCCCGCAACGCCATGATGGAGTTCGCCACTTCCTGTTCCTGATCCTGATGCAGGACCGCGGTGAACGTGCCGGACAGCAGGGCATCGCGCGCGTGCGCCGTCAGTTCATGCGCGACGACCACCGGCACGATCTCCGGCTCGACATCACGCAACGCTGCGATGATGCCGCGATTTCCCGCACCGGCACTGTAGAGCCCGACCACGTCCGGATGCCGCGCCAGCATGGTCCGCATCAGCCGCTGCGTCGTTCTGCTGTCATCATGTCCTTCGATGACCGGCAACAGCTTCAGATCGGGAAACTCGCGCGTCATGACCTGTTCGAAGCCGAGACGACGCTCCGCGTGGTCGTGCAACGTCATCTGCCCGACAACGACGCATATTTTGCCCGGTGCAGAACCGCCGCGTGCGGAGTTCGCCATGCGACCGACCAGCGACCCTGCAACCCGACCGGCCGCCTTGTTGTCGATGCCCAGGAAATAGCCACGCCGCGACGGCGAAACGTCCGACACCAGCGTCACCACCTTGATGCCCTTCGACACCAGCCGGTCGATCTCGTGACGTACAGGCGGGGAATCCAGCGCTACGACCGCCACACCGTCCCAGGCATCGCCATCAAGGCCGCCCAGCACTTTGCACAGCGATGCCTCGTCGAACGACACATAGTCGGCCACACGAATGGATACGCGCTGGTCCGCGAGTTCGGCACTTGCCGCAAGCACGGTGTCGCGCAAGCCGTTCATGAAGCTGTTGGTACCGGCCGCCGGAAGCACGAACAGGTAGCGCTCCAGCCGACGGGTCGCCAGTCCGGCGGCGAAGGCATCCCGTCGAAAACCCAGCTTGTCGACCGCTGCCTGTACTCGCTCGATCGTGACCGGCCGAACACCATGGCGGCCGTTCAGCACGCGATCGACCGTTGCCAAGCTGACTCCCGCTTCGGCCGCGACTTCGAACACCGTGATCCTGCTCATCTCCGCTCCTTCGGATGCCCACGGTGAATGAGCCGTAAACCGTGTTTTTGAGGCACGCCCATCAAGCTAATCGAGCGGCTTATCAACAGCAAGAGGTGACGGCAGTCTTGACAGTGTTCGGGAACCAGGCGACCGAAACCGCAAATGCGGTTATTTTGCATTGCAACAATTCAGCGTCCAAAAGCCGCCCGACCGGCCGCTCTTGCTTTACGTAACGCATTTTGCTTTTGTTGCGGGAATGTCGGCTTTCGGCGTCCCGGTTTCGCGGATGCCCCTGTGACCGATCAAAAACCGACCTGTCTCCCGAACGGGCAAGGTCGGACCCTTGGAGGAAATTCTTGTGTCGCATCGTCTGGTTTCAACTTCGCCTACCGGCCTGACGCGCAGGCTGCTCGCGGGTGCCGCGATGGCGCTTTGCCTTGCCGCCGTGGCGCCGACCCTGGCCCATGCCAGCCCGGCCCATCCCAAGATCGGCTTCTCGATCGACGATCTGCGCCTCGAGCGCTGGGGTCACGATCGCGACTACTTCGTTGCCGCCGCGACCAAGCTCGGCGCGACCGTCAACGTGCAGTCGGCCGACGCCAACGAGTCCCGCCAGACCGCACAGGTCGAGAACCTGATCTCGCGCGGCATGGACGTCATCGTCATCGTGCCGTTCAACGGCAAGGTGCTCGCCAATGCGATTTCCGAAGCCAAGCAGGCTGGCATCAAGGTCATCTCCTATGACCGCCTGATCCTGGACTCCGACATCGATGCCTATATCTCGTTCGACAACGTGCGCGTCGGACACATGCAGGCGCAGGGCGTGGTCGATGCGGCACCGACCGGCAACTACTACCTGCTCGGTGGCGCACCGACCGACAACAACGCCAAGCTTCTGCGCGAAGGCCAGATGGAAGTGCTGAAGCCGCTGGTCGATAGCGGCAAGATCAAGATCGTCGGGTCGCAGTGGGTCAAGGAATGGAGCGCCACCGAGGCCCTCTCCATCACCGAGAACGCGCTGACCTCCAACAACAACAAGATTGCCGGCATCGTCGCTTCGAACGACGCGCTCGCCGGCGGTGCGATCCAAGCGCTGGCCGCCCAGGGTCTTGCCGGCAAGACCGCCGTATCCGGTCAGGACGCCGATCTCGCCGCAGCGCAACGGATCGAGAAGGGCACGCAGACCATGACGGTCTACAAGCCGCTGAAGCTCATCGCCAGCACCGCCGCGCAGATGGCGGTGGATCTCGCGAAGGGCAAGACGCCTGCCTACACCAGCAAGATGAACAACGGGAAAAAAGAGGTCGATACCGTCCTGCTGACCCCGATCTCGCTGACCAAGTCGAACATCGACCGCCTTGTCAGCGATGGTTACTTTACTCAGGCGCAGATCGACGCGAAGTAATTTACGCCTGAACCAACCAGCCGGCCGGACCGCCCTCGACAGCGGTCCGGCCGTTTCGTTTGCCGAAATCGTCATGCTGCAGGAGACCACGGTCCATGTCCGAGTATCTGCTCGAGATGCGCGGCATCACCAAGAGCTTTTCAGGCGTCAAGGCGCTCGACGGCATCGACCTGCGCGTGCGGGCCGGTGAATGCGTCGGGCTGTGCGGCGAGAACGGTGCCGGCAAGTCGACGATGATGAAGGTGTTGTCCGCGGTCTATCCCTACGGAACCTGGGGCGGCGTCATCACCTGGGAAGGTCGTGAGCTGCAGACGACTTCGATCAAGGAAAGCGAAGCGGTCGGCATCGTCATCATCCACCAGGAATTGATGCTGATCCCGCAACTGTCGGTGGCGGAAAACATATTCCTCGGTCGCGAGCCGCGCATGTTGGGCGGCATGATCGATTTCGACCGCATGTTCGTCGATGCGGCCAAGCTGCTGGCGAGCCTGCGCATGAGCCACATCAACGTGGCGCTGCCGGTATCGTCCTATGCCGGCGGCGAGCAGCAATTGATCGAGATCGCCAAGGCCCTCAGCAAGAACGCCAGGCTGCTGATCCTGGACGAGCCGACCTCGTCGCTCACTAAAAACGAGACCGCGATCCTGCTGCGCCTGGTCAAGGACCTGAAGGCACGCGGCACCGCCTGCGTCTACATCTCGCACAAGCTCGAGGAAATCGTCGAGATCGCCGATACCGTCACGGTGATCCGCGACGGCAAGTTCGTCGGCGACGCACCGATCGCCGAACTGACCACGCACGACATCATCCGCATGATGGTCGGGCGTGAAATGAACAATCTGTATCCGCGCGAGGAGCACCCGATCGGCGACGTGGTGTTCGAGGCAGTCGGCATCACCTGCATCGATCCGGAAAACAGCGCGCGCAAGCGTGTCGACAACGTATCGTTCACGCTGCGGCATGGCGAAATCCTCGGTATCGCCGGGCTGGTCGGCGCCGGCCGCACGGAACTGGTGAGCGCACTGTTCGGCGCCTATCGCGGGCCGCATTCGGGCGAGGTCCGGCTGGACGGAAAGCCGATCCAGGTGCGCACGCCGCGGGAGGCCGTGAAGCACGGGCTGTGCATGGTGCCCGAAGATCGCAAAGCCCACGGCATCGTGCCGGGGCTCGGCGTCGGGTACAACATCACCCTGTCGGTTCTGGACGATTTCGCGCAGAGCGGCTTGATCAACGAGGCGCACGAATTTTCCAATATCGGTGACGCCATCAAGCGGCTGCGCATCAAGACCGCAAGCCCGCTGCTGGCGATCTCGAACCTGTCGGGCGGCAACCAGCAGAAGGCGGTGATCTCGAAAATGCTCGAGCCGAAGCCGCGCGTGCTGATCCTCGACGAGCCGACCCGCGGCGTGGATGTCGGCGCCAAGTACGAGATCTACAAGCTGATGTTCTCGCTGGTGCGGGAGGGCATGTCGATCATCATGGTCTCGTCCGAACTCTCGGAGGTCATGGGCATCAGCGACCGCGTGCTGGTGATCGGCGAAGGCGAGCTACGCGGCGACTTCATCAACGACGATACATTGACCCAGGAGCGAATCCTGACCGCGGCCATCACTCCCGTGCTGCGCGCCGCCTGATCCGGAGCGGAACCAAATGACCGAAACCACGTCCCTCGCCCCAAACCCCGATGCCGTGGTCGTCGCGCAGTCCGCACGACAACGCACGCTCAGGCTGGAGCATCTGAAGGGCGCCTTCGCGCGCTACAAGATCCTGGCCCTGGTGATCGCGATTGCGATCATCTGGGCGCTGTTCGCGCAGCTCACCAACGGCGACTTCCTGACCACCCGCAACCTGTCCAACCTGCTCCGGCAGATGGCGATCACCGGCATGCTCGCGTCGGGCATGGTGTTCGTCATCATCTCCGGCGAGATCGACCTGTCGGTCGGTTCGCTGCTCGGCCTGATGGGCGGCCTGGCGGCCATCTTCGACGTCACCTTCCACCTGCCGCTCGCCATCAACATCCCGCTGGTCATGGTAGCGGGTGCGCTGGTCGGCGCGTTCAACGGCTTCTGGGTCGCCTATCTGCGCATCCCGTCGTTCATCGTCACCCTGGCCGGCTTCCTGGCATTTCGTGGCGTTCTTCTGGGTATTACCGGCGGCGTCACCATCGCGCCGGTATCGACCGCCCTGGTGTCCGTCTCGCAAAGCTACCTGCCGGATATCGCCGGCTACGCGCTCGGTGTGCTGATCTTCGCGACCCTTGCATACACCGCCCTTCGCTCGCGCACGAAACGCGCCGAATACGGACTGGCGGTGCCGGCGCTGTGGATCGATCTCGCAAAGCTCGTGGTCGCCGCGATCGTGATCATCGGCTTCCTCGCGATCCTGGATGCTTATCGCGGCGTGCCGCTGCCGGTCCTGATCGTGCTGGTCCTGCTTGGCGTCTTCACCGTCATGGCGCAGCGCACGGTGTTCGGGCGCCGCATCTACGCGGTCGGCGGCAATCTGGAAGCGACGCGCCTTTCGGGCGTGAACGTCCAGCTCGTGAAGCTGTCGGTGTTTGCGCTGATGGGGGCGATGGCAGCCCTTGCCGGCATTGCCACCACCGCGCGGCTCGCGGCCGGATCGCCTTCGGCCGGCACCTCCCAGGAACTCGACGCGATCGCCGCCTGCATCATCGGCGGCACCTCGATGCGGGGTGGCGTCGGCACGGTGTTCGGTGCGCTGATCGGCGCGCTGATCATCGCGACGCTGGATAACGGCATGTCGATGATGGGCGTCGACACCTACTGGCAGATGATCGTCAAGGGCATCATCCTGCTGCTGGCCGTGTGGCTGGACGTCGCAACCAGCGCGAAGCGGTAAGCCATCGCTCGGCTACGGGTGGCACCTCGGGGTGCGCCCGTAGCCGAAATGGTCAGGTGGTGCCGTCGAGCGGCGCCGGAACCTTTGCTGCCAGCAACGCCGCCGCCTGACGCTCGGCGAGCAACTTCGCGTCGAAGCCCGCGACCGTCTCCTGATACAGCCGATGCCAGTTCAGATTGGCCTTCAGCCGCAGGAACACACTGCCGAGTCCGACCGCCGACCGGTCGATCAGCACGAACTCGCGGGGCGGCTTCACGCCGCCGGTACGCTTCAGGCCGGCATGCACGCGCTCGGCGATGCTGCGGCCATAGGCGGGATCGTCGCTTTCCTGGATCGGCCGGACCCGGTCCTGCAGCAGCGGCTCGTAGATGAAGCGCGCCCATTCGTTCAGCACCTCCATCGTATCCCGCGTCAGCCCGGTGAAGCCCCAGCTCTGGTAGGCATGGTACGCCTGGTCATCGTCGTTACGCTCGATCGCCTGCTGCAGGTCGATCA
>JBPBQO010000176.1:0-17711 GCA_050954785.1 Janthinobacterium lividum | reverse complement strand
CGGCGGATGCGGGCAGGCGGCAGCTCGATGTCGTACGGAATCGAGTGCCCCTCGGCATAGGCCACGGCTTCCTCCTTGTCGGGGAAGTTCAGACGCAACTGGCTCTGTGTGTCGCCACTACCGAACCAGCCCATCAGCGGGTCCTGCTGACGCTGTTCGGACTGGCCATATTCCAGAACCCAGTCATGCGTATTCGCCTGACCTGACTGCATCGAGCTTTTCGGCTGCTGGAAGATCCGGGCACGCATCGGCATCCACCTTGTCTGAATTCGATCTGACTGGTCGGGGCGCCCGGACTCGAACCGGGGGCCTCGTGTACCCAAAACACGCGCGCTACCAGGCTGCGCCACGCCCCGAACCGGGCGGAACCTATGGAATGACCTAAGTGCTGGCAAGCCCACTCGCGACGGATGCAAGCGCCGGCCGCAAATGACCGCCATTCCGTGCCAACGCGCCGGCCGCATCCTCCGGCGAAAGCCCGAGTGCCACCAGGATCGCCGGCTTGACCCGCTGACCGGTCGCCAGCAGCGCGGCGGCGGCTTTCGTGGCATCGCAGCCCGCCAGTTCCGCCACCATCGCCACAGCCCGCACGCGCAGCTTTGCGTTGCGCGCCTGCATATCGACCATGCGTCCGGCATGGACCCGCCCGAGTCCCGTCATCATCGCGGTCGAGAGCAGGTTCAGCGCCACCTTCTGCGCGGTGCCCGCTTTCAGCCGGGTCGAGCCGGCGATCGCCTCGGCGCCGGTGGCGATCAGGACCGGGTGCTCGGCCGCATCCAGCAGTGCGCTGCCGATGCTGTTCGCGACTCCGATGGTCAACGCGCCACGCCGCCTTGCCTCACCGACGGCCGCAACCGTGAACGGAGTGCCGCCACTGGCCGCGACGCCGATCAGCACGTCCAATGGCCCGATCTCGTGTGCCGCCACCTGCGCCAGCGCCGCCTCTGCATCGTCCTCGGCATTCTCGACCGCTTCGGTCAGTGCCCGCATGCCGCCGGCGATCAGCAACACCAGGCGATCGCGCGGCCAGTCGAACGTCGGCTCGAGCTCGGCTCCGTCCTGCGCGCCGAGTCGCCCGGAACTGCCGGCACCGGCATAGGCTAACCGGCCGCCGGCACGGAGCCGGGGCAGGGACGCCTCGACCGCGCCGGCGAGCGCGGCCAGTGCCGGGCCGATCGCCGCCACCGCCGCCATTTGGCTTTCCCATAGCCCGTCGAGCTGGTCCCGCACGGACCAGCTATCCAGCCACGCGTGCCTCGGACTGCCGCCCTCGGTTGCGGCGCGCGACGCTGGTTCAGACAGCGCCGGCGACCTTGCGCGAGAGCGGCGGCACGAACAGCGGCGCGGTATCCCAGGGGAACAGGATCCACGTCTCCTGCGGCACCTCGACCACGAACAGGTCGGTGAACGGCCGGCCGGACGGCTTGGCATAGAGGCAGGCGAAGGTCGCCTTCGGCAGCAGCCGGCGAACCACCTGCGCGGTCACCCCGGAATCCACCAGGTCGTCGATGATCAGGAACCCGGTGCCGTCGCCGGCCGCGGTCGGCGCCTTGACCACGGTTGGCTGGCCCTGTGCCTCCTCGCCTTCGGTGTCCCCGGTTTCCCGGGCCTGGTCGTAGGAGATCACCGAGATGCTTTCGATCAGCCGCAGGTCGAGCTCGCGGCCGATAATCGCTGCGGGAATCAGCCCGCCGCGCGTGATCGCGACGATGCCGGTGAAGGGGCCCATCGGCATCAGTTGCTCGGCCAGCAGCCGTGCATCCCGGTGCAACTGGTCCCAGGTAACGGTGGCGTAGCTGATGGCCATCAGAACAGCTTCCCGCCGTCCGGCACCTTGTGGTCCGGACGGACCAGCACGACCTCGCCGGACGCATCCGGCATGCCGAGGGTCAGCACCTCGCTGATGAACGGCCCGATCTGCCTTGGGGCGAGATTGACCACCGCGCACACCTGACGGCCGATCAACTGGTCCGCCTTATAGTGGCGGGTGATCTGCGCGGACGATCGCTTGATGCCGATCGGCGCGCCGAAATCGATCCACAGCTTGAATGCCGGCTTGCGAGCCTCGGGAAATGGCTGCGCATCGGTGATCGTGCCGACACGGATGTCGACGCGCGCGAAGGCGTCATGGTCCACAGTCGTGGATGCGGCGGGAGCGGCGGAGGGGGCGTTGGGATCTGGTGCGGCGGTCATGCCACGTTTTGCCGCCAACCCAGCCGCTTGCCAAGCGCACACTGCGCAATCGGCAACCTGGGAGTTGGAGGAAATGCTGGCTCCCGGAGTAGGGATCGAACCTACGACCGAGCGATTAACAGTCGCTTGCTCTACCGCTGAGCTATCCGGGACCGGCGGCGCACCCTATAGCGGAGCCTGCGGCGGCACGTAAAGCCCTCTCGAAGACAGGCTTGCGTGGTGGTCCGCCAGCGTTCCGTGCGGCACCCGCCGGCCCGCATCAGTCCAGAAGGTCTCGCCATGCCCGCGCCCACGCTCCCGAAGGTCAGCCGCCGCGCGATCATGGGCGGCGGTATCGGCGCGGCGCTCGTCGCCGGACTCGTCGTACGCAACCAGTTTCGGCACCCGCACCGCGACAAGACCTCGCGTCCGGACGGCCGCTACCGGCGGATGACGCTGGCCTGTCCGCATCCGGCGCACGATCCGGTGCTGAACGTGGCGCAGCGGCAGGGCATCTTCGCCCGCTACAATCTCGACATCCAGATCGTCGACGGGCTCGCATCCGGGCAGGAGGCGCTGGACCAGTTGCATGCCGGCGGTGCCGATGCGGTCATCGCGCCGGTGCTGTCATGGCTGCCACGGCTGATGGACGGGCTCGATGCACGCATGGTCGGCGGCCTGCAGAGCGGCAGCGCGCGCCTGCTGATCGACCGGAAGTCGCCGATCAAGCGGATCGAGGATTTGTATCGCAAGTCGATCGGCATCCCCGACGCCCGTCCCGGCCCACACGCGAGCGCCGACCGGCTGTTCTTCTCGATCATGATGCGGCGCAAGGGCATGGACCCGAATCGCGACGTGACGTGGGTCCAGGTCGCACCGGCGGATTTCGGCGGTGCCCTGGCCAGCCGGCGCGTCCAGGCCGTGGTGGGTCACGATCCGGTCATCTGGCAGGTGCGGGAGTCGCTGCACCTGACCGAACTCGCCAGCAGCACGACCGGCAGTTACGGCACCCGGATCCTCCGCGCACTGGGGCTGCGGTCCGATGTACTCAAGGCCGATCCCGCGGCGGCGGTGGCGCTCGTGCTGGCGATCCAGGAAGCGGCACGAACTGTCGCGCTGCATCTCGATGTCGCCGCCAACGTGCTGGCGGACCAGCTCCCCGACATGGACCTGGCCGCCGTCGAGCGGATGCTGCACGCCGAAGGCCATGGCGTGCACCTGATCGGCCGGGAACTACGCGAGCAGATCGCACAATACATCGACGAGTTGAAGCTGATCGGGCTGATCCCCGACGAGCAGGATTCCGCCAAGCTGGCCCGCCGCTTCTGCGACACCGTGGTCCACGCCTGATCCGGTGCTTCAGCCGTTCAGTTATTACATTCCCCGACACGAGATCGTGGTGTGTCTCCGAGCTACCACAAAAACACAATTCTGCCCTGTTGGTCTGCTTAATCCCTTACGCGGCGTTGGACGTCCGCTATATACGGCAGTGCACAAGAGGCATCGGTTCATGGATCTGTTTCCGGACACTCAGCTCGATCGTCGCGTGTCCTGCTCCACTGAGGCGTGCGCGGTCAGCACCCAGGTTGCGTTCGAACGACTTCATGCCCTGGAACAGGCCGGCGCCGACGGTCGCGAGATCCTGCTGCATGCGATCCGCGATGTGCTGCCGGGCCGTATCGCCACCGTTTCGTCGTTCGGCGCCGAGTCCGTCGTCCTGCTGTCGTTGATCGCCGAGATCGACCCGTCGCTGCCGGTGATCTTCCTCGAGACCGGCAAGCATTTCCCGGAAACGCTGGCCTATCGCGACGAACTCACGGCACGCCTCGGCCTGACCGATGTTCGAAGCGTTGCTCCACGCATGCAGGCTGTGGTCGATCAGGATCCCACCGGCGAGCTGTGGTATTTCGACTCCGATGCCTGCTGCACCCTGCGCAAGGTCCAGCCGCTGGATCGTGCATTGGCGCCGTTCGACGCCTGGATCAGCGGCCGCAAGCGCTTCCAGAGCGCCACGCGCACCGCCTTGCCGTTCGTCGAGCGGGATGGCGACCGGATCAAGCTGAACCCGATCGCCGACTGGGACGGTGCGCAGGTGCAGGCCGAGATGAAACTTCGCGGGCTGCCTGCCCATCCGCTGGTCGAGCGCGGATTCGCCTCGATCGGCTGCGCAGTCTGCACGCGTTCGGTCGCAGCCGGCGAAGATGCGCGATCCGGACGCTGGGCCGGTCTCTCCAAGGTCGAGTGCGGCATCCACCGCGCTTCCGCCGGCGGCTGATCGTGTCTTTTAACGACCGGCGGCTACCGGAGCGGCTTGGCCCCGGCCGTCTCCGCTGTTAATCAGGTGCCGTTGCGGGTGTGGTGGAACTGGTAGACGCGCCGGACTCAAAATCCGGTTCCGCAAGGAGTGTCGGTTCGATTCCGACCACCCGCACCATCGATCGTGACGTTGCCTGCGCGATCAGCCGAGCCCTTCGATCAGAAATACGCGGTAGTCCGAGCCGGCATGACGGTGTTGTGCGGCGGCCTGATAAGCCGGGCTGTCGTACCAGGCCTTTGCTTCCGCCATGGTCGGAAACTGCAGGACGACAGCCCCCTCGATCGGCGCGCCTTCGAGCATCTCGAACGCCCCATACAGCGCAAGTGGCGTCAAAGCGTGGCCCGCCCC
Source organism: Janthinobacterium lividum (assembly GCA_050954785.1). Taxonomy (GTDB): domain Bacteria; phylum Pseudomonadota; class Alphaproteobacteria; order Acetobacterales; family Acetobacteraceae; genus Lichenicola. The sequence continues at coordinate 12,874 of JBPBQO010000176.1, read as the reverse complement.
TGCGGCACCCGCGAGACCGGCATAGGTGTCCATCTCCGACTGGTCGGTCGTCCGCTCGCGCGTGAAGATCGCGTAGGCCACCATTTCGTTTTTCCTTCGAACATGACCGGAACGGACCGGTCGGCTGCCGGACAGGATATGTCGACAGTCTCGTTGTGCGCTGCACCGGCGGACCCGGCAACGGCCCGCTTCACCATTGTCCGGGCTTCCAAAACCGGTCGTCGCAGGGCATGGGTTCGGTGTGTCCTTGTCCAGCGTCCAGCCCGTGTCCGGAACCCGGTTCCCATGATCCCGCCCGTCCGACCCTCCGTCCGGCCCGCCAATCCATGCTTCTCGTCCGGCCCCTGCGCCAAGCGGCCGGGCTGGAGCCTGGACGCCTTGTCCGGCGCGCTGCTCGGCCGCAGCCATCGCGCCGCCGATGCCCGCGCCCGTCTGGCCGAGGTGATCGAGCGCAGCCGCGCCTTGCTCGGCCTTCCCGACGGATGGCGTCTCGGCATCGTGCCGGGTTCGGACACCGGCGCCGTCGAGATGGTGCTGTGGTCGCTGCTCGGCACCCGCCCGGTGGACGTGCTGTCGTTCGAAAGCTTCTCCGCCACCTGGGCGCACGACATCGTGGCGCAGTTGCAGTTGGCCGACGCCCGCGTGCTGGAAGCGGACTACGGCGCGCTGCCCGACCTTGCCGCGATCGACTGGTCGCACGACGTGGTGTTCGCCTGGAACGGCACCACCTCGGGCGTGTGTTTCACCGGCGCCGACTCCATCCCCGCCGTTCATGACGGGCTGGCGATCTGCGACGCCACCTCGGCCGCCTTCGCGATGGCACTGCCCTGGGACCGGCTCGATGTGGTGACCTGGTCCTGGCAGAAGGTGCTCGGCGGCGAGGCGGCGCACGGCATGCTGGCGCTGTCGCCTCGTGCGGTCGCCCGGTTGGAAGCCACCCCGCCGCTGCGTCCGTTGCCGAAGCTGTTCCGCCTCACCGCCAAGGGCCGGCTGATCGAGGGCATATTTCAGGGCGATACCATCAACACCCCCTCCATGCTCTGCGTCGAGGACGCGCTGGACGGGCTGAAATGGGCCGAGCGCATCGGCGGCCTGGATGCGCTGATCGCGCGCAGCCGTGCCAACCTCGCCATGGTCGCGGATTGGGAGAGCCGGTCGGACTGGGCCTCGTTCCTCGCACCGGATCCATCGACGCGTTCCAGTACCTCGATCTGCCTGCGCCTGACCGCCGACTGGTTCCTGGCCCTGGCCCCCGCCGCCCGTGCCAAGGCGCTCGCCTATTTGGTCGCCCTGCTGCAATCCGAAGGTGCCGCTCTCGACGTCGGCAGCTACCGCGATGCGCCGGCCGGCCTCAGGATCTGGGGCGGTGCGACCGTGGAAACATCCGACATCGAGGCCGTCCTGCCATGGTTCGATTGGGCGGCAGCCTCGACGCGCGCGGCTTTTGCGTGACGGCACGACTTACTGGACGCCCATGCCGGGTGATATAGGCCGCGCATGACGGACATCCTGCCCCGACACCCGGATCTCGGGACCGAAGCCAACCCGGCGCTGCTGCCGGCCGGGCTGCGCGACCTGTTGCCGCCGGACGCCGAAAGCGAGGCGCTCGGCGTCGAGGCGCTGATGTCGGTATTCGCGTCGCACGGCTACGAGCGCGTGAAGCCGCCGCTGCTCGAGTTCGAGGACAGCCTGCTGTCCGGATCCGGCGCCGCGGTCGCCGAACAGACCTTCCGGCTGATGGATCCCGACACCCACCGGATGATGGGCCTGCGTCCCGACATGACCCCCCAGGTCGCGCGGATCGCCGCCACCAGACTGGTGAATTCGCCGCGTCCGCTGCGCCTGTCCTACACCGGCGCCTGCGTCCAACTGCATGGCGGCTCGCTCAGCTCCGACCGGCAGGTCAGCCAGGCCGGCATCGAGCTGATCGGCCCGGACTCGCCGGAAGCCGACGCGGAGATGGTCGCGGTCGGCGCCGAGGCGTTGGCGGTGCTGGGCGTTCCGCGTGTCAGCTTCGATCTTACCTTGCCGCCGCTGGCGCCCGCGCTGATCGAGGAGGCCGGGCTGCCGCTGGCCGACCGCGCGCTGCTGCTGCGCGCCCTGGACCGCAAGGATGCCGCCGATGTCACCCGCTACGGCGGCAAGCTGGCGCAGATCCTGACCGACCTGCTGCTGTCCGCCGGGCCCGCCGCGCGTGCGCTCGACGTGCTGCGTGCGGCGTCCCTGTCGCCGGCGGCACGCGCACTTACCGACCGGCTCGAAGCGACCGTCGCCGCCATCGAGGCGCGTACGCCGGGACTGCGCCTGACCGTCGACCCGATCGAATTCCGCGGCTGGCGCTACCACACCGGCATCTGTGTGACGGTCTATTCGGCCGGCCGTCACGAGGAGCTCGGCCGCGGCGGCCGCTACCTCAGCGGCGGCAACGAGCCCGCCTGCGGTCTGACCCTGCGCACCGAGGCGCTGCTGCGTGCGGCGCCGGCCCGTGCCTCGCGTCCCCGCCTGCTCCTGCCCTGGCAGGCCGATGCGGACGTGGCCAAGCGACTGCGTGCCGAGGGCTATGCTACCGTCGCATCGTTGTCCCCGGTCGCGGACGATGTCGTCGAGGCGAGCCGGCTCGGTTGCACCCACCTGTTGCGCGACGGGGCGGCCAAGCCGCTCTAGGCGCCGATCCGTCCCGACTTTTTTCTCAAGTATTTTCCGGAGCACGTCATGTCCAATGTCACCGTGATCGGCGCCCAGTGGGGCGACGAGGGCAAGGGCAAGATCGTCGATTGGCTCGCCAGCCGCGCCGAGATCGTCGTCCGCTTCCAGGGCGGGCATAATGCCGGCCATACGCTCGTCGTCGGCAACCAGACCTACAAGCTGTCGCTGCTTCCGAGCGGACTGGTGCGCGGCAAGATGGGTATCATCGGCAACGGCGTGGTGATCGACCCCGAGGCGCTGCTGGGCGAGATCGACCGGGTGAGGGCGCAGGGCCTGCCGGTCGGCCCGGACACGCTGCGCATCGCCGAGAACGCGACCCTGATCCTGCCGGTGCATGGCGCGCTTGACCGTGCCCGCGAGGCAGCTCGTGGCGACCGCAAGATCGGCACCACCGGACGCGGCATCGGCCCGGCCTACGAGGACAAGGTCGCCCGTCGCGCGATCCGCATGTGCGACCTGGCCGAGCCGGAAACGCTCGACTGGAAGCTCGACGAGATCCTGCTGCACCACAACACGCTGCTGGCAGGCCTCGGCGGCGAGACCTTCACCAAGGAACAGCTGCTCGGCTGGCTGCTCGCCCTGGCGCCGCGCCTGCTGCCTTACATGGAACCGGTCTGGGAACGCCTCGACGATGCCAGGCGCGCCGGAACCCGCGTGCTGTTCGAAGGCGCCCAGGCGGTGATGCTCGACGTCGACCACGGCACCTATCCGTTCGTCACCAGCAGCAACACGGTCGCCGCCAATGCCGCGACCGGCAGCGGCGTCGGCCCCGGTTCGGTCGGCTTCGTGCTCGGCATCGCCAAGGCGTACGCGACACGTGTCGGCGCCGGCCCGTTCCCGAGCGAGCTGTTCGACGAGACCGGCCAGTTGCTCGGACAGCGCGGCCATGAGTTCGGCACCGTCACCGGTCGTCCCCGCCGCTGCGGTTGGTTCGATGCGGTGCTGGTGCGTCGCGCGGTCCGGGTCGGCGGCATCAACGGGCTGGCCCTGACCAAGCTCGACGTGCTTGACGGCTTCAAGGAGATCCGGGTTTGCACCGGCTACAAGCTGGACGGGAAGGAGGTTCGCCACCTGCCGGCAGCCCCCGCCGCGCAGGCGCGGATCGAGCCGATCTACGAGACCATGGAAGGCTGGCAGGACAGCACCCGCGGCGCGCGCTCCTGGGCACAGTTGCCGGCGCAGGCGGTCAAGTACGTGAAGCGCATCGAGGAACTGGTCGAGGCGCCGGTCACGCTGCTCTCCACCAGCCCCGAGCGCGACGACACCATCCTGGTGCGCGACCCGTTCGAGAGCTGATCTCGACTTATGGCGGAGTCACGATGCCCTGCTTTCAGGCCGGCGGGGCATTTCATTAGCGGAACGAATTGATGATCCGGACTTCTTTCCCTGCGGAAGCTCGTTCATTCCGAAGCTGGCTCGGCCTGATTTTCCTGGTTGCAGCCTTCTTCGCTTTCGATCCGGTAGAAAACGCGATCTATCGGCCGCTGGCGCATGCCTTCGGCCTGCACATGATTGCCGACAACCTGATGGGACTACCGCCCTACGCGGTGCTCATGGCGGTACGGCTCTTCCTGGATCTCGTCGTCGTCGCAGGCGTGTGCGCAATCCTGTCTCGCCGGCTCCCCGGATTTCCGCTCACCGGACCGTCCATGCCAAGCCATACGCTGCGTGGGTTCGCGGTGGGTCTCCTGGTCATGACAGGCGCCATCCTGCTCATCATCGCGACCGGCAACGCGACATTGGTTCCGGCTGGCCAGTCAGCCGCTTCCTCATTTATGAGCGGCTCGGGTTGGCTCGTATTCGATTTTCTCGGTGCGATGGGAGAAGAACTGTTTGGGCGCGTGGCTGTTCTGCTGGTCGCCGAGCGGCTGGTCGGCCGACGAGGCGCCATTCTCGCGTCAGGCCTGATATTCTCGATACTGCACCTGGGCAATCCCGGAGCAACATGGGTCTGGTTGCTGCGCATTTTCCTGCAGGGCATGCTGCTGGCCTATGCGGTGTATTGCACGCGATCGTTCTGGTGGTCGACGGGCTACCATACCGGTTGGAATTGGGCGAACGCCCCGCTGTTCGGGGCGGCTGGCAGCGGATACCTCGATCGAGGCCATCTTCTCGACTTCACGCCGACCGGGTCCGGCTGGGTCACAGGCGGGGCAGTCGGACCGGAGGGCAGCATTTTCGCGTTCGTCGCCGTGCTGTGCGCTTTCGGCCTGCTGATCGTCACCACCCGTGGCCGATCGCCGGAAGAACCACTTCGATCGTGATAAGGCCTATAGGCTTCCGGTAGCCGGTCAGCGCGGCTTTACGTGGAAGCGGATGTCCTTGGTTGCCAGCCGGTTGATCGCCTCCGGCACGAAGGGGGTGATCATGGCCAGCATGTACAGCAGACGCGGGAAGCCGATCACCTGTTTCCTGCGCACGATGCCGTCGGCGATCAGGCGCGCGGCCGCCTCGGAACTGATCTTGCCGGGCTGCTTGCCGATATGGCTGTCCGTCATCGCGCTCTCGACATAGCCCGGACAGACCACCGACACATAAACGCCGGTGCCTGCCAGGGCCGCGCGCAGCGCCTTGCCGTACGCCAGCAGCCCAGCCTTGCTGGCGCTGTAGGCGGGTGCGTCGGTAACCGGCGACAGGGCCGCGAGCGAACTCACCAGCACGATATGGCCGCGACCGCGAGAGCGCATGCCCGACAGAACCGCATGCACCGTGTCGATGGCGCCGAGCAGATTGATGTCGATGACACGCCGTGCCGCATCGGCATCCTCGAGGGCACCGTCGGCTCGCCTGCCATCCAGAACGCCGGCATTGACGATCAGGAGCTCCACGGGATGGAGCGCGTCGAACCCGGTCAGGAAATCGGTCAGGGCCGGACGGTCGCGCAGGTCGAACAGGCCTTCGCGCACTTCGGCCCCGGCGGCACGCAGTTCCATCCCGACGGCACCGAGCCGGGCAGGGTCCCGGCCGACCACGCCGAGTGCCACGCCCGGACCGGCATAGAGCTTCGCCAGTGCCGCGCCGATGCCGCTCGATGCACCGGTAATCACGATATTGCCGAACATCGGCATGCTCAGGATACGATCTCGGGCACGGTCGGCCTGGCCGTCATGCGCGGCATCTTGCCGTCCCGGTCGATGTTCGCCAGCTCCTCGCAGATGGCGATGACCGCACCGTCGAGTTCGGCATGGGTATGCTCGGAGGAGATGAAGAACCGCAACCGCGCGGATCGTTCGGGGACGCCGGGCGGGATGATCGGAAACGCGTTGTAGCCTCGGCTGAGCAGCCGGTCGGCGAGGGTGATCGTGCGGAGCGAGTCGCCCAGAATGATCGGGATGACCGCATATCCCCAACTGGTGCCGACATCGAGGCCGGCCGCGCGGGCGGCGGCGAGGAAGCGCCTACCGTTGGATTGCAGCCGTGCCACGCGCTCCGGCTCGCGCAGCATCAGCCGGATCGCGGTCAGGGCGGCGATGCAGGCGGGAGCAGGCAGGCCGACGCTGTAGACCATGCCGGGCGCGGTCAGCTTGAGGTAGTCGATCAGGGCGCGGCTGCCGGTGACGTAGCCGCCGCAACTGACCAGGGTTTTCGACAGTGTACCGAGCCAGATGTCGACGCGTTTGGGATCGACGCCGGCCATTTCGAAGACGCCGCGGCCGGTGTCGCCGAGAATACCCAGCGCATGGGCATCGTCGACCATCAGCCAGCAATCATGTTGCTCCTTGATCTCGACGAGGCGCGCGAGATCCGGGCCGTCGCCATCCATCGAGTACAGGCCTTCGGACACGACCAGCACACGCTCGAACCGCTCGCGGCTGCCGGCGAGAATGTCCGCAAGTGCCGCCATGTCGTTATGCGGAAAGGACCGCCGCGTGGCGCCGCAAAGCTGCGCGCCAACCACGACGCAATTATGGATCAGCGCGTCGTGCAGGATCAGGTCCTTGGGCCCGAGCAATGCCGCGATGGTCGAAACCGCCGTGGCATGCCCGCTGACGAAAACCAGGGCAGCCTCGGATTCGTAGATGTCGGCGAGGGACTGTTCCAGCTCGTGATGGAAATCGCGCTCGCCAGCAGTGATGCGGCTGGCCGAGACGCTGGTGCCCCACTCCGCCGTGGCGTCCGCGACCGCGCTGGTGATCTCGGGATGGCCGTTGAGACCGAGATAGTCGTAGGAGGCGAAGTTCACCACGCGGTTGCCGTCGATGACGCTGCGCGCGCCGGCACGGACATCGTGCGTCTGGTAGAACGGGAAGCGCAGGCCCAGTGCGTCCGCCATGGCCCGCTGGCTGCGCAAATTCTGATACGCGGGAATGCTCTCGAACGACATGTCGCGGCCGCTCCGACCCACGAATGCGGTCTGCTCGGCCTCCTTCACAGGTGCCGCGCGGCGCATGGTGTCCAGCATCGCGGATTTCGCACTCCCGCTCAGGCGGCCGCCGAAAACCTCCGTGCTCATAGCAGGACCTTCGCGACGTCGTGCTGCCTGACGGCCTTGTCGATCGCGACCATCCCGGCGGCGAGGCTGGCATCGTCGAGGCCGTGCTGCTGCATCATGCGCAGGCCGGCATCGTCCTCCGGTTGAGGACCGGCGCGGAGGCTGGTGATCAGCCGTGCTGCAAGATCGTTCACACTGATGCCGGCAGTGATGGCGACGACGGGCAGTTCGATACCGAATCGTTTCTCGATGCTCATGCGTAAATCCAGGCTCATCATCGAATCCAGTCCAAGCTCGTCGAGCGGTCGGGCCAGTTCGATTTCTTCAGGGGGAAGACGGAAAATACGCGCAACCTCGGTGGCCACGAGGCTGGCGACCAGGGCGCGGGCATCACCGGCGCTCTTGCCGGCAATGCGGGTGGCGAGGTCGACCTCGCTCTGGGCGATGCCGTCGGCGGTGGCGAACACCTGCGCGAAGGTCGGGGTCTGCAGCAGCTTCAGGCTTTGCAGCGCCTCGCCCGGACGGAACAGCGCGCAATAGTTTGTCGCTGGACACTCGGCAGACTGAGACAGCAAGGTTTCGAGATGAGCCAGCGCCGCCCGGGATTGCATCGCCTCGATACCGGTAAGCCGCGCAAGCCGTCCCGCGACGTCCGCGTCGCGTGCCAGGATGCCGACATCCGCAATGGCTCCCCAGCCGACCGCGAGACCGGCCAGGCCCGCCGCGCGCCGTTGCGCCATCAGGCCCTGCAGGTAGCCGTTCGCGGCGACGTACACGCCCTGGCCCGGATTGCCGACCATGGTGGTGATCGACGAGAACGCGACGAAATAATCGAGCGCAATCCCGCGTGTCGCACGATCGAGATTGGCGGCGCCGTCGACCTTGGGCGCCAGCACCGCCCGCGTGCGGACCGGGTCCATGCCAGCGATCATGCCGTCATCCAGCACCATCGCGGAATGGATGATGCCCGCAAGACGTCCGTGCGTGCCAGTCAGCCGATCGATCAACGCGGGCACGGCATCGGCGTCGGTGACGTCGAGGGCTTCGACCAGAAGCGTCGTGCCGTTGGCCCGGATCGCAGCCGTGCGTGCCTGCAGATCCGGCTCGATGACGCCGCGCCGGGACGCGATGACGATGGTTTCAGCGCCTCGTTCGGCAAGCCAGGAGGCAGCCTCGAAGCCGAATCCGCCGGCACCGCCGACCACGAGATGCACGCCGGCCTTCGGCTGGAACGGCACGTGGGCGACACGCGTGGCGGTGGGGCGTACGGCCGGGCGCACGATGAGCTTGCCGACATGCCCCGCCGATTGCATGAGGTGGAACGCGCGATCGACCTCGTGCCAGTCGAACGCACGATGCGGCAACGGCGACAACGAGCCCGTGCCGAAATGCGTTGCGAGTTCCGCCAGCAGACGCTCGACCAGCGGCAGGTTGGCCGCGAGAAGCTGGTCGAGATCGACGCCGAAATAGCTCAGGTTGCGACGGAACGGGCGCAATCCGAGCGCCGTGTTCTGCACGTAGTCGCGCTTGCCCAGCTCGATGAAGCGCCCGAACGGCTTGAGGCATTTGAGGCTCGCCTGCATGGATTCCCCGGCAAGGGAATTCAGCACGACGTCGACGCCACCGATGTCCGCCCGGATCTCGTCGAGAAACGCGGTGCTGCGGGAGTTGTAGATCTTCTCCGCACCGAACGCCGCGACCAGCGCGCGCTTTTCCGGCGAGCTGACGGTGGCGGCAATGCGCGCGCCGCGCAGGCGGGCGATCTGCATCGCGGCGATTCCGACGCCGCCGGCCGCGCCGTGGATCAGGACCCATTCGCCCGGCTGGATCTGGGCCATGTGGACCAGGGAATACCAGGCTGTGAGGAAGGCCACCGGAATGCTCGCGGCGGCAACGGTCGAGATGCCGTCGGGAACGCGCGTGAACACGCGTGCGTCGGCGGTGCTGTGGGTCGCGAAGCTCTCCCGTCCGAAGCCCATGACGGCATCGCCCGGTTTCAGGTGCGTGACACCCTCACCGACCCGAAGCACGTGTCCGGCGCATTCGAAGCCGAACACCGCGCCGGCCAGTCCGTCATCCAGCACGTCGTCGTCGAGCAGGCCGCTGGCCAGCATGACATCGCGGAAATTGAGGCCGGAGGCGGTGATCTCGATTTCGATCTCGCCGACTTCAGGCACGCGGCGCGCGGCTTCCACCCAGTCGAAACTGGCCATGGCACCATGCGACCCGAGTTGCAGGCGTACGGCCGCGACGGCTTTGGTAGCGGACGGGGTGGCGACCATCCGGGTGGCCGAGATGCCGGTCGCGTCCAGCAGCAGCTCCGTCTCGTCGCCGGGACTGGCCATCAGTGACGCGAAGCGCAGCGCGGCCTCGTCGGCTGGCAGCTCCAGCGCAAGGTCGACCAGCCGGAGCTCGATCCCGGGATATTCGTTGATCGCGACGCGGGCAAAGCTCCAGACCGCTTCCGCGAGCGGATCGATTCCGGCTGCCTTGTCGGACCGTAGCCCGCGCACGACCACCCAGAGCCGGCATTTCGTGGCTTCAGCGAGCTCCAGCAGCGCCGAAAGCTCGGCGATCGAGCGGTCCAGGCCACCGTCCTCGGCCCCGTAGGCCTGGAACACCAGCTCGGTAACGCCGGTAGCCTCCGTTACGATTGCCGCCATCCCGGTGCCGGGGGACGACTGCACGGTATGGCCTCCAGCCAGCAGGACATCGGCGAGAAGTGGCCAATCCTGCAGCAGCAGCACTGGCGCCATATGGTCCACGGCGCGGGCGACATCACGAGCCCTGGGCTTGCCGATCAGGATACTGCCGAGATCGTCGCCGAGCCGATGCGTTCGAACGTCGTCGAATCCCGCGCCAATGATCGTCCGGCTGTCATCCTGCGCCGCGGTGATGCGCCCGACGATGGATCGTGCGCCGGGGGACTGTGCGAACCAGTCCTCGTCCATGCCGAGCAGGCAATCGAACACAGGGTTGTCGGGAGGCTGCAGGATGCAAAGGAACGCGTCGGGAGCAAGGCGTTGGGCAATGGCACGGCCGAGTGCCGCATCGCCGGCGAACAGCGGGCCGAGTGCCAGACCGAGTGCCAGGTCGAAGGACGGGCCGGCGGTCGCCGCCGCGTCGGGGTCGACCGCCAGGAAGGTGATGCCTGCGAAAACGCCGTGTCGGGCGGCAGTCAGGTTGAGCTGCTTCTGATCGATGCCGATGACGGTGATCGTCGCCCGGCGGTCCTGCACCAGCGGCGCCAGACTCTGCAGGATGCCCAGGCAGAACGGCTCCGCGACCAGCACGCGAAGCGGTTCCGGTGCGATCCGGGACTGCAGTTCGGTGCAGACCGCGAGTGCCGCGTCCAGCACCGGCGTCAGCAGGATCGAGCTGCTTTCGAACCGTTCCGTCGTGCCGGCATTGCGCTGTGGCGCTTCACCGGTTCGGAGCACGCTTTCCAGTCCCGTCAGCGCCTGCGCGGCCAGCACGATCTCGGAGCTGGCGCCGGGATATTCGGCGGCGAAGGTCTGCAGGATGTCGCGCGGGTTCGGCAACCCGCTCTCGATTGCCAGGGTCCAGCCCGCGGCTGCTTCCGTGGCGAGACCGGCGCGCCGCAAGGTGGCGAGCAGGCTCCTGAACAGCGGCACCGAACGCGCGACGACGGCCCCGGCGGTCGGCCGGATCGGCGCATCGCCGAACAGGCCGTGCAGGGTCTGGAACGCCAGCGAACGAACGAATGCGCCGAGATACAGCCACGAATCCGGCGCCGTCTGCGCACCAATCCGCTCGAGCGTCGCGGTCATGTCTGCATGCGGCTCGATTGCGGATGGAAGGCGCGACAGACGGATCGACTGCGACTGGAAGAACACGCTGTCGCGTACCCGTTGCTCCAGCACCACGGCTCGGAACAGCCCGCCGGTCAGCCCGGCGACGAACTGTCCGTCGCGGTCGTACAGGGTGACGCCGACCGAGAGCGACTGGTCGGTTTCACGATCGATCGCCACCCGGGCCCGTGCCGGAACGGCATGATCGCGTTGCACCCGCAGGGCGCCGAACCTGACGGGCAGGTAGGCATAGCGCTCGTCCGCCCGCCGCTTGATGTTGTCGAACATGGCATGGAAGGCGGCATCGAGTGCGATCGGATGCAGGATCTGGCGACGGCCGGACAAGCCTGCCGCCTCCTCGTATGGCGACAGTTCGACTTCCATCAGCGTGTCGCTGCGATCGCCGCCGAGCACGCGACGGAACAGCGGCCCGTAATCGACGCCGCTGGCGCTGGCACTGTCGTACACCTGTTCGGTGGTCAGGTGCTTGGGGAGCGGCACCGGGGAGATGAAGGCGGGCACCGGCGAGGCGATCTGGACGATGCGGCCCCTGGCATGCAGGGTCCATTCGATGGTGCCATGACGCGGACGGCTCCAGATTTCCACCGTGGCCGTGTCGCCATGCAGCCGCACGGACAGTTCGCGCATCTGGTCCGGTTGCAGAGTCATCCATTGCAGCAGGTCGAAATCCTCCAGCCCGATCGGGCCGGTGGGAAACACCTCGCGGGCGACCGCCAGGGCCATTTCGGCAAAGGCCGTCGCGGGCAACACGATCTCTCCGTCGATGCGATGGTCGGCCAGGTAGGGCACCACGGTCGCATCGATCAGGTTGCGCCACTCGGGCGTGCCGGAAAGCAGGCGGCTGCCGATCAGCGGATGACGCGGCGCATCCCCCATCAGGTCCATCGCTTCGCTGGTCTGCGCCTGCCGGTAGGTCTTGCGCTGCCAGGCATAGGGCGGCAACCGGACCGCGTCGGATGGCCGGGCGCCGAACACGCGGGGCCGATCCACCGTGCAGCCCAGCACCACGGCACGGGCCAGCACCCTGAGCAACGGATCGCCGTCGGCTGCCTTTTCGACCAGGCTTGGGATGACCGAACCGTCGAGGCCAGCTTCACCCAGCGTGTCGGCGATGCTGCTGTGGAGGATCGGCCGGGGACCGATCTCGACGAAGACGGTCGCACCGTGACGACCGGCGGTCTCGATCGCGTCGCTGAACAGGACCGGCTGGCGGACATTCCTCCACCAGTAGTCCGTGTCCAGCAGGTCGCCCGGGGTGACGGCACCGGTGACCGTGGAGATGAAGGTGGCGTGGCCCGGCTGCGACGCGATGGTGCCGAACGCCTCCAGCAACGGCAGGCGCAGCTTTTCGAGCAGGCTCGAATGGAACGGATAGGGCAGTTCCAGAACCCGGGCAGCGATCCGGCGCTTGCGCGCCAGCCGCGAGAAGGCCTGGATCGCCTCCATGGGACCGGCGATGCTCACCGAGCCGGGGCTGTTGACGGCGGCGATCTCGAGGCCGAGCAGACCGCCTTCCAGGAACAACGCCTTGGCGCCCTCGCTCGAGATGTTGGCGACGGCCATGCCGCCCAGCCCGTGCGCGGCCTCCTGCTGGCTGCTGCGATGGAAGATGACGCGTACGGCCTCGTCGAGGCTCAATGCGCCACAGGCTTCGGCAGCCGCAACCTCTCCGACGCTGTGGCCCAGCACCATGTCCGGCTTCCAGCCATAGGCCGCGAGACCCGCCGTCAGCGCGGATTGCACAGCGAACAACAGCGGCTGCACCAGCTCGGCCTGTTTGCGCGAGCTGGCGATGTCCGGATCGTGCAGGGCATCGACCAGCGACCAGTCGGCATATCGGGCGAAGCTGGCATCCACGGCTCGGAAGCGTTCGCGGAACACCTCGTTCCGGGCGAACGCCGCC
>JBPBQO010000175.1:0-18364 GCA_050954785.1 Janthinobacterium lividum | reverse complement strand
GAACCTGAGTGTCGCCGAGAACATCTTTGCCGGACGGGAGCCCAGCCGGTTCGGCTTTCTCCAGACACGCCGCCTGCATGATGCGGCGGCGTCGCTGATCGACCGGCTGGGGTTCCGCCTCGATGTGCGTCGTCCGGTCCGGCACATGCGCCTGGCGGAACGGCAACTGGTCGAGATCGCGAAGGGGCTGAGCCGGCCCGCAAAGATCGTGGTCATGGACGAGCCGACCTCCTCGCTGAGCGATAACGAGGCCGACCAGTTGTTCCGTGTCGTGGACCGGCTGAAGCAGGAGGGAGTCGCGATCGTCTACATTTCGCACCGGATGGACGAGCTGATGCGGATTTCCGACACGATCACCGTGATGCGCGATGGCGCCCATGTTTCCACGCAGGCTCGAACCGACACCAGCATCGGCAGCCTGATCACGCAGATGGTCGGCCGGCCGATCGACGAGCTGTATCCGCCCCGGAGCGTGCCGGCCCCATCGATGAACTTGGCCCCGGCACTTTCGGTGCGTGGACTGACCGCACCCGGGCTGTTCCGCGATATCAACTTCGAGGTGCGTCCGGGCGAAGTGCTCGGCTTCTTCGGACTGATCGGCGCAGGGCGGTCCGACGTCATGAAATCATTGTTCGGACAGCAGGCCGTCACCGAAGGGGAAATCCTGCTCGACGGCGTTGCGGTGGCGCCCAGGCATCCGCTCGAGGCGATCAAGCTCGGGATCGGCTTCGTAACAGAGAACCGCAAGGAAGAGGGGCTGGTGCTGCAACACAGCGTCCAGCGCAACATGGGCGCGGTCCGTCATGCGGCGCTGGCGCCATCGTTCGGACTTGCGCATCCGCGCTTGGAACGTGCCACGGCGCAAACCGAAGTGAGCCGCCTTGCGATCAAGACGGCAGGTCTTTCGACATCGGCCGGAGCGCTGTCCGGAGGCAACCAGCAGAAGATCGTGCTGGGCAAATGGCTGGCGGTGTCGCCGCGCGTGCTGATCCTCGACGAGCCGACCCGCGGCATCGACGTCGGTGCCAAATACGAGATCTACCGGATCATTCGTCAGCTCGCAGCGGGAGGCACGGCCATCCTGCTGGTGTCGTCCGAATTGTCCGAAGTGCTCGGCCTGAGCGACAGGGTCGTCGTCATGCACGACAAGACGCTCGCAACCACCCTGCCCTCGGCCGGCCTGACACAGGAAACCGTCATGACCCATGCATCCGGCCTCGCGACGCGCAGCGCCGCATGAGCATTTTCGCCGCCGGGCTGAAGCGCACAATGCCGTCCCTGCACGCGAGCGGCCGCCAATATGGCGGCATCGTCGCGGCGTTGCTGCTGCTCGTCATCGTGTTCTCGTGCCTGAGCCAACGCTTCCTGGCACTGGATAATTTCGTCAACATCGCACAACAGGTCGCGGTGATCGCCGTTGCCGCGTTCGGCATGACGTTCGTCATCATGCTGGGCGAGATCGATCTGTCGATGGGTTCGATGATCGCCGTCGCCGGCATGGCGGCAGCACAATGCATGGCGCACGGTACCGGCATCGGCCCGGCGATTATCGCCGCACTCGCCGCCGGACTGGTGATGGGTGCCATCAACGGCGTCATCGTCGCGAAGCTGGGGATGCCCTCGTTCATCGTCACGCTTGCGACGATGGGCGCGTTCCGCGGATTGGTCAGCCTGCCCACCGGCGGGTTGCCCACCGCCATCGACAGCGACACCTGGCTCGACATGGGGTCGGACCAGTGGCTCGGCGTTCCGGTCCTGGTCTGGATCATGCTGGCGCTGTTCGTCGTGGCGTATGTGCTGCAGGTCAAGACCGTGTTCGGCCGGCGTGCCTACCTCACCGGCGGAAATGCGGAGGCCGCGACCTACTCGGGTATCCGCATCGATCGGATCCGTATCATCGTATTCATGCTGAGCGGCGTTCTGGCTGCGGTAAGCGGCATGATGTTGTCGTCGCGCCTATCGTCGGCACAGACGAACGCAGGTACCGGCTACGAACTCGATGCGATCGCGGCGACCGTTCTCGGCGGCACCAGCCTGTCCGGCGGTTCCGGGTCGATGATCGGCACGCTGCTCGGCACGCTCGTCATCGGCGTCATCAACAACGGCATGAACATGCTGTCTGTCCCGTATTTCTATCAGCTGATCGTCAAGGGCATCGTGATCCTGGTGGCGGTCTGGCTCGATATCCGCAGCAAGAGGGCACAGTCCTGATGGATAACACCATGAAAAGCATCGTCACGATCGGTGAGATCGTGGTCGAGATCATGGCCGATACGCGGGGCGACGGGTTCCGGGAACCGCTGTCGCTGCGCGGACCGTTCCCGTCCGGTGCGCCGGCGATCTTCATCGATCAGGTCGCGCGCCTGGGCCAGAAGGCCGGCCTGATCTCGTGCGTCGGCAACGACGATTTCGGCTGGCTCAATATCGAGCGGCTGCGCGCCGACGGCGTCGATACATCGGCGATCCGCGTGCATCCCGACCAGGTCACCGGCAGCGCCTTCGTGCGCTATCGCGAGAGTGGGGAACGCGACTTCGTGTTCAACATCAAGAACAGCGCGTGCGGCCAGACGCGGATCACCGAGGAAGGCCAGCGTCTTCTGGCGCGGTGCGCACACCTGCACATCATGGGCTCGTCGCTGTTCTCGTTCCGGCTCATCGACGAGGCCAGGAAGGCGATCGAGCAGGTCAAGACGCAGGGCGGCACGATCAGCTTCGATCCGAACGTCCGAAAGGAAATGCTGAACATCCCCGAGATGCGCGCGGCACTCGAAATGATGCTGCAATATTGCGACCTGTTCATGCCGAGCGGACCGGAGCTGATGCTGCTGACCGAGGCGAAGACAGAGGAGCACGCCATCGCCGAAATCCTGGGTCTCGGCGTGTCCGGCATCGTGGTCAAGCGCGGCAGCAAGGGCGCTTCCTACCATGACGGCGAGCAGAACCTGTTTGTTGCCGCCTTCAAGGTTGCCGAGATCGATCCGACCGGCGCCGGCGATTGCTTCGGCGCCACCTTCGTCACCTGCCGCCTGCAGGGACGCAATATTGCCGACAGCCTGCGCTACGCCAATGCCAGCGGCGCCCTCGCCGTCGGCAAGCGCGGGCCGATGGAGGGCACGTCCGGTTTCGCCGCACTGGACGCGCTGATCGCAGGAGCCGCCGCATGAGTATCGACACATTGAAGCGTCTCGCCACCGACCGCGCGGCCGGACGGTTCCCGGGCATCACATCCGTCTGCTCCGCGCACCCGCTGGTGATCGAGGCCGCACTCCTGCAGGCGCAGGAAGACGGCACCGAGGCGCTGATCGAGGCGACCTGCAACCAGGTCAACCAGGAGGGCGGCTATACCGGAATGATTCCGGCGGCCTTTCGCGATTTTGTCATGTCGATCGCCGATCGCGTGGGCTTCGCACAGGACCGGATCATTCTCGGCGGCGACCATCTCGGTCCCAACCCATGGAAGCACCTGCCGGCCGAGGACGCGATGCAGCGTGCCGAGGACATGATCGCGGCGTATGCATCGGCCGGCTACGAGAAGCTGCATCTCGATTGCAGCATGGGGTGCGCCGGCGAGCCGGCCGCCCTGGCCGACGAACTCACCGCCGCCCGCGCGGCACGGCTGGCGGCGCGTGCCGAAGCCTCCGCCCGTACGGCGCCGGTCTACATCATCGGCACCGAGGTGCCGACGCCGGGTGGTGCCACCGAGGCGCTCGACCATCTGGTTCCGACCGACGCGGGCGCGGTTCAGACAACCTATGACGTGCATGAGCGGGCATTTCGCGACGTCGCTCCCGGCGCCTGGAGCCGGGTGATCGCGATGGTGGTGCAGCCGGGCGTCGAGTTCGGGCACGAGGATGTGGTGATCTATCGGCCGGAGGCGGCACGCGATCTGGCCGCCACGCTCACCGGGCTTCCCGGGCTGGTGTTCGAGGCGCACTCGACCGACTACCAGCCGGAGGCCGCCCTGCGACAACTGGTCCTGGACGGATTCCCAATCCTGAAAGTCGGTCCCGGCCTGACCTTCGCCTTGCGCGAGACGCTGTACGGGCTCGATGCGATCGCCGCCGCAATGCTGCCGACGGCGCCTCGCCTGCCTGCTGAGATGGAGGCGCTGATGCTCGCCGAACCCCGCCACTGGCAGTCGCATTATCCGGGCACGCCCGACGAGCAGCGCCTGCTGCGCCATTACAGTTATAGCGACCGCATCCGGTATTACTGGCCGGACCCGAGTGCGCGTGCCGCGACGGACGCGCTGATGCAGCGTCTCGGTGATACCAGGCTGTCCGAAACGCTGATCAGCCAGTATCTGCCGCGCTTCTATGATCGGGTCATGACCGGCGCATTGACGCCGGACGCTCGCACGCTGCTTATCGAAGCCGTCCGGGACGTGTTGCGGCTCTATGCCCGCGCCTGCGCCGCCTGACCAAGAAAACATCGGCCACCTTGGGGAAATGCGGGACATGGACAAGAGACTCGACGGCAAGATCGCGGTCGTCACCGGTGCCGCGCGCGGCATCGGCCGCGCCATCGCCGCCCGCTACGTGGCGGAGGGCGCCACGGTCATCATCGGCGACCTGAACGAGACCGGAGCCAAGTCCGCCGCTGCCGAAATTGGCGGTGCCTGCAGCGGCATGGCGCTGGATGTGACACGACAGGACTCGATCGACACGATGGTCGCCGCCGTGGTGGCCGGGCATGGCCGCCTGGACATCCTGGTCAACAATGCCGGCATCTTCGACATGGCGCCGACGATGGAGATCACCCGCGAAAGCTATCGGCGCGTCTATGCGGTCAACGTCGAGGGGCTGCTGTTCACCCTGCAGGCAGCCGCCAGACAGATGATCGCGCAGGGCCGGCCGGCCAACGGGGGTGCCGCCGGCAAGATCATCAACTTCGCCTCGCAGGCGGGCCGACGCGGCGAACCGCTGGTGGCGATCTACTGCTCGACCAAGGCGGCGGTGATCAGCCTGACCCAGAGCACCGGGCTGGACCTGATCAAGTACGGCATCAACGTCAACGCCATCGCCCCGGGCGTGGTCGATAACGATATGTGGGAGCATGTCGATGCCAGCTTCGCCAAGTACGAGAACCTGCAGCCCGGCGAGAAGAAACGCATGGTCGCGGCCGCGGTGCCGTTCGGCCGCATGGCCCACCCGAACGAGATTGCCGGTCTGGCCGCCTTCCTGGCCTGCGCCGATGCCGATTATATCGTGTCGCAGACGTATAATATCGATGGCGGCAACTGGA
The DNA here is from genome assembly GCA_050954785.1 of Janthinobacterium lividum. Taxonomy (GTDB): domain Bacteria; phylum Pseudomonadota; class Alphaproteobacteria; order Acetobacterales; family Acetobacteraceae; genus Lichenicola. The sequence goes on along the minus strand of JBPBQO010000175.1, from coordinate 13,120 downwards.
TGAACTGAAGCGGCTCTCGTATCGTCGGGCAACGGCCGGGAAACACCGGCCGACTGAACGATATCCGGATTCTGGGGAGGATCCACACCATGACGAAACGAAACCGCCTGCTTGCGACCGTAGCGGCCGCCGGCCTTGCCTTGGGCGCCGGTGCCGCGTCTGCCGACACGACGCTGACCATCGCGACGGTCAACAACGTGCAGATGATCGAGATGCAAAAACTCGCGCCGGTGTTCGAGAAGGCGCATCCCGACATCCATCTGCGCTGGGTCGTGCTGGAGGAAAATACGCTGCGCCAGCGCGTCACCACCGACGTCGCGACGCATGGCGGCCAGTTCGATATCATGACGATCGGCAACTACGAGGTGCCACTCTGGGCCAAGCAGAAATGGCTCCGGAATTTCGACAACCTGCCGGCGAGCTACGCGGAGAACGACATCATCGGCCCGGTGCGGGACGGGCTAAGCTACCAGAGCCACGTCTACGCCCTGCCGTTCTATGCCGAGAGCGCTATGACGCTCTACCGCAAGGATCTGTTCGACAAGGCCGGGCTCAAGATGCCCGAGGCACCGACCTACGAGCAGATTCGCCAGTTCGCCGACAAGCTGACCGACAAGTCGCAGGATGTTTTCGGCATCTGCCTGCGCGGCAAACCAGGCTGGGGCGAGAATATCGCCTATTTCAGCACGCTGGTAACGGCATTCGGCGGCCAGTGGTTCGACACGAAATGGAAGGCGACGCTGAACACCCCGGCATGGCATACGGCGCTGACCTACTATAGCGACATCCTGAAGGCCGACGGCCCGCCCGGCATCAGTTCAAACGGCTTCAACGAGAACCTGGCGTTGTTCTCGTCCGGTCATTGCGCGATGTGGATCGACGCGACGAGTGCGGCGGGCACGGTCTACGACAAGAAACAGAGCCAGGTGGCCGACAAGGTCGGCTTCGCTGCGATCCCGACCGGCACGTTCCAGGGCGGTCCGACCTGGCTTTGGTCGTGGAACCTGGCGATCCCGGCCTCCTCGCAGCATGTCGATGCAGCCAAGACCTTCATCACCTGGGCCACGTCGAAAGAGTATATCGCCCTGGTCGCCAAGACCGATGGCTGGGTGAACATTCCGCCTGGCACTCGGATCTCGGCCTATGAGTCACCAGACTACAAACAGGTGGCGCCATTCTCCGACTTCGTGCTTGCCGCGATCCAGCACTCCAACCCGAACGGCAAGACGGCGAATCCACGTCCGTATGTCGGGGCGCAGTTTGTCGACATCCCCGAGTTCCAGGGTATCGGAACGCAGGTCGGCCAGATTATCGCCGCGACGCTGACCGGCGCCACGACCGTCGACAACGCCTTGTCGACCGCGAACACGGTTGCCGATCGGACGATGCATCAGGCGGGCTATCCCAAGTAGGAACCGGCTCCACCCGATCAGAAGTAGTCATAGCCTCGTGACGTTGCGCTTCATACCGAGCGTAACGTCATAGAGACCGCCTACTGCATAAACGCCGATGACAGGTCAGCTTGCGGCGAGAGCGGGCATAACGTGTCCGGTTGGCAGCCGGCGGCCTGGTGTTCATATCGACCATCCACGCTCGAGAAGTCCGTCGTTCCAATTTCGGTAAATCTGTTCGCTTACAGTCTGATCGATAATTATACCGTACGTCCCAACTCCCGCTGAACTGCTATCCCATCCTTGACGGGCGGCATTTTGAAAAAGCGCGAATATTCGCGGCTGAACTGTGACGCGCTCTCGTAGCCCACCTCGAACGCAACGGCCGATGCGCTTTGTCCGCCAGTTACGAGAAGCATCCGGGCTTGCAGCAGGCGTATGCGTTTTTGGAACTGGAGCGGGCTCATCGCGGTCGCGGCCTTGAAACGACGGTGAAAAGCCGAGGGACTCATCGCGGCGATTTCGGCAAGCATCTCGACGCGCAACGGCCTCGTGGAGTTGGTGCGTATCCACTGAATCGCAAGCCGGATCCGGGACAGGGTCGTATCGGGCATCGCGATGTCGCGCAGCATGGCTCCGTGCGGCCCCTGCATTACGCGATAAAGGATTTCGCGTTCGTAGGCTGGGGCCAGCACGGCGATATCGCCCGGGCAGTCGATAAGCCGCAGCATGCGAACCCAGGCATCGAGGAGATCGGGCGTCACCGAAGCAACCGAGAAGCCGCCTGGGCCTAGCACTGCTGGCTGCGGCCCGGCATCCGCGAGCATCGTCGCCACGACATGGGGCTCGATCGTCAGGCTGACGGCGAGATAGGGCTCGCCGGACGCTGCCGGGTGGATCGTGCCGACCGCCGGGAGATCGATCGACATGACGAAATAGCTGGCAGGGTCATAATGCAATGTCGTTCCGCCGATCGTCATCGTTTTGCTGCCGCGGAGGATCAGGTTGACCATCGGATCATAGACCGCAGCCAGTTCGTGTTCGGGAATCGCGCCTTGCACCATCGCGATACGCGGGATGCCGGTTTCGGTCCGCCTGTTTTCTGCGTGCGCCACCAGGCCGCGCAGTTCCGCAAGTTGGGTTTCCATGCCCTCGTTGTGGCCCTCCAACCCGCGTCCGGCAAATCTGTCAGGCAGGAATAGGCAAGATCGGGGGAGGATCGGGTGCAGCCGGCAGATGCTCCTATTCGTAGAAAGTGGCCAACAACCCAGGCGGAACGACACATGACGATCGCGATCATCACCGGTGGAAGCCGCGGCATCGGCCGGAGCGCTGCCCTGCAATGCGCCGCACGCGGCATCGACGTCATCCTGACCTACAACAGCCATCCGGACGGGGCCGAGGATGTCGTGCGCACGATCGAAGCGGACGGTGGCAAAGCCGTGGCACTGAAGCTGGATGTTTCGGACACTTCGTCGTTTCCCGCGTTCAGGAACGCAGTCACGGCTACGCTGACCGCGACATGGGGCCGCATGGAGTTCGACCATCTCGTCAACAATGCGGGCTACGGGCTCTACAGCCCGGTCGCCACTGTCACCGAGGCCGAGTTCGACGGCCTGTTCGCCGTCCACCTGAAGGGGCCATTCTTCCTTACGCAGGCACTGTTGCCGCTGATGAAAGATGGCGGCGCAATCGTGAACGTGACCAGTGCGACGACGCGGGTCGCCACTGCGGGTGTCGCACCTTATGCGGCGTTCAAGGGCGGGCTTGAGGTTCTGACCCGATACATGGCGAAGGAGTTCGGCGACCGTCGTATCCGCGCCAACGCCGTATCGCCGGGGGCGATCCGTACCGATCTGGGCGGTGGTCTCAACGCCGAGTTCGAGGCGTTGCTGGCCGGGCAGACCGCGCTCGGCCGGGTCGGCGAGCCGGACGATGTCGGCCGTGTCATCGCCAGCCTGCTCTCCGACGACAACGCCTGGATCAACGCGCAGACGATCGAAGTCGCGGGCGGCTACCTCATTTGAACCGGAGATGACGATGCTCGACCATGTCTTCCTGTCGGTCAGCGATCTCGATCGCTCGATCACCTTCTACACGACTGTCCTGGCACCGCTCGGCATCACCGATCGTGTCGATTACGACGGCAAGGACGGCCCGCCAGGACATCCCGATCTGAAAGGCTTCGGGCGTGAAGGCCGCATTTTCTTTTGGCTTCGGCCGGGCAGTGTCGAGGGCCGGGCGGCACATGTCGGCTTTGTCGCGCAGTCACACGCCCAGGTCGATGAGGCCTATGCTGCGGCGATGGCCGCGGGCGCAACCGATAATGGCGCACCTGGCGCACGGCTCCATTATGATCCGCGTTATTACGCTGGCAACGTATTCGATCCCGATGGCTACAGCCTCGAATTCGTCTTCAAAAGCTGGCAGCACGCCGGAGCCTGATCGTTCATTCTCATGCATGTCGGCGGCATCGTCGACGTTCCGGAACCTCATGACCAAATTGATGATTTATGGCGCGTCCGGCTATACCGGTCGCATGGCGACCGAGCATGCCAAGGCGGCGGGACTGGACCTGGTCCTTGCTGGTCGCAGCGAGGCACCGCTTGCGGCACTCGGCAGCGCCTATCGAGTGTTTCAAGTCGATGACCACGCAGCGTCGGACAAAGCCCTCTCCGATGTCTCGGTTCTTCTGAATTGCGCCGGTCCGTTCATGCGGACCGCGAAGCCGCTGATGGAGGCGGCAATCCGTTCTGGCGTGCATTACCTGGATATCGCAGCCGAACTGGACAGCTACCGCCTTGCGAAAGCGCTCGATATGGAAGTCAGGGCGGCGGGTGTCATGCTGTTGCCGGGCAGCGGTGGCAGCGTTGTAATGCTCGGATGTCTCGCAGGCCATGCGGTGGAGCGCGTCGCGGATCCTCGGAAAATCAGTATCGCGTTGCTTGTCTCGGGATCGATGTCCCGGGGATCGGCGATTAGCGCGACCGAGAATCTGACTACGGAATGCCTCAAGCGGGTCGATGGAACGCTCGTCGTCTCCAAACCGGAGGAGGTTCGCGACTTCGACTTCGGTAACGGGCTCGGCTCCTGCTTTGCGCTGACACTGCCCGATTTGATAACGATCTGGGAAAATACGCATATTCCTGATATCGAAACTTTCGTGCGTGTGTCGGGAGACGCTTTCCCTACCGGCGATCTTTCAGGCATGCCCGACGGCCCTACGCCTGCGCAACGCGATGCCAATCGCTACAGGGCAACGGTGGAAGTGACGGGGGACGATGGGAGGATCGCGCGTTCCGTGCTCGATACGGTTAACGGCTATTCATTCACGCCACTTGCCGCGGCCGAAGCCGCCCGGCGCGTGCTCGGCGGAGAGGTACGCGTCGGATTCCAGACGCCCGCCGGGCTGTTCGGCAATGGTTTCGCCGAAACGATAGCGGATACACGGATCACGGACTTGCAATAGAATTACGCAAGCGTGCATTCGTGCGGGGCGCGATATAGTCGATAGGCACTGCGCGTTGAATTTATCACCGGCGTGTCCACAACACGTCGTTACGTCCGTCATCGTTCAGGCGGCGAGCCAGCACGAAGGCGTAGTCCGACAGTCGGTTCAATGCGCGGATCACCTCGGGATTGACCGGCTCGGAAGCGGCCAGCGACACCACGCGCCGCTCGGCCCGCCGGACGACCGTGCGAACGACGTGCGCCTGTGCGGCACCGGCACTGCCGCCCGGCAGCACGAAGCTATTCAGCGGCTCCTGGCTGGCTGCCATCGTGTCGATCGCTGCATCCAGGGCTTCGAGCAGGCTTCCATCGATCCGGAGGGCGTCGCCCATCTCGCCCGGCATGCACAGGTCGCCGCCGATATCGAACAACCCGTTCTGGATCCGCTGCAACAGGACGCCGTCCGGCGATGCCGCGTCGAGATGCAGGCGCAGCACGCCGATCGACGCGTTCGCCTCGTCGACCGCACCCAGCGCCTCGATACGCAAGGCGTCCTTGGCGAGCCGCGTTCCATCGCCGAGGCTTGTGCGGCCGTCATCGCCGGTACGGGTAACGACCTTGTCGATACGGATCATGGCGACGCGGCTCCGTTCAGGTCTTGTCGACCGTCTGCAGGACCTCGAACCCCTCGAACTGCGGCGGTCCGAGATAAAGCGAGCGGGTTCCGGTCTGGCCGGCGTTCTTGTGGGCGTCCCGGAAGGCGTCCGAACGGGTCCAGTCTTTGAAATGCGCCTTGCTCGACCAGATCGTATGCGAGGCATACAGCACATGGTCTTCGTGCTCGGGTCCGCGCAGCAGGTGGAACGTCTCGAAACCCGGCACGGTCTTGAGGTGCACGTCGCGGCTGAGCCAGACCTGCTCGAAATCGATTTCGGAACCGAGTGCCACGCGGAAGCGGTTCATGGCGATGAACATGGGGAGGCTGCTCCTTGGATGCCGACGACGAGCATCGAAACAAAAACGCCGCCCGGACGGATCCGGGCGGCGGGACTGTTCAGTGGCTGGTCGAGTGATCAGCTCGCTGTGTGGTGACGGTGCATTCCTTTATGCATGCCGCCTTTCTGGATCGCGTTCCCCATGTCGATGTGCGACTGGATCACCGGGATGGTGTCGGCGGCGAACTTCTTCAGGTCGGGATCGGTGCCGGATGCCGCCTCGGTCTGGTAAAGCTGCAGCATCATGGTGTGGTCGGCGATCTGGTCGGCGATGTAATCATGATCGAACTTGTGGCCCATCTCGGCCTGCAGTGCGGTCATCTGCTGCATCTGCATGTCGTTCGGCGCCATCGGCACGGTCGCGCCCTTGGCGGTCGCGATCTGCTTCAACTGGTCGTTCGCCGGGGTGTGATCGGCAATCATCTTGGCGCCGAATGCCTTCACACGCGGGCTGCGCGCCTTGCTCTGTGCAAGCTGGCCGGCCTGGACCTCGGCAAGACCGCCCTGGGCGGCGTCCTGGATGAAGGTCGCGTCCGCGGCTGCCAGCGGCGGCGGGCCCGGCGGGACGACGGTCGGAGCGGGCGTGGGCTGGTTCGCACAGGCAGCCATCGGGAGAATGACCAGGGCAAAACCCCAGCGCGCGTAACGATTCATGTGTCGGTCCTATAATACTTGGGCGGGTTCGAACTCGTCACCCGATCGTGCCGGGGTGACGAAGTGGCGGCAATCGCGGGGTCTAACGCAATAACCCGATGAAGTATTCATCCGGACCATACAGTTTCCGGGTCACGTGCGAAATCGCTCTAGCGCCGCGATCAACGCCCGCCTGGTGCCGGACTCCAGGGCCGAGTGACCGGCGTCGGGCACGATCGTCAGGCGGGCGCCGGACCATGCCGCCGCGAGGTCGAACGCGCTGACCGCCGGGCACACCATGTCGTAGCGGCCCTGGACGATCTCCACCGGCAGGTGGGCGATACGATCCATGCGTCCGAGCAGTCCCTCCGGCGGCAGGAACAATGCGTTGCGGAAATAATGTGCCTCGATCCTGGCCAGGCCGAGTGCGGCGCGATCACGCGAGAAGCCGGCCACCGACGCCGGTGTCGGCAGCAGCGTCGAGCAGGTTCCCTCGTAGACGGACCAGGCGCGGGAGGCCGGCAGGTGCACCGCCGGATCGGGATCGACCAGCCGGGTGAGATAGGCGGTGAGCAGATCGCCGCGCTCGGCCTCCGGGACGTGGTGCGCGAAGATGTCGTGCGCGTCCGGAAACACCGCGCGCAGCCCATACAGGAACCAGTCCATCTCCGGCTGCCGGCCAAGAAAGATACCGCGCAGCACCAGTGCCACCACCCGCTGCGGATGCGCCTGCGCATAGGACAATGCCAGCGTGGACCCCCACGAGCCGCCGAACAGCACCCAGCTCTCGATCCCCAGATGCTTGCGAAGCGTCTCGATGTCGTTGACCAGCGCGGCGGTATCGTTGGATCGGAGCGACCCCTGCGGACGCGAGCGGCCGGCACCGCGCTGGTCGAAAATTACCGCGCGCCAGACTCCCGGATCGAAGAAGCGGCGATGCACGATGCCGGCCCCTGCCCCCGGACCGCCATGCAGGAACAGCACCGGGCGGCCATCGGCACGACCGACCTGCTCCCAGTACATGACGTGGGGAACTTCGCCGTCGGGCGTCCGCCCGTCGATCACGGATTCCAGCGGCAGGAAGCCGGCGGCGAAGGGTTCGATTTCTGGGAACAGGTCGCCACGTGACATGGGCGGACTATACGCGAGGCCTTGCCGACAGCTAGAAGGCGGAGATCATGAAAACCCAAGCGGATGCCGGATCGGCCCCGGCGGCGGTCACGTTGCAGCCAGCGGACTCCACCCTCTCGCCCTGGGCCAGGCTTTTTCTGGTGTGCGGTGCGTTGCTCGGATTCGCGACCGTGGCGATGGGCGCACTCGTGACGCACCTGCCGGACCGGTCGCTGGCTTCGGGCGGACGCGAACTGCTGCGCAGCGCCGTGCAGATGCAGGGCTGGCACACGGTCGCCCTGCTCGCCGCCGGACTGCTGGCCGACCGCCGCCCGGGCCTGCCGGTGCGGCTCGCCGGCCTCGCCTTCCTGCTGGGGATCGGCTGTTTCTGCGCCGGGCTGTATACGCTCGGCTTTGCAGGCGACAGCGCCTGGGCACGGAGGATGGGCCATCTGGCGCCGATCGGGGGCAGCGTGCTGATGCTGGGCTGGCTGCTGCTGGCTCTCGCGTGCCTGCGCCGATGAACGAGCTGCCCGTTTCCACCCCGTCGGATTTGGTGGGTCCGAGCACCATCGGCGCCGCCTATCTGGCGTCCGAAGGCAACGAAGCCGTGCTGGCCGAGGAACTGTCGCGACGCGGCCTGACCATCTCGGCCTGGCATGGCAGGCTGGCGCTCTCGCCCGAACCGCCTGCCCCAGTGCTGTGGGCGCTCGACACCTGGACCGCGCCCGAACTGGTTGCCTGCGCCTCGATCGGCGACGCGGCGAAGGCGTTGCGCGACCGGCAGCGCAACTGGAGTCATTTCCCGCTGCTGCACCATCGCCGGTCGGCATTGATCGTGGACCGGCTGCCGAGCGTGAAGTCGGCGCCGCTGGTTTTTCCGGCCGCCGCGCCGACCGCCCCGCTCGGTGCCTGGACGCTGCTGGAACCGGGCCTCCTGCTGCTCAGCACCACCAAGACCAGCCCGTTCCCGAACGGGATTGCCCGCTTCGTCGAGGACAGGATCGGGCCGCCGAGCCGCGCCTACCTCAAGCTCTGGGAAGCCTGCGCCCGGCTGGGGCTATGGCCGCAGCCGGGCGACACCTGTCTCGATCTCGGCGCCACGCCGGGCGGCTGGACCTGGGCGATCGCCAGCCTCGGCGCCACGGTGATGGCGGTCGACCGCGCTCCGCTCGACCCGACGGTGGCCTCCATGCCGGGCGTCGGGTTCAGGCGGGAAAGCGCGTTCGGTCTCGAACCGGCGAACGAACCGCCCGTACACTGGCTGTTCAGCGACATCATCGCCTATCCGGACCGGCTGCTGACGCTGGTGCGGCGCTGGATCGAGGCTGGGACGGTCGGCCGCATCGTCTGCACGATCAAGTTCCAGGACCCGACCGACCATGATGCCGCACAGGCATTCGCTGCGATCCCCGGAAGTCGTGTTCTGCATCTTTCGCACAACAAGCATGAGCTGACGTTCTTCTGGAGCCGGCCCGATCACGATCCTGCCTGAACGATTCGGGACGGCTCTGGCCAAGTCCGATCCGGTCGTGTGACATGGCGAGGATGATTGCCTCCTGCCGAACAGGATCCCGCTCGCCATGACGATGCCGCACCTGAAATTTGCCGAGATCCACGTCGAGCGTCCGACACGCGAAGGGCTGGAAGCGGCCTATGGCACCATCGACACCATGCTGGATGCTGGTCCCGGCTCGCTCGGCCAGGCGCTCGACCTGTGGGACCAGGAGCGCCGGCGCTACGATAGCTGGGCGGCCCTGGTGCATCTCCGTTTCGCGCAGGACACCACCAGCGAGACTGCCCGCGCCGACCGCGACTATGCGGATGGGCTGGGTCCGGTGGCGACCGGCTACGAGACCGACGTGAAGCACAGGCTGCTGGCAAACAACGATCGGGCGGCGGTCGAGGCCGTGGTCGGCGCGCATGTCGTCAGGCTGTGGGAGAGCGATGTCACCACTTTCGATCCGGCGATCGCGGCCGACCTGGAGGAGGAAGCCCGCCTCGGTGCGCGCTATACCGAGCTGCTGGCATCGGCCAGGCTCAGCGTCGGCGGGACCGTGACCAACCTGTCCGGCCTCGCACCGTACGGAGAGTCGCTCGACCGCGATCTGCGCCATCAGGCGGAAGCGGCGCGCTGGGGCTTCTTTGCCGAACATGCCGACACGCTCGACGGCATCTATGACGACTTGGTCCGGCTTCGCACGACGATGGCACGCAAGCTCGGCTTCGAAACGTATGTGCCGCTCGGCTACCGGCGCATGCGCCGGGTCGATTACGGCCCCGAGCAGGTCGCGTCCTTCCGTGACCAGGTGGCGACGCATGTGGTGCCGCTGGTGGCGCGACTGCTCGAGCAACGGCGCGCGGCGCAGGGCTGGGACACGCTGCACTCGTGGGACGAGAACCTGATCGATCCCGCAGGCAACCCGAAGCCGGCCGGCGACCATGATTTCATGGTGGCGCAGGCGAGAACCATGTTCGACCGGCTCGACCCGGAGATGGGCGAATTCTTTCGCATGATGGCCGACGGCGGCTTCCTCGACCTGAAGAACCGCGAAGGCAAGGCCGGCGGCGGCTTCTGCACCTCATTCCCGACCGAGGGCGTGCCGTTCATTTTCGCCAACTTCAACGGCACGCACGGCGACATCAACGTCTTCACGCACGAGATGGGGCACGCCTTCCAGAACTGGAAAAGCCGCGACCTGCCCGGCATCGACGTGTTGTGGCCGACCATGGAAGCGGCCGAAATCAACTCGATGGCGCTGGAGTTCCTGACCTATCCGCAGATGGCGCTGATGGTCGGCGAGGACGCGGCCGACCGGTTCCGGCGCATGCACCTGATCGGCTCGCTCGCGTTCCTGCCATACGGCGTCTGCGTCGATCATTTCCAGCATGAGGTCTATTCGAACCCAGACCTGACCCCGGCGGAACGTCATGCGTTGTGGAAGCGGCTGGAAGCGCACTACATGCCGTGGCGCGACTATGGCGACCTGTCCCACCCGGCCAAGGGCGGACGCTGGCAGGCGCAGCCGCATATCTATCGGTCGCCGTTCTACTACATCGATTACACGCTGGCCCTGTGCTGCGCGATGCAGTTCTGGCTGGCATCCCGCAAGGAACCGGCTGAAACCATGCGCCGCTACAGCGATCTGTGCGCGGAAGGCGGCTCGGCGCCGTTCACCGAGCTGGTCGCATCCGCCGGCCTGATCTCGCCCTTCGCCGACGGCGCACTGGAAGCCGTGATGCGCGAGGCGGAAACGGTGCTGGCCACCTGACCATCCGATGCTCCGGCTGACGCTCCGGGTCGACAAGGACGGCGAACGCTGGCTCGGGCCCGGCAAGATCCGGCTGCTCGAGCAGATCGCGGAGCATGGCTCGATTTCCCGCGCCGGCCGCGAAATGACGATGTCCTACCGACGGGCCTGGCGGCTGGTCGAGGCCATGAATTTGAGCCTCGGCCAACCGGTCGTTTCCGCGCGTCCTGGCGGCGCCGGCGGCGGCGGCGCAGTGCTGACCCCGGCCGGCGTGGCCCTCGTCGATCACTATCGAAAAGCCGAAGCCGACGCGATCCGTGCGGCAGCGCCGTCACTGGCCGCGCTCGACGCCATGCTGACGAACTGAAGCTGCCGGATCGCCCATATCGATCGCGACAGCCGGATACTCGCCCCGACGGCGAATCCTATCCTGCCGTTACGAAGCGGCGGACATGCTGCTGCAACCGGATCAGAGATCGAATTCAAGGCTCGCCAGCACCGTCCGCGGCGCACCGAGATAAGCGGTGTCGGCGCCGGGGCTGCCCACGATGTTGCCGTCCGCAATCGACGAGTAATAGTGCTTGTCGGTCACGTTGATCGCGCCGAGCTTCGCGATCACCGCATGGCGCAGCACGCGAGTTGCGTAGCGGACACCCAGGTCGAGCGTCGCGTACTGCCGCGCGAAGGAGTTGTTCGTATCGGTCGCCGCGCGTTCACTTTCGTAATGCGCACTGCCGGTGACGGCGAGCCCATGCAGGAAAACCGGGTGCCAGTCGAGCGTCACGTCGCTCTTCCACTGCGGTACACCCACGATCATCCCGCCTTCGGTCGCGGCGTTTCCCGAATCGAGCAGTCGCGCGTCGATATAGGTGAAGCCACCGAGCACGCTCAGCGAGGGTAGGAGGTTTCCCTGCGCGAAGGTCTCGAACCCCTGGTCGCGCTGCTCCCCGATCACCTGAAAGACGTTGTCGGTAAGCGTGGTCGCATAGGGTCGCGTCATGCGAAATGCGTCGACTGTCAGCAACAGGTTGGTGACCGGTGCGTATTTGACCCCGGCCTGGAACATCTCGTCGTGATACGGCGCCAGGAAGGCGTTGGCGTTGATCGCGGTGGTGGGCGCCTGGTCGCTTTCCTCGACGCTGCTCGCGTACGAGAAGTAGGCGGTGACTTTGGAGGTCGGGGTCCAGATCGCGCTCACCGTCGGGCTGAACGCGCCGCTCGCATTGCCCGTGCTCGTCCTCACGTCTTTGGAGCTGAAGCTCTCCGAACGAAGAAAGGATTCACTGAACACTGCTTGTATCGCCCAATGACGGTCGAAATGCAGCGTGTCTCCCTCGATGATCGACTGCTGGAACAGGTCGCCCGAAAGATACTGGCTGCCATGTGACGGGATCGCCACGTATCGGAAGATCGCGGGGTGGCCCAGGTTCGACTTCCCGAGCGTCGTGATGATCGAACTGCGGAAATTATACTGATCGTTGATGAAGCCGTTGGTGCCCAACGTCAGATTGTTGCGCATTCCGGCGATCGTCACGTGCCCGTTGAGAGAGGCCTCGTTGCTGCCGTCGGTGAAATGCGGAACGGCTGTGAAGTTCTTGGTCGTCGTGTAGTCGCCGCGATTGTCGGTGAGCGTGTTGGTAATGCCGAACAGGTTGCGTTGCGCGTCCTGATAAAGGCCGCCGAGCTCGAGCCGCCAGTCGCCGCCGAAATTATGGATGATCTTCACGAGCCCGGTGTCGGTGATGAGGTCGGTGCCCGCCCCCGGCTGGCCGAGGCCGCGTTGCGTCGGATCGGGCGCCGTGGGCAGGATCGTGTTCTTGTTCGTTGTGGCTGTGCTGGCGCCATCATAGACGATGCTGCCCGGCAGGCCGTATCCGCTGTCTTCATAATGGCTGCCATCGACCTGGATCACCGTGTCGGCGTCCAGATGAATGTCGAGATCCGCACTGCCGAGCGTGCGATCCGCGAAGCTGCCATCCACATAGCTCTCGCCCTCGCCATGCACGAGGTCGATCCGGTAGCCGAGCCAGCCGTTCTGTCCGACACGGCCGCCGACATCTCCCTCGGTGGTGAACAATCCATCGCTTGCAAAACTACCGACGAAGCGAGCGAGCGGCGTATCGGTCGGCCGCTTGAGGATGTAGTCGAACACGCCGGCCGGAGTTTCCGGTCCGAACAATGCGCCGCCGAGCCCGTTCAGCACCTGGATGCTGTCGAGATTTTCGACCGGGACCGCAGTGGTGCCGATGATGTTGAGGCCGTCGAGCCGGGTGTTCTCGGTGATCGAGCC
>JBPBQO010000174.1:0-29034 GCA_050954785.1 Janthinobacterium lividum | reverse complement strand
AGGCCGCGCAGTTCCAGCACCCGGCCGAGATTGTCGAGTTTGCCCTCAGCCCGGCGCCGCTCGATGTGACCGTTGACCAGCGTGGCGATCCCGGCCGAATCATAGCCGCGATATTCCAGCCGGCGCAGTGCCTCGAACAGCAGCGGCGTGGCTTCACGCGTGCCGATGACGCCAACGATGCCGCACATCAGCGCTTCTCCTTCTTGATCCGGGCACGCAGGTCGATCGCACGATCGGCCCGGGTTTCCTGCCGGGCACGCCCGAATGTCAGCGCGTCCGCAGCAACAGAGCTGGTGATGGTGCTGCCGGCGGCCACGAACGCGCGATCGCCGAGGGACAACGGTGCCACCAGGGTCGAGTTCGAGCCGACGAACACGTCCTCGCCGATCGTGGTGCGGTGCTTGGACACACCGTCATAGTTGCAGGTGATGGTGCCCGCGCCGACGTTGGAACGCGGCCCAATCGTCGCGTCGCCGAGGTAGGCCAGGTGATTGGCTTTGGCGCCGGCGGCCAGATGGGTCGCCTTGAGCTCGACGAAATTGCCGACATGCGCCGCGTCGTCGACCTGGGTGCCGGGACGCAGGCGGGCAAATGGTCCGATCATTGCCTTCTCGCCGATGACTGCCCCTTCGAGATGGCTGAAAGCCCGTATTTCGGTGCCGTCCCCAACCGTTACGCCGGGACCGAACACGACGTTCGGATGCACCGTCACGTCGCGTCCGAGGATCGTATCGGCGGAGAAGAACACGGTGTCCGGCGCCACCAGGGTCGCGCCGTTTTCCATCGCCCGCAGGCGCAGGCGGCGCTGGATGACGGCCTCCGCCTCCGCCAGCTCGGCACGCGAATTGATGCCGCGAAGCTCCTCTTCCGGCGCCTCGACGTAACGAACCAGCGCACCCTCGGACGCGGCCAGAGCCACGACGTCGGTCAGGTAGTACTCGTGGTTGGCGTTGTCGTTGCGAACCTGCGCCAGCCAGCCGGCGAAGCGACTTGCCTCGGCGCACAGCACGCCGGCATTGCACAGCCCGATCGACCGTTGCTCGACGCTCGCATCGGCCCACTCGACGATGCGGTCCACCGTCTCGCCGCCGTCGCCGTCCGGTCTGGTCACCAGCCGGCCGTAGCGCGCCGGATCGCCGGGGCGCATCGCAAGCAGCGCCAGCCCGGTATTCGTCGAGCGTCTGGCCACCAGCAACCGTTCGAGGGTGCCCTGGGTGATCAGCGGGTTGTCGGCATAGAGCACCGCGACGTCACCCTCGCCGAACAGGTCCGCCGCCTGCATCGCCGCATGCGCGGTGCCGAGGCGCTCGGTTTGGACGACCACGGCATGCGGCGCGGCAGCCTTTTCCAGCGCCTCCATGCCCGGCCCTACGACCACGACGATCCGGTCGAACACTGTGCTGCAGCTCTCGATCAGGTGACGCAGCATCGGCCGGCCGGCGAGCGGGTGCTGTGCCTTCGGCAGGGAGGATTTCATGCGGGTGCCGAGACCCGCTGCGAGCAGAATGGCGGTAGCAGGCGTTCGATCGGACATCATCAGTGGCGGTAGCGGTCCGACGGGATCGCTGTCAAACCCGGCCGGCGTCTCCGCCGATCAAGAACAGTTTCGGATTACTGCATGCCCATCGCCACAGCGCTCCTCTCTCCTGGCCCGGCCCGGCTTCTGGTGCTCGACCTGGACGGCACCCTGGTCGACACCATCCCCGACCTGCTCGCCTGCGCGAACCGGATGCTGGACCAGCGTTCGCTTGCCCCGATCACCGTATCCGAGCTTCGGCCGATGGTGGGCGATGGGGTTCCGGCACTGGTGCAGCGGATCCTCCACCACCGCGGCGTGCCGTGCGACGATCGCGCAATCGCGGCATACACCGCCGACTACACGGCGCATGCGGCCGACTTCTCCCGGCTGTTTCCAGGCATCGCCGACATGCTGCAGGAGGCGATCCATGCCGGCTGGCGGCTGGCCGTCTGCACCAACAAGCCGGTTGCGGCGGCCCGTGCGCTGCTGGCGGCACTCGGGATCGACGAGCTGTTCGCGGCGATCGGCGGTGGCGACAGCTTTGCCTCCCGGAAACCCGATCCGGCCCATCTGCTGGCAACGATCGCAGCGGCGCAGGGCAGCCCGCACCGATCGGTCATGGTGGGCGATCACCATAACGACGTCGCAGCGGCCCGAGGTACCGGCATCCCGTCGATCTTCGTCGGCTGGGGCTATGGCAGCGCCGAAACGGGGCAGGATGCCGACGCAACGGTAGCCGATCCGTCGCAGGTGATGGCCAGCGCACATGACGTGCTGAGGATTGCAGTGCCCGCACAGGCAGAACGAAACTAGATCGACGAGATTGTACGCACGGCGGCCCGCGATCCGACCGGATCGTCCTGAGCAACAGGGACCTCTTGGACATGCGTCAGTGGATCAATCTGACGCTCGATACCCGTGATGTAGGTCGGCTAGGTATGGACAACAGACGCATGTCACCCGGTCGTCAATGGCAGCTTCGCGCCAGAAGCGGAAGGAACAGCAACTGTCATCAATCCTTGAAAGCGGACATTGCCTGTCTCGATCTTGAAGATCGCGGCCTCAGTTATGCACGGCAGCTTCCGCCGCGCGGAGGTTCTCCTCACGCCAAACGAGATAGCGGTGACGTAACTCACCTTTACGCAGACCGTTGGTCTCTTTCATCATCTCGAATTTTGTTACGCGATCTACGCGAAAATGCCGGAAATCTTGGCGAAGCTCGCACCAAGCTATCAGCAGACAAGTCGCCTCCGAATATCCGAGCATGACCGGCCATACGATCCGAGCGGTCTGCGCTCCAGCCTCAGAACGGTAGCAGAGACCTAATTTCCGTCCGCCTCGGATTGCAGATCGAAAGGTCGACGTATCGATACTGTCGACAGCTGCCCCGATCGTGGGCTTCGCCCCGACGCTGGGCTCGGCGATGACCGTGCGCAGATGTTGGGGCACGACGGAAGCGATCTTTGACATGACATCGCGAGCCGCACGCGAAAGCACCGCATCGCCTCTACCTTCGACCCACTGTGCTCCAAGCACCACCGCCTCGATCTCGTCGAGAGTGAGCATCAAGGGGGGCATGTCATAATCCGAACGCAGAAGATAGCCAAAGCCAGCTTCGCCTTCGATGGGAACATGCTGACCCATCAGTTCCGCGATGTCGCGGTAGATCGTGCGCTTCGAGACGCCGAGTTCGTCAGCCAGGGCTGCAGCCGTGATGGGCCTGGTTGACCGGCGCAAAGCCTGGATGATCTGGAACAATCGGTCGGTCGGGCGCATCGAGTAAACTCCTGCTGCCAGGATGCTGTCAGCAGGCATGTGCGACAAGGGCGTGCTGCCGCGACGTCACGGCCAATGAAAAGGATTCCGCATGAAATTCGCATCAACCCGTCTGATCGCAGCCGACATCCAGCGCATGGTCTCGTTCTACGAGATGGTGACCGGGCTGCACGCCGGATGGCTCGCACCGGTCTTTGCCGAAATCGTGACGCCGGGTGCCACGCTCGCCATCGGCGCTGCTGAGACAGTTGTGCTCTGGCAGGAAGGGAGCGCGGAACCAGGCGCCAACCGTACGGCCTTCATCGAGTTCCAGGTCGAAGACATCGACGCGGATTATGAGCGCCTGAAGGACAGGGTGCCACTCGTGCACGGGTTGAAGACGATGCCTTGGGGCAACAAGACTTTCCAGTTCCGCGACCCTGAGGGCACGGCCGTATCCCTCTATATGCCAGCGAGCGAGGAGGCAAAGTCGCGTTTCGCGACGAGGTAGCGCCGAGTATTCAAATGGTGTCTACGCCTAGCCGTCACGCATCGCTCAGCGGCGCCCAGGCGGTCACACGGGGTGTAGTAACCGTCAGCTCGCTCACTGTCGGCATCGCATCGACAGCAAGATCGGAGTCGTAACGGTCGATAACAGTGCACGCATGAACGTCCGCTTACCTTCGATCCGCCCGAAAACGGTTCGTCCGCTTACGGCCAGATCCAGCCGGGCGGATCAGCGCCACGAGTGTCTGCTGGTCGAAAACGGCCATGCTGTGTGGGTATCAAATGCCGGATTCATCTACAGACCGGGTGAGAGCGTCTCCTTCGGAAAGTGCCGACCGCGGCAATCGAGAACCGGCACGGAGCGCTGCATCAGCTCGCCGGCCTGATAGCATTATCGAAACGGGCTTTCAGAGCGTGTAGCGAAGCGTGAACATGACCGTCCTGGGGTCGGCGTAGGCGGCCGAGTAGATCACCGGCACGCCGCCGCCCTGGAACAGGCTCAGGCTTTGCGGATAGCGCCGGTCGAGCAGGTTCTTGGCCGATACCGTCGCGGACCAGCGGGCCTTCGGGCTCGTCCAGCTCACCAGCGCGTTCACGTAGGTCTGGTCCGGCAGCCGCGTCTGATCGTTATCCAGCGCATCCAGGAAGACCGGCGTCTGGAAGCTGATGTCGCCGGCGATCCTGACTTCGCCCGGCACATGCAGCGGCAGCACGTAGCTGCTGGACAGGTCCATCTGGAAACGCGGCGAATACGGCAGGCGCTCGCCCGCATGCGGCGTGTTATTGAGCGCCAGCCCGGACGCGAACACGCTGCGTGACGCGATGCCCTTGAAGCTGTCGAGCTCGCTGTAGAGATACGAGCCGGTCGCATCGATTTCCCATTGCGGCAGGACATGCACGTTCGCCTCGATCTCGGCACCGAGAGAATGCGCGTTGCCGGCATTGTAGCGGTGGCTGAGCCCCGTGGACGGATCCAGCGTGGTGATCTGCAGGTCGGTGAAGTCGTTGTAGAAGATCGCCGCATTGATTCCGAGACGATGCGGGAACGGCTCGCTCTTTACCCCCAGCTCGTAGGTGGTGACGGTTTCCGGACCATACGGCAGCAATGCCTGCTGTCGGCCGAGCGCCGTCGGTGTCTGCGCACGATAATCGTAGCCGGCCGACTTCCCGCCCTGGCTGATCGTCGCATACGGCATGACATGTGGCGCCACCTGCCATTCGAGCGATCCCTTCGGCAGCAACTGCGTCCAGCTCTGTCGCGCCGACGCGGTCCAGGCAACAGCGCCGACCGGTGCGTTGAAGAAGGCGTTGAGGTCCTGTGCCTGGTTGGCGACATAGCCCGTCGTAGGGCCAAGCGAGCTCAGCACTTCCGAGTTCGAGTGCCGTTCCCAGTTCCAGCGCAGGCCGACCGATGCGGTCAGCGTCGGCGCGATCCGGTATCGGCCGATCCCATAGATCGCCCAGTTGGTCGTGAGTTGGTCGATAACCGCGTTGACCGGCTGGAATTTCATCAGGGCGGGATTGTTGGTCTGGGTGCCGAACACGTTGTTCGCGCGCCGGCCGGTGTACCAGTCCTCGTAGAAGAAATACGCACCCGTGGTGAAGCTAAACCGGCTCCATTGTCCGGTCAGCCGGATATCCTGCGAATAGGACCGGTCCTTGTAATGGAGAAGCTGCGAGGTCCGCGCATAGGGATCGCCGGAATTATCATAAGCGCCGTCATCGTTATAGCCGCGTATTCCGGTAATGGAACGAACCGTCAGATGGTCATCGAGCTGGTATGAAGCAGTTCCGGTGAAACCTGCCTCGCTGTAGTTGTTCTTTGGATACACCGATGAATACAGCCCATAGCGATACGGGTTCAGCAGGTTGCCGTAGCCGCGATTGGTGCTGCCGTCGCTGGTTCCGTCGAACGCCAGCGTGATGTCGAGCCGATCGGTCGGGGTGAACCGCAGCTTGCCGCGCGCCTGCGTGTAGTCGATGTCGTTCTCGAGCCGATCGAGCGTGTAGTTCCGATCGATCCCGTCGCGCGCATGATGATTGACCGAGATGCTGGCGTAGACCTTGTCCTTTACCAGTGCACCGCTGGCCGCAAACCCGGCGACCCATTCGTTGTAGGTGCCGTAGCCGGTCTGTGCGGTAAATTTAGTGCGGTTGCCGGGGATCGCGGTATCGATCCGGACCGCGCCTCCCTCGGCCTGATGGCCGGTGGTGAAGCCAACCGGCCCGCGATCGACCTCGATGCTCTCGATGTCGAGCAGTTCCTGCATCGTACCGATCGTGCGGGGCAGATAAACCCCGTCGATATAGGTTCCGACCGATGGTTCACCCTGAGCATCGAGTTCTCCGATACCACGAATGAAGTAGTTCGAGTTGGAATAACCGACCGTCGCACGTGGCTGATACAGGTTCGGCGTCAGGCTGGTGATCTGCCGGGTGCTGGTGATCGCAAGTCGTTGCAGCTTCTCCGCGCTCAGTTCGGACACCGAGGCTGCGCTGTGCTGCAGCTTGTCGTGCTTCAGTGCGGAACGGCTGCGTCCGTCGACCCGGACCGTTTCGACAGGTGCTGCGAACGCGGTGCTTCCGAGCAGGAAGCTGGCGAGCGCCAAGGGATGGAAAATCAGGGCGCGTGTCATCATGAGGATCCAGCAGCAATCTTATTCCAATAAGAACCGCAGAACCGGTGCTAATCAATGAAGCACTGTGTTTAATAGTGTAATATGGCATATGATTCTAATTAACGATTAAGTTTGTGCCTACCGAGCTAGTCTCGAACGATCGGGGAAGCAGGAGCAGGATCTTGAATGTCATGGTGACGACGCAGCGGACGGATACGGGCCTGCAGGCGCTGATCGACCGCTTTGCCGCCCGTGCTGCCGGTCACGACGAGACGGCGACGGCCTCGCTCGACAATCTCGCCGAACTGCAGGAGGCCGGCCTGCTCGCTCTCACGGTCTCACCTGAGCATGGCGGTGCCGGCGCTGGACTGGGCGAGGCCGCCGACATCATCGGACGCATCGCGGAAGGTGACCCGGCCACCGCGTTGATCGTGGCGATGCAATACCTGCAGCATGCATCGATCACGCACTCGGACCGCTGGCCACCGGAGCTTCGGCGGCAGGTCGGCCGTGCAGCGGCCCGGGATGGCGCCCTGATGAACGCCCTGCGGGTCGAGCCCGATCTGGGCACTCCGGCTCGTGGTGGACTTCCGGCCACGACCGCACGGTGGAGCGCCGATGGCTGGCGGATCACCGGCCGCAAGATCTACTCGACCGGATCGACCGTGCTGCGATGGGGCCTGGTCTGGGCCAGGACCGACGAGCCGGAACCGCGTGTCGGCAACTTCCTGGTGCCGCTCGATACGCGCGGCATCATTGTCGAACGAAGCTGGAACCAACTCGGCATGCGGGCCACCGAAAGCCACACGGTCGTTCTGGACGATGTCTGTGTGCCGCTCGATCATGCGGTCGACATCAGGCGTCCATCGGAATGGGCCAGTCCGGATCGGGTTCACGCCGTATGGGGCAATGTCGTCATCGCGTCGCTTTATGACGGCGTGGCACGGTCGGCCCATCGCTGGCTGCTGAAGTTCCTGCGGAACCGGGCACCGGCAAATCTTGGTGCGTCACTGGCAACGCTGCCCCGGTTTCATGAACTGGTCGGCGAGATCGACGCGTTGCTGCTGACCAATCGTCTCATGCTGGCCGCTGCCGTCCTGGAAGAAGCCAATGGCGCTCGCGCGGGTGCCGCGGAAGGCGGCCTGCTGAAGCACGTCGTCACCGAGAACGCCATTCGCGCGGTCGAGAAAGCCGTCGCGGCGACCGGAAACCCCGGCCTGAGCCGCGACAATCCACTCGAGCGCCATTACCGCGATGTGCTCTGCGCACGCGTCCATACCCCGCAGGCCGATGTGGCGCTCGCCATGTCGGGCCGGCAATCCCTCGGGCTCTGAAGATGGAGACGCCAGCGATGCTCACGCGCCGCCTCGTTCTGCAAGCCGGCGCCGCCCTGGCGGCATCCGGCCTGATCCCGCCGGATGCCCGGGCTGCCGGCCGCGACCTGTCCGGCATCACCCTCCGTATCGGCACCTATCGCGGTATGGACCAGATCATCCTGCCCGGCACTGGGGAAGACCACACGCCATACACCACGCAGTTCAGTGAGTTCACTGGCGGTAATCTCATCACCCAGGCGATGAATGCCGATGCGGTGGATATCGGCAACTGGAGCGAGATCCCGCTGGTGTTCGCGGCAGCCGCGCGCTCGAACATCCGCGTCGTCGCCGTGCTGGAAGGGCCGACCGCGAACCAGGCGGTCCTGGTGCCGAAGGGGTCATCTGCCCGCAGCATCGCCGACCTGAAAGGCAAGCGGGTGGGATATGTCAGGGCCACCACCGCGCATTATTTCCTGATCAAAATGCTCGAACAACATGGTCTGTCGTTCGACGATATCCAGCCGATCGCGCTCGGCATAAGTGCCGGCCTGACGGCGATGAAATCCGGTGCGCTGGATGCGTGGGCGACCTATGGCTACGCGATCCCGATGCTCGAGGCCGACACTGGAGCGCGCGTGCTGCAGAATGCGGTCGGAATCCTGTCGGGCAATTATCTGGTCGGTGCCAGCCCCAGGGATCTCGAAGACCCGGCCTTCCGTGACGCGATGGTCGATTATATCCACCGACTGGGGCGCGCCTATCGGGTGCTGGACGCCGACAAGCCGCGTTGGGCGAAGCTGGTAGCGCCGGTCGTGAACGTGCCCGAGCCGATCGCGCTCGCCTATCTCCGCGAAGAGGAAAAACCGTTTTCGCTGCGCTCGATCCGCAAGTCCGACATCGCGAGCGCCCAGACGGTGGCTGAAACGTTCGCACAGGTGAAGCTGCTGCCCGCCGGCCTGGACGTGTCGGGCTACTTCAGCGATGCGCTCTCGGCCCAGCTCCCGCTGAGCTGATACGCGCCGGAACCAGGATGGTCGTAAGCGCCGTGTCGATATGGGTTTCCATGATCCGAAAAGTTTCCGGCGGGATTTCGGCTTCGATACGCGGCCGCATGATACGCCACTGTTCACCGATGCCGGCAACGGCGTCGACGACCGTTCGGCGTGCGAGCGGCTTCCGAAGCCCGAGACTCTCGCCGAACTCGATCAAATGGTCGCCGGTCATGTCGTTGAAGGCGCGCCTGCCGCCCAGCGTCAATGCGAGAGCCTCGTTCCTGATATATGGAACCGTCGACAGCCAGTCATAGGCTGGCGTCAGGGCGGGTGCCACGCCCTCGCGATGGATGACGCTCCAGTTCTTGATGTGCATGTCGCCATTCCCGATCGCGATCATGAAGACCAGCCGCCGAAGGTAGTCCACGGCCTGCTGAACGCCCGCATCCATCAATACGCGACCGATCAGTTCGTGGTTCGCTTTCCGATACTTGTTGATGTCGGTCGGATAGAGCCTGAATATCTGGGCGAAGTCCTCGATGTGAATACGGCTGCGATCGATGCGGTCGAAGCGACGGATGCAGAATGATCGGCCCGGCGGTGGATCGATACCGGGTGGAAATCCGACGATATCGGTGCTGTCGATCAGGCCTGTCTGCGGAACCTCGAAGCCGCTCGCTCGCGCGAGTTCCATCATCCAGAACTCGTTCTCGGCGACGCCAATATGCCGGGGGGATGGAAGCTTCACGATCCAGTCTCCGCCGGTTCCTGATGCCGGCAGGGAAAGCCGGTCGCCGGAGCGATGCGCCGACAATTTCATCTGCACGCCAGCCAGGGAGAATTTCAGCCGGAATCTGTCCGGAATTTCCTCTTTCGGATCGTCCGCATCGCGAGCGGCCCCTGCCCTGTCGGAGCTTGCAGCGTCGGGCACCAGCGTCACCGCGCCCGGCAGATCGGAGCCGAGCGATGTCAGCAGATCGTATTCGTTGGCCACGTCATGGCGTTGCTCGACGTAGCGGCGCAACAGGCCTTCCGGCAGCATGTTCGAGAAGAACGGGTCGACCTGCCGTTGATACGGGCGAGACGAATACACGATCCGTCCGGACCGGCCGATGAAGCCGAGACCGAGGATCGGCGCATCGCGATCGTTGAGGTGGTCCTCGTCGAACACGAAGATGCTGCGTCCGTGCCCGAGGTCGAAAATCGCGCCGACGCGCCTGTCGTTCAGCAGGACCGCCAGAGACGCCGGCCGGCTCACCCTTCATCTTCCAGCGACCAGCGTGGCGTGTCCTGGGCGGGAACCGGCTTGCCATGTTCCGCATCGATCAGGGCTCTGACCGTGTTCGACAATGTCTTGGGGACGAGCATGATCTCCAGCCCGAGGGCGCTGGCGATGTCCTGGATCGTCGAGACCCGCGCATCGTTGCCCTGCTCGATGCGGGACACCTGAGCCTGCGCCATGCCCAGCGATGCCGCGATCTCGGTCTGTGTCCGGCCGGTGCGCTTGCGCTGGGTTGAAAGACTGGATCCAAGCACGTTTACGGATTGAGCCATATATTATAACCGGCATAAAGCCGCCCGATATGATTTATCCGCTATACAAACATCCGGGTCTATCTACAAGATATATGTCGAATTACGCATATTGAGAAAATTTATGCCGAATATGACATAGATAGTTTCACCTTACGACAGCACCCGGAACCCGTGCGTTCCGTCCCGTTCGAGCTGCGCGACCAGTCCGAACTCCCAGTCGAGATAGGCCTGCATGGCCGCCTGATCGTTGTCGGTTCCCTCGTAGGGGCGCTTGTAGACGTCATCGGGCACCGACAGGGCCATGCCGGGCGCCAGTCCTGTTTCGACCGGAAAACCAGCACTGCGCCACGCGTCCGTTCCGCCGGCCAGCAGCAGCGGAGACCGTCCGGTGCTTGCCTGCACGTCGGCCGCCACGAATGCGGCCAACACTCCGTCGGGCGATGTCAGCACCAGTGTCCGCTCCGCGACGAGCGCATCGAGACCCGAAAGCTCCGCGCGAACAGCGAACCGCGCACCCGGAATATGTGCGCGCCGGAAGTCCGGGCTTCGTGCCAGATCGATCAGCAGCACGTCCCCCGCCTCCAGCCTCACTGCCAGCGCGGATGGCGCGATCGTTTCAAAGCCGCGAGGAGGCTCGGCGACGCGAGACGGCACACGTCCCTGCTCCAGCACCAGCCCATCCCAGCCATCCAGCACGAATACCTCGTTCCAGCCCAGTTGCCGCAGCCAATGGCCCGCCATTCGCGCCCGTACCCCATCATCGTCGATCAGCACGATAGTGCCGTGCCTGACGCCGATCCACTCGTCCGTCGCCTGCACGAGCTGCCCGCCGGGTGCGTTCCGGAAGCCCTGCGGGTGGCCGGCCGCATGCTCGTCCGGCGACCGCACATCGAGCCAATACAAGGTGATGTCCGAACGGCTCTCGAGCGCCCGAAATCCTTCGAGATCCAGCACCCGGACGCCGGTGCGCTCCGCCAGCAAGGCCGCAGCCGCACGGGCTTTGACATGCGCCGACATTGGTTTCGCCACTGTGCGACGGGTCGCATCACGATCGAGCGCCAGCCCAGCCAGGGTCCAGCCGATGGTGCCGTTGCGCAGCGCGAACACCGGGTTCGGAATGCCCGCATTGACCAGGCTCTGCGTCCCGATGATCGAGCGCGTCCGCCCCGCGCAGTTCACCACGACGACGGTATGCGGATCGGGCGCCACATCACGGACACGCAGTGCCAACTCGCCGCCCGGCACGCTCTGGCCCGACGGGATGCTCATCACCGCGAACTCCTCGGTGCGCCGCGCGTCGAGCACCACCAGGTTGTCGCCTTCGGCCAGCCGGCGATGCAATTCTTCGGCCGCCAGCGATGGCGTGTGGCACGTCGCCTCGACGAGTTCGCCGAACGCCTTGCTCGGCACGTTGACGTCCTGGAACAGCTCGCCGCCGCCGCTGCGCCAGCCGTCGAGACCGCCCTCCAGCACCGACACATCCGAGTAGCCCAGCCGACGAAACACCGGCAACGCGCGCGCCACCAAATGATCGAGGCCGTCCGCCCCGCCATACAGGACGATCGGCACGGAACTCCGAGGGACCAGTTCCAGGGTCAGCAGCTCGATCCGGCTGAGCGGCACGTTGACCGCGAACAGCGGATGCGCCCGTGAATACGGACCTTCCTCGCGCAGATCGATCAGCGCGATTTCCCGGCCGTCGCGCAGGATTTGCCGCACCGTCTCGGGTGACACGGTTTTATTCACGCCGGCGCCCGTTCGAGCGAACGGTTCCAAAGGTTCGGCACCGAATTGTTCGCATACCCGGACACGAACGGCTTCTCGGCTCCGGTTTCGGCATCGTAGGTGGCACGGCGAACCGCACCGATATTGCCGCCATACACATGGATCGACACCGATACGCGATCCTGGAACGCGTTGGCGACGCGGTGCAGGTCGCCATCCTCCGGCGACAGGCGTGCCACGTCGCCCGGATGCAGCGCTTCCGACGCATCCGCCTCCGGCCGTCCTGCCGCATTGCGGATGTAGCGCGTCTCGATCTCACCGCCGCGCAACACGCCGACCAGGCCCCAGACACGATGGTCGTGCACCGGCGTGCGCTGTCCCGGCCCCCAGACGAAGCTGACCAGCGAGAACCGCTCCAGCGGATCGCAATGCAGCAGGTATTGCTGGTAGTGCTCCGGATGCGGCACCGCATAGGCATCCGGCAGCCAGTTATCCCTGGCCACCAGGGCACCGAGCAGATCGGCACCACGCTGGAGCAGAACCGCCGTGCGGGTTTCTTCCGTCACGAGCCTGCTGAAATCGACGACGAAGCCACGCAGACGTTCAACGGAATCTGGATGTGTCATCGTGCACTCAATCCAGCAGGTCGGGCTCGGCGGCGACGATCCAGTCCCAGAGCGGCTGGAACGAATAATAGCCGCCAAGATCGGTGCCGGTCAGGCGTGCGGTGGACTGGGCCGTTTCATGCGCGATCGGCCGGGTCTTGCCGGCGGCGTCGGCCAGAAGCTGCGTGTGCGCCGCATTGTCCATCGAGATGAACCGCCAGGCCGCCGCTTCCACGGTCGGACCGACCGTCAGCAACCCATGGTTCTGCAGGATCAGCGCCTTCTTCTGCCCGAGGGTTTTCGCCAGTCGAACGCCCTCGCTGTCATCCAGCACCACGCCGGTAAATGGATCGAACACCGCATGATCTTCATAGAACGCGCACGAATCCTGGGTCAGCGGATCGAGCAGCTTTCCCAGCGTCGAGAAGGCTTTGCCGTAGGTGCTGTGCGTATGCGCCGCTGCGATCACGTCGGGACGTGCCGCATGCAGCGCCGAGTGGATGGTGAAGCCGGCATTGTTGATCGGCCGGTTGCCGATCAGCACGTTGCCCGCGTGATCGACCAGTTGCAGGTCCGACACGCGGATCTGGCTGAAATGCTGCGCCAGCGGATTGATCCAGAACTGCTCGGGAAACTCCGGATCCCGCGCCGTGACGTGTCCGGCCAGCCCCTGGTCGAAACCGTAGCGTGCGAACAGCCGGAAGGTGGCGGCAAGCCGTTGCTTGCGATGCAGCCGCTCCTCCGCGAACGATGCGGCGGGGGCCCGTTGCTGCAGGCTGAAACGCTGCTTCCGTGCGGGAATGTCGGTAATGACGTTCATGACTTTTGCATCCCTGATTGAGTTCAGTAGCCGCGTGCGGGATCGACCACATCGCGCAGCGTCTCGCCGCGCGCATAGGCCGTGAGATTGCCGAGGATCTGCTCGGTCAGCCGGGTCCGCGTCCCGTGGCCGGACCACGAAACATGCGGCGTGAGCCTGATGCGCGGATGGGTATAGATCGGGTGGCCTTCCGGCAGCGGCTCCGGATCGGTCACGTCCAGCGTCGCGAAACCGAGCCGTCCGGTATCCAGGGCCGTGAGCAGCGCCGCCTGGTCGACCAATCCGCCACGGGCGATATTGACCAGATGCAGGCCCGGTCGCGCCGCTTCGAACACCGCATGATCGGCGCAGTGCCTGGTGGCACCGGTCAGCGGCAACGCCAGCACCAGATGGTCCGAGATCGAGGCCAGTTCCGCCAGGCTGCCGACCCTGGACACGCCGGGTTCTTCGTCATCGGCCCAGGCCGAGCGCCGCCAGGCTGCGACCCGCATGCCGAACGCCCGCGCCCGCGCCGCCACTGCCTGCCCGATCGCGCCATAACCGGCCAGTCCCAGCGTGCGCCCGTCGAGCGTGCCGAGCGCATGGCGCTTCCAGTCGTCGCGGCTGTGGATACTGATCGCATCCAGCCGCTTTTCGTGCAGCAGCATGGAGGTCAGCACATATTCGGCGATCGGGATCGCGCTGTGGCCACGCCCGCATGTGACGACCGGCCCGTCCAGCATCCAGCGCGGCATCCAGTCGATGCCGGCGGAGGCCGCCTGGACCCATCGCAGCCTACCCGGCCAGCCGGAAGGCCCTGCATCCGGCGCGTCGCGCCAGGCCGGATGCGGACCGGTGATCAGTATGTCTGCATCGCCGACCAGCCAGGGCTCCCGGTTCGGGGCAACCTCGCGAACCTGCGGCCGGGTCGGATGAGCGGACAATGCCGCCGTGATCTCCGGGCCGATCTGGTTGACGATGAGCGGTCGCACCGTGATCAGGCCGCCTCGGCGACCTGGATTGCCGCATCGAGATCCTCTTTCGCCACCAGGGCACGGACACGCGGGATCAGGTCGCGGCCGTATTGGTAGGCATCGAGCAGCGGATCGAAACCGCGGATCAGGAAGGTCGAGATCCCGAGCCGGTAATAGTCGAGCATCGCATCGGCCACCTGGTCCGGCGTGCCGACCAGCGAGGTCGAGTTGCCGCGCGCTCCCGCCAGCGATGCGATCCCGGTCCACAGGCGCTTGTCGAGACGCGTCCCTTGAGCAGCCGCCGCCAGCAGGCGACGCGAGCCCTCGTTCGGCACGTCGACCGGGCGCTTGAACCCCGATGCTTCCTGCAAGGCACGCGCCTGTTCCAGCACGCGATCGGCGCGCGTCCAGGCCTCTTCCTCGGTGTCGGCCACGATCGGCCGAAGCGACAACGAGAAGCGTGGTGACCTTCCATACGGCGCCGCGGCAGCGCGGACCCGTGCGATGACCTCGCGCACCTGCTCGTAGGTCTCGCCCCAGAGCGCGTAGATGTCGGCGTGCTTGCCGGCGACCGCGATCGCCTCGTCCGACGAGCCGCCGAAATAGACCGGGATCCCGGATGGGCGGTACGGTTTCACGACCGAGCGCGCACCGTTCACCCGGTAGAACCGACCCGCATAGTCGAACGGCTTGGTCTCGGTCCATTCCGAGCGGACGATGTCGAGATATTCCGATGTCCGCGCATAGCGTTCCGCCTTGGTGGTGTAGTCGCCGTCGGCCTGGAGTTCGACGTCGCTGCCACCGGTGATCACATGCACCGACACCCGGCCCTTGGTGATGTGGTCCAGCGTGGCAAGCTGCCGGGCCAGGATGGTCGGCGCATTGAAGCCGGGCCGGTGCGCGATCATCACCCCGAGCCGGTCGGTCACGCTGGCCGCATGCTGCGCGACAAGGATGCTTTCCGGCGACGTCGAGTGGAACGCGAACAGGGTCCGGTCGAAGCCGGCATTCTCGTGCAGCTTGGCCGCGGTCTCGACATGGACCAGATCGATAGCCGGCCCGGACGCCGCGATCGTTTCCGACTGGTTCTGGTTTCCGACGTAGCCGATGAACTCTACGGGCATGGATGACCTCCGTTCGGTGGAGGCCCGGACCATAGGGTACCACCGCGGGATGAAGCTGATCCTTGAATATTCCGTCTTGTCGTCGTGGATAACAATCGACTAATGCTTATGGGACGGTTGGCTATCGTTAATTGAACAGCAGATCGGAACGACTGTGGAATCCCTTGCGCACCGCATGACCGGCACCCCGAACGTGACGCTGCTCCGGCGTCCGACCCGCATGGCGACCAACGTCCCCACCGATTTGCTGCGCTCCTTCATCGCCATCGTCGATGCCGGCTCGATGGCGCAGGCGACCGGGACAATCTTCCTCACCCAGTCGGCGCTGAGCCTGCAGATGAAGCGGCTCGAGGACCTGCTGCAGAGCCGGGTATTCCATCGCAACGGCCGCTCGCTGATGCTGACTGCCGCCGGCGAGGAGCTGGTCGGCCTGGCCCGGCAGTTGCTGTTGTTGAACGATCATATCGTGGCCTCGCTCGGTGCCGAGATCGAGGCGGCCCCGCTTCAGCTCGGGCTGGTGCAGGATTTTGCCGATACGGTGCTGCCGGACGTGCTTGCCGCCTTCGCGCACCATTACCCGAGGCTGCGTATCCAGCTCCGTGTCGGTGGATCGGCCGAACTGCTCGAACTGTTCGACCGGGCCCGGCTCGACGTGGTGATGTGCCTGGGCCGGCATGGGGAGTTGCGACGTGGCAGCAGCCGCGTGCTGGCGGAGGTCCCGATGGTCTGGATCGGCGACCAGTCGCTGGCCGAGTGCCACGAGCTTCCGCTGGTGCTGCTCGAACAGCCATGCGCGTTCCGCACCGCCCTGCTCGAAACGCTCGAGCGCCAGGGTTGCGCCTATCGGATCGTGCTGGAGACAGCGAGCCTGCCTGGCCTGGGGGCGGCGCTGAAGTCCGGCATCGGTGTCAGTGCCCGAACAGCGAGCTACGCCTCGACCACGGGATTGCCTACGATAATTCCGGGTTCGCTACCGGTGCTGCCCCGGATCGAGACGGTGCTGGTAGGCCGCGAGCCGGCCAGCGAGCATGCGCAGGATCTTGCCGGCCTGTTCGAACGAGCTGTTGCCGAAGCGACCCGGTGCGCCCTTCTCGAAAAGTCAGCCTGATTAAGATCGAAGTGCTGCCGCCATCAGGGTTCACATCGATCCAACTGAGAATTGCGAAACCGCAATGTTCGAGAAACTACCCAAGTCACCACGGAACAGTTCGCCCAAGATAGTCGAGGTATTGCAGCCCGGGCTTGCCCTGAACACTCATCAGAACATCGACAAGACCCGGAACGCTGTTTTCGATAGTCAGGGGTGCGTCTGGCCCGCCAAGCTCTGTCTGAACCCATCCGGGTGCCATCAGAACCATCGCCCTCGAATTATCGGAATGACGTGCTGCGAAGCTGCGCATGAACGTATTCAGGGCCGCTTTACTGCCACGGTAAACCTCCCGCATTCCACGGATGTTGTTGGCCACGCTTCCCTGACCTGACGACATCACCCCGATCGTGCCGCCGGGTGGAACAAGATCCTGCAGAGCTTCGACGACGCGCATCGGACTCAGGGCGTTTGTCACCATCACACGTATGAACTCGTCCGTGGAAACCTCGGCGACTATGTCATCCGGATTATTGTTGGTGACGCCGGAGTTCACGAACACTACGTCGAATGCTCGTCCAGCCAGCCGGGTGCGCAGTGCCGCGATCTGGTCCGGGAAATTGATATCGATAGTCTCGATCTCGACCAGACTGTCGGGCCTGGCCGCAAGTTCATGCAATCTGGTTGGACTGTCGCCACGGACGGTCCCGACCACGCCCCAGCCGCGTTTGAGATATTCTTCGGTCATGGCGTAGCCGAGGCCACGTGAGGCGCCAATAATCAGGGCAGTCTTTGTCGAGGACGAGTTCGGCAAAATAAATTCCTTCTTGCATACATGATCAGTGTTTCGGTCGCCTGCCGGAGCCGGAAGCCGGACTATGCGGTCCGGCATGGTATGGCGGAAGGCGCACGCGATACATTGAATAGCTGCACGGAACGCTAGGCCGGGAAGCCTATTCCCGCATCCTACGTCGCCCTGGATGCGCTTTTGGCCGAAGGCAGTGTGGCTGGAGCGGCTCCCAGGCTTGAGCTCAGTCCATGGGCGATAAGCCGCACCCCGCGCGGCTTCACGCTGCGAAATGACCCGCTGTTGGTGCGTGCCGGATGGAGTTTAGTGCCGACGCCGCATGCCTCCAATCTGCGTGACCGCGTCCCGAGCCTGACGCAGGAAGTTCGTGCGCTACTGCAGCCCGCCGCTAACGATTTGGATCTTGCTGTTATGGAGCGGACCTTCACGCTGCACGCCTCGTGGCGGCCATAACAACCGTAGCCCCAAAGATGCGTTTGCGCTTTGCGCCGAAGAAGGTTCGGTGGATTTGGAAATCGGCGTCGCGGACCAGACAGGTCCCGAAGTGCGCATGCAGGGATCACTTTGTCGGCGCGGTTGGTTGGGAGCATCGCTCCTGTCGGGCGAGATCACGGCCGAGCGTTAGGCGTGCAGGGCATGTGGTCGTGGCGCCAAGCTTCCCGGCTGCACTCGCAATTGCATGCGCCCCGGACCTCATGGCGCATGTGACGGACGCTTTTCTCAACATCGAACAGACGGGTCGGGGCGCCTCGTCACACGCGGACATGCAAGGCTTCGAGCTGCCAGTGCATACGGCGGCGTTTGCGATATCCCAGATGTGGCATCCGCGAATGGATGCCGATCCCGCGCATCGCTGGTCGCGCAGTCTAGTACAAAGCGTATGCCGAAAGAAAAGCGGCTGCTCACTGTCCGATTGAGCTGCCGGTCAAGTCATCGGTCCACAAGCTTGCGCGTCAGATATACCGCTTCCAGCGCCTGCTCGTGTGCGATTTCCGACAGGTTCGCCGTGCCCGCATGGCCGCCTTCGGTATCTTCGTAATACAGAAACGGCAAGCCGAGCTGGTCCAGCGTCCAGGCGAAGCGGCGCGCATGGACCGGCCCCACGCGATCATCCTTGGTCGAGGTGAAGATGAACGGTTCAGGGTAGTGGACCCCGGCGCGGAGGTTCTGCAGCGGCGATATTTTTGCCAGGAACGCGCGCTCGTCCGGTTTGGACACGCTGCCATACTCATCGACCCATGAAGCACCGGCCGGCATCGTTTCGAAATGCAGCATGTCCAGCAGCGGCACGCCGATGATCACCGCCTGCCACAGCTCCGGATGCTGGGTGAATTCCACGCCCATCAGCAGCCCGCCATTGGAGCGGCCGCGGATGCCGAGGCGGCGTGCCGACGTGACGCCGCGTGTGATCAGGTCCTGACCGACGGCTGTGAAATCGTCGAATACGCGCTGGCGATCGGTCTTGCGCCCTGCCTCGTGCCAGGCTGGTCCGAACTCGCCGCCGCCGCGAATGTTCGCGAGCACATAGACCCCGCCCTGCTTCAGCCAGAGACGCCCGATCGCACCCGAATAAAGCGGTGTGCTGGAAATGCCGAAGCCACCATACGCCGTCAGCTCGGTCGGATTTGCGCCGTCGAGCTTCAGGCCGCGCCGGTGCACCATGAAGTACGGGATTTTGGTGCCGTCCTTCGAGGTCGCCTCGCGCTGGTCTACAACGAGGCCCGCGGCATCGAACTGTGCCGGTAGCGCCTTCACCTGCGTGGCGTGCCCGGTCGCAGCATCGGCCAGCCACAACTCGGTCGGGGTCAGGAAGCCGGTGACCTGCAGGAAGACATGGTCGTCGCGCCGGCCGTTATCGACGAGGCTGACCGCCACGTTGTCCGGCAGCGCCAGGTGCCGTGCGCTCCAGCCCGTCGCCGTCGGCGTGAAGATGGTGGCGCCACCGCGGACGTTGTCATAGATCGCGGCCACGACGTGATGACGGGTGATGCCGACGGACTCCGACTCCACCGACTGGCGCGGGCCGGGCGCGAACACCAGTTGCGGCGCGGCCTGCGGCTTGGAGAGATCGAGCGACACGAGGCTGCCGGCCCTGACGACCGGCCCGGCTCCCGGCTGCCATTCCTGGTCCAGCTTGATCACCAGGCGGTTGGACACCAACCCGATGACGGTTGCCTTGGGCGGCAATGAAAGCGGTAACAGGCCCTGCGGCGTGATCTGCTGATAGGCCTTGGTGAAGAACGTCACTCCGCGCACGATCAGTTTTGCCCGGTGACCATCCCCGTCGACCAGAACGTCCGGAACGTCGCTGATGTCGCTCGGCACCCCACGCGCCAGCTCCACGGCTGCGTCGACCGCCTGGCCACGGCGAAGCCGCTTGACGATGAACGGGTAGCCCGACGCTGTTAGACTGCCGGCGCCCCAATCGCGCGCGACCAGCAACGTGTCCGGATCTTCCCAGACGATCGTCTGCTTCGAGTACGGTAGAACGAAGCCGCCCGGAACGAAGCGGCCGTCGACGACATCGAACTCGCGCACGGTCGTGGCGTCCTCGCCGGCGTCCGACAGCGTTACGAGGCAACGCCGCTCCTCCGGCTCGGCGCAGTTCACGCTCTTCCATACCCAGTTGGCGTGCTCCGCCGCCGACAGCGCGTCGAGGTCGATCACCGTGTGCCAGTCGGGCGCTGCGCTGCGATAGGAGGTGAGGCTCGTGCGCCGCCAGAGGCCCCGGCGATGCTCGGCATCCTGCCAGAAATTATAGACCTGTCCGTCGATCACGTGCGGTGTGGGGATGCGGTCGTGCGCCTGGGCGATCGACAGCGCGTCGGCATGGAAGCCGGCATAGCGCGGGTCATGTTCCAGAACCCCGAACGTCCTGGAATTATGCCCTGCGACCCAGTCCAGGGCGGGCCGACCTTCGATGTCGGTCAGGAATGCTGGCGGTTCGGGTGCCGGAGACCCGGCAGGCGACGCCGTCGCCGCTCCGAACGGAATTGCACAAGACAGGGCAAGCAGCAGGGCATAACGCAGGCGCATGTATATTCCGGTGCAGAGGATCGGAGCGGAGGATCGATACGAACAGGACAGGCTTGACGCGATTTATGCAATCCGAAGGCCAGCGGCACTGCCCTGCGAACCCGCCGAATGCGAAGCTTCCGAAATCAGTTTTAATCGACTGGTTTCCCAGGGCCCACCTTGAGCCGGTTACGGCAGGCCTGCTTCGGGATCGAGGCCGACGGCAGGAATTCACCCGACTTGGACGTTCCACAGGTCCACCTCCCGGCCGGATGGCTGTCGCCTGGGAAGGCCCACCCCTGGCATGCATCTCGGTTGGAATTCCGCCGTGACGCGGACAGGCGGGCAACGCCGTCAGCTCCATCCAGGCTAGTGGTCACGACCAGACTGGCCGGAACGGTGCGGACGGTAGGGCCAGCGTTACCGCCTGATGCAGCCCGGCATAAGGACCGGAAAATCATACGGCACATCCGGCTGGTGCCGGCACGATTCGGTGCGGCTGAATTGCCTATCGGCACACTGAAGGCCGCACGCTTCACGGCGGGACCGGCGACTCGGTCCATCCACAGTTTCTGTGGATAACCCTGTGGGCGACGCGGCGATTGATCCACAAGCTATCGAAAATGGCTGGCCGATCTTCGGAGTCGAGGCCGAGGGCGGCCCAACCCGCCTCCGATCAGGCGAACCTCAGCCGCAACGGAAGGTCTGTACGAGGCGGCTCGAGCTGCACGGAGTCGAGATCTGGGGCCCAGTCCCAGGCCTCCAGCTCGGCGCCGGTCAGCGTCGTCGCCAGGGCCAGCACGCGTCCCCCGGCGGCACGGCCTGCTTCCAGACCGGCCGGAGCGTCCTCCACCACCAGGCACGTCTCCGACGCGAAGCCGAGCTGCCGGGCTGCCTGGAGATAGCCCTGCGGGTCCGGCTTGCCGGCGGTGACATCCTCGGCGGCGATCACCAGGTTGGGCACCACCAGCCCGGCCAACCCGAGCCGCAGCAGCGCTAGGTCCCGTGCGGCCGAGGTCACCACCGCCACGCGCCCCGGCGGCAACGACGCCAGCAGCCTACGCGCGCCGGGAATCGGGATGATGCCATCCTGCTCGACCATCTCGGCCTCCAGCATCCACCTGTTCTCCTCGGCATGGTCCACGCCGGGCGGCGCGAACCGGGCGATCGTGTCGGACGCGCGGCGCCCGTGCGACACGGCCAGCAGGGCGCCAAAATCGAGATCATGCCGTGCGGCCCAACGACGCCACACGCGCTCCACGGCAGCCGTCGAGTCCACCAGCGTGCCGTCCATGTCGAACAACACCGCCGACACGTCCATCGTCTGGCCGTTTGAAAGACGCATGATGCTCATTCTCCGAAATGCAACGTGGTTTGACGAGGACCTTGTACTAGAGACCGACCCTCATGCCACTGCCGGCCACCTCGACACTCATGCCGAAAACAAAGATGCTCGCCGCCTGAAACGCGCACGTGCGAGCCCTGGCTGCGAATGAAAGACGATCCGATCATGTCGAAGCGGTTCATGACGACATTGGCCACGCTCGCGGTCGTCGCGCAGCCGATGGGTAGCGCATACGCTACGGGCGTGCTGGACCTGCACGGACGCGGCGTGCAGGTCTATCGCTGCGAGACGACGACCAGCGGGTTTGCCTGGATTTTGACCGGACCCGAGGCGACATTGCTGACCGCTGATGGAAAGATCGCCGGACGCCACTTCGCAGGACCGAGCTGGCAGGCAACCGACGGCAGCGTCGTTGTCGGAGAGGTGGTGGCATCCGGCACCCTACCGGATGCCAACAAGGCTGCCGCTTCGATACCTTGGCTGATTCTACGTGCGAAATCGCATACGGGCTCAGGCAGGTTCGGCG
Source organism: Janthinobacterium lividum (assembly GCA_050954785.1). Taxonomy (GTDB): domain Bacteria; phylum Pseudomonadota; class Alphaproteobacteria; order Acetobacterales; family Acetobacteraceae; genus Lichenicola. The sequence continues at coordinate 6,783 of JBPBQO010000174.1, read as the reverse complement.
CAGTGACGCATGTGGTGCGAAGCGATACCGCTGGTGGAACTGCGCCCATCACGGGGTGCGGCGCAGGCACTACGGGTTTGGAAACTCGCGTGCCCTACACTGCGGACTACAAATTCTTCGGCACCGGATGATTCGACGCCGTCAGTTGCCTGGCGGTACGGGACGGGCCTTGGCAATCGAACCGGCGGTCACAGCGCCGGTCCGGCCGCTGAAATGGCCGATGACGTAGTTGGACAGCGCGGCAAGCTCGTGGTCGCTGTAGCCGCCGGCGAACCCGGGCATAATCGCCTCCCCGTCATTCGTCACGATGTGCGAACCTTGCAGCATTATTTGGGTCAGGTTCAGCCCGTCGGGATCGCCGACGCTGTGCGCACCGGCGAGTGCCGCCATGTTCTTCTGGCGTCCGGCGCCATTCAACAGATGGCATCCGACGCAGGCCTGCGCGAACAGACGGCCGCCCAGATCATGATCCGCCTGTGATGACGGCACCTGATCGACGATCGCAACGCCGTCGTTTCGTGCAGGGATACTGCGCAGATAGACCACCATCGCCTTGATGTCGTCGCTGGTCAGGTAACGCAGACTATCGCTGACCGCCTCCGCCATCGGACCGGATGCGGGTCCATGCTTGTCCGCATAACCGCTGCCCAGATACTGGACAAGTGCCGCATCGCTCCAGGCGCCGATGCCATGCACGCGGTCGTTGGTGATGTTCCATGCCGACCAGCCCTGCTGTGGCGCACCGGCATAGGCACGACCGGACAGGCCCTGCATCATGTTTCGTGGCGTGTGGCACTGCTCGCAGTGGCCGAGCGCCTGCACCAGGTAGGAACCGCGATTCCAGTCCGCCGACTTGCCGCTGTCCGGCGTCCAGCGCTTGTCCGGATTGTTCAGCACGTTCCAGAACACCATCAGGAACCGCTGGTTGAACGGGAACTTCATCTGGTTGACCGGCGCCGTCGCATGCACCGGCTTCAGCGTGAACAGATAGGCCTTGATCGCCAGCGCGTCGTCGTCGCTCATTCGCGTGTAGGAATTGTAGGGCATCGCCGGATACAGATGCTTGCCGCCGCGCCCTACGCCTTCATGCAACGCCGAGATGAAGTCGGCATCGGTGTACTGGCCGATTCCGGTGTCATGGTCCGGCGTGATGTTCGGCGAATAGAGCGTGCCCATCGGCGTGACGAACGCCCGGCCGCCGATCCAGCTCGGCGCGCCCGGCGCCGAATGGCACGCCTCGCAATCCGCCGCCCGGGTCAAATATTCCCCGCGCTTGACCAAATCGTCATGCGCAGGCTGCGCGCGCGCCAGCCCGGCCCCAACCACCAGCAACGCCGCCAGCAGCCCGGCTCCCAGACGCGGCCGGATCATGCGCCGGTCACCTGGGGCGAAGCCAGCGGCAACCGGCGCTGCCTGATCCCGGTAGCCGCACTGACCGCGTTCGCCAGCGCCGGCATCGAGATCGCGGTTCCGGTCTCGCCGATGCCGCCGGGCAGCTTGTCGCTCTGGATCATGTGCACGTCGATACGCGGCATCTCGTTCATTCGCAGCATGCGGTAATCGTTGAAGTTGCTTTGCTGCACACGACCGTCCTTCAGCGTGATCTCGTTGTAGAGTGCGGCCGTCAGCCCGAACACCAGGCCGCCCTCGATCTGGCTTTCCACCTGGTTCGGGTTCACCACCTGGCCGCAATCGACCGCCGCGGTCACCCGCCGCAACAGCACCTCGCCGCCCGGTTTGACCTCCACCTCGATCACGGCTGCAAGATACGTTTCCCACGAATGCTGGACGGCGATTCCACGCCCGATGCCGGCCGCAAGCGGCGTGCCCCAGTCGGACCGCAGCGCCGCGAGGTCCAGCACCGCACGCGCCCGCTCGTCGGTCATGTGCGCACGCCGGAACGCCACGGGGTCCTGTCCCGCCTCGTGCGCCAGCTCGTCCATGAAGCTCTCGAACACGAAAATTCCGCGGGTCGCGCCGACGCCGCGCCACCAGGCGGTTACGACACCCGGCGCCTCCTGCCGCATGAAGCGCAACTCGGTCGCCGGAAAATGGTAGGGCGGCGTGCAGATGCCTTCCTTGATGTCCGGATCGACACCGTTGGGAAGCATTCCGACCGGGGCGAACCGCGCGACGATCGCCGGGCCGGCAACGTGCTGCGACCAGCCGACGATCCTGCCCGCGGCATCGAGACCCGCAGACATCTGGTCGACATAGGCGGGACGGTAGCGGTCGCGGGTGATATCCTCCTCGCGCGACCAGACGATCTTCAGCGGGTAGGAAACCTGTTTCGCGAATTGTGCCGTCTGCTCGACATATTCATGCTCCAGCCGCCGCCCGAACCCGCCGCCGAGATACTGGTTGTGGACCACGACTTTCTGCAATGGCAGACCACAGACCTTCGCCACGCTCTCCTGCGCGCGCGCCGGCACCTGGGTGCCACACCACACATCCGCCGCATCCGCGCGCACATGCACGGTGCAATTGATCGGCTCCATCGTCGCATGCGCGAACAGCGGCTGCTGGTAGGTACGGTCGTATCGTTTCGACGCACCGGCGATCGCCTGGCCCACATCGCCGCCCTTGCGATCGGCGACCACGCCCGTGGTGGTCACGGCCTGGTGCAGCTCGGCATAGATCTGCGCCGTGCTGGCCTGCGGGTGCTCGCCGCCCTCCCAGACCGGGTGCAGCGCCAGCAATCCCTGATGCGCCGCCCAGTAATGGTCCGCCACGACACAAACCGCATTGTCGATCCGCAGCACGTCGCGCACCCCGGCGATCGCCCGCGCCGGAGCGTCGTCAAGACTGGCAAGGCGTCCGCCCACCACCGGGCAGCTCGCCACAGTGCCGATGCGCATGCCGGGCACCTTCACGTCGATGCCGAACACGGCGGTGCCATCGCACTTGGACGGGCTGTCGAGCCGGTGCACCGACTGGCCGATCAGGGTGAAGCTGGCAGGATCCTTGAGCGCCACGTCTTTCGGCACCGGCCGCTTCGCCGCGTCTTCCGCCAGCGCGCCATAGCCCAGGCTGCGCCCGGTCGCGTCATGCACCGAACCGGCCACGGCGTGGCAGCTGGCCGGGTCCACCGCCCAGCGCTCCGCCGCCGTCTCGATCAGCATGGTGCGGGCCGTGGCCCCGGCCGTACGCAGCATCTTCCAGTCGCCGATCGTCGACGAGGACCCTCCGGTCGCCTGGAACTGCAGCACTGGCGAGATGTAGGCATCGCCGGGTGGTGCCGCCTCGAGCGCGATCTGCTCCAGCCCGACCGACAGCTCCTCGGCGATCAACTGGCTGGCGCCGGTATAGATCCCCTGCCCCATCTCGACGTTCGGCATGATCAGGGTGATCCGGCCGTCGGTGCCGATCCGCACGAATGCGTTCGGCTGGAATACCGCGCCGTCGGTATTGTCGACGATCGTCGTGTCCGGCGCCGCACCCTGGGACCGCGACGATGTCGGCAGCACCATGCCAATCATCAGGCCGCCGGCGCCGCCGAGCAGTCCGCGCCTCGAGAGATGGGTCATCTCAGACCTCCGCCGCCTGCTTGATCGCGGCCCGGATGCGCTTGTAGGTGCCGCAGCGACAGATATTGCCCGACATCGCCGCGTTGATATCGTCATCCTCGGGCTTGGGAACATGGGCCAGCAGCGCCGCGGCGGACATGATCTGCCCCGGCTGGCAGTAGCCGCACTGCACCACGTCCAGGTCGATCCACGCCTTCTGCACCTTGGCGCCGACCGGCGTCGCGCCGATTCCCTCGATGGTGGTGACCTGCCGGCCGACAGCGTTTCGGGTCGGCATGATGCACGCCCGGACCGCCTCGCCGTCGACATGCACCGTGCAGGCGCCGCACTGGGCGATGCCGCATCCGAATTTGGTGCCGACCAGTCCGAGCACGTCCCGCAGCGTCCACAGCAGCGGCATGTCGCCCGGGACATCCGCCTGCATGGCCGTTCCATTGATTATCAGGTTCAGCATTTGAGGGATCTCCCGGCTTGGTATTTGTTTTTACAGTACGTGGCGATAATCGCGCTACAGCAACGTCCGATCGCCGGAGGAGCCGCCATGACCACCCTGGACGAGTTGAGAAGTGGCCGCCTCGGTGGTACGCGCGAGCTTCGCCTGCGCGGCCGGCTGACCGAGTTCCCGCGCGACATCCTCGGCTTGGCCGACACGCTGGAAGTGCTGGACCTGAGCGACAACGCACTCGACAACCTGCCCGACGATTTCGGCCGGCTGACCCGGCTGCGGGTGCTGTTCTGCTCCGGCAATCGATTTACCCGGCTGCCACCGGTTCTCGGCGAATGCCCAGCGCTGACCCAGGTGGGCTTCCGTGCAACCGGCCTCCGCGATATCCCGGCCGAAGCATTGCCCGCCAGGCTGCGCTGGCTGACCGTAACCGACAACCAGATCGACCGCGTGCCGGCTGCACTCGGTGAACGGCCGGCGCTGCAGAAGCTGATGCTGTCCGGTAACCGGCTGCGGCACCTGCCCGACAGCATGGAAGGAGCCTCAGGCCTCGAACTGCTGCGCCTGTCCGCAAATCGCTTCGACGCGCTGCCGGGCTGGATCTCCGAGCTGCCGCGACTGGCCTGGCTTGCCTATGCGGGCAACCCGCTGGATTGCCGGATCGAGGCGCCCGAGGCCGTCGCAGCCGACTGGGCCCATTTGCAACCGGGCGTTCTGCTCGGCGAAGGTGCTTCGGGACATGTGTATCGAGCGGCCTGGAAGCCCGACCAGAGCCCAGCGCGCGACGTTGCCCTCAAGCTGTTCAAGGGTGCGATGACGAGCGACGGTCTGCCCGACCGCGAGATCGCCGCCTGCCTTGCGGCCGGCGATCATCCCAATCTGATTGGCGGGATCGCTCGGGTAACGGGCCATCCGGCGAATATCCAGGGCTTGCTGATGCCGCTGCTTCCGCCCGAGTGGCGCGCGCTGGCCAGACCGCCAAGCCTGCAAAGTTGCAGCCGCGACATCTATGATCCGTCGTCATGCTTCAGTGCCGAGACCGTACATCGGATCGCCGGCGGCATTGCAGCCGCCGGAGCGCACCTGCATGAACACGGGCTGCTGCATGGCGACCTGTATGCGCACAATACGCTTTGGGACGGTACCGAAGGCCGGGCCGTACTGAGCGACTTCGGCGCGGCGTCCTTCCTGCCCCCTGCCGGAACAGGATTCTCGATCACGAAAACCGACGTACTCGCCTGGGGCCTGTTGCTGGGAGAACTGCTCGACCGGTGTTCCGACGAGCTGCCGACACTGCGCAACCTGCAACACGAATGCATGCAGGCGACGCCATCAGCACGCCCGGCAATGGCCGATGTGCTTGATGGGTTGCAACGAACCTAGACCACATGTGGTTAGGTTCCACGCCGCCGGGTGATGGTGGCTTCGGCAATGCGGACATAGCCGGGAACATGGCCATGCAGCGTGCCGGCGCTATCGATCAGATAGCGATTTTCCAGGTCCTGGCTGGTTATCAGAGACGTGAGTTCGAAGTTTCGTTGCGCAAGGAAACGCCTCAGGTTGCGGTCCTCGATACCGAACGATAACGGTCGCCCGGACTGCGCCATGAACGCGCGAAATTCCTCGCCGCCGTAATAGGCGACGGAGCCATCGACCATCGACCGTGGGACGTAGTCAAAGACGATGCGGCTATCCGGCACGCTGTGATGACTGACAAACTCCAGAATGGCGTCGAAATCCTCGTCGGTCAGAGTGCAGAAACGATCCTCCCAGATGAAGAAAGTCGGTTCCGAAAGATCATAACCGGGCTCGTCGACGATATTCGGCAGGTTGTCGGGGTCGAAATCGGATGGAACATAGTGAATGTTTCCCGATCCGGTATCCGGCTGGTGTTCGAGCGTCGCCTTTTTTTCGAACTGGATCCCCGGGAAATCGACCTCGAAGAACCGGACGTCGTGTTCCGGACGCGAAAGACGGTGGGCTCGCGTGTCGAAACCTGCTCCGAGCAGAACCACCTGTCGGAAGCCATCCTCGATGGCCTGTCGCAGACACGCGTCCACGTGGAATGTCCGGGCATTCTGAAAATGATAGGCGCCGGGCAGAGCAGTTTCCAGGTCTGTCCTGAATTGTGTGATCTTCTCGGGGCGAGTCTGGTCCGGCCGCTGATCTGCGGCGAGAAATTCCCGAGCCAGAGTATCGGGGTTGCGTATCTTCGCATCGGTCTCGAGTGCGGCAAAGGCTCTCGCCTTGGCATCGGCCAAGGCAAACACCCTGAGTATTTCTACATCGTCCGTCATAGCTCGAAGCCTTTGTGTCTGGTCTGCTGACGGAAATTCAAGGTCAGAGCCAACCCTTGTCGCGAAAGTCGGAAAGTTCGAGACCGGCCGGCACATACCAGGCGCCGTCGCGATAGCGCGCGCCGAGCTTCTGGGCGACGTCCTTGTTCCCGTATGGGATGTTGAGGCGGATCTCCCCTCCCCCGGCAACCGGTCCGGATGCAACCGACGGCTTGGCGGTTCGCGTCTTGCCGCCGATCCGCTTTTTTGGAGCGGGAGAACCGGCGCTCCTGGCTTTTACCGGAGCCGCGCGCTTGCGCGGTGTCACAGGCGTGACGATCGCCGGCTCCTGCGCCGTCGACTGCTTCGACGCCGCATGCTTGTCGAGAAACGCGCGGCAAACGGCGCCGGAGGTCGCATATCCGCGCGGCGGCTTGATCGTCTTCTGCTTGGCCAGGCTCTCGACGTACGCCTTCATCGCCGGTGTCGGCGGCCCGGATGGTCTTGCCGTGCCTGGTTTCCCGGGTGGTCCGGC
>JBPBQO010000173.1:0-29670 GCA_050954785.1 Janthinobacterium lividum | reverse complement strand
CGCGGCTGCGGTCGCCGTCATGTGCAGCAGCTCGATCTCGTCGGACGGCGCCATGATGGTCATGCCCGGCAGGCAGCCGAGATAGTTCAGGTCGAAGGCGCCGGCGTGCGTGGCGCCGTCCGCGCCGACCAGCCCGGCCCGGTCGATCGCGAACCGCACCGGCAGGTTCTGCAGCACCACGTCGTGCACCACCTGGTCGTAGGCACGCTGCAGGAAGGTCGAGTAGATCGCCACGAACGGACGCAGCCCCTCGGTCGCCATGCCGGCGGCGAACGTCACCGCATGCTGCTCGGCGATGCCGACATCGAAGAACCGGTCCGGATAGGCCTTGGCGAACGCGTCCAGCCCGGTGCCGGACGGCATTGCGGCGGTGATCGCCACGATGCTCTGGTCGTCGCCGGCACACGCGGTCAGCTCGCGGCCGAACACCGCGGTGAAGGTCGGCGGACCCGGCGGCGTCTTGGCCTGCTCGCCGGTAACCACGTTGAACTTGGCGACCGCATGATACTTGTCGCCGGACGCCTCGGCAGGGGCGTAGCCGCGGCCCTTCTGGGTGATCACGTGCAGCAGCACCGGGCCGGCCTCGTCGGCATCGCGCAGGTTGCGCAGCACCGGCAGCAGGTGGTCCAGGTTATGCCCGTCGATCGGGCCGATATAATAAAAGCCCAGCTCCTCGAACAGGGTGCCGCCGGTCAGCAGGCCGCGCGCATACTCGTCCGCCCGCTTAGCGGTGCGCTCGATGCCGCTGGGCAGCCGTTTGGCCACCTTGCCGGCGAGGTCGCGCAGGCTGAGGAACTTCTGGCTCGACATCAGCCGCGACAGGTAGGCCGACATCGCCCCCACCGGCGGGGCGATCGACATCTCGTTGTCGTTCAGCACCACGATCAGCCGGGCCTTGGACGAGCCGGCATTGTTCATCGCCTCGTAGGCCATGCCGGCCGAGATGGCGCCGTCGCCGATCACCGCGATCACGTTGCGGTCGCGCACGGTGGCCTTGCCCTGGCTCTCCAGGATGTCGTGCGCCACCGCCATGCCGAGGCCGGCCGAGATCGAGGTCGAGGAGTGGGCCGCGCCAAACGGGTCGTAGTCGCTCTCCGAGCGCCGGGTGAAGCCGGACAGGCCGCCGGGCTGGCGCAGGGTGCGGATGCGGTCGCGCCGCTCGGTCAGGATCTTGTGCGGGTAGGTCTGGTGGCCGACGTCCCAGATCAGCCGGTCGTCGGGGGTATCGAATACCGCATGCAGCGCCACCGTCAGCTCGACCACGCCGAGCGAGGCACCCAGGTGCCCGCCGGTGGTCGACACCGTGTCCAGCGTCTCCCCACGCAGCTCGTCCGCCACCTGCCGCAACTGCTCGGCCGACAGGTTGCGCAGGTCGCGCGGAGACCGAACGCGGTCGAGAAGAGGGTATTTGCCGGGATTCATCGCGTTGATCTCACTGCTGGTCCGGGATCCCGGTTCAATTCCGACGCTCGACCACATAGCGGGCGAGCGCCCGCAACCCGTCCGCTTCCGGCCCGAAGCCTGCGAGTGCCTCGTTGGCCTGCCGGGCCAGCCGCTCGGTCTCCGCACGCGCGCCATCGATACCGAGCAACGCGACGAACGTCGACTTGCCGGCCTCGGCATCCTTGCCCGCGGTCTTGCCGAGTTCCTCGGCGCTGGCCGTCGCATCCAGCACGTCGTCGGCGACCTGAAACGCCGCACCCAGATCCCGGCCATAGGCGGCGATCCGGTCGCGGACGTCCGGTGCGGCGCGTCCCAGGATCGCGCCGGCTTCCGCGCTGTAGCGAATCAGCCGGCCGGTTTTGAGCGCATGCAGCCGTTCGATCGCCGGCAGCGGCAACGCATGGCCTTCGCCTTCCATGTCGATCATCTGCCCGCCGACCATTCCAGCGGCGCCGGACGCATCCGCCAGCGCCACCACCAGCGCGATCCGCGCCTCAGCATCGGGATGGGTGGCGGAGTCCGCAATGGTCGCGAAGGCCAGCGTCTGCAGCGCATCGCCGGCCAGGATCGCGGTCGCCTCGTCGAATTTGATATGCGTCGAGGGCTGGCCGCGACGCAGGTCGTCATCGTCCATTGCCGGCAGGTCGTCATGCACCAGCGAATAGGCGTGCAGCATCTCGACCGAGGCCGCCGTACGAAGCGCCCCCTTGGGCTCGGCACCGAACAGCGCGGCCACCTCCATCACCAGGAAGCCGCGCAGGCGCTTGCCGCCGCCCAATGTCGCGTAGCGCATGGCGTCAATCAGCCTGGCCTCGCCGCCATCGACCACCGGCATGAGTGCCGCCAGCATTCGCTCGATCTCGGCGGCACGGCTCGCAAGCGAGTGCTTCAGCACGGATGCGGCAACGCCCCCGGCATGCGATCCCGCATTCGCCGCATGCACGTGCGGCGCGTCGGCTGGTCCGGAGGGAATGCCGCCGGACGTCTCGCCCGCTTCGATATGTCCCGGCGCATGCTGCCGGCCGACGCCGGACGCGAGGTCCGAACCTGTCGAACCGGATGGGATGCCGGTGGGAGTCAGGTCGCTCATGTCCGCGTCAATCCAGCTTCTGCATCGCCAGCGTGCCGTCCGCCCGCTCGACGATCGCCTGCACCCGGGCTTCCGCCTCGCCCAGCTTGGTTTCGCAATGCCGGCGCAGCGCGGCACCGCGCTCGTAGGAGGCGATCGCGTCCTCGAGCTTCTGCTGGCCGCCCTCGAGTCCACGCACGATCTTTTCCAATTCGCTCAACGCGTCCTCGAAGGAGAGCGACGACAGACTGTCAGACATCCTGGCTCCGGAGCGTGCAATGCGACGATAGGGTTGCGAACGAAATCCGCATGGTGGCGAGGGAGTAACGCCAACCCCGGCCGGGTGGAAGGCTTCTCTCCGCAAACCGGACCCTCGCCCACGGATAGTTCAGGTCAGGCCGGTGGGTCGGAGCGGCGGCGGATCACGAAGCTCAGCACGCCCGCTTCCTCGCCGAATGCGACCAGGGCATGGCCGGTTTCCCGGCAGAATGCATGAAAATCCTGCACCGCGGCCCGGTCGGTCGCCAGCACGCGAAGCCTGGACCCTTCCTGCATGCCGCGCAGCATCCGGTTGGCACGCAGCACCGGCAATGGGCAGCTCAACCCCTTCACGTCGAGCAACAGCTCGGGAGCCGAAGGTCGTGTGGTGCCGGTGGATGGTGTCGCGGTGGATGGGCCGGCCGATTGTGCAGTGTCGTCCATCGCGTCATCATACCGTCCAACCTGAAGGCGTGCGAGGCGGACATGGCGGATTTTCGGGTCGGGATCGACTTCGGCGGAACCAAGATCGAGATCGCCGCGATCACGGACGACGGTAAGGAAACGCTGCGGCGGCGTGTGCCCAATCCGCGCGACTACGAGAGCGCAGTCCATGCGGTGCGCGAACTGGTCGAGGGTGCGGAGCTCGAGCTGGCAGGCACGGCAACCGTGGGCGTCGGCATTCCCGGTGCGGTCAGCCCGGATACCGGGCTGGTCAAGAACGCCAACTCCACCTGGATGAACGGCCGCCCGTTCGCCCGCGACCTCAGTGCGGCCCTCGCCCGCGAGGTGCGTGTCGAGAACGATGCCAACTGCTTCGCGCTGTCCGAGGCGGTCGATGGCGCCGGTGCCGGCCACTCGATCGTGTTCGGCGTGATTCTCGGAACCGGGGTCGGCGGCGGCATCGTCGTCAACGAACGGGTGCTGGAGGGGCGGCACAGCATCGCCGGCGAGTGGGGGCACACGCCGCTGCCCTGGCCCAGCCTCTCCGAGGTTCCCGGCCCCTCCTGCTTCTGCGGCAACACCGGTTGCAACGAGCGCTATCTGTGCGGATCGGCGCTGGCCATAGATTGCGACGGGCCAGGCCACCAGGATGCGAGCAAAATTCCCGAGCGTGCCGAAGCCGGCGACCAGAAGGCGATCGCGGCCCTCGATCGCCATGCCGAGCGCCTGGCCCGCGGCCTTGCCCAGATCATCAACATCCTGGACCCGCATGCGATCGTGCTGGGCGGCGGCCTGTCCAACATGAAGCACCTGTACAGCAAGGTGCCGCCGCTGCTGCAGCGCCATGTCGTCAGCCCGCAATGCACCACCCCGATCCTGCCGAACCTGCACGGCGACAGCTCCGGCGTGCGCGGTGCCGCCTGGTTGTGGCCGCGCGACATCCACCGCACCTACCGCACCAGCGGAAGCTGACGCACCGCAGCACCAGCCCTCAACTGCCAGGACAGGATCTACGCATGACGACGCGCTATCTGATCGATCCCGAACTCCTGGTCGGGCTCGAGATGTTCCCGGTAACATTGGTGTCGGCCGAAACCCTGCCGATGGTCCGGCAGCAGATACTCGAAATGGGCGACGCGATACCGCCGCACGATCCTTCGCTGGCGAAGCTGGTCGTGCATCGTGTCGGCGACATCGAGGTTCGTGTCTTCACCCCGAACGGTGGTGAGGAGGACACGCTGCATCCGGCATTGCTGCATTTGCATGGTGGTGGCTACGTGGCCGGTGCCGCACGCGGTCAGGACGCGGTCCATGCCTCGCTCGCCGCCGAACTCGGCTGCGTGATCGCCTCTGTCGACTATCGGCTCGCGCCGGAAAGCCCGCATCCGGGGCCGGTCGAGGACGCCTATGCCGGGCTCAAATGGCTGTACGACGAAGCCCGGACACTCGGCGTCGATCGCACCCGCATCGCCGTCGGCGGCGAGAGCGCCGGTGGTGGTCTGGCGGCAGCCCTGGCTCTCCTGGCACGCGACCGCGATGAGGTTCCGATCGTGTTCCAGCACCTGATCTATCCGATGCTGGACGATCGCACCGGCACTCTCGGCGAGCCCCATCCTTCCGCGGGCGAGTTTATCTGGACGCCCGAATTCAACCGGTTCGGATGGGCCTCGCTGCTGGGCCATGAACCCGGCCTGCCGACCACTTCGCCCTATGCGGCACCCGCCCGTGCCGTTGATCTGTCCCGGTTGCCGCCTGCCTTCATTTCGGTCGGGGCACTCGACCTGTTCATCGACGAGGACATCGAATACGCGCGCCGCCTGATCCGCGCCGGCGTGCCGACCGAGCTGCACGTGTTCCCGGGCGCGTTCCATGGGTTCGACATGGTACCGACCGCCCGGACCGCCGCCGTCGCCCGCAACCGCTCCCGCGCCGCGCTGCGACGGGCCCTGCATCCACGCTGACCGTCGAGCCGCTTTCTATTGATCCACCATCAAGAGCAACCAGTGTCTCCCATCGCTTCGATAAAGACTGCCTGTTTCATCTGCGCTGCAGAGGCCACGCTGGTCGACGAGAAGCCGTCGCATGCCGATTTCGACTGTCCGGAGTGCGGCCGGCTGCGCATCACCGGCCGGGCGATGTTCGTCTTTCCAACACGAGCGATGCAGACCTTCGACCGTCCCTGGCTGTCGACGAAGGCCCGCGCGATCACCGAGACCCCACAGAACGGCGGCCGCAAACTGGTCAACGATTTGTGGCTGCATCACTGGCGCCTGGTGACCTTGCTTATGGTCGATAACGGCATCACCGAGATCGAGGCGCAGGGGCATCTGGAGCGCTATCCCGAGGCCGATACAACGAACGAAAGCATCCTGGCGTTAGTCGGGCGCGACCTCGCCAAAGTTTGACAGACTGTTCGAGAGGGCGCCGGGCCGAAGGAGAGCTCCCCCTTCGGGAGCGCCCGTCAGCACCCCGGCCAAGTGCGGAGTGCCGCGCGCGGTGCGCCAGACCTTTAAATCCGACGGCGAAATCTGATTCTCAGGGTGAGCCTTGATCTCCCCGAGGCAGCGCCAAGGCCCACCTAAATTATTCGGCAGCAGCGATCATGAACTGCTCGATCTTTCCGCCTGGGAAGCTGCGTTCCACCGCCGTCAGCGTGCGGGTCGCCGTGGTGATGGTCCAGATGCGGGTCTGCATGCCGCCGCGCATCGACTCCCGCTTGAGCTTGAACAGCCGCAGCGCGCCGAGCCTGCCCAGGCCGGTCTTCTGGTCGGCCAGAACCGCCTGGCTCAGATAGGCGTTGGCGTTGTCGGTAAAGATGCCGCGGTCGACCGTTCCGTGCTGGAACCCCAGGAACACGTCGCGCGCACGGGCTTCGGCCGTGTCGGGCTTGAGCATCACGAACGCAACGCGGTCGACGACCTCGGCCGGGCTCGCCCAGTCGTTGTTGGTCAGGGCGATCACCGCCACCTTATCCTCCGGCCAGAGCGCGTTGGCGGCCAGGAAGCCCGATCCGGCCCCGTCATGGCTGAGTTCGCGACGCCCATGCTGGCTCGCCACCTCCAGGCCGAGACCATAGCCGGTATCCTTGCCGCTCTTGAGTTTCACCGCGGTGGTGAGGGCATCGTAGGATTGGGCTTTCAGCAGGCTGCGATCCATCAGGCTGATGTCCCAGAGGGCGAGCGTTCCGGGGTCCATCGCCAACTCGCTGGCCGCGAACAGCCATCCCGCTGCCTCTTTGGCGGCCGGCCGGACCGGGCCGAGGCCATACCGTGTATAGGCGCCGGCATCGGCTGGCTGCAGCGGGGCGGTGTCGTCCTCGGTAACGCGCATCATGTGCAGCGGGCCGAAGATCCGCGCCTGCAGGAAGTCGGTCAGGGCCTGGCCGGACACTTTCTGCACGATCGCGCCGGCGACGACGTAGCCGGTGTTGGAGTATTGCCAATCCGTTCCGGGTGGAAAATCGAGCGGCCTGCTGGCCCATTCGGCGAGAAGCGCGTCGAGACCGATTGGATGGCTCATCTCGGGAGGCACGAAATCCTGTGGCCAGTAGTCGCGGTAGCCGGCGGTGTGGCTCAGCAACTGGCGGATCGTGACGGTGTCGGCGCCGGACAGGCGAGGGAAGTACTTCCCCACGGTGTCGTCCAGGCTCAGCTTGCCGTCCTGCTGCAACAGCAGCACGGCGCTGGCAGCGAACTCCTTGGACACGCTGTCGATCGCATAGCGGGTACGTGTCGTCGCCGGACGCGGTGGATCGACGCGGGCATTGCCGTAGGCGTGGACATATCCGACGGCGCCGTCCGTCACGACGGCGATCGAGACCGACGGCGCTCCGGTCCGGGTGAGCCATTCGCCCACGCTGTCGTCGATCGCCTGCCTCTGCGCCGTCGTCAATGGGGCCGCCGAAGCCATGGCCGAGAAGGAAAATGCCAGGATCGATGCCGTCAGGAATGTTCGCAAAGCCGATCTTCTTTCTTGTTCGTGCAGCCGACCGCATCGATCCGTCTGGTCGGGACGCCTCGTGCCATCCGCTCTGTACTGGTTCGAGATACTGCCGGCGAACTACGGTCGCAGGCATTCCTGTATACCGACCTTAAAGCCGATCCACTCGACATCCTTCGTTGGTTCGTCCGTCACTGGTCCAGCGAGGTGACCTTTGCCGAGGTCCGTCGTCACTTCGGTGTCGAGACACGACGCCAATAGTCTGATCCCACTCGTTCGCCGCGAGGTCTGGAACGATCAGCTTTCGACATCTCCGCAAACAGACCGAGACTCGTCGAACACCTCAAGCGACAATCGATGTTCTCATCGCAGCGGGCTGCTACGCTGCCTGAACGGCCAAAGTCGAGCTGAGCGCTATCCGGCCAATCCTTCGATCAGCCGGGCGATCGTTTCCGCTCCCGGATCGGGAACGTCGCGCAACGCGGCTTCCGGCACGTAGCTCGCCCGTCCGGCCCCGGCCCGCCCCATGTTCCGGGTGGCATTGGCACCTTCCCGTGCGGCGCGGGCTGCTTCGGCAAGACCGGCACCGCGTTGCAGCGCATCGAGCGCCGGTTCGAGGGCGTCGATCATGGTTCGATCGCCCGGTCCCGCACCACCGTGCGACTTCATCCGCTCCAGGCCGGTCCGCAGGGCGCGGGACCAGTGCGGATCATCCGCCTGCGCCGTGGCGGCAGCGGTAAACAGGATCGACAGCAGCACCCCGCTCGATCCGCCGGCGCTCCCTGCCAACAGCCGGCCGAGTGCCGCGAACAGGGCCGCATCGTCGGCCAGCGGCAGGCGATCGATCGCTTCGGCAATGACCTGGCTGGCATGGGCAAAGGTGGAGCCGGTATCCCCATCGCCGATGCGGGCATCGATCGCGTTGATTTCCGTCTCCATCTCCGACAGGAGCCGGGCCCCGTCCAGGATCACCCTGCGCCGCGTCGGCTCGTCCGATGCCGGATGCTGCAGGGCGTCCGGCAGGTTCGGCGCTTGCACCGTGACCGGTGGTGCGAGGGTGCGCGCGGCAGGCCAGGCCGCCACAGCACAGGGCGCCAGCAGGGCCGCCCTGCGGTCCGCCGTCAGCTTCAGCACCGACAGCGAGAAGCCGTTCATGTCGAGTGCCGTCATCATCGGTGCCGGCCCGATCACCAGCTCGACCCGCCTTGCCAGCGACGTGCGCCGGAACGCGTCCAGCAGCAGGTTCATCTCGATCGGCGGCACGGTGCCGAGATTGTTCAGCAGCATTACCAGCGGTGCATCGGCGTCCGGCAGCGCCTGCTTGAGCCGTTCCGCCGCGCGCTGCATCAGCGCATCGGCGGTTTCCATCCGGAGCGTCTCGGCGCCGGGTTCGCCATGGATGCCGAGCCCCAGCTCGAAATCGTCGGGCCCGAGCCGCGACGCGCCGGCATCGCGATCGGTGTAGGCATCGCAATCCGAAAGCGACAGACCGATCGACGCGGTATCCGCGACGATTGCCCGCGCCGCCACGGCGATCTCGTCGAGCCGGTGTCCCTGTTGTGCCATGAACCCGGCGATCCGGTGCACGAACAATGTCCCGGCCAGTCCGCGCGGACGGGCCTGGTCGGGCAATGCGATATCGTCGGCGACCGTCACCGTCTCGACCATCAGCCCGAGCGCACGCGCCTGTTCCGCCGCCAGTCCGAAATTGAGCCGGTCGCCGGTGTAGTTCTTGATGACCAGCAGGCATCCGGCCTCGCCGGTCACGGCCAGGATCGCAGCCAGCACGGCATCCACCGGCGGCGAGGCAAAGATGTCGCCGCAGACCGCGGCGCTCAGCATGCCCGGCCCGACGAAGCCGGCATGCGCGGGCTCGTGGCCCGAACCGCCGCCCGACACGATCGCGACGCGAGACCGATCGGGTTCGGTCGCCAGCACCACCCGGCTGCCCGGACCGCTCGCCAGCCGGGCCAGGCCCAGGCCGGCGGACGAGGCCAGAAAGCCGTCGATCGCCTGGTCGACCAGCGTCTCGCGCGAATTGAGGAACCGCTTCATGCTCGTTATCCTCTTCGTTCGCAGTCAGGCGTCGATGTCGCTCGACAGGTGGACCGGATCGGATCCGGCGCCGGTGATCAGGTCGGTAAGCACCGCCACCGCGATCGATCGCTCGATACCGGCCTGCTCGGCCTCGATCAGCATCTGCCGCAGCCGCGGCTGCAGCCAGTCATGGACGGGGGTATCGGTCACGATGCAGCTCTCCGGTCGCGGCGGAACACCTCGTACAACGCCAGCACCGTCAGCACGGTCAGGCTGCCGAGCACGATTTGCGGCCGGGTGGATGCATCGAATGCCATCGCCGCAAGCACGGCCAGAATCACCACGATGGTTGTCCAGGACAGGCCAGGGAACAGCCACATCGCAAAGGCCGGTCGCCGTCCCGTGCGCTGCAGGCGGGTGCGCAGGCGGATCTGCGCCAGCGCGATCAGCAGGTAGGCGAACAGGATCAGCGCGCCGGACGCGTTCAGCAGGAAGGCGAACACCCGGTCCGGCGAGATCGTCGAGGCGATCGCCACCACGATGCCGACCGCGCTGCCTGCCAGGATCGCCCGCCTCGGCACGCCGGCCGTCCCGGTGCGCACCAGCCAGCGCGGCGCGTCGCCGTGCGCCGCCATCTCGAACAGCACCCGCGACGTCACATACAGCGCCGAGTTCAGGCAGGACATCACCGCGACCAGCACGATGATCGACATTGCCGTGGCGGCACCCGGAATGCCGAGCCGGTCCATCGCCGCCACGAACGGCGAATGTCCTGGAACCAGTTCCTGCCATGGCACCACGCACAGGATCAGCAGGATCGAGCTCAGGTAGAACAGCAGCACACGCAGCGCCACGGTATTGGTGGCGCGGGCGACGTTGCGCCCCGGATCGTTCGACTCGGCGGCGGCGACCGTGGCGATTTCGCTGCCGGTATATTGAAAGACGATGGTCGGGATGATTGCCAGCACCGCGCCGATCCCATGCGGCAGGAACCCGCCGCCGGTCCACAACCGGCTCATGCTGGCCCGGCCCGGCCCGAACAAGCCCGCCAGTGCCGCGATGCACACCGCGCAGAACACCATGATCGCCAGGATCTTCAGCGCCGAGAACCAGAACTCGAACTCGCCGTAGCTTTTCACCGAAACCAGGTTGGTCGCGGTCATCGACAGCACCAGCATCAGTCCGAGCACCGTGCGCGGTAATGGGATCCAGGCCGAGAGGATGGCAGAGCCGCCGATCGCCTCCGCCGCCACGACGATCGCCCAGAACAGCCAGTAGATCCATCCGGCGACGAACGCGGCCCGGCCGCCCAGGCCGCGCCTTATATGGCCGATGAACGAGCCGGCGCCCGGTTCGGCGATCGCCATTTCGCCCAGCATCCGCATCACCAGCAACGCCACCGTGCCGGCCAGCAGGTAGCTCAGCAGGACCCCCGGACCGGAACCGGCGATCGCCGCCGAACTGCCGACGAACAGGCCGGCGCCGATCACGCCGCCGATCGAGATCATGGTGACGTGACGGGGCCGCAGGCTATGGGAAAGGGTGGCGAGTTCGGGAGATGCCTCCGTGGTCAGCACCGACGCGGCTTCGTGGTGGGGGTGAAGCTGCTCAGGGTGCCGTGCATGGTGAATTCACCGAAATTCATGTCGAGCCGGTCCGACACGCCGTTCTCGAAATAGCGCATGCCGAGCTCGTAGTCGGGTGTGATGGTGCCGGGCTTGCGGGCAAAGAACGACACATGCACCCGGCCGGATGCCTGCGATGCCAGGCTCGGATACTGGCTGTCCGACGGCGCCGCATGCCAGCCGAGGATGGTCACGTAGCTGTCGGTCGGGCCGTCCGCGCTGGTGCCGTCGAACAGTACCGGATCGATGCTTTTGCGGCCCTCGCGCGCCGCCTGGATGATCGCCTCGGTATGCGCCATCGGGAACAGGGTGCCGCGCGGCAGGGACATGGTGGACGGGTGGGGCAGGGTGAAGTGGATCACGCCGTCCCCTTTCGCATCGAGGCTGGCCTCGCCGCGCACCTGCTGGGTCAGGCTGCCGTTGTCGCGCTCCTGCATGTCGAAGGTGAGATGCTTGCCGTCCTTGCTCTCGAGCGTGGCGTAGTCCGAAACCATGTCGCTGGCCTGGCCCTCGCGGGTGACGAGTTGCAGCTTGAGCTGCTGCTGGCTGGCCCACCCGCTGCAGGCGTCGATCACCTGGAAACTCATGGTCCCCGACGCCGCCACCGTGCTGCCGCCATGCGTCGAGGCCAGCGCCAGGTCATAGACCGCGCGATGGGCCGCGAGGGGTGTCGAACCGGCAGCCTCATGGCTTGGAACCAGGGCAGGAGCCGCATGTGCTGTCCCGGACAAGACAACACCGCATGTCGCGACCAGCAACCCGGCGGCTAGCGGGTATAGAGCGGCACGCCCACGGGTGGTCGGTCTATGCATGGGGCTGACGCTCCGGATCTGGTCGATACGAGCGTAGCACCGGAGCAACGTCCGCCACAGGCCGGCAAAGGTGCCGGCTAATACACTTGTCAGCCCGGCTTCGTCTCCGCCACGACGTCCGGCGTGGCACCCGCTACCGGCTTGGCCGGGGGCAGGTCGGTCTTGATCGACAACTCCTTCATCCGGGCGGGCGATACAAAGGCGGGCGCACCCATCATCGGGTCCTCGCCCTGCTGGTTGAGTGGGAACAGGATGACCTCGCGAATGTTCGGCTCGTCCGCCAGCAGCATGACGATCCGGTCGATGCCCGGCGCCGAACCGCCATGCGGCGGCGCGCCGAAGCGGAACGCGTTCAGCATGCCGCCGAACCTTGCCTCGACTTCGCTCTCCGGATAACCCGCGATCTCGAAGGCGCGGATCATCACGTCCGGCCGGTGGTTGCGGATCGCGCCCGACGACAGCTCGATGCCGTTGCACACGATGTCGTACTGGAACGCCTTGATGGTCAGCGGGTCCTGGCCGTTCAGCGCGTCCAGTCCGCCCTGCGGCATCGAGAACGGGTTGTGGCTGAAATCGATCAGGCCGGTTTCCTCGTTCAGCTCGAACATCGGAAAGTCGACGACCCAGCAGAAGCGGAACGCGTCGGTCTCGATCAGCGACAGCTCGTTGGCGATGCGTGTGCGCACGGCGCCGGAGAACTTGATCGTCTCCATGCCCTTGAGCCCCTCGCGCGGACCGGCGGCAAAGAACACCGCATCGCCCGGACCGACGCCGCAGGCGGTGCGGATCGTCTCGCAGCGTTCCGGCTCCAGGTTCTTGGCGATCGGTCCCTTGGCGCCGTCGGCATCGAAGGTGATGTAGCCGAGCCCGCCGGCGCCCTCGCCGCGCGCCCACTCGTTCAGCTTGTCGTAGAACGAGCGCGGCCGTCCGCCGCCGCCCGGTGCTGGGATCGCACGCACCTGGCCGCCGGACGCGGCGATCTTGGCGAACAATCCGAAGCCCGATCCGGCGAAGGTTTCGGTCACGTCGGTGATGCGCAACGGGTTGCGCAGGTCCGGCTTATCGGAGCCGAACTCGGCGAGCGCGGTGTCGTAGGCGATGCGCTGGAACGGAAACGTATCGACCGTGCGGCCCTGGCCGAACTCCTCGAACACGCCGGCCATCACCGGTTCGAGCGTGGCGAACACGTCTTCCTGGGTGACGAAGCTCATTTCGAAATCGAGCTGGTAGAACTCGCCGGGAGACCGGTCGGCGCGTGCGGCCTCGTCGCGGAAGCAGGGCGCGATCTGGAAATAGCGGTCGAAGCCGGCGACCATCAACAACTGCTTGAACTGCTGCGGCGCCTGCGGCAGCGCATAGAACTTGCCTGGATGGTTGCGCGACGGCACCAGGAAGTCGCGCGCACCCTCGGGCGAGGATGCGGTCAGGATCGGCGTCTGGAACTCGGTGAAGCCCTGGTCGATCATGCGGCGGCGCAACGATGCGATCACGCCGGCCCGCAGCATCATGTTCTTATGAACACGCTCGCGGCGCAGATCGAGGTAGCGGTAGCGCAGCCGCAGCTCGTCCGAATAGGTCTCGGCGCCGGCGACCTGCAACGGCAGCACCGCGGCGGCGGACTGCACCTCGATCGTGTCGGCACGGATCTCGACCTCGCCGGTCGGCAGCTTCGGGTTGACGGTGGTGCCTTCGCGCAGGACGACCTCGCCGGTGACGGTCAGCACGCTCTCGACCCGGATGCGCTCGGCGGTAGCGAGCAGATCCGAGCCCGCCGGGATCACGATCTGGGTGATGCCGAAATGATCGCGCAGGTCGATGAACAGCAGGCCGCCATGATCGCGCTTGCTATGCACCCAGCCGGAGAGACGGACCGTCAGCCCGGCATCGGCGGCACGGAGTGCTGCGCAGTTATGGGTACGATAGGCATGCATGGCTCAGGGTCCTGCGACGAGTAGGTAGGTGTAAGTAAGTCGTCACTTATCCGCCGCGCCCCAGGAAGCCAAGCCGCTTCCCCGTTTCGGCTGGCGCGTGTAGAGGGTGGAACATGTCACGTCCTGCCCGGGCCCGGTTTCCGGAGCCCAAGTTGATCACCGCGAGCGACGATCTGGCCGCGGTTGTCGAAAGACTCCGAAGCGAACGCTTTGTCACCATCGATACCGAGTTCGTCAGGGAACGAACCTACTGGCCCGAGCTGTGCGTCGTGCAGCTTGCCGGCGAGAGCGAGGTGGCGATCATCGACGCGGAGGCCGAAGGCCTCGACCTGCAACTGCTGGCCCCGCTGCTGGACGATCCGGCCGTGGTCAAGGTGTTCCATGCCGCGCGGCAGGACCTGGAAATCTTCCTCTACAAGTTCGGCCGGCTGCCAGTCGCCATGTTCGACACGCAGGTTGCGGCCATGGTGGCGGGCTTCGGCGACCAGGTCGGCTATGACAGCCTGGTGTCGGCACTCACCGGCGGCCAGATCGACAAGGCGCATCGCTTCAGCGACTGGTCCAGGCGGCCGCTGTCGCCGGCACAGGTCGCCTATGCCGCCGCCGACGTTACCCATCTGCGCGACGTGTATGTGAAGCTGTGCGAGCGGCTGGAGCGCGATGGCCGGTTCGAGTGGGTCGGCGAGGAGATGGCCTGCCTGTCCGATCCGGTAACGTTCCGTCCCGATCCGGACGGTTTGTGGGAGCGGCTGCGCCCGCGCACCGGCAACCGCCGCATGCTCGGCGTCCTTCGCGGGATCACCGCATGGCGGGAGCGCGAGGCGCAGCGTGTCAACGTGCCGCGCCAGCGCCTGTTGAAGGACGAGAGCCTGCTCGAAATCGCCGCCACTGCACCGGCCAACGCCGACGCGCTGAGTGTCATGCGTGGCGTGAGCCGCGGTTTCGCCGAGGGCCGCAGTGGTATCGGACTGCTCGAGGCAATCGCGGCGGCACAGGCCTTGCCTGAGGACAGCCTGCCGGCCGCACCGCGCAAGGACGGGCCCAGGCCGTCGCCCGCTCTCGTATCGCTGCTCAAGGTTCTGCTGGCGGCCAAATGCGAACAGCATGACGTCGCTCCGAGGCTGCTTGTGTCCTCGGACGATATCGATCGGCTGGCGGTCGAGGCCGAACCGGAAATCCCGGCGCTGCACGGATGGCGGCGGGAAGTGTTCGGCAACGATGCGCTGTCTCTCAAGGCAGGGCAGATCTCGCTGGGCGTCGATGGTCGCCGGATCAAGCTGTTACGCACCTGATTGGTAAGTTCGTCTGTCGTTACGCACCGACTTGTCCACAACATTATGTGGTCATTTGGTTGAGTGACCCCCGTATTTAGTCTATCAATGACTCTCACCGGGCGGAGGAGCACGAAGATGGAGTGGAACGATGAGTCTATTTCCCGTCTACGGAGTCTCTGGCAGGAAGGTTTGTCGACTGCCGAGATCGGTCGCCGCATGCAGATCACCAAGAACGCGGTGGTCGGCAAGGCGCACAGGCTGATCCTCTCGCCGCGCCCCTCGCCGATCCGCAAGGGGCTTGAAGCGGCGGACGGCAGCGAGCAGCCGGGTCGTCCGGTCGCTGCGGCGGAAACCAGCAGGCAGCCGATGATTTCGGATATTCTGCCTTCGACCGACATGCAGTTGGATGACCAGCACGTGGATCCGATCCAGGTCCCGACTGTCTCGATCGATACGGTTCGAGAGCCTGCCGACGCTCCAGTGCCGGTTGCTCCTGTTCGCGAAGCGGCCACTGTGCATCAGCTTCGCCCGATCGTATCGCCCGTTCCGCCGCGCGTCGTTGCAAGCGTCGAGCGGGTCGCACCGATCATGCCGAGACTGGCTCCCGTCGCGCCGATCGAAGCCGAAGAGACCGTGCGTGGACATACGCCATCCACACCGCGCAGGCGCGGTCTGGCCTGTTGCTGGCCTCTCGGCGATCCGGGCACGAAGGAGTTCCGGTTCTGCGGTGCCGATCCGGTCGCCAGCAAGCCGTACTGTTCCGAGCATGCTGCCCTGGCCTACGTGAAGCTTCGCGATCGCCGCGACAGCAGCGTCGCCTGACCTGAGCAGGGAGCGCCGATGGCACTCCCTTCGTTCGGGTCTATTCCCGGACTTCCTCGTCCGCCGGCAGCAGGCCTAGCGACTGGAATATCCGGAACGCGAAGCTTCCGCTGAAGCTGAACAACGCCATCGATCCGGCGCCGACCAGGCTGGTGACCTGTCTGATCCCGACGGCATGGACCAGGGTGAAGTGCTGGCTCACCCACAGGAAAAAACAGGCCATGCAGAAATAATAGATCGCCCAGCAGCGCGTGATGAGCTGAAAAAACCGCCGCAGATGCGGGAACATCAGGTCCGGCTGCTGCTGCAGTACCAGTTCCTCGATGATCGAGCGCCCACGTGAGCCGAGCATGAAGGCGATGCCGACGATCGTCTCGGTTACCGCGCCCTCGTATTTCAGCATGAAGGGTCGTTTTGAGAACACGTCGATCGAGCCGAATATCAGAACCATCGCCGTCGACAGAATATAAAGCCGCGGAAAACCGATCTTCAGCTTGTGTCGGCGGTAGGCGTCGATCGGTACGAACACCAGCGTGCCCACGATGGCGGCACGCAGTCCCAAGGTCGCCAGCAACAGATAGAAAACGATGACACCGCCGAAATCGAATGCGGCGGTGCCAAGCAGCCTCTTGAGTTTGTCCATCATAAGCGGATCAGCGTGGCCGCGAGACTCCGGACGGTGAGGCGGTTCCCCCCGGCGACGTCTGCGATGGCGACGGCGTCTGTCCCGGCAGGTTCGGCCGGTCCTTTTCCGCGTTCAGCAAATGCTGATCGATCCGGTCGACCGTATTGTTCATCTTGTGCTGGCTTGCAGGCAATGTGCCGGTCGTCGCTGCACCGGGATTGCGTGGGGCCACCTCGGTTTGCCCGGTCCGGGTCGGACCGGGACCGGTCTGGGCATGAGCAACCGTGGCGGTCCCGATCATCGCGAGAACCAGAAGCGCACGCCTCATGCCCGACCCTCCGGTCCCATATGCGCGTCGATCAGCGCGATATTGCGAAGGTTCGCCTTGAACGCCGCGTCGAACAAGTCGCCGAGGATCGGCACCGATCCTGCAACCGCTTCCACCGCGACATTGCCGACCATGCGTGCGATCTGCTGTTTCGGCAGGCCGAGTTGGTAGGCTTCGTAGACGATGTAGAGCGACACCGCCGCCATTGCCGCGTCGCCTACGCCAGGGGCCGCACCGACCACGGTGTTCAGGCCGAAACGGAATTTCGTGCCGGGCACCTTCACGGCGGCATCGAGCAGCCAGGCCAACCGCCTGACCCGGGCAAGGCGTCGCGCACGGTCCGCTACGGAGAAGGGCGCTCCGCCCATGCCACCCTTCGTACCGGGGCCGGCGAAGGGGCCGTTGCCCGGCGTGAAGAACCGGCCGACTTTCGGCGATGCAATCATGGGTCAGCTCCGAGGTTGATCGGCAATTGAACGCGTCGAGCCATGATGTGGTGGTCGGCTGCGCACCATCAATTGTGACCGGGTCGGAATCGTCATGTCACCGGCGTCTCATCGACAGACATGACGGTAGCCGTCCGCACCGAGATAGGTGGCGGTCGCCGCATCGTAGCAGGCGAAGCTGCTGCAGATTCCAGCGGTCGCATATTGCCGGCTGAGCACGGCCTGGCCGATGGCATTGGCTTCACGCGCGGCCATTCCACACAGCGGCGTATCGAGCGGGGCCGACGGATCGTTGACCAGCATGACCGGAGCGGTTCCGTCGCCGCCCGTGGTCGGGTGCAGCACGATGCCACCGGTTGCTTTCGGTGCGGGTGCTGCCGCCGCAGCGACCGGCGTGGTTGCCGCTGGCGGCGTATCCTCGCAGCCTGCCAGCATCAGTCCGGCTCCGAGCAGCGTCATCAACCCCAAGCCTGTTCGCATCGCACCACCGGCCATCGACCACTCCCGTTCCTCATGCGAACCCGTTATCGATTCGAACGCTGCGCCTGCATTGCGCGTTGCCTTGCCAGCAACACCATCATGAAGGCCACCGCCTTGACCGACCAGATGCCCGAGCTCGTACTCCGCAATCCCGACGGCACCGGCGCCGGCACGCTGCGCCACGTTTCGGCGACGGTCGTGAAATTGTTCGGCGACCGGGTAAGGGTGGCCAACGCGGAACATCAGCAGCTCTGGATCGACGCGCTGACCAGCCTGAGCGGCGACGGGTTCAGCTACGCCGGCAACGTCTTCGTGGCGATCCGCATCACCGATGGCGGCATCGGCCAGGACATCCCGTTCCAGCCGGACACACCCGTCGAACTGCAGGGCATGTTCATTCCTGCCGCCCAGGCGACTGCCGGGGTGAACGATCCCGGCCTGCCGGTGCTGCACTTCACCCACAGCCCGGTCGGCTTCGTCATCTATCGCGGCAAGACCTACACGTAGCGGCTACAGGGCGAGCGCGCCCTGCGAGGTTGGGTCGCGCTCCACCCGGACCTGCCGCTCGCCGTCGGCGAAAGTCAGGCTCAACCGCATGCCCGCGCGCAGCGAGGCCGCCTCGGTCATCGCGTGTCCGTCCTGGTCGCGTACCAGAACGTAGCCGCGCGACAGCACCATCATCGGCGAGATCGAGGCAAGCCGCGCCGACAACCCGTCCAATACGGCCCGCCGTTCGCGCAGCATCCCGGCCAGCGGTGCCGGGCTGACCTGGTGCCGCCTGAGCGTGGCGCCCGAATCCCGAAGTGCCTGGCGCAGGCCTGCTTGCAGCCCGTTTCCCGCCACTGCGACGCGGCCACGATGGATCCCGATCAACCCGTTCGGCGACGGCATGTGGCGTTCGGCCGCCACCAGCGCCGTTCGTCTGGCGGCGGTCAGTGCCGGCAGGCCCAGCGCCAGCCGGTGGCCGAGCTCGCGGACGTCGCGGCGGCGCACGGCGAGCTGACCGGGCAGGTCCGGCAGCACGCCGCCGGCGGAAAGTGCCGCCCTGCGTGCCTGCAGCAGGTTCGGCAGCGCCAGTTCCAGCCGGTGCAGGCGGTCGTCCAGCCGCTGCCGTACATGCCCGAGCAGCGTCGGCAGGTCCGGCAGCAACCCGGCGGCGCGATCGAGGCGCAGGCGCAGGCCCCGGTTCAGATGCACGATCCCGCTTTCCAGCCGTGCCGCTCGGTGCGCCAGATCGGCGACCAGCTCCGCCCGCGCGGGCACGGCAAGTTCGGCCGCCGCGGTGGGCGTGGGCGCGCGGCAGTCCGATACGAAGTCGATCAGCGTGGTGTCGGTCTCGTGCCCGACCGCGGAAATAACCGGGATGCGGCAGGCGGCGACCGCCCGCAGCACCGCCTCGTCGCTGAACGCCATCAGGTCCTCGAGGCTGCCGCCGCCGCGTGCGACGATCAGCAGGTCCGGACGCGGGATGCCGGTCCCGTCTCCGGTGCGCCGGTCGAACCCGAGAATGGCGGCGGCGATTTTGAGGGCGGCGCCCTCGCCCTGCACCGGCACCGGCCAGAGCAGCAGGCTGCGCGGAAACCGGCGTGCGATGGTGGTACGGATGTCGTGCAGCACCGCGCCCTGCGCCGAGGTGACGAGGCCGATCAGGTCCGGCAGGAACGGCAGCTTCTTTTTCAGCGCCGTGTCGAACAGGCCTTCGGCGGCCAGCGTCTGCCGCAGCCGCTCGATCCGGGCGAGCAGCGCCCCTTCGCCGGCATATTCCATGCGCTCGATGATGAGCTGATACGAGGAGCGCTCGCCGTACGACGAGATCCGCCCGGTGACGACCACCTCGAGCCCGTTCTCCGGCACCAGCCCGAGCCGTGCGACGCTGTTGCGCCACACCACGCCGGCGATCTTGCCGCCTTCGTCCTTCAGCGAGAAATACAGGTGCCCGGACGGATAGCGCTTGAACTCGGTGATTTCGCCGCGCACCCGCACCCGCGAGAAGCTGCCCTCCAGCACGCGCTTCACCGCGCCGGAAATCTCCGAGACGCTGTATTCGGCCAGATTGCCGGAGGGATTGCCGGAGTGGGGGGAGGCGGCTTCGTCCATCGGTGCAGGGTATGATAGAGCCGCGCGCATCGCGAGAGGCGTTACGGCGTCATCGATGGGGAGCGGCTGATGCGTGTGTTGCTGGTAGGATCGGGCGGGCGGGAACACGCATTGGCGCTAACGCTCAACCGTTCGCCGGCGCTCGCCGCGCTGTTCACCGCACCGGGCAATCCCGGCACCGCCCTGTTCGGCACCAATGTCGCGATCGCGGTGGACGATGTCCCGGCGCTGGTCGCGTTCGCCACGGCCGAGCGCATCGACCTGGTGATCCCCGGCCCCGAGGCGCCCCTGGTCGCCGGCCTTGCCGATGCCTGCATGGTGGCCGGCATCGCCTGCGCCGGCCCGACCGCACAGGCGGCGCGACTCGAGGGCAGCAAGAGCTTCACCAAGGAAATCTGCGATGCCGCCGGCATCCCGACCGCGCGCTGGGAGCGGTTCGACGATGCGGTGTCCGCCAGGGCCTTCGTGCGTCGCCGCGGCGCCCCGATCGTGGTCAAGGCGGACGGGCTGGCGGCCGGCAAGGGCGTAGTCGTGGCACAGACGGTGGCCGAGGCCGAAGAGGCGATCGTCGCGATGATGGAGCAGTCCAGCCTCGGCCAGGCCGGCGTCTCGGTCGTGATTGAGGAGTGCCTGGAAGGCGACGAGGTGTCGCTGTTCGCGTTCTGCGACGGCGAGACCGCGGTGCTGATCGGCGCGGCCCAGGACCACAAGCGGATCGGCGAAGGCGACACCGGTCCAAATACCGGCGGCATGGGCGCCGTGTCGCCGCCTGCCTTCTTCGATCCCGCTACCCAGGAGCAGGCGCTCGACCTGCTGGTCCGACCGATGCTGCGCGAGATGGTTCGTCGCGGCACGCCGTTCCGGGGCGTGATCTTCGCCGGCCTGATGCTGACCACGCGCGGTCCGGAGCTGATCGAATACAACGTCCGCTTCGGCGACCCCGAGGCGCAGGCGCTGCTGCCGAGACTGCGCACCGACCTGCTGCCGGCGCTGGTCGCGATGTGCGACGGCACCCTTGCCCGGGCGGACCTGCGTTTCGCCAACGAGGCCTCGGTCGCCGTGGTGATGGCCGGCCGCGGCTATCCCGGCACGCCCGCCATCGGCGCGCCGATCAGGGGCATCGAGCGGGCCGAGGCCATGACCGGTGTGAGGGTGTTCCAGGCCGCCACGACGCGTGACGCCTCCGGCACACTGGTCGGCAATGGCGGCCGTGTGCTGACGGTGGTGGCGACCGCGCCGACCCTGGAAGCCGCCCGCGACGCGGCCTACGCCGGCGTTGCCGCGATCGACTGGCCGGACGCAATCTGGCGCCGCGATATCGGCGTCCGGGCCCTCCAGCGCGCCCTCGCCGCCGACCTGGAGATCAATGCGCCACGGTCCTGATCCGATGGGACTGGATGGACAAACGGATGAGGAACCGATCCCCCGGCCCCTTCATTCCGCAATGGATAGCGGCGCCGATGGCCGCCTGCGTCGCTGGCGGTCGAGCCAGTTCATCGCCGGGGTGACGCTGATGCCGTGTATCAGGATCGACAGCAGTACGATGAAGCCGATGATCGCCTGCATGCGCTCCTGCGCGGCCCAGGCATGGTGGTTGAGCGCGAACACCAGATAGTAAATCGAGCCGATTCCGCGAATGCCGAAGAAGCTGATGATGATGCGTTCGTCCCAGAACCACGCAAGCCCGCTGCTGCGATGCCGCAACCCGATCAGCCCGATCATGCCCGCAACCGGTCGCACCAGGAACACCGTCATCAGTCCGAACACGGCATCCTGCCACTGCAATGCATGCAGCAGCCCGCGCGCGAAGGCACCGCCCAGGAGCAGGAGCACGACCATCGTCAGCAAATGCTCGACGCTCTCCGTGAAGCCATAGAGCGTCTTGTGGTATTTATGTTTGTGCGCCATGTGCCGGAAGGTGATCGCGGTCAGGAACACCGCGACGAAGCCGTAGCCGCCGACGATCTGGCAGATGCCGTACACCAGCAATGTCGCAGCCAGCGACACGAACCCTTCGCCGGTGCTCGAAAGCTGCGCGCCCTTCGGAATACGGAACGCGAGCCAGCCGAGCAGCTTGCCGCAGGCGAAGCCAATTGCAAGACCAATAACCGTGCGCAACACCAGGTCGATCTCGAACCAGTGGCTGATCCAGGTGGTATTCGGCCCGACGATGCCGAGTGCCAGGAGGATGAACGGGAATGCGGCGGCATCGTTGAGGCCGGCTTCCGAGGTGAGCGAGAAGCGCACCTCGTCGGTTTCGCCGCTTCCGGGTGGCCCGACCTGGATGTCTCCGGCCAGTACCGGGTCGGTCGGCGCCAATGCACCGCCCAGCAACAAGCAGGCGCCGAACCCCAGTCCCAGCGTCCACCAGCCGAGTATGGTCAGGAGGGCGATCGACACGGGCATGGTGATGAAAATCAGCCGCCAGGTCACCGTCCAGCCATGCCAGCTCACCGGCCGGTCCAGCTTCAGGCCGGCGCCCATGAGCGAGATCAGCACCACCAGCCCGGCCAGATGCTCGGCGGCACCGCTGGGTGCCAGCGGGTCGAGCAGCAGCGGGACATCGGGGATCGAGAAAATCGCGTAGCCGAGGCCGACGCACAGGATTGGCAGCGACAGCGGTAAGGTTTTCAGCACCAGCGGCAGCCACGCAACGAGCAGGGCCAGCGCACCAAGGCCGGCAAGCAGGATCGGGTAGGCGATGTCATCCATCGTTGCTGAACCGTGTCGACGGCCGCAGGTTCGCAGGGCGCGGCAGAATCAGCCGGCAGCCTTCGGCGGCTGCCGTGCCATCAGCATCTCGGTCATGCGCAGTGGCAGCAGGTCGAATGCGCGTGCAGCCACGGCGACCCACCGCGGAAACACGATCCGTCGCCGCCCTGCCGCGATGCCGCGAAGGATCAACGACGCCGCCTCGTCGGCATCCATCAGGCCGGGCATGGTGAATTTGTTCGGGGCGGTCATCGGCGAACGCACGAATCCGCAGGCAACCGAACTCAACTGGATCCCATGCGGCGCCAGGTTGGCACCGGTCGCGACCAGCCAGCGGTCCACCGCCGCCTTGGACGCGCCATAGGTCGGCGCGGCCGGAACCGACATGAAGCCGGCGACCGAGGCGATGCCCGCGATCCGGCCCCGGCTGCCATCGGCATGACGCGGCTGGCGTTCCATCAACGCTACCGCCGGAAGCACGGTGTTCACCATGCCATCGAGATTTACGGCAAGAATTCGACGGACCTGGGCCGGGTCTTCCTGGGCGGCGCGATCGGGTGTCGCAGGTCGCGGACCGCCCGAGACGCCGGCACAGGCCAGGACCAGATCCAGGGTTCCAGTCTGGCCGATCCAGTCCTGCATCGCAGTTCGATCGGTAACGTCGACGACCCGGCTTTGCACCGATGCGCCGCGAGCGCTGCACGCCGCGACGGTTTCGGCCAACCGAGATGCATCGCGCCCTCCCAGATGCAGCACCGTATCCGGTCCTGCACAGGCGATCGCGAGTGCCCGGCCAATCCCGCTCGATGCCCCGGTGATGAGCACTGTGCCCAACAGCGGAGACAACGATTGGGTCAGTAGGCATATCCTTCGCCGGGTTGCGGTCCGGGCGGACCTTCCGGCTGTTCCTGGCTGTAACCGGGCTGGGCGTACCCTTGTTGCTGATAACCCGGCTGTTGCTGCGGATAAGCGGGCTGGGCGTAACCCGGCTGAGCGTAACCGGGTTGGGCGTAGCCCTGCTGCGGATAGGCTTGCTGGGTATATTGCGGCTGCTGCGCATAGCCTTGTTGTGGATAACCGGGCTGGGCGTATCCCTGTGATCCGTATCCCGGCTGCGCATATCCAGCCTGGCCATACCCGGGAGCGGGCGTGGTCGCTGCGCCGCCGACCGCACCCACCGCACCACCCGCCAGCGCTCCGATCGCGGCACCCCTGCCGCCACCGGCGACCGCCCCCAGTGCCGCGCCGGCTCCGGCGCCGAGCAGCCCACCGCCGACAGCCCGCTGACCCGGATCGTAGGGATCCGCGCAGCCGGTCAACAAAAGCCCGGTTAAAGCTATGCCGCTTAGCAGAGCGTTCCGGCCGGCCTTTATGGTCAGGTAGTGGGACATGCCCGGTTCCCGCTAGTAGCCGCTGCGGCGGTTCGGCGTGGTTGCAGCACCTCCGACAGCGCCCAAAGCGCCCCCGGCCAGGCCGCCAACCAGCGCACCACTGCCGCCACCGGCGATGCCGCCGATCGCAGCGCCGCCGGCGCCGCCGAGCAAGCCGCCGCCGACCGCACGCTGGCCTGGGCTGTAGGGATCGCAGGCGGCGAGACCGAGCGACAGGCCTGCAACAGCAGTGATCATTGTCAATTTGCGTAACATATCTCTGTTATCCTCAATTTAACCAACTGCCCCACAGGGTCCCCGGAAGGCTTTTCACCGGAGACTTCGAGACGTCAGGCCAGATAAAACTTACAACGCGATGACATCGTGGCTGTTACAGGTCGAAACCGTGGCAGACTACCATATCACGCGGCTGTGATAACTTGTTGCAGTCATGGAAGCAGTGCTTGCTCGCCGGTTGGCACCCCGCTAAGCCGTGCGCGCCCGGTGGTTCTGCCAAGCCCGACCATGATCTGCGGCAGCTACTAATTTTGCAGTGGTCCTGCGTGTCCCGACCAGGGGCGCGGGCCTGTTCTGGAGTCCCGGATGTTCTCTCGCCTGCTGGGCTTGATGTCGAACGACATGGCCATCGATCTCGGCACCGCCAATACCCTGGTCTACGTCAAGGGCCGCGGCGTGGTGCTCGATGAGCCGTCGGTGGTAGCGATCGCCGATGTGCGCGGCAAGAAGCAGGTGCTGGCTGTCGGCAACGAGGCCAAGAGCATGGTCGGCCGCACGCCCGGGAACATCACCGCCATCCGGCCGCTGCGGGACGGGGTGATCGCCGACTTCGAGGTCGCGGAGGAGATGATCAAGCATTTCATCCGCAAGGCCCATAATCGTCGCAGCTTCGCCAGCCCGATGATCATCGTGTGCGTGCCGTCCGGCTCGACCGCGGTCGAGCGCCGCGCGATCCAGGAAAGTGCCGAAAGCGCCGGCGCGCGCAAGGTGCTGCTGATCGAGGAGCCGATGGCGGCTGCGATCGGCGCCGGCCTGCCAGTCACCGAGCCGTCCGGCAGCATGATCGTCGATATCGGCGGCGGCACCACCGAGGTCGCGGTGATCTCGCTCGGCGGCATCGTTTATGCGCGCTCGGTACGGGTCGGCGGCGACAAGATGGACGAGGCGATCATCTCCTACATCCGTCGCAACTATAACCTGCTGATCGGCGAGAGCTCGGCGGAGAAAATCAAGATCGAGCTCGGCGCCGCCAAGCCGCCGGACGACGAGAACGAATATGGTCCCTGGAAGGAAGTCAGGGGCCGCGACCTGATGAACGGCGTGCCGCGCGAGGTCGTGGTCGGCCAGCGTCATATCGCCGAGAGCCTTGCGGAGCCGGTCAGCCAGATCGTCGATGCGGTGAAAACCGCGCTCGAGAATACGCCGCCGGAGCTTGCTGCCGACATCGTCGACAAGGGCATCGTCCTGACCGGCGGAGGCGCGTTGCTCTATCGGCTCGACGAGGTGCTTCGCGATGCGACCGGCCTGCCGGTCGTGGTGGCGGAGAATCCGCTCTCCTGCGTGGCGCTCGGTACCGGACGTGCCCTTGAAGAAATGAAGCGGCTGCGCAACGTGCTCACAACGATGTATTAACGTTCCAGGTCGTCAGTGTCGGCGGGAACTAGATAGTCCGGACCGCGTGCCAATGGCATGGCGAGCCTGAGGCCAGGGCGGAGGTGATGCGGTGTTCCGTCTGTCGATCCAGCTGCGCCAGGCTCTGGCCAAGCTGACCCTGCCGTTGCTCGTGGCGTTGGCCTGCTGCGTCATGCTGCTGGGCCAGGCCGACCGGCGCGTTGCCGAGCAAGCTCGCGTCGCGATGTCGGACGCGGTGGCGCCGCTTTACTCGCTGCTCGCACGGCCGATCGACGGGCTGCGCGGCTTTGCCGGCGAAACCCGCCACCTGGTCGGGGTCGCGGCTGAAAATCAGCGTCTGCGTTCGGAGAACATGCGTCTGCGTCGCTGGTATGACGTCGCGGTGGCGCTCCAGGCAGAGAATGCCACGCTGAAGGCCAACCTGAACTGGATCCCCGAGCCGGTGCCCTCGTTCGTCACTGCCCGCGCGGTGGCCGATACCAGCCAGTTCTATGCACGCTCGATCCTGCTCTCGGTGTCCCCGGGCCAGATCCTGGCGAACCACATCACCCTGTCGAAGGACATGGTGGCAGTCGATGCGGCCGGGTTGGTAGGACGAGTGACCGAGGTCGGTTCCCGCTCGGCACGCGTCATGCTGATCACCGACATGAGCAGCCGGGTCCCGGTGTCGCTGGAAGCCTCGCATGCAGCCGCTATGATGGAAGGTACCAACGCGACGGCGCCGCGCCTCATGAGCTATCCCGAAGACGTCCATCCGGTGGAAGGCGAGCGCGTCGTGACCAACAACGTCACCAACGTGTTCCCGGCCGGGCTGCCGGTCGGCACCGTCCACTATATCGGCCCGAACAATCCTGTGGTCGAACCCTATGCCCAGCTCGACCATGTCGTGATGGTCAGGCTGTTCGATTACGGCCTCGCGGCAATCACCCCGCCGGACTCGCCGGGCCGGCCGGTCTCCAGGGAAGGCGGCCAGCGTAACGTGCCCAAGGGCGCGGTCGGTGGTTCCAAGGGCCTTACCCGCGGATCGGCCAACAGCATCGAGGCGCCCGGCAACGGATCGTCCCCGGTCACCCAGCCCGGCCGTCTGCCGATCGGTCCCGGCCTGGCCGCGCCTACGATCGAGCGCGGGTGAAGGACTTCCTGCATGTCGCGACAGCCACGCCCGGAACGTCATCCGGGCATCAGGCCACGGCCGACCATCTGGCGTCGGCTGGATGCCGCGGGCAGGCGCGCCCTGCCGGCCGGCTTCAGCGTGCTGCTGGTGCTGCTGCTTTGCGCGCCGTTCGGACTGCCGGAACAGCAGGCGCTGTTGCCAGGCGCCACGATGGCGTCGGTGTTCTTCTGGTCTGTCTTCCGTCCAGCCTCGATGCCGGCCCTAGTCGTGTTCGTCCTGGGGCTGTTCTACGACCTGCTCAGCTTCTCGCCGCCGGGCATCGCCATCCTGAGCCTGCTGATCGTGCATGCCTGCGGTCTCGGCTGGCGCCACGGACTGGCCCGGCAGGGATTCCTGCTGGTCTGGATGGTGTTCCTGCTCGTGGCGGCGAGCGTGATCGCGCTGGACTGGGCGCTGATGTCGGCATTCAGCCAGCGGTTGCTGCCGCCGCAGCCCGCCTTCTTCGAGCTGGCGCTGGCTGCCGGCCTCTATCCGCTGCTTTCGGCGCTGTTTACTTGGGCGCATCGCGGCATCGCCGATCCGACGCTGGCGTGACCGCATCATGAGGCGGCTGCTTAGAGGCCTGCTTCCGGGGCGGCTGCTTTCACCGAAGTCGCGGATCAAGGGCGTCCGGCCGGGCCGCAACCCCAAGGAAAGCCCGTCGCGCGGCATCTTCACCCGTCGCGCCTTGCTGTTGATGGCGGCTCAGGTCACTGCGCTCGGCGCGCTCGGCAATCGGCTCTATCGGCTCCAGGTCGCCGACGGCCGCAAGTATGCCGCACTCGCCGAGAACAACCGTGTCAACACGCGGATGCTGTCGCCGCCGCGCGGCCG
This sequence comes from Janthinobacterium lividum, assembly GCA_050954785.1. GTDB lineage: Bacteria > Pseudomonadota > Alphaproteobacteria > Acetobacterales > Acetobacteraceae > Lichenicola. The sequence goes on along the minus strand of JBPBQO010000173.1, from coordinate 2,321 downwards.
TATCCTAGATCGGTTCGGCGCCAGCCTGGCCGGCAACAAGGTCAACTGGCGTGCGCTGCTGCTGGCAGAGCAGACCACCGACGTCGGCGCCACACTCGACCGCTTCTCGGCCATCCTGCCGCTGGACGAGCATGAGCGTGCCCGCATCGCCCGCGAGCTCAAGCACGGCCGCAAGTTCATCCCGGTGGTGGTCCGCGACTTCCTGACCTGGGACGACATGGCGCGGATCGAGGTCAACGCGCCCGACCTGCCCGGCATCCTGATCGATGTCGGCACCACCCGCCTGTATCCGCAGGGCCCGCTGCTGGCGCATGTGGTCGGCTACGTGGCGCCGGCCAACGAGAAGGACGTCGCTGTCGACCCGAACCTGGCTCTGCCGGGAATGCGGGTCGGCCGCTCCGGGGTCGAGCAGTTCCACGATGTCGGCCTGCGTGGCACCGCCGGCTCGGTACAGATGGAAGTGGACTCCGTCGGCCGGGTGATGGGCCAGATCAACCGCCGCGAGGGTATCCAGGGCGAGGCGGTCGGCCTCTCGATCGATCTCGGCCTGCAGCAGGCGGTGCTCGGCCATATCGGCGACCAGTCCGCCAGTGCCGTGGTCATGGATTGCCGCAACGGCGAAGTGCTGGCGATGGTCAGCACGCCGTCCTTCGATCCGAGCCTGTTCGATTCCGGCGTCAGCCAGGCGCAGTGGGTCGAATGGACCAACGACCAGCGCACGCCGTTGATCAACAAGAGCGTCGCCGGCCTGTATCCGCCCGGCTCGACCTTCAAGCCGGCTGTCGCGATGGCGGCGTTGCAGTCCGGCAGCCTGTCGCCGTCCGACCGCATTTTCTGCCCGGGCTATCTCGATGTCGGCGGCACCCGGTTCCATTGCTGGGCCAAGAACGGGCACGGTTCGCTCGACCTGCATGGCGGTATCAAGTTCTCCTGCGACGTGTTCTTCTATGAGGTCGCCCGCCGTACCGGCATGGAGGCGATCGCCGCGACCGCGCATCGTCTGGGACTTGGCGCGCCACTTGATATCGAGCTGCCGCACCAGCGTGCCGGGCTGATCCCGACCCCTGCCTGGCAACGTGCCAAGGGCCGCCACTGGAACGGGGGCGATACCATCGTCAGCGGCATCGGCCAGGGCTACGTCCAGGTGACGCCGCTGCAACTTGCGACCTACGCGTCCCGCATCGCCACCGGCCGCGCGGTGCAGCCGCATCTGACCCGTCAGCTCAACGGCATCATCCAGCCGGCCAGCGATCCGCTGCACTGGCCCGAACTCGGGCTGCCGGAAGTCCATCTGGCCGCGTTGCGGGCCGGCATGTATGCGGTGGTGAACGAGCCGCACGGCACGGCCCCGAAAGCCCGGCTGCCACTCGCCGGCATCCAGATGGCCGGCAAGACCGGCTCCGCGCAGGTGCGTCGGGTCAGCCGCTGGCTGCGCGAGAGCGGCCACTTCAACTCGGCCAACCTACCTTGGGCATTCCGGCCGCATGCGCTGTTCATCTGTTTCGCGCCGTATGACGCACCGCGCTATGCCGCGGCGATCGTCATCGAGCATGGTAACGCCGCTGCCGAAGTTGCTGCACCGCTCGCCCGCGACATCATGACCGTCACGCTCACGCGCGACCCGGCCAACCGTCGCGAAGCTCCTGGTCAGCGGGTCGCCGACGCGCTTTGAAACAACCGGCGTAGGCCAAGGGCTCTGCCCTTGGAACCCGCCAAAGGCTCGCCTTTGGAAACCACTTTTTCAGATAATCGAATTCTCAAGGCGAGCCTCGAGCGGGTCCAGGGCAGAGCCCTGGCGTTGAAGGTAACCACGCCGCCTGCATGGTCACGCAGACGGCTTCATTCGCAGTCGTCAGATCAGGGAGCTAGGCTCTGGCTGCCGAGGGTGATGGCGCCGGTGCGAACGATGTCGTTCGCCGAGGTACCGAGATAGAGCGGATAACGCCCGCCCTTTAGGGTCCAGCGGTCGTTCGTACCATCGAACTCGGCCAGCAGGCGCGGATCGGCGGTCATGTTGACCAATCGGGTCTGGTGCGGCTGCAACAGCAGCTTGGTGAAACCGATCAGCCGTGTGGGTGCTTCGCCTCGTCCCTGCAGGCCGAGATAGAGCTGCGGCACCGCATAACCCGCTCTCGCACCGGTATTGGTAACGGTGAACGTCGCGGTGAGGGTATTGCCGGACGTCGCATGCAGCTCGCCGTACGAGAAGGTGGTGTAGCTGAGCCCATATCCGAACGGGAACAGCGGCATCAGGTTCTTTTTCTGGAACCATTTGTAGCCGACCGCCGCACCTTCGATGGTGTAGTCGATCGGGAAGTTCC
>JBPBQO010000172.1:0-32548 GCA_050954785.1 Janthinobacterium lividum | reverse complement strand
GGGCGCGTCGGTCAGGTCGGCCTCGTTGCCTTGCACGAACAGGGACGGTCGCGCCGAGACCCATGGGTGATCGACCGCCATGTGGTTCGGCACCACGTCCAGCATCAGGCGCAGACCGGCTCGGTTGACGCGGGCCCGAAGCCGGTCGAGCGCCGCGTCGCCGCCGAACGCCGCTTCGGCGGTGTAGGCGGCGATGGCGAACGGGGAGCCGCAGATGTCGTTCGGAACGAGGTCGGGCAGCGCCTGCCGAAAGCCCTCCTGCCAGGCCGGGTTGGTTTGCGAGATCGTGCGGCCGGCGGCCCCGGTCTGCCAGACGCCGAGGAACCACACCCAGTCGACGCCCAGCGCCTTCAGCGCCGCCAGAGCCTCGTCCGGAACGTCGTCGAAACCCGCAGGCCGCCCGAGGGCGCCGGAGATGCTGCGCATCAGGACGCGCGTGTTGATCTGGTAGAGCATCGGGTTGGACGGCAGGTCGGGCATGCATGTTCCTCCGGCCGTGAGACTACGTCAGCACCTGGGATTTCCAGCATGGTCCGCGCCGCCCTGACGTTGCATCCAGGCAACCTGTTCCGGGCCGTCCACGGGCCACGAAATCGGGCGAACCAGCCGGTGCCCGACGATCATGCGTCGCGGCGGAGGTCGGTGATGGTTTCACCGAGTCGCGGCAAGGAACCACCCGTGGCACCAGACGGCACCCGCGCGGCCCCAAGTGGTTCATGCGACAACTTGATGACGGGGATTGCCGAAAGGCCGGATAGCTTGCGAAGAATGGGGCCGTCTGCAATAAAAGACCAAGTTTCTAGACGGCGCATAGTGACTGGCGTTTCGTTGGACTAAAAGCCAGGCCTTCCATGCGGCGTCCTTGTAAGGATGCGCACTTGCCTGAAGGCGGCCTGCACTTTCCTGCTCTTGTGCTCAATGCGGATTTTCGTCCGCTTTCCTACTTCCCGCTATCGGTCTGGTCCTGGCAGGACGCGATCAAGGCGGTGTTCCTCGATCGTGTTTCGGTGCTCAGCGAGTACGACCGGGAGGTCCATTCGCCCAGCCTGTCGATCCGGCTGCCCAGCGTCATCGCCCTCAAGGACTATATCCCCTCGGCGCGGCGCCCGGCCTTCACCCGGTTCAACGTGTTCCTGCGCGACAATTTCTCCTGCCAATATTGCCTGGACCGGTTGCCGACGCACGACCTCACCTTCGACCACGTGATCCCGCGATCCCGTGGCGGCCGCACCACCTGGGAAAACGTCGTCACCGCCTGTGGCAGTTGCAACCTGCTGAAGGGCAACCGGCTCCCGCGCGAGATCCACATGCATCCGCGCAAGATCGCGTGCCAGCCCACGACCTGGGAACTCCAGGATAATGGCCGCGCCTTCCCGCCGAACTTCCTGCATGAAAGCTGGCGCGACTATCTCTACTGGGACACCGTGCTGGAGAACTGAGGTCCACCGATCGGGCTGTCAGATACGCCTGTGCAGGACGCAGACCAGGGTGAACAGGCGTCTCGCGGTTTCGAAGTCTATGGCGATCTTGCCGGCAAGGCGTTCGATCAGGAGTACGGCGCCCTCGTCGTGCAGGCCGCGCCGGCCCATGTCGATGGTCTGGATCGCCAGGGTGCGGCCGTCATGGATCGCCTGTTCGTAGCTGTCGACCAGTAGCTGGTAATCCTTGATCAGCCGGCGGAACGGACTCAGCGCGAACAGGAATGTCCGCAGCGTCACGTCCTCCATGGTCCTGACGTCCAGCACCAGCCGGCCTCCCTGAACCGCCAAGTGGATGGTGAACGGGCCGGCCAGCCCGGCCGGTGCGAAGGAGGCGGCGGTCTGCAGGTCGGCGATCGCCTGTTCGCGGTCGCGCTGCTGGTTGGCGACCCGGTCGTTGCCCAGGCTGTCGCTGGACAGCACGATCCGGGCGACTGCATCCGGGCGCTGCGTCCCTAGTTCGGATTCGTTCATCGTGGCGCTGCCGGCAACGCGGCGACCGGATGCTGCATCGACGAGATCTCGGCGCTGGCGCGGGCGATCGTGCCTACGAGAACCTCCTGAACGCCGGAGACGATGATCTGCACGCCGATGCACAGCAGGATCAACGCGACCAGGCGGGTTACGATCCGGGCCCCCGAGCGGCCCAGCAGAAGCACGAAGCGTGGTGCGCTGGCATAGGCAACCCAGACCATCAGGCAGACGACGGCCGCTGCCAGGCAGGTGCCTACGCTGAATTCCAGCCGGGCCAGTATCCCGCCCGCCTCCGGACGCTCGGCACCCAGCGCGATCGCCACCGAGATGCTTCCCGGCCCGACGGTGAACGGCATGGTCAGCGGGAAGAACGCCGTCGACGAAACGTCGGCGGCGGCGGTGCGGCCCTCCTGGTGCGCCTGGCGTTCCTTGTTGGCCTCGTTCTCTTCCGGCGCCTGCAGCAGGCTCCAGGCGCGCACCGCCACCACCAGCCCTCCGGCGATGCGCAGGGCGCCGATGGTGATGCCGAAGAAGGCGAGCAGCGTGCTGCCGATCCAGAGCGACACCAGCAGGATCAGCAGGCCATAGATCGCGACGCGCCGGGCCAGCATCGCCCGCTCGGCCCCGCTGCGGCCGTCGGTGACCTCGGCGAAGATGAGTGCCGCGCCGATCGGGTTGACGATCGAGAACAGCGCCGGGAACGCCAGCAGGAAGGCGCCGGACAGGCTCGCGAAATTTGCGGTCTCGGCGCTCAGATAGGCCATTGCTGCTCCGGGGTCAGACGCGCGGTTGCCGGCAACCCGTCACAGTGGAAAGCTATGTAACGAAGCCGGGCCGCCGGACCATAGACTGAGAGGACAGCATGTCGACATCCAGCTCAAGGCGGCCGCACAAGGTGCTGCTGGTAACCGGCCTGCTCTACTCCCTTGCCGGGCTGGCGCTGGCCGGCGGCGGACTGTGGCTCGCCTCGCTCGGCGGCTCGCTGTTCTACCTGATCGCCGGCCTCGGCATCCTGCTCACCGGCGTACTGATGCTCGCCAGGCGATCGGAGGCGCTGTGGGTCTATGCGGCGGTACTGATCGGCACCATGGCCTGGTCGATCTGGGAGATCGGTTTCGACTGGTGGCCGCTTGCCGCCCGCGGGGACGTGATCTTCCCGCTCGGACTTTGGCTGCTGACGCCGTGGATCCGCCGTGGGCTCGACCCGGAGCATGGGCGGGGGTTCCATCGCAACCTGAAACGCGCGTCGGGCGACACGTCGTTCGCACGTCCGGCCCCGAAACGTCGTGCCGGCGCCGGTCCGCTCTGGGCCGGTGTCGCGGCCGGGATCGTGGTGCTGCTGATCGGGTTGCTGACCACGCACAACGATCTCGCCGGCGTCATCGACAATGGCGCGACGGGGCCGGCACCTCAGGATTATGCCGGTCAGCCGGACGAGGACTGGCACGCCTATGGCCGCAGCCAGTTCGGCACCCGCTTCTCGCCGCTGTCGCAGATCACCCCCGCCAACGTGAACCAGCTCAAGGTGGCATGGGTATTCCGCACCGGCGACGTCGGAAGTCCCCAGGATCCGACCGAGACCACCTTCGAGGTCACGCCGATCAAGGTCCGCGACACGGTCTATCTCTGCTCGCAGCACCAGAAGCTGTTCGCGGTCGATGCACGCAACGGCACCCTGCGCTGGTCCTACGACCCGAAGCTGTATCGCAACCCGACCTTCCAGCACGTCACCTGCCGCGGCGTATCCTATTCCGACACGCCGGCCGGTACGCTCGACACCGAGGGCAAGCCGGTGCCGGCGGAATGCGCGCACGCGATATTCCTGCCGGTCAACGACGGACGGATGATCAAGCTCGACGCGGATACGGGCAAGCTGTGCGAGGGCTTCGGCGACCACGGCACGCTCGGCCTGATCGACGGCATGGGCGAAAGAACGCCGGGCTTCTACGAGCCGACCTCGCCGCCGGTGGTGAGCGACCAGATCCTGGTGGTGGCTGGCGCCGTCATCGACAACTACTCGGCGCACGAGCCGTCCGGCGTGGTGCGCGGCTTCGACATCCATACCGGACGGCTGGTGTGGGCATGGGATGCCGGCAATCTCGACGAGAACGAGATGCCGTCCGCGACCCACCACTACACCAATAACTCGCCCAACAGCTGGATGACCGCGTCCTACGACGCCAAGCTCAGCCTGGTGTATCTGCCGATGGGGGTGCAGACGCCCGACATCTGGGGCGGAGGGCGCACGCCGGCGGCGGAACGCTATTCAAGCGCGCTGGTGGCGCTGGATATCCACACCGGCCATCGCGTCTGGTCGTATCAGACCGTGCATCATGACCTGTGGGACATGGACCTGCCGTCGCAGCCGACGCTGGTCGATCTCAACAGACCCGAGGGGGTCGTTCCGGCGATCCTGGTGCCGGCCAAGACCGGCAACCTGTTCGTCCTCAATCGCCAGACCGGCGCGCTGATCGTGCCGGCCCCCGAAACTCCCGTGCCGGGCGGTGCGGCGCCGGGCGATCATGTCACGCCGACCCAGCCCTTCTCCGAGCTGAGCTTCCGCCCGAAGCGGAACCTGGTCGGCGCCGACATGTGGGGTGCCACCATCTATGATCAGCTTGCCTGCCGGATCATGTTCCACCGGCTGCGCTACGACGGGCCGTTCACGCCCCCGAGCCTGCAGGGCACGCTGGTGTTCCCGGGCAATCTCGGGATGTTCGAGTGGGGCGGCGTGGCGGTCGACCAGGCCCGCCAACTGCTGATCGCCAACCCGATGGCGATCCCGTTCGTCTCGAGGCTGGTGCCGCGCGGTCCGGACAATCCGGCCGCGCCGAACAATGCGCACCCGTCCGGGTCCGAACTCGGCGTGCAGCCGATGTACGGCTCGCCGTTCGGGGTCGACCTGCATCCGTTCCTGTCCCCCCTCGGACTGCCCTGCAAGCGGCCGCCGTGGGGCTACATGGCCGGTATCGACCTGAAGACGATGAAGATCGTCTGGCAGCACCGCAACGGCACCATCCGCGACGAGGCGCCGCTGCCGATCCCGATCAAGATGGGGGTACCGATGCTGGGCGGACCGCTGACCACCGCCGGCGGCGTCGCATTCCTGACCGGGACGCTGGACTACTACATCCGCGCCTACGACGTCCGCGACGGCCACCAGCTCTGGCAGGATCGCCTCCCCGCCGGCGGCCAGTCGACGCCGATGAGCTACGCCGTCGACGGCAAGCAGTTCGTGGTGACGGCGGCTGGCGGGCACGGCTCGTTCGGGACCAAGCGGGGCGACTACGTAATCGCCTACACGCTCCAGTAGGACGCGTCCGGCACCGCCGAAAAGGGCTTGCTTCCTTTTCGGCGGTGTCCTACATCCACCGCCACTGGCCATGTCCTGTTCGTCTAGAGGCCTAGGACGCTGCCCTCTCACGGCGGTAACAGGGGTTCGAATCCCCTACGGGACACCAGTCTTTTCAAGCACTTAACCGACGCGACGCACAGAGAATTCGGTTGTGCTGACTTTTTGCTGACTTGACGGCATGGGACGCAGCGGGTCGTAGCGGGCTTAATACTCCCTGCTTTCGCGGTATGTCTGTCACCAAGCCGCAGCCTCGGCGCAGGCCGCAGTCAGCCTTCGGGCAGGACATTCCAAGCAATCATCTTTTCCGCCTCCCCAGGCCAGCCTCAACAAAAAATTTGCGAGCCATATGCAAGCCCGGCTTGCTCGATTTTGAAGGCACCGGGGTAGCATGATGGTGATGGGGCAGTGGTGGTCGATCCCACTATGACAAGAACGTTTTGGTTGCCTCTACAGTGACGAAGCAGACAGCTGCTACGCCAGCAAAGATCGCTAACGTTACCCAAAAGCCAAGCTTAAAACCCTTACGATACTCTTTAGATAGACGTGACGCGTCGAACATAATATTGTCCTCATAACGAGTATTGACGTCCGATGGTCATGCTACCCAGCTTTTGCCAGCTTGGATGACGGCCAAGCGAGTTGCGTAGAGCCCGCGACCCCTTTGTGTGCATATCAGGCTTCTGTCCTGAGGCCATTCTCCCGCCCGGCTCATGGGACGATGGCGTCTATGGGCTGGCCGCTGGTAAGCGTGCGAGGACCGCTTCTTGACGTTAGGTGGATCAACCAGGGCTGACAGCTGCGGTGCCTCTGCCGATCGACGGTAAGTTGGTCATTGGTCGACCGAGTTGTCCGGGTTCAGCCCGTCCCCGGCATCGGTACGTCCTTGGGACAGGTTACGATGGAGCCGATCTGACAGGAGCAGCCTTTTGAACGAAGTCCGGCTTCCCTTCACGATGAAGGCCACTGTTACCTATGGCGGTGCGCCGCCGGAGCCGTTGCCGGATCAGCTACCACCCGGATGGGTGCGCATCCCGGTCTCGTTCCAGGTCACGCTGCCGGCGGAGGTGATGGAACACGCAAGGCAAGGTGGCTCCTCCGCGGGATCGGGTCACGGTCCGGGGGCTTCGGTCTCGATCGTGCCCCACTCGCTGCGACTTGAAACGGGAGGGCATCCGGCTGGCGGACCGATCTGGAAGGATTTCGACGCGCTGCTGAGAGGATTGCAAGACGATCCAGCCTCGCCTGCCTCTGCACAGGTGAGCCAGGAAGACTTGGCGGCTGCCTTGCGCGGCGAACAGCACCCGGTGCTGCCGGTGCCACCTCAGCTGGGGCTACCCGCACCTCCGATCCCCCGGGACTTCGATGCCTTCCTCGATTTCCTGGATGATCCCAAACGGCATCCGCTTGCAGCATCTCCTGTTTTCATCTCTCACACGCCCGGCCCGGGTAAGTCAGCGACGCTACCTCCCATTCAAACCATCAACCGCAGTGTTGGGTCGATGACGACCGGCGTTGCGGCGGATGCTGGTCAGAAGGCAGCCGCCGCTGTCGAGATGGGTCTTGGCGCCACCATGACGGCAGTTGGAACAGGAACAACCGCTTTTGGTGTTGCCACATCGCCTGAAGGTGTAGGCATTCCCATCGCAGCTGAAGGGCTCCTGACAACTGGCGCCGGGATTGGCATCTACGAAGACGGGCTCAGACGGTGGAACCAACACGGTAACGCAGCCATGACACCGCATGTCGATCCGCGGCCTCCGTCACCCCCGCTCGTGCCGCCTGTCATGCTGCCGCCGATCGAAGGCTTCTCGACGGATCCTAAGGCGGCACGATCGCGCAGTTTGATCACAACACCTGTGCAGCCGGTGCCGAAGAACGAAGGGCTTGTAGTCGAGCCGCCGCAGGGAGCAACGGTGGTCACCGTCTATGGCGACGGGAAACCAGACAGGCTCTGGCCACCGAAGCAGGACCCACACATACCGAGCTCGCCCAAGTACGATGAGACCCGGAGCCCAATCACGCATCCAGACCCACAGGCATTGCTGGATGCTCATTCGGGCAGCGGGAACCCAAGAGGTAAGATCCCGCGCGGTCAGCCCGGGTTCAGCGAACGCTTCGACACCGGCGGTGAGATCGTCGGCATCCATTTAGATGAAAACACCGCGATAGCCACTCCAACAACACGCGGCACCATCCACTACAGCAAGCGCGGTGCCCACATCGTGCCGGCGCCGGCACAGGAACCGCGGGCAGGAGAGCACGAGCCATGACCCGGTCCCGTGCCGATAAGATAGACAGCATCCTCCTCTCTGCTGACCGTGCTCTCCGCGGCCAGGTTCCCGCACCCCTGCGGGCATTGTCCTTTTCGTTTGACAATGTGACCTGCCTCATCACGTTCCGGGCTGAGGTCGATCAGGAGCTGATCGTGGAAGACGATGATTGGGAGGACCTTTCCTGTGCAAGGTCTGAGATCGACAGCGACGACCTTCTGGGCAAGGAGACGCGGCTGGAGATGGACATCGTGACCGTGCCGGCCAATCAGCCACTCGATCCGCTGCCAGACGGTGTCGTCTTTCTCCGGGCCGGAGAGCAGGTTCCGGAGGCCTATCCCGGCGCTATGCCGCACCCGCGCGCCACGGCCCATCTGATCCCGCATGCTCCGCCCTACGAGGGTGAGTGAACTGCGCCGGCGAAACATGAAGTCAAGGACGGCAGAGCGATTCGTCGTCCACGTTCGGTGTCGTTGAACTCGCTTGTCTGCCGCCGATAGCCTTGCATCGACTGGTGCGGCCAGCTCTCCTCACCAGACTTAGCGGTGGCTCAGTTGGTGTGACCAGGGCAGCAGATCAGTGAGGCGGCTGACCGGGTGCCCGTTGACCATGTGCGTCAGACCGTCGCGCAGCCACGCATACGGCTCGATTCCGTTGAGCTTGGCCGTTCAACCAGAGACGCGACGGTCGCCCACCGGTTCGCACCACCCTCGCCCGCCGGCCTAGGCACCAGGTCTCCGTCAGTCTTTAAGCGGCGGTGCCATGAGCGGTAGGTCTTGGGATGCAGGCCATGGCGCAGGCAGTATGACGCCTGGGTCGAGCCGGTCTGTCGATGCGCCAGCACATGCCGACGCCAATACTCACGATCGTGCCGCACGTCATCGTCGGTCCAACCTCGGTCGGAACAACCAGCAAATCAACCGGTCGACGTCAGCGTGTCAGGCTCAGACGAAAACGGCCACCGCCCGTTGGCGAAAGATTGTTCTGTACATAGTCGTCCTTGGCGTCTAAATACCGTCAACGTTGATGACGGGATTTGGACACAATGACAAAGCTGGCTGTTAGCTACCTACGTGTCTCAACGGCGGCTCAGGGTCGATCTGGTCTCGGGCTAGAGGCGCAACGTCAAGCCATTGCAGCATTCGCGGCGGCCGAAGGCATCATCATCGTAGCCGAGCAGATTGAGGTTGAGACCGGTAAAGGCAGTGACGCGCTAGAGCGCAGGCCGAAGTTGAAAGCCGCCCTTGCCGAAGCCCGGAGTTTGGGATGCCCGGTGCTGGTGGCGAAGCTGGACCGGCTGTCGCGCGACGTGGCGTTCGTAGCGGGCCTCATGTCAGAGCGCGTGCCATTTGTCGTGGCTGAGCTTGGAGCCGACGCTGACCCGTTTACCCTGCACCTGTTCGCAGCACTTGCGGAGAAGGAGCGGGCCATGATCTCGCGGCGGACAAGAGATGCCTTGGCTGCAAAGAAGGCGCAGGGCGTGAAGCTGGGCGGCTACCGGGGCGGACGGAAGCCTGATAGCGCGGCTGGCGTCGCAGCGTCGCAGGCAAAAGCGGACGACTTCGCAGCAGTCATGGTGCCAATCGTTCGGACAATGCTGGCCGGTGGAATGAGTCTTCGGGGTGTCGCCACAGCGTTGAGTGCGAAAGGTGTGAAGACTGCACGAGGTGGCGCATGGACCGCTACGGCAGTTACTAACGTCTTGGCACGGTCATAGCGGACGCTACCCGGCCCACCACGTCTTTCTAAAGAACGCCCAAGATGGTCCGAGACCCACAAGGTAGGTGAGTGACCAGCCGACCTAAAACCCGCCTACAGCGTGCTATCATAGACAGGTGGGCTAGGCGCAGGTGAAGCCGTTGAACTAGACCAGTGATTTGATGATAACCATTCTTAACTGCGCGCATGGAATGTCATCTTTTGCGGTCCCGTCAATCCGCAAGACGCCTCTATTGAACCAGGCGCAGATATGGATTTATCCCTGTCAGCGTCCTTTACCGCATATTCGGTGCAGTGGTTCCTAAGGCAACGCAATCGTTAACGTTCCGCTATCGAACGATTGTTGCCTTCGGCAAGGAAACCGTGACATGTTAGTGACGGGTTACACTCTGTTAGAGCGTTTTCAGTCACTTAGCGGCGTGTAACCGTGTAACCAGTATTGTTTATCTCTAATGTAAGAGATAGTTAGTGAAGTATCTTTTCTTTTATTGCTTTCGCTAAGTAAGTCATGATACGGTTGCAATTAGAGAGACGGCTTTAAATAGATAGTAAGTAAGTGTTTTATATCTATATAGGCTCTCTCATTCTCACGGTTACAAACAGCACAATCCAGGATTAGCCTGCAACTACAGCGGCTTAGGTGCAACCAGCCTGTAACGCCTTCCGAGGCTCCATCGGGCACCATTCCAAGCGTCCTTCCTGCGCCAGCTCTGCCGCAAACTATTGATTTGATTAGGAAGAATTAGCTCTTTCTGTCATATGGGGCGCGCGTGAGGCGTGGGGTGGACTGACAGCCGGCAAGACATAGCACCTGCCGCAATGCGGGCAAATTACGCGGCGGACCGCAGGCTGAACCACGTCATGCCGCCTGTCTACGTGTCGAAAATCGCCGGTGTCAGTGCCGGTTCTGCGTCAAGCTACAGCGTTGCCAGTCCACTGCGGCAAGCTGGCCATCAGATTGTCGATGCTCAACCTCTCGACAAGCGTTTGTCTTCCTGCCTTACGGGCGGAAAGGATTCCTCTCGAAAGGAAGTCAAAGAGTCTTGTGCGGGTCAGCCCGGAATAAGATACGGCATCTTTCACGGAAAAATATGCCGGAATGATTACGTTGTTCATGCGACTTGCTCCACAAACACAGACGGCCCGATACTCATTATGAATTGAGGCGTTCCGTTGGTATAAACCGCAATGCACGCTGAAAAGATGCGCGCAGTATACCGGCCTTGATCTAAGCGGCGACTGTCCGTTCTCTCTTTTCTAAACGAAAAGGAGACTGACCTGTTCGTGCTATATAGCCGTTGCAAAAGTCATGACAGGCCAATGAACTTTCCGATCCTTTTCAAGACCATCAAATTATACGTTAGACCCGTAACCTCACCAAAGGAATTACGCTTCAGAAGCGTCCCATAAGGTCCGGCGAAACGTTCTCGACGGCGACTTACTTGTCTCTAGAAGACAAGACAAGGCATCTTGCCACGCTCCGCAGCCCGCACTGCTCTTCGTAAAAGAATGATCGCAACGGCCGCTGCCGCGTAAGGATCAACGTCGGATCTATTCAGATCACGTTCGAGAAAATCAAGCCGTTCCTGCCGCTGCCGGTATGTTGTTGCCGGTGTGCGGAGATGCCCGCCCACTATCGGCGCGTATACGGTTTCAGCCAGGGCCGGTCCCATCCTCAGCTGCGCAGCGCCGATCCGATGACCAAGCCTAGCAGCCAACGAATTGCCTTTTCTGGAAGAAGTCATGCCTGCCTCGTTCTTTGAAAAGAGAATGCATAGTACATGATTGGAAAAGGTACAAGAGCGGAACGATCTATTTTATGGACTGCTATTTCCGTGCTGCACGGAAACGGAATCAAAAGCCGACTATAGGTGCGTCCTTGGGTGCCATTGTCAGTCCCATATCCGAGAATCCGGCTCTGACTGCCTGCGCCACATGATCTGGCGTAAGGTGGGCGTAGTGTTTCTGCGTTATCGCGACATTCGCATGTCCGAGCTGTGAGGCGATGGCCAGCATGGGCACCCCGGCCCGCGCCAGGCGGCTCGCATGAGTGTGGCGCAGAATATGGAACCCAACGGCCGGGACGATCTTGGCCTTGCCGCAGACATCGTGCAGGGGGCGGTGCTGCTGCGACTTCCCCCACCGGCTTCCGTCCTCGCGAAGCAGCATGAGTTCGCCCCGCGCCCGGCCGGAAGCCAGCCCATCGAAAAATGTAATGGCTTCACCGGTCAGAACGGCATGCCGTGCAGCACCGCCTTTGGCATAGGGGACGTGAATGGTGCCGGCCTTTGCGTCGAGATCCGCCACCCGTATTGCCGCCAGTTCGCCAAGACGCATTCCGGTCAGCAGCGCGGCGACCACCAGCCGACGCAGATCATGGGCGCAGGCAGTGACAAGCCGCCTTGCCTCGCCGTCGTCAAGAAACCGGACCCGAGCCGAGTCCACCCTCTGAAACGGCTTCACTCGTCGCCACGACGAGTCGGTTGCCACCCGGCCGTCACGGAACGCAAGGTTCAGCGCCGCCCGGAAGACGGTCAGGATGCGGTTGGCGCTGCTTCGCCGTGCTCGCTGCGCATCCGGCCCATCAACTTCCCGAACTTTCGGCTTGATGGCATCTTTTCCAGAGCGAAGCCGGGGGGCAGTCGCGGCCCGGTTGGCGTGCCACTGCTTGATCTCGTGGGCGGTGAGGCTGGCGACGGCCCGCGTGCCGAAGTGCGGCCGGACATGCGCCTCGATTGTGTTCCGCAAGCTGGATAGAGCCTTGCCGCCGCGCGACTGGTAGTCGGCCAGATAATCATTCAGCGCCTCGGTGACGGTAATTGGTGCCCGCGCCTCCGGCTCACCCTCTGCCGGCATAGCGAACCAAGCCCGCGCTGCCTCTTGCGCCTGTGCCCACGTTAGGGTTTTGCGGCCATCCGCGTCCGATAGGTCGTCCGCGCTCCCGAGGATGCGCTGTTGCCGACCACGGTCCTTATCAAGGATACGCCCAACCCAGGTTCCTGCCTTGCCGGCAGCCAGACGACGATAGCCGATAGACCTGCCGGCCTGGATTACTCGGAAGTAGGGCGCAGCGCGCGGTGATAACCGCAATCGGGCTGAACGTGTGTCAAGTCGTTCGTCGCGCACCTGCCGAGCCATCGCCGTTACCACCTCGCCATATCCGTGTTGACTTTATGCTGACTTCACGGCCCCGGACAAGGCGGGACAGTACGGAACCACTATTTACATACTGCGTTGAGATGTTTGGATTCTTTCTCACGCTATGGGTCATAGTGGGACTGTCTATGCCGCCCTCTCACGGCGGTAACAGGGGTTCGAATCCCCTACGGGACGCCAGTTATCTTTCCAGCTGAAACTAAGCGATGCTTGTGAGTCAGGCGGCGTGAAAACGCTCCTTTCTCATGACCGCAGCATTAATTTGCCGCACTCATCGACTAGGCAGTTGCCCCCTGCTCACTGCTCGTTCGACGCCTTGAAAACAAGCTGAATGCTGGGAGCTCAGCGGATCGGCTTGAGCTGCCCTGGTGGCTATGATCGGGATCACCGTCAGGACCACTCTGGCTCCTATCAAGCTCGACAGCGTCACGGTGCACTACCCGAGAGCGCCCATAAAACAGGCTGACAGCCTTGGCGGCCCAACCTCTATTATCCGCCATCCTCCGATGCGACGACAAGCGCGCTGATCATCGACAGCGTAGACAAGGCCTTCCCAAATACCCAAAGTCATAGGCGTGGCCGACCACGCTCTCATCGCCGCGGCTATCACGCAGTACCGGGCAGCGCGGTCTCGCTCGCCCTCAAGTATTTCCTCTATTTGCTGAAGCGTTGTCGCAGTTATACAGTTTGCTTTCCAGCATGCGGGCCAGAGAGGCCCTAAAGTGGCAGATACTTCGCTTTATTTTAGTCGAAATATTGCAATTGCGCGCTGGCGAAAATCCTGAAGAAGTTCGTCGAACAGCAAAAACTATCTGGAAAACAAAGCTGTCTTCGTCTGGCTTTCGACCGGGAATCTATAACGAATCGCATAGATCCGTTTTGGAACATGGTCAGCGTAACATACCGCCATTGCCCGTTAAAATCGTTGACGAACGACCTCACCGTGGTGAGTGCAATGTCCTCGTATGCCGCGACAGTCATGGAGAGCTGGATGCTCTCGCAAATCGATGTCAGCTTTTTCTACGAGTGACATCAGACGTTGAATCCCGCCATGCCACTGTCGATCCTGATTATAGTATCGGTGAGCTCTGCTCGCCTGATCCACTCCATGATCTGCAGCGGAGCAAGGCCAGCTGCTGGTGGTTTTGCTGGCTCGTCGGAATGGTTTCTGGAAGCCTCTGGAAAACGACTTCCCATATTCAATGACCTAAGCTCACTTAGATCGAATTAAGAACGATATACCAACGCCTACCCGATCAGGCGATTGCCGATAACCCCAGGAGCATTTTTTATACCGACATTCTCCGATCATGACCGGTATGTCCACTCCTGGATACCGATCGACATGATGGTCAGGGTCGTTCAGAAAGCTTGTTGCAGGCGTAACAGCAATGGTCGACGATGTCGTTGCAGGAAGTGACATGCGGTTTGTCGGTGAACGAGATATAGTCGCCTAGCGGCTGGGTGCCGCCGTAGATCTTACGTCGATGCGATGCTCGACGTCGTGATGCTGG
This sequence comes from Janthinobacterium lividum, assembly GCA_050954785.1. GTDB lineage: Bacteria > Pseudomonadota > Alphaproteobacteria > Acetobacterales > Acetobacteraceae > Lichenicola. The sequence goes on along the minus strand of JBPBQO010000172.1, from coordinate 18,582 downwards.
CCTTTACCCTGTTTCGTCCAGCCGATTTGGCGGAGTACAGGGCCTCGTCAGCAGCGGTGAACATGTGTTCCGCTATTCCGAGCGTTACCCTCGGCAGCGCGCTGGATGCACCTACGCTGATGGATACGACATGTTCCGGATTCGAATCATGCGGGATACGCAGATCCAAAACTGCAAGCCGCGCCGTCTCGGCGACCTCGATCGCACCGTAGATATCGGTGTTCGGGATGATCACGACGAACTCCTCGCCGCCGTAACGGGCGACGAAATCACCGGGGCGACGGACGCTGTTCTGGATCGCCAGGGCAACCGCCTTGAGAACCGCATCCCCGGCCTGATGCCCATACTGGTCGTTGTAGGTCTTGAACATGTCTACATCGATGACAAGGATCGCAATTTCGCTTTCGGAGCGGTAGGCACGCTTCCATTCTTCTGCCAGGCGCGTGTCGAAGCTGCGACGGTTGGCCACCCCGGTCAGGCCGTCGACGGCGGCGAGGCGGCTTAGTTCCGCAACCGCCTGTTCCAGTTGAAGCTCGGCTTCCTTGCGCCCGGTGATGTCGCGCAGGACAGCAATAAATCCGCCATCGGAAGCCATATAGCTGTAGCGGCCCTCCATCCAGATGTAGCGGCCATCCCTGTGAAGAATTCGGTAGTTCGTTTCGGAATTTCGTGATTCGCGTTGCGCCAACTGGATGGTCGACAGAAGCTCCGGCCAGTCATCCGGATGGATCCAGTCCTGCAGCGTCTTTCCAAGCAGGTCGGCAGGCTCGTAGCCATGCGCACGACATGATGGAGAAACATAAGTCCGGCGAAGCTGCCGGTCGAACCGTATGATCATGTCGGACGAATTGTCGGCAAGAAGCCGATAGCGGGTCTCGCTCTTTCGGGCGCTCTTTTCAGCCATGACGCGGCGGTTCAATTCACCGCGGAGCGTCAGCAACAGGCACAGGCTGATGATTCCCATGGTCAGCAGGCAGAACGTCACGAGCCATGCCCGCTGCCGCCAGGGCGCATAGACATCGTTTTCCGACAGACCGACATCCAGGATCAGCGGCCATCCGCCCAGATGCGTGAAGGTGTAGACACGGCGCGTGCCGTCGAACACAGATCGGCCGGTAAACGTTCCGCTTCGGTTCAGCTCGAACTGCCGCATGATATCGGAGCCGACGACGCTCTTTCCGACATGACTATTGTTCGGAAAGTGCGCAAGCATAGTTCCATCGTCGCGGAAAAGGCTGACGATATCATGTGGCCCGAGTTTCAGGCGGCGAAACAGATCGGAAAAATATGCGATCTGGATCGTTCCGGACACGATGCCGGAAAATCGACCATCCGCCGTCTCAAGCCGACGCGACAGGGTGATGTCACCCCCTCCTGCCGCACCAAGCCCGATGGGCCTGCCGATGAAAAGCTCCATCGCATCGTTGTCGCGATGGCGAAGCAACGCTTCCCGCTCTGCCGGACTTATTGCCGCGGGCGCAAGCGTGGAGGCATCGTGTATCGCGTGCCCGCTTGGGTCGATCACCCGGACCGCGCCTTGGTAAGCTGCCGTGATGGAATGGTCGAACAGCGCCATCTGCTGCAGGTGGCTATTGGCAGCGATGAGATCCGGGTCGGCCAGGGCCGATGACGTCGAACGCAAGGCAAGATCGTAGACCGCGATGGTTCTCGCGATATCGTCGGCTTCGGCGGTGAGAAGGTTGCGTGAACTCTGGACATCATGCGTCCAAGTCTCGTGGCGCATTTCCAGCAACATCGTGCCCGAGAGCACGGAAAATCCCACGATGATAAATACCGCTGAAGCCGTGAGCAGACGAAACTTCATCGGAAAACGACCTTCATCCCTGCAGTCCGCCGTACGTCGTATCTCGATGATAATCAGACGCGCTCATATAATTCGATCGGCATAGTGAAATAACAAATAGAAGCATCTACCGTCTATTTGTTAACATTATAGTTATTCTATGCTAAACCGCAATAACATTTGTTAATCCAATTATATAGACGTATCTTTTAATGTTTTCATCGCAAGAGCATTGCGTTGGCCTGGTCTTTGTCTCCAGAACGGCTCGTCCGGCAAGCACGGACCCGAAGAGACTGGGGCCTAGGCCCCAGCGGGTTCAGGACAGAGTAATGCCCTTGAGAGGTGCCCTTTCACCAGTTCATCCGCAACCGCCGGGTTCTTGTACACTGTCCTCAGTGCCGTGAGGATTGCCGACGTATCCACGGCGACTGCCCGGTTCTGACTGCTCTCGCAGACGAAGTCGCCGCCGAGCGAGTGGATGTTGTCGTAGAAAATCAGCCCCACCACGTGTCCGCGCGCGTCGATCACCGACTATCCGAGTTGCCGCCGAGGATGTCGTCGGTCGAGACGGAGTCGAACGTCGTGTTCATGTCGAGATGGGGCTTGGCATCGATCCAGGCTCTGTTGCCCGGCGAGCGCTTTGCCCATTGTCCCGGTGACGTCGGTGATGCGGTCGAACCGGTCGAGTTCGATTGCCGGACACTGTGGCTTGGCCTTCTGGCCAGTGGCGGTGGAGCGGTTCTGGAACCAGTCCGCGCCCTCAGGCGACGGCTCGGCCGGACACTCTTTATGCAGTAATGGTTGGTCATGACCAGCCCGTCCGCGGACACGAACGATGCGGAGCAACCAAGCGTCAGTTGTGCCGAGGGCTGGGCGACCCGGCTGATCCATTCGGCGGAAGGGGTTAAGTCCTAACGCTGTTTGAGCTTCTTCGTCGTCAGGTTGTCCATCGTCCAATGCCGTCGTCGGCCCGGGCGGTCGCGGGACGTGCTAGGTGCCCGCACCAGAGCGGTGGTCAATCGAAGAAGATGAAGGCGGAACGGTCGGTGGTGCATGGATAGCCGATCCTGGTGCGGTGCAGCGCCGGGCCTACGTAACGCCCAGGATTACCGCATGGATCGTCCCATGGATTGCCGTAGAGGCTGCTCCGGACCGGAGCAGTGCCCACGACATCTATAGTATCCCGCCGATCAAGTCACCGGCAGGTCAGGTCCGATAGAGTGGACCAATCAGCTCATCATGATCCAGAGACCGGCGCCGACGATGGCGGTAGCGACCACTGCGCCGCAATTGATCAGGATCGAACCCATGTCGCGGGTCGGAAGCGAGGGGGCCTTGGTGTTGGTGAAAGTGGTCGACATGACATGTCCAGTGCGTGGAAGGGCGGATCAGTCCGTCCGGGGGAACGGACGTCTAGGCCTGCCCGCCGGCCCGGTCCATGCACCAGTTTGCATAGCTAGTGTGCAGCAAGTGCTTAATTCGCGTGCAACTTTGTCTAGGATCTGCGTTCCGCAATTAATGCCATAGGGTCGCCTGCTACTGTAACGTTATTACACTTGTGTGATGTCGAGGAACCTCGCCAAACAAGGTTGTACGGTGGAGTTTTCCGATTGATCAGCGAGACTGATATCGTCAGCGGTTATCTGTGGCTCCTGGGACGCGTGCCGTCGGTCGAGGAAATCACCAAGACTCGCCTGCATTACGGTGCCACGGCACGGGAAGACGTTCAGGAATTCCAGCGCAGTTTGCTGCTGTCGGAAGAGTTCAGGAACCGGCGGCTTCGCGCACTGGTTCTGCAGCGTACGGCGCCGGTATCGTTGTCGGGCAGCCGGCTGGTGTTCATGCATATTCTAAAGTGCGGTGGCACCACGCTCCACACGATGCTGGCATCGCAGTTTCCGCCTGAGCTCATCTGCCCCGAACGCCACGACACGCTCGGCGACTGGACCATCAACGAACTGTCGGCTTACGAGCTTTTCTCCGGGCATTACGATCTTGCCTGGTGTCGGTCGATCCCCGGCGATGTTCGGATGGTGACCCTGTTGCGGGAGCCCAAGGCACGGCTGCTATCGCTCTACTACTTCTGGAAATCGCATCGGCCGCATCCTGACCGTGACGTCTATGACCTGATGCTGCTCGCCCGCGACTGCTCGGCGGAGGAGTTCTTCGACCATCCCGTCGTTGCCATGCATACTATCATACGCAACGGGATCAGCGGTCAGCTCACCCGTATGACCAACAGGCCGAAGCTGGATATCGAGGATCCGGTCATGGCCGATCCGGATGCGGTGCTGGCCGGGTCCTGGGAGGCGCTTCGATCATTCGCCAGCTTCGGCATCATGGAGCGATTCGAAGAGTCCCGCATCCTGTTGAACCGGATGCTGGGGCTGTCGATGCAGCCGATCGAGCCATTGCAGGTGCTGGAACACCTGGTGCGGACGAACGACCAGCTCGTGCCGGTGTCGGTCACGCCGGTCAGCCCACATCTCGATCAATTGCTCGACCGGCTGACCACGATCGACCGGCCGCTTTATGCAAGGGCAGTGACCCTGTTCGACCAGCGCGTCCGCAACACTGGAGCAGGGGCCGCGTTCGCACTGCCGGAGGCGGCACCTCGGACGTCGTTGCTGAAACAGGTGGCCGGCGTGCTTCGCCGTGGCACTGGCGCCTGAATGCGATCGACGGGTCGACACGTCGGCTGCTTCTACATGTCGAATTCGACATGTAGAAGCAGCTTTAGAATAAGGTGAGCGCGCGCCATATGAATTTGCCATATCATCAGGAAGCGGTCTCAATGAAAATGCATCGATCCACGTCAGCCGGGCTCGTATCCGCACTGGCATTCGTGCTGTCGGCCGGCGCCGCATCGGCGCAGGTTCCGCCCCGTACACGCGGCGTCATCACTGCGGTCAGCGGCGACAGCATCATGCTGAAGAACCATTCCGGCACGGTCACTCTCAAGATCGACGGCACGACCGGCTATGTCGGCGCCACCAAGGCATCGCTCAGCAGCGTCAAGGCCGGCCGCTTCATCGGCACCGCGGCAGTGCCGCAGCCGGACGGCAGCCTGAAGGCGCTCGAAGTCACGGTGTTTCCGGAAAGCATGCGCGGCGCCGGCGAAGGCAATTATGGCTGGGACCTCGGCGCTGGTTCGTCGATGACCAACGGCACCATCGGCTCGGTGGTCGGCACGTCGGGCAAGACCATGAAGGTCAACTACAAGGGCGGCGAGAAGACGCTCTCCGTGCCCGACGACGTTCCGGTGGTGGACCTCGAGCCCGGCACGGCGGCGTTGCTGAAGCCCGGCGCGCATGTGGTGGCATTCGGACCGAAGAACAGCGACGGCACCGTCGATGCCAAGCGGATCATCATCGGCGAAGACGGAACCGTTCCGCCGATGTAATCTGCGATGGATCAGGGCTGCCCGCCGGTGGCCGGCAGCCCGGTTCGGAGTAAGAGTTCATGACTGTCGAAACGGTCGCTTCATCGTCGGGCAAGCCCCAGGTGATGGTCGTTCATCCACTGGTGGTGCGGATCACGCACTGGGTCAACGCGGTTGCCATCGTGATGATGGTGTGCAGCGGATGGCAGATTTATAATGCATCGCCTTTGATTCCGTTCACCTTTCCGGCCTGGGCGACGCTGGGCGGCTGGCTCGGCGGCGGCATCGCCTGGCACCTCGCCGCGATGTGGCTGCTGGTCGCGAACTCGATCGTCTACTTCGGCTACGGGCTGATCGGACGCCACTTCGCGCGCACGTTCCTGCCGATCACCCCGCGCGGCTTCGGGCATGATCTGCGCGAAGCGCTGGCGTTTCGGCTGAAGCACAAGCTGGGCACCTACAATTCAGTGCAGCGGCTGTTGTATATCGGCGTTTTGGTGCTGGGGATCGCGGCGGTGGTGTCCGGGCTCGGCATGTGGAAGCCGGTGCAGCTCCAGCTTATCGACGCCCTGCTCGGCGGCTATGGGACCCTGCGCTGGATCCACTTCTTCGCGATGAGCGGAATCGTTCTGTTCGTCGTCGTGCATCTGGCCCTGGTGGCGCTGGTGCCGAAAACCTTGCCGGCCATGATCACCGGGCGCGCGCATCTGGATGTGTCCCCGGCCGAGGTAAAGCCATGAACGACGATGCAATGCAGGAAGATCGAACGCCGGAAGCACGTGCTGCCCGCCGGCAGTTGCTCGAGACGCTACGGCCGAGGCTGGAACGGATCGAGCGCCGGTCGTTTCTGCGCCAGGGCCTGTCGCTCGGCGCACTGACGATGCTGTCGGGCTGCAACCTCGCCGACGGGGATGCGGTGGACCGCGTGCTGCTGGCGATGTCGCGCTTCAACGACCGCGTGCAGTCGCTGCTGTTCAGCAAGACGACGCTGGCGCCGACCTACGCCGCCAACCGGATCACCAAGCCGTTCCCGTTCAATGCCTTCTATCCGATCGACAACGCGCCGGACGTCGACGGCGATAGCTGGAAGCTGGAAGTGTCCGGGCTGGTCTCGGACAAGACGCCCTGGACGTTGGAGCGCCTGCGGGCCCTGCCGCAGCAGAGCCAGATCACCCGTCTGATCTGCGTCGAAGGATGGAGCGCCATCGGGCAATGGAGTGGCGTGCCGTTCCGCACCTTCCTCGAGCATGTCGGTGCCGACCTGACCGCGCGCTATGTCGGCATCAAGTGCCTGGACCGCTATTACTCGTCGATCGACATGGAGACGGCGCTGCATCCGCAGACGATCATCACGATGGATTACGGCGGCAGCGAGCTGTCGACCGAATACGGTTATCCGATCCGGCTGCGCATCCCGACCAAGCTCGGCTTCAAGAACCCGAAATATATCGGCGCCATGTTCGTGACCAACACCTATCCGGGCGGATACTGGGAAGACCAGGGCTACAACTGGTTCAGCGGGAGCTGAACCACGCAGGACGGACGCGTCAGGGCACGAGGTCGATCTCGGTCAGCCGGGTTCCGCGTGCGAGGTCCCAGACCAGGATGCGGTCGGGTCCGCCGCCGGTCAGTGCGATCGCCAGCACCGTGTCGGACTGACGGGTCAGGGCGGTAATCCGGGTTCCGGCCGGCTCACGAGCCAGGACCGGGCGGTCCGACATCGGCGGCAACGGCCCGGCGTTGGTGCCGAGCGCTGCCACATGCGGTTGCGGATGGGCCAACCGATGGATCACCACGGCGACGAGGCCAGTGGTGCCGCCGACGATCAGCACCCCCATGAAGATCACCAGCGCCAGCAGCGCCTTGCTTGTACCCACCCCGATCTCCCTGCGGCATCGTGCCGATGCGTCTTGTAGTCCGTCCCGGCGGTTTCGGATAAAGCACGCCGATGAATGAACCGGAGCATCCCGACCCTTCCCAGGACAATGGTTCCGGACCGGGCGCATTGTCGGTCGTGGCCGACCCGTCGCACGACGGCATGCGGACCGACCGGTTCCTGGCCGAGGCATCGCCCAGCCTGTCCCGCTCGCGCATCAAGGGTTTGATGGAAGACGGTCATGTGCGGCGCGGCGGCCAGGTGCTGCGGTCGCCGGCCGAGATCGTGCGGGCCGGCATGCGGTTCGAGGTGACACCACCGGTACCCATATCGGCATGGCCCGCGTCGCAGTCGATCTCGTTCACGATCCTTTACGAGGACGACAGCCTGATCGTGCTCGACAAGCCGGCAGGGCTGGTCGTTCATCCGGCACCCGGCAACGAGGACGGCACGCTGGTCAACGCCCTGCTCGGCTATTGCGGCGATACCCTACCGGGCATCGGCGGCGAGCGGCGGCCGGGAATCGTGCACCGACTCGACAAGGACACTTCCGGCACGATGGTGGTTGCCAAGACCGAGCATGCGCTGGCGACGCTGTCCGCCGATTTCGCGGCGCGCCGAATCGAACGCAGCTACCTGGCACTCTGCTGGGGCGTGCTGTCGCCGGCGGCGGGAGACCTGGAGGGCGCGATCGGTCGCGACCCGCGCGACCGCAAACGCATGACCATCGTCCCGCGCGGTGGCAAATACGCCCTCACCCATTACCGGACGCTGGAAACGATCGACATGGCGGTGAGCCTGATCGAGTGCCGCCTGGCAACCGGGCGCACGCACCAGATCCGGGTGCATTTCTCGCAGAACGGTCATGCGCTGCTGGGCGATCCGGTGTATCTGCGTCGTGTTCCGGCGGTGTCGAAACTGCTCCCCGACTCTGCCCGCCGTGCGGCGCTCGATTTCCCCAGGCAGGCCCTGCATGCGGCGATGCTGGCCTTCACGCATCCGGAAACCGGCGTTCTGCTTCGCTTCGAGACACCTCCGCCAGTGGATTTCCGGATTCTACGAGATATTCTGTTCACCGATCCTTAACCCCGCATGGACAAGTGTTCAGGTCACGGAAAGGCCACATTCACTTGACCGGACTAAATCGGTCCTGTATCTCTTGTTCAATTCCGACGAGCGGGCGCGCCCGCCGGTCTGGGCGTCCTGAGCCGACTCTGCCTGATATGGGGAGTATCTCGGGGACGTGAAGTCCAACCCGCGCCCATGCTGAAACTGCTGCGAAACATTGTCTCATCTGTGCCGTAAGGACAGGCGAGATGCCGCAGCCGCTCAGGCGAAAGGAGCCTCCGATGGCAGTAGCCACCATTAATGTAAGTCCCGAAGGCAACCTCTCGCGGTACCTTCAGGAAATCCGTAAATTCCCGATGCTTGCCCCGGAAGAGGAGCTTTCGCTCTCCAAGGCATGGCGCGACAGCGAGGATACCGCAGCGGCCCACAAGCTGGTGACGTCGCACCTGCGCCTCGTTGCCAAGATCGCGATGGGTTATCGCGGCTATGGCCTGCCGATCGCCGAGCTGATCAGCGAAGGCAATGTCGGGATGATGCAGGCGGTCAAGCGCTTCGATCCCGAGCGCGGCTTCCGACTGGCCACCTACGCGATGTGGTGGATCAGGGCGGCAATCCAGGAATACATCCTGCATAGCTGGTCCCTGGTCAAAATGGGCACGACCGCTGCGCAAAAGAAGCTGTTCTTCAACCTGCGACGCCTGAAGGGCCAGATGCAGGCGATCGAGGACGGCGACATGCAGCCGGAGCAGGTCGATCACATTGCAACGACCCTGGGTGTGTCCACCAACGACGTGGTGAACATGAACCGGCGCCTTGCGGCACCGGATCATAGCCTGAATGCGCCCGTTCGCGCAGACAGCGAGGGCGAGTGGCAGGATTGGCTGGTCGACGATGCGGATAGCCAGGAACAGACGCTTGCCGAGAGCGAGGAATTCAGTGGCCGCAAGGCATTGCTGGGTGATGCGCTGCAGACGTTGAACGAGCGCGAGCGCCACATTCTTGTGGAGCGCAGGCTGAACGAGGAGCCGTCGACGCTGGAAGATCTGTCCCAGCATTACGGGATCTCGCGCGAGCGGGTGCGTCAGATCGAGGTGCGCGCGTTCGAAAAGGTACAGAAGGCGATGAAGACGCAGGTCACGACACGCCGGCTGGCTGACCAGGCCGCCTGACCGGCCCATCCGGTTTCATGACCAGGCGCCGCTGAAGGTAACTTCGGCGGCGTTTTCGCGTGAACATGGCTTCAGGGCTCGGGACGTGCAGGAAGCGGACCCCATTCTTCTTCGAGTGCGACGATCGCGCCGCCCAGGGAACGGCGATCACCGGCCGCAGCGATGTCGGAGAACAGGCGTACGACGATCGTAGCCGCCTCGCTGGTGAACCAGCCGGCCAGGATCGCGACCCAGCTCGTCGCCAGGATCAACGGCTGCCTGACCAGCATAATGGCGGCCGACAAGGTCGTGCCCTCGTTCCAGAACAGCAGCAACGGATGGATGCTGGCGGCTAGTCCGAACAGCGACGCGGCCTTGGCGACCCGGCTGGCCCCGCCCTCTTCCGGAAGCAGCGCGATCAGCACGACCGGAACCATCAGGGTCGTCAGCAACACCGCACTTCCGGGTGACAGGACCACCATTGCTCCGCAACCGAGACCGCCCCACCAGAGCGTCGCGCCATGTGGGCCAGCAGTTTTGACGGAAGCGGAAGTCGAGGCTGTTGATCCATGCGAGGCACGTGCCATCAGAAGATGATCCCAGCTGCGACGGCGCCGAGCACGGCGACGATGCCGGCCGCCATCGCGATCTCGCAGCCGGCGGCGCGGGCAGCACGCGCACGCTGGGGACCGGCCTTGAGAGACTCACGCTGGGCGGTCCGCAATCCGTCCGCCTGGTTTCGCGCTGCCATCAATGCGGCATTGTCCGTCGACCAGGCGTCGTCGCGACAGGCGAGATCGAGCATGGCGACGAGATCGCCCTGCGCCGCCGCCTGTTCCAGCCGCACCAGACGCCGCTCGCGCCGCCCCTTCCCCGGCCATGCCTGCAGACGTTCACGGGTGACCGGCAACATGCGCGCCGCCAGCCTGGGGAGGCCGGACTCCGGCCTGGACGGGGCACGGGATCGGCGAGCCGACGAATCGAGCAGGTCCCGGGCCCTGGTCAAGGCATGCAATTGCGCCTGTGCCAGCGCCTGCAGATCGAGCAGCCGTTCATCGGCGTCGACCGGAATCGCAAGTTCGGTGGAATTGGGCTGTTCCTCCATCCTGGCCGCCAGCAGGGCCAGCATCTGCTGGTCGAGCAGGCGCGCACCGGTCCCGGGCGTCGCGGATGCAGTGGGGCCGGACGCCATTGCCTCCAGTGCCAGGATCAGATGCTGGGGAAGCATGACGCAGGCAGCGGCCAGACTCGGCGATGTACAGGCGAGATAGGGATTGAGGCTGTATGCCAGCATCGGCAGGCGTAGATTCGGAACGGGCAGCCGCGCCGCCCGAGCCATGCGCCGCTCCAGATCGTCGATCACGACGCTCGCGTTGCGCCCGGTCAGACTGGCCCAGCGTCGCATCGCACCGTGCCGCATCGCATCGTGCAGCACATCGCCGCCGACGCCGGTCATCATGTGCGTAGCGAACATCGACGGTGCGGCATCCGGCCAGAACCAGGTCCCGGACCAGAACATCGGTGCCAGGGGATCGAGCAACGCGATCGTCTGCATGAGGATCATGGACTCGGCACCGTCGACGCTGCGATCGCGCGACGAGCGTGCGGCTTCATCTATCCGGCCCGCCGGCAGGGATTGTTCGAGTGCACGGCGAAGCCACTGGTCGACCGTGCCGGACCGAAGCATGGCCAGTGCCTCAGTCGGTTGTTTGGTGAACGCCACTGCCAGCATCCTGGCCGTCCAGACCGGAATTTTGCCCAGCATGAGCGGACGCGGCGCACGAGGTTCCGGCCGAGGCGCCTTGGGCCGTTCGGCACCGATCCCGTTTTCCGCCAGCGCCGCGAGAGTCGGGCGGTTGCGCGGATCGTCGGACAGCATCACCCGCAACAACGAAATCAGCACCGGCGACAGCCGCTCGCCGGCGGTCAGTGCCTGGAAGCTGCCGAGTTCGAGCTTACGGCTCAGGATCTGTTCCTCGTCCAGCCCGGCCATCGGCGGCCGTCCCAGAGCAAGTTCGAGCAGGACGACACCAAGTGCATAAACATCGTCCGACGACGCACCATGGCCCCTGGCCGACGGAGCGCAGATCCCGACCGAAGGCGGTTCGTACAGGACCGGCTGCGCGTAGGCCGGCGGCATCACGCAACCGGGCGCCAGCAGGATCCGGCCACTTTCCAGCGACCGGAACAGGTTGGCCGGCCGGACGGCGCGATGTGCCAGACCAAGCGATTGTAGACGACCCAGGGCCAGCGCCAGAGGCCGAAGATAGATCGAGGTCAGCTCGGCCTCGGACGGCGGAACCGCATTTTCGCCGAGCGTATCGCGCAGCGACGGACCGGGCGGGGCATCGCAGACGATCCAGTAGTCGGCGCCACCCGGACCGTGCGCCAATGGCATCAGCAGCGAGACATTGTAGGCGTTGAGGAAATTGGGAAGGTTGGCTCGTGGCGGCGCATCACGGCGCGTCCGGACTGCGATCAGAGGCGCCGGTGCCCGATCGCCGCCACGACTGAACTGGTCGGTCGCTTGATAGGTTTCCGCAATGAATGCCGGCAGTCCGGCGAAGTCGCCGCAGGGCATATCCGGCAGAACCAGGAAACGATGATCGATGACGAGCGCATTCCCGTTGCGTCCGTCATCCTGACGACCCTGCATGCTGACCCACGACTCCCGACCTCCGCGCAGTGTGGCGACCGAGTGCTTAATGCGTGGTTAACTACCGGTGGTTAGGCCGACAGGTGGTCCAGCGCGCGTTTCGACATGGTTACGCCTGAAGTACCGTCCGCTCGCTGGAATGCCTCGCAGGCGTGACGGGCACGGCACGCATCGTGTCCACAGTCCTGGTTCGAACGTCTGCCTTGGCGATGTCCGTCGAGCTGTTCAGGCCTCGCAACATGTGTGTTTTTTGCAATTAGACTGCAGGCTGCTGAACAGCTCGTCCGTCTGAATCAAGCAATGATGCCGTAGCGTTCAGAAATATGGGCGGCATTTCACGAAGCGGCATACCATGGCCATTACGGTGCTGGCCTGCGAATGAATGCGGCGTGTGGAGCAGTCACGGGTCCATCGGTGGTCGTGTCGCCAATATGCGACATGGTCGGCGTGTTCGCCAGTCCGACCAGCCGAAAAGCCCCGGCTGCGATCACGGCTCCGATCATCGGTCCGACCGTATATAACAGCCAAACCGGATAGGTGCCGGATACGATCATCGGGCCAAGTGCGCGCGCTGGATTACCTGCGCCACCACTGACCGGTCCTCCCAGAAGCACACCGGCCGCCAGCGCGAATCCGATCGCGACCGACGCGGTGCCAGCAGGCACTCGCGGATCGGTTGCGGTCGAAATCACCGTGAAGACGAGGATGAAAGCGATCAGCGCCTCGACGAGCAACACCTGCAACGCGTTGGAACCGTTGGTCGGCGACGGAGCGCCGAGATGCGCATCGACGTAGGCGCCATGCCCATATGCAGCCCAAACCATTAGGGCTGCGACAATCGCCCCCATGAGCTGGAATACCCAGTACGGCACGACATAGCGCCAGGGAAACTTGCCCGCAGTCGCCAGCCCCAGCGTCACGGCCGGGTTGACATGGGCGCCGCTGATCTGGCCGATCGAGCCGACGATCGGAATCAGAATGAGGCCGAACGACAAGGCGACCGCAAGAGAATTGTAGGCCGGTCCGGCTGTTCCCTTACCCAGCACGGCCGCGGTCGCGACAGCGGTCCCGACCAGTACGAGCAGAAACGTGCCGATGAATTCGGCGACACAAGCCAGCACGAGGTTCATGGCCTCGCTTCGGATAGATCCCGGCTGCCCGGATTCCAAAGCCGTCGGATCTATAGCTTCCTGCATAATGATAATCCTGTCGTCGCATCATCGCATGACACCTGTTTCGGTGCTGTCGAGAACCAGCAGGTCAAGCGCCGAGACATCGGCCGGTTCCACCATTGAAAACGACGTAGAGGTCGCAGCCGGAATTATTTACCATTCATGGTTTGTAGATAGACGACTTCCAACGCGTCCGGACTGACGCTGACTTCTCCCCGGAACGGGTTGTCGAGCGTACCGACGAGAAAGATCATGAGGCCCAGCAATGCCGACATGAGGGCCGTCATCCAGAAATGCATGCTGAAGGATGGAGTATCGAAGAACAGAGTGACCGCGATACTGATGACCGCGCCCAAGATGACAAGCGACCAGAGCGAGCCCGGAAGGCCGGCGGTGACGACGCTCAAGCGCGCTCGCCTGGCTTCCACAAGGTCGTTGAACTTTCTGTAAGTCTCGGCATGAAGTACCTGTTGGCCACCTGACACCGGCTCGAACTTCAGGAGGTTTTTCTGGAAGTGCTCCAGGTAGGACATGGAACCGACCGGAACGATTCCACGTCGCTGCTGTGGCCAACTGATGTCGATGACGTAGCGTGTGTAGGCTCTCAGGTCACCTTCCAAGATGCCCCGCAGAGGATCGGGATAGCCGTCCGTGTCCCGATACAGGCTGCCTAGAACTTCCGCTTCCCGGTCCACTTTCGAATCGGCATCGGAGTAGCTCGTCCATGTGCCGACTGCGACGAGGCCAAGAGTGATACCGTAGAAAACCGTTATGGCCGCCAGATAGTATCCGACGATATCGTTATGCGAGTGGTCCACGCGATGCTGCCGGCGCACCCAGTTTCTCGTCGGGACAAGTCCCGCGACACCGAAAATCACGAACACAAAGATTGTAAGCGCACCGAACAACCAGTTTGGAAGGTCGTACACCCAATATAATGACAGATGCATAGTGGTCCTTCTGGACTCGGAGCCGACGACGTGTTTCCGACAGTGCGATCATTCGTCCGACGCGGGCAGCGTGACGAGCCAGGCTCAATCAGCCCGCAGCCACCGAGCGTTCGATCCTGGATGCCTGTCCTGCAGGTTCGGCGGCTTCCTCGTGCGCGAACCGTACGCATTCGGACACGGCTTCCGTGAGGCTGCCTGCATAGAAATCGGCGCCGATCTGGCTGCGGAGCTCATTCCTGTCCGCCTCGTCGGATGGTGTTTCCGACTTGGAATCATTTTCCGCAGTGGCCGGCCATAGGCCGATCATGATCGGCACATTCGGAACACGCTGGCGCAGACGCCGGAGCAGGCTGCGGATCCGGACAGGATTGCCACCCAGATCGAGATACGAGACGCAGATCATGGCGATGCCCGACGCGTCGAATGTGTCGATCGTGTCCCGCGATACGTCCGTATGGGATGCGATGCGTGCGCCGATCGCATGCTTGCGCAGCAACTGGGCGAGCATCGCCGACGCAGCCAGATCGAGCGGGCCGCGTCCGGCGACGCACAGGACCGGACTTTGTCCCTGCCAGTGCGATGGCAGGAGCTCGGTGGCAGGCCCTGCGTCGAGCAGCGGCGGCGTGACCGGGACCTCCCGGTCCTCACGACGCTTGCCGGCAAGCGGCTGCTCGGTCGCACCGGGCGCCGGGTCGATATCGTCGTACCCGTCCAGATCGTGCACCAGCTCCTGCACGGCCTGGTTGATCTGTATCGCCCGCTCCGGAAGGAGGGCGCCTCGCTGCATGTCGGCTGCCGCCAGCATCAGGCCCTTGAGAACGATGTCGTCGTAATAGGAGGACAGCGAGCGCTGCTTCAGCGACGTCCCTGCCCGGCGCAACATCTCGTCGTCGTCGTTGGCCAGCATGCGCTGGTAGAAACTCTCGATCGGAGTCAGTGCCGGCCGGTCGCCGAGCAGGACGTCCAGAAACTCCAGCCGTTCGATGTGCCGCCCCATCACCACCAGACACAAGGTCAACGGCGTGGATAGGATCAGGCCGATCGGACCCCAGATCCAGCTCCAGAAGATTGCGACCACGATCACGGCGACCGGCGACAGCCCGGTCGCGTGGCCATACAC
Source organism: Janthinobacterium lividum (assembly GCA_050954785.1). Classification (GTDB taxonomy): domain Bacteria; phylum Pseudomonadota; class Alphaproteobacteria; order Acetobacterales; family Acetobacteraceae; genus Lichenicola. Next base: position 3,406 of record JBPBQO010000172.1, on the reverse strand, counting down.
CAGCGGTTCCACGACCTGGCCCATCACGCCCTCGGTCACGACGAACAGAGCCGCCGTCCACGCGACCATCGACCACCCCGGATCCACGGCGGCAGCGAGCGCGATCGGCAGGATCGCCGCGATCGCCGAGCCCACGTAAGGGACAAAGCGGAGCAACGCGCCGAGCACGCCCCACAGTATCGGGTTCGGCACGCCGATCACTGTCAGACCAATGCCGATGATCACTCCGAACAAGGCGTTGATGCCAAGCTGGGTCAGGAAGTAGCGCCCAAGACGGGAGCCTGCATCGTCGAGGGCCGCGGTTGTCCGAAGCAGGTCATCCGACCCGAACAACCGGATCATGCGATCGCGGAGATCTTCGCGCTGCATCAGGATGAAGATCGCCACGACGAACACGATGCCGATCGTCTCCAGCGGGCTCACGATCGGGCTCAGCACCTGCTGCAGCAGGTGGATGGGTGTCGGCGCGGGCTGCTGCACCACGACCGGCATGGGCTTCTGTCCCCCCGGTGCCGCCGGCGCGGCGGCCAGGGACGCGCCATCCCCGGATGTTTCCTTGCCGATCTTGGTGGTGATCTCCTTCAGATGGCCGGTCGCGAAACTCCTGACCGAGGAGACCTTGGTCTCGATCGTGCTCTGGTAGCGCGGCAGATCTTGGCTCAACGAGGCGATCTGGGTGCCGATGATACCGCCCAGAACCAGCAATACGCCGAGCGCTGTAATAACCGACAGCAGCACTGCCGGAATTTTCGGAACCCACATCCGCTGCAGCAGCAGAACGAGAGGTGCCAGCACGAAACTCAGCAGAACCGACAAGGTGATCGGGATCAGTACTTCGCGTCCGAGATACAAGGCCGCGACGATCACCACGCCCGCCACGATCCCGGTCAGCTTCTCCGCACGAGGCGCATCGGCAGCCGGGACGCGCGCGCGCGGCAGGTCAGTGCGGGAACGATCCGACGTGAACGACATGATGCACCTGATGAAAATCGCCACTCGCCGCATAGTCGGCGATGGACAACGTCAGCGGGCGTGTTCCGGTTCTTCGGCAGGATGCGGCGCCAGGCCGCCGGCGGTCTGGGCGGCAACGATGCTGGTCCGCTTCCAGGCAAGGGCGACCGTCGAGGCATCGGCGACCCCGAACCGGCGATTTCAGGATTATGGCGGCTGAAGGTATGGGGCTGGCTCGTACCAGGCTCTATATCGAAGGCAGTCTGCCGGGCTGGCCATCCACATTACCTGCAGTTCATCCGAAGCGTCGGACTTTGCTGCTATGGTAGGTAGGAAAGCATAGGCTGTAGGTGACTTGGGAACCATTCGATAATGCTACCGTGCCGGCGATCCGACACGACGCCCTGCACTCGGTCGGGATATTCATGGCCCAACTGCCGCTCCGGTTATCGACGGGCGATTCCGAACGGGGTCCTTACTCAGCATGACGCAGTCTCAAATGATCTTTTGGGACATTCTTACCTGAGTCGAGTTTGTTCACCCTGAACTATTGGCTTCGACATCGTGGAACCGAAAAGCCGGATCGGACTGATCGCCATGGCGGAGCCGTTTGCCTGGACCCTGACAGGGCCTGGCCTGCGCGCCTTCCAGGCGCCATCAGGGCATCTTTTTCGCAACCTTCAGTGGTGTCCAGGGCGAAAAGGGCGGTAAACGACTGAGTTCGTCTATGCCCGCGCCCGGGATCGACACCAAGCCAAACTGTCTACAAGACTCATATTTCCGAAGGATCTGGCTGCCAATGTTTTCCTCGAACGTCCAGACGCGAGTAGAGGCCTCAAGTCTGGCGGTGGTCGGTGTGGCCTGCCGTCTGCCAGGCGCGTCTAACGAGGACGCGTTCTGGCGCCTGCTGGATGGCGGCCAGTGCGCGGTCGGTGCCTTGCCGACAGGTCGATGGCACCCGGAGCGCTATTTCCATCCGCGCAGGTCCGAACCCGGTTTCAGCTATTCGTTCGACGGCGGCTACATCGCCGATCCGATGAGTTTCGATCCGGGCGTCTTCGGCATCTCGCCGCGCGAAGCCGAGGAAATGGACCCGCAGCAGCGGATGCTGCTCGAAACCGTCTGGAGCGCGCTGGAGGATGGCGGCATCTCGCCCGGCACGATCGCCGGTGCCAATGTCGGCGTCTATGTCGGCGCGTCCGGGCTGGATCACGGCAACCTGCATATCGCCGATCCCGGCTCGATCGATAGCCACTTCATGACAGGCAATACACTTTCGATCCTGTCCAACCGCATCTCCTACATCTTCGACCTGCGTGGCCCGAGCTTCACCGTCGATACGGCGTGCTCCTCCTCGCTGGTGGCGTTCGCGCAGGCCCAGGCGGCGATCGCTTCCGGGCAGATCGACATGGCGATCGTCGCCGGCGTCAACCTGCTGCTGTCGCCGTTCCCGTTCATCGGGTTTTCGCGCGCGTCGATGCTGTCACCGACGGGGCTATGCCGCCCGTTCTCCGCCGAGGCCGATGGCTACGTGCGTGGCGAAGGCGTGGTGGCGATGGTGCTGACGCGACTGGAGACCGCCATCACGTGCGGTCATCGGGTGCGTGCGGTGGCCCTGGCCTCGGGCGTCAATTCCGATGGCCGCACCAACGGCATCGCGCTGCCTGCGATCGAAGGGCAGAAAATCCTGCTGGACCGGCTGTATGGGCATGCCGGGATCGACCCCAACCGCCTGGCCTTCGTCGAGGCGCACGGCACCGGCACCAGGGTCGGCGATCCGGCGGAAGCCACCGCCATCGGCCAGGCGCTGGGCCAGCGTCGCGATGCGCCGCTGCCGATCGGCTCGGTCAAGTCCAATATCGGACATCTGGAGCCGGCCTCCGGCCTGGCCGGCCTGTTCAAGGCGATCCTGGCGCTGGAACACCGCAGGCTGCCGGCGTCGCTTCATCTGGGCGCCATCAACCCGGCCATCGATTTCACCGAGCTGAACCTGGCCCTGGCGACGCAGCCGGTCACGTTGCCGGCCTCCGGCACCTGGCTCGCCGGCGTGTCCTCGTTCGGCTTCGGCGGCACCAACGCGCACGTGGTCATCCGCCAGCCCGAACCCAGCGAACTGCCCGGGGTCCGCTCGAACGAGAGCCCGGGTCGGACCGCCGAACTGCTCGTGCTGTCGGCGCATTCGCGTCAGGCGCTGCGCGACACCAGCCGGGCCTATGCCGAGCTGATCGACGCCGGCAGCGACACGGCGCAGCTTGCCACCGCCGTGGCATGGCAGCGCGATCTCGCCGGTCATCGCATCGCCCTGCCGCTGGCCGAGGCCACGACGGCTGCACTGCGCGGTTTTGCCGATAGCGGCGGCCTCGCCGTCGGCGCCGACGGCGTCGCACCCTCGCAAGCGCCACGGACCTGCTTCGTCTATTCCGGCAACGGCAGCCAATGGGTCGGCATGGGCAGG
>JBPBQO010000171.1:0-89859 GCA_050954785.1 Janthinobacterium lividum | reverse complement strand
AGCCGCACCGGCTTCATGGCAAGGCTGGCTCGCAACGGCGAGTTTCCTCGTCCTCGTGGTTGTCGTCATATCGATCTTTCACGGTGTGCTGAGATGGCTTTCCAATTGTATCGTAACGATAGCCAATAATATTCAGACTGACGATCTACGCTTGGAATCTCATCCCGCCACCGTGTGGGGACGCATGCAGCCAGAATGTTGCGCCAGCGGAAATTGAAACTCGATGTTTGCCAATAATAAATCCACGATTTTCGCAACATTCGCCCTTACGCTTCTGGTCGGTCTGGCTATTGCGATACCCGGTCGATGTCAGTCCTATCGACCGTCCTTCGCGCCAGCGACAATGAAGCGCGAGTCGACCATCCGGGCAAATGACGTCATCGTCTTGGGAACGCCGCACCTGTCCGAGCTTAAAGCGGAGATCAACCTCGAAATACTTGCCCCTTTGCTGAAGAGACTCGTCGACTGGCGCCCGACCGCGATCGCCAGCGAAAGACTGTCGGGTCTGCAATGCGACAGTCTTCGCCGCTACCCGTTCCGATATGCTGCAACGGTAAAAACCCGCTGCACCGACCCCGCGCCGGCGGATCGTGCGCTCGGGCTGGATGTGCCTGCCGCCAACGCCGAAGTCGAACGGACCCTGGCGTCATGGCCGGCCTCGCCGACCGCGGCCATGCGACGACATCTCGCCGCCCTGTTCCTCGCCGCCGGCGAACCCGCCTCCGCACTCGTGCAGTGGCTGAGCCTGCCGCCGGCCGACCGGCGTGACGGCGATGGTCTGAGCCCCGATCTCGTCGCTGCGCTGCACTCTCGCGAAGCCGGCCGGTCCGAGGTCGAGCGGGTCGCGGTTCCGCTCGCTGTCCGGCTGAACCTGCAGCGCGTATGGAGCATCGACGACCACACCTCGGATTCTGACACGCCGCTGGACACCCCCGAGGAGTCGAAAGCTTCCGAAGCCGCGCTCACGACGGCCTGGAATAACCCGACCACACACGCGAGCGAGAAGCGCGACGCGCAGCTGGCACAGAATCTGAAAAAACCCGACGGAATCCTGGCGCTCTACCGCGCGATGAATGCGGCCGATGCACCTGACATGACCTACAAGTCTGACATGGGAGCAGCGCTTGCCGAACCATCGCCGCAAGGTTTCGGGCGGCAGTATGTCGGATATTGGGAGACCCGAAACCTTCGCATGGCGGCTAATATCCGCGACATCCTCGGCTTGCATCCGGGCACCCGCCTGCTTGTTATAGTCGGCGCGTCGCACAAGGGATTTCTCGAGGCCTATCTCAACCAGATGACCGATGTCACCCTCCAGGATAGTGCTGCTCTCCTTCGATAGAGATCGACATGGCCCACGTCCGCGCCCGGACCGATCTACTCCGCGGCCAGCCCGAGCGCCTGGCGCTCGAACAGGCGGCGGTAGAGGCCGCGATCGTTGGTCAGCAGCCGGTGATGCGGGCCGTCCTCGACCAGCTCCCCGCGCGAAAACACCAGGATGCGGTCGAGCGCCACCACCGTCGAGAGCCGGTGGGCGATGACGATGACGGTGCGGCCGACCATCAGCCGCTGCATCGCCTCCTGCACCAGCGCCTCGCTTTCGGAGTCCAGGCTCGACGTCGCCTCGTCCAGGATCAGCACCCGGGAGCCTGCCAGGAAGGCGCGCGCGATGGCGATGCGCTGGCGCTCGCCGCCGGACAGCTTGACGCCGCGCTCGCCGACCAGAGTCGCGTACCCCTTGGGCAGCCGGGAAATGAACTCCGACGCATTGGCGAGCGACGCCGCCGCCTCGATCTCGGCCAGGGTCGCGTCCGGCCGCGCATAGGCGATGTTCTCGGCGAGCGACCGATGGAACAGCAGCGGCTCCTGCGGCACGATTGCGATCTGCGCGCGCAGGCTTTCCTGGGTGATGCCGGCGATATCCTGCCCGTCGATCAGGATGCGCCCCGAGCCGACGTCGTACAGCCGCTGCACCAGCTTGGTCACGGTGGTCTTGCCCGAGCCGGACGGGCCGACCAGCGCCACGCGGCTGCCGGCGGGGATGTCGATCGAGAGGTCGCGGAACAAGGGCAGAGTCTGCCCGGCGTAATGGAAGCCGACCTGCTCGAAGCGGATCGCGCCGGCGGTGATGCTGATCGGGCGCGCGCCAGGCTGGTCCTGCACACCGGACGGCTCGGTGTACAATGCCACCAGTTCTTCCATCTCGTTCACCGAGCGCTGCACGACGCTGATCTGCTGGCCGATGTCGCGAAGGTATCCCTGCACCAGGAACACCATGGTCAGTACGTAGGCAATGTCGCCGGCGCCGGCCCGGCCGTGCCACCACAGCCACAGCACCGAACCGACCATCATGATGCGCAGAACGACCAGGCACAGGTTCTGGATGTTGCCGCTGTCGGTGCCGCGCAGCCACATCCGCGTGGTGCGTCCGGACCAGCGGTCCAGCACCCGCGACAACCGTGCATCCTCGCGGCCTTCGGCACCGAACGCCTTGACCACCGCGTTGCAGGTGATCGCGTCGGCCAGGGCCGCACCCATGCGGGTATCCCAGACATTGGCGAGGCGTGCGGACGGTGCGACATAATTGAGGGTGAGCAGCGCCGACAGCACTGCGAACCCCACCGAGCCCAGCCCAAGCAGCAGCCCCATGAGCGGCCAGCGCAACGCGAGCACCACGGTGGTGCCGGCCAGCACGCACATCTCGGGCAGCAGCATCAGCAGCAGCGTGTCGTCCAGCATGTCGACCGCCCACATGCCGCGGGTCAGCCGGCGCACCGTGGAGCCGGCGAAATGGTTGGCGTGCCAGTCGGTCGAGAAGCGCTGCACCCGCGCGAACGCGGTTCGAGCGATCCCGCTCATGATGCGCAGCGTCAGGTGGGTGATCGAGATAAACGCGAGCCGGCGTCCCAGCAAGCTGACGATGCCGAGCAGGGTCAGGCCGCCCAGCATCAGCAACGTGTCGTGCCGGGTGGCGAACGCCTCGGGGGAGCGGCTGCCGCCGGCACCGAGCAGATGCGGCGGCAGCTTGGTAATGTCGTCCACCAGGCGGCCGGCCAGGATCGGTGTTACCACGTCGGTCAGCGTCGCCAGGATCATACCGCCGGCGACCATCGACACCAGCAGCGGCGATGCTGCCCAGCGCTGGAACAGAAATCGCAGTACATCGACGAACACGCCGCGCCCGCTGCGCCTGCCTGGCGCCTGCGCATTCGCGACGCCTGCCTGCGTGGCAACGCCGAGATCCGGGGAAGGTAATTCGGGTTCGGTGGTCACGGCGGTTCCTGTCCGTTCCGACGCCGGTACACCTGTTGCCCTGGGTCGCTCAGGAAGAGAATTTAGGCCAGATCAGCCGCCGGTGGAACCGGAAGGTGTCCGTGCGAGCAGGCCTTCGGCGAGCGCGGTCGACCAGACCAGCGGCACCGTGCTCGTGCGCATCCGGTTCGTCGACCGGGCTGCGGAGGGCAAGCATCATGGGCAGGTCATCGAGGAACAGTTGCGCCAGAATTGGATCATAGCGACGACCTGCTTCGACGATGATGTGTTGCACGACATTTTCCAGCGACAAGGCGGGCCTATGCCACGGCTCGGACAGCAGGCCGTCGAATGACTCGGCGAGTGCCACGATCCGCGCGGAGATCGGAATCTGTTCGGCGGCAAGTTTCCGCGGGTAGCCCTGGCCGTTCCAGAACTCGTGATGACAGAGCGCAAGCTCGGCTGCAAAATCGAACAGCGCCGACCCGGTGCCGGTCAACAGACGGGCACCGATCTCGGAATGACGATGCAGAACATCGAGCTCGAAATCGTTCAAAGGACCGGACTTGCGCACGATCGCCTCGGGAACCGAATTCATGCCGATGTCATAGAGCGGAATTGCAGCGATCAGTCGTTCGGCATCAGGTGGGTCAAGCCCGGCCAGGGTCGCGAGCCGGCCTACCATCCGGCCGACCCGGGCCTGCGACGGACCGGCGGACAGCCTCGCCAGCCGTTCCAGCATCGCATCGGACGCACCATGGAGGATTGGAAGAACCAGTATGCGCCGAAGCCGTTGGGGCCGAATGAAAAACACGATCCGCGGCAGCCACCAGGTCGTGAGCAGGCATCCCACGAAAAGGAGCGCGACCGGCATCGCGGAGAGCAGAAAATGAGAAACCTGAGGACGAACCGTCAAAAACAAGTCGGGTGTCCTTTTGCACTCAGGTTCGTCAGTCAGTCGCGCCATCGCGTTATTTGATCGTAAATGCAACCTGGGGCTTTGCCTAGATGATACGTTTGGCAACACGAAATACGCATTCGAGAATTATTATAGTTACGCAACATTGTTCAGAGGTTAAGCAATGAGCAGCAAGACCGTCCTGGACGGCGCGCTTCCGGCAGGCCGCGAACTGCTGCCCAAGGTCAAGAAGATGACGCAACGCGAGGTTGTGTCGTTCATCGAGGCGCTGGCTCTCGCCAACCCCAATGCCAGCAGCGAACTGGTGTTCACCAATGCCTATACGCTGCTGGTCTCGGTGGTGCTGTCGGCGCAGGCAACCGACGTGTCGGTCAACAAGGCAACAATCGGGCTGTTCGCCGATGCACCCGGTCCGGCTGCCATGGTTCTGCTTGGCGAAGAAGGCGTGTCACGCCACATCCGCACGATCGGTTTGTGGCGGGCGAAGGCAAAGAACGTGGTTGCCCTGTCGCAAGTGCTGATCGACCAACATGGCGGCGAGGTGCCGTCCGACCGCCTCTCGCTGGAGGCGCTGCCCGGGGTCGGGCGCAAGACCGCCAACGTGGTACTGAACGTTGCGTTTGGCGAAAGCACGATGGCGGTCGATACCCACATCCTGCGGCTCGGCAACCGTACCGGACTGGCGCCGGGTGCCACGCCACGCGCGGTCGAGGACCAACTGGTCAAGCGCATTCCGCGCGACATGCTGCGCCCGTCGCACCACTGGCTGATCCTGCACGGTCGTTACGTATGCAAGGCCCGCGCACCGGAGTGCTGGCACTGCGTGGCCCGAGCCTTCTGTCACTACCCCGCCAAACGCCTCGCGCCCATTTGAGGGTGGTCTGGGGCGGAGATCCGACACGGCGCTTCGGTTCTCGACACCCACGATAAGCGCTTCCGAAAGAGAGAGCTCTCACCGACCCAGCACAGTCTCGAACGATCTCGGTGCCTCGACTATTCCGACTGGGCCATAGGCAGGGTTGGGCGTCGGCCGCCGCCGGGGGCCGGCGCGGCAGGCACCCAGGGGCGGTGGCCGCGATCGGCGCGGGCGCTTTCGATGCGGATGCCGCCCGAGCGCAGCCAGATCGCCTGGGGTCCATCGCGCCAGACGCTGAAGCGGTCGATCCGGGGAATGCCGTGGCAGGCGCCGCGCGCAGGCCTCGGCGAAACGATGAGGGCGATACCGTCGCAGTCGTCCGGTTCGATCGCCGGCGAGGCGTCGTCGCCGGTGTCGGCGGTATCGCGCAATAGCAGCACCGACTGGCGGCGAACCGTGATGATGCAGGCGGCCGGGTTGCACACGACATCGCCGGCCGGGCTTGCTCCGGCATCGGCGAAGGGAACCGGCGCGGCGGTGATGGCCCAGGCGCGACGCCAGTCCGACAGCGTGATCGGATCGGCCCAGGATGCCTGCTCGACCAGCATGGTGCGGCCCCGATGCAGGGCGATCAGCCTTGCGTCGCCGGATACCAGCAGGTCCGGCGCCTGCACCAGCCACGGCGAAGCGAGCCCGATCGCCAGCGGCACGACGGCCAGCAGGCGCCAGCGCTGCCGCCACAGGCACAGCCAGAGCAGGCCGAAGCTCACGGTCAGCAGGCCCCAGACCGGCGAGGCCGGCACCGCAAGACTTGCCGCGGGGAACGCGGCGACCTCGCGCGCCAGCCACAGGATCAGGTCGATGCCGACGCCCATCTGCCGGAGCGTCACCCATTCGAGCCTGAACGGCATCAGCAGCAGCGACAGCAGGCCCTGCGGCAGCACCCACAAGGCCGTCAGCGGCACCGCTACCAGATTGGCCAGCACGAAATAGAACTGCACCCGGCCGAAATGGAATGCGGCATACGGCAGCGACGCGGCGCCGGCGACAAGGCTGGTGAAGAACAACTGGAACACGTGCAGGCCGATGCGCCTGCCCCAGCCGAGCGGACCCTGCGCATGCAGCCTTACCATCAGCGGCCGCAACGCCTCGTAGCCGGCCAGCAGCGCCATCACAGCGGCGAAACTCATCTGGTAGCCGACATCGAGCAGGGTCGCCGGTGCCGCCAGCAGCAGTAAAATCGCGGCGATGGCGAGGGTACGCATGCTCACCGCCTTGCGGCCGATCACCAGCCCGAGCATGGCGATAGAGGCCATGGCCAGGCTGCGCAGGCCCGGCAGGTGCAGGCCGGTCAGGACCATGTAGCCGCCACCTGCCGCCAGCGCGCCGAGGGCGGCGATCTGACGCATCGGAAGGCGCAGGCTGCCCCACTCCCACCCGGCCAGAACGCCTCGCAGGATCACCAGCGTCAGCCCCATGACGATGCCGAGATGCAGACCCGCCACCGCCAGCAGATGGGCCAGTCCGGAGGCGGCGAAGGCATCGCGGTCGGTTTGCGGGATGGCGCTGCTGAGGCCGGTCAGCAGGGTCGCCGCCACCGCCCCGCGCGGGCCGGGCAGCACGATCATGATCCGGGCGGCGATCGTCTCGCGCAGCCGGCGCACGGCGCGCCACACGCCGCCATCGGACCGATGCGACAGCCTCGTTACCGACGACAGCGCCGAACCGGAGCCGCCGAGGCCGGAAAAGAACGCGTCGCGCTGCGGATCGCGGCCGCCCGGATAATCGGGCGGCGACGGCGCGTGCAGCAGGGTGCGTATCCGCACCAGATCGCCGGTCGCCAGCACGGTCCGGTCGGTGTCGCGCAGCCTGATCCGCAGGCGCCGGCCGGCAAGCGACTGGGGATCTTCCGCGCCCGCAGCCGCCGGCGCCAGGGTCACCGCGTCGAGCGTTACCCGGCGCCTGCCGTCGGCCAGCAGGTCGATCTCGTCGATCCGGCCGGTTGCCAGCGAGGCCTTGCGCGGCAGGTCGCCCAGCGGCGGCATGCGCCGGGTCGTAGCCTGCGAGACCAGGAAGCCGACCGACATGGCCAGCAGCGCCGCCGCGACGGCACGCATGGAGACGCGGCGCCGGGCGCCGGCGAACAGCACGAGAGAGACGCCGGTCATGGACAACCCGATCGCCAGCCTCGGTTCCTCGGTCCGGCCGAAATAGGCGAGGATGCCGATCGCCACGCACACCGGCAGCCACAGCACCAGCCTGTCGCTGTCGGCCGCCAGGCTCGCCTGAAGATTCGACCAGATCCGACGGGCCCGACGGCGCCAGAACAAACGCCGCAAGGCGCCCCGCGTGACGGGGACGAACGAGGGCCGAACGCTGGGTGGATCGGCAAATCGTTGCACGATCGTAAGCTTAGCGGCACCCTGCCCACCTGACTATCGACCTGACCATCGACAGCCGGCTCTACAGAAGCGAGCAAACGCGTGTTACAGGACCGCCTTATGACCGTCCGTACGCGCTTCGCGCCGAGCCCCACCGGGTTGCTGCATATCGGCAACGCCCGCGCCGCCCTCTTCAATTTCCTTTTTGCCCGCCACCATGGCGGCCAGTTCCTGCTCCGGATCGAGGATACCGACCGGGAACGCTCCACCCAGCATGCGGTGGACGTGATCCTGGACGGGCTCGACTGGATGGGCCTGAACCCGGACGAGCCGGCGACCTACCAGTCGGCCCGGCAGGCCCGGCATACCGAGGTGGCGCTGGCGCTGCTCGCGGCCGGCCATGCCTATCGCTGCTACTGCACCGCCGACGAGCTCAAGCAGATGCGCGAGCAGGCCACCGCCGAAGGCCGTCCGCCTCGCTACAACGGCCTATGGCGCGATCGCGATCCGTCCGAGGCGCCCGAGGGCGCTGCCTACACCATCCGCCTGCGCGCGCCGCAGGACGGCGAGACCGTGGTGAACGACCTCGTGCAGGGCGAGATCCGCGTCGCCAACGCCGAGATGGACGACATGATCATCCTGCGCGGCGACGGCTCGCCGACCTACCTGCATGCGGTGGTGTGCGACGACCACGACATGGCGATCACCCACGTGATCCGTGGCGACGACCACATGACCAACACCTTCCGCCAGTCGCAGATCTACACGGCGATGGGCTGGGACCGGCCTGAATTCGCGCATCTGCCGCTGATCCACGGACCGGACGGCGCCAAGCTCAGCAAGCGGCACGGCGCCCAGAGCGTGGTCGAGTTCCGCGAGCAGGGGTTCCTGCCGGAGGCGCTGAACAACTATTTGCTACGGCTCGGCTGGGGGCACGGCGACGCGGAAGTGCTGGCGCGCGACGAGCAGATCCGGCTGTTCGACCTGGACGGCATCGGCCGGTCGGCCAGCCGCATGGACTACGTCAAGCTGACCCATCTGAACGGCGTCTGGCTGCGGCAGGCCGACGACGACCGGCTGACCGCCGACGTGCTGGCGCGTCTCGCCGGGCGCGACGGGCTGGTGCTGGACGACGTCGCCGCCCGGCGCATCCGCCTGCTGATGCCGGGTCTCAAGGAGCGCGCGAAGACGCTGGTCGACCTGGCCGACGGCTCGGCGTTCCTGGCCCGTTCGGTGCCGCTGCCGTTCGATGCCAAGGCCAGCTCGCTGATGACGCCGGATGCGCGTGCGCTGCTGCGCGGCTTCGCCGGCGAGATTTCCCTGCTGGAGCCGTTCACCGCGATCGAGATCGATGCCGCCCTGCGCCGGTTCGCCGAGCAGGAGGGCCGCAAGCTGGGCCAGGTGGCACAGCCGCTCCGGGCCGCCGTTACCGGCAGCAGCATGAGCCCGGGGATCGACATAACTCTCGCCGCTCTCGGTCGCGATGAGACGCTGGCCCGCATCGGCGAGGCGATCGGCGGGGAACCACTCGATGGCTGACAGCCAGCGCATGTTCGCCAATGCGGACGGCAGCCGGCATCTGCTCGGGCTGCAGGGCATGCATCCGACCAGGATCGAGCCGTTCCTGGATCTGGCCGAGAGCTACGTGCTGCTGAACCGGCAGCACAAGACGCAGCGCGACCTGCTGCGCGGGCGGACGCTGATCAACCTGTTCTTCGAGGACAGCACACGCACCCGGACCAGCTTCGAACTGGCCGGCAAGCGGCTCGGCGCGGACGTGATCAACATGACCGTGTCGAGCTCGTCGGTGAACAAGGGCGAGACGCTGCTGGACACTGCGGCGACGTTGAACGCCATGCGCACCGACCTGCTGGTGGTGCGCCATGCGCAGTCCGGCGCGCCGGCGCTGCTGGCGCAGAAGGTCGAGGCCAGCGTGATCAACGCCGGCGACGGCACCCACGAGCATCCGACCCAGGCGCTGCTGGACGCGCTCACCATCCGCCGCCGCTGCGGCAAGCTGGCCGGGCTGGTGGTCGCGATCTGCGGCGACGTGGCGCATTCCCGCGTGGCACGCTCCAACATCCACCTGCTGACCGCGATGGGCAGCCGGGTCCGGGTGATCGGGCCGCCGACATTGATCCCGGCCGAGATCGAGCGGCTCGGCGTCGAGGTGTTCCACGACATGGATAAGGGCCTCGACGGCGTCGACGCGATCATGATGCTGCGGCTGCAGCGCGAACGCATGACCGGCGGGCTGGTGCCGAGTGCCCGCGAGTATTTCAGGTTTTTCGGCCTCGACGCCGCCCGGCTGGCGCGTGCGAAGCCGGGCGCGCTGGTGATGCATCCCGGCCCGATGAACCGTGGCGTCGAGATCGACAGCCAGGTCGCCGACCATCCGGAGCAGAGCGTGATCCAGGAACAGGTCGAGATGGGCGTGGCCGTGCGCATGGCGGTGCTGGACAGGCTGTCGCGCGCCCAGGACCGGACCGAATTATGAGCATCCTGCTATTCGACCGGGTTCGGCTGATCGACCCGGCGACCGGGCTGGACCGTCCGGGACGGCTGCTGGTCGAGAACGGGATCATCGCCGGGCTCGACATGGCGGCTGGCGATAGCGTGCCCGAGGGTGCGACCGTCATCGACGGGCATGGCGCTGTGTTGTGTCCCGGCCTGGTCGACATGCGGGTGACGCTGGGCGAGCCCGGTTACGAATATCGCGAGACCATCGCCCAGGCCGCCGAGGCCGCGTCCGCCGGCGGCATCACCACCATCTGCGTGCTGCCCAACAACCGCCCGGCGATCGACGATCCGGCACTGGTGCGGCTGCTGCGCGCACTCGGTGACGAGACGGGGCGGCTGACCATCCTGCCGTACGGCGCCGTCACCCGCGGCTGCGCCGGCGAAGACATGGCGGAGCTGGGTTTGCTGCGCGAAGCCGGTGCGGTCGCCTTCACCGACGGCACCAGGGCGATCGCCGATGCCAGGCTGATGCGGCAGGCGCTGTCCTATGCCGGCGGTTTCGGCGCGATGATAATGCAGCATCCCGAGGATCCGTCATTGGCGCGGGGCGGCGTCGCCACTGAAGGCGAACTGGCCACGCGACTCGGGCTGCCGGGCATTCCCGCCGCCGCCGAAGCGATCCTGGTGGCGCGCGACCTGCGCCTGGCACAGCTCACCGGCGGCGCGCTGCATCTGTGCCACATCTCGACCGGCGAGACGGTCGCGCTGATCCGGCAGGCCAAGGCGGACGGCATCCGTGTCACCTGCGACACCGCACCGCCCTATTTCGACCTGAACGAGACGGCGATCGGCGATTTTCGCACCTACGCCAAGCTGTCGCCGCCGCTGCGCCCCGAAGCCGACCGGCTGGCGATCTGCGAAGGCCTCGCCGACGGCACCATCGACGCGGTCGGCTCCGACCACATGCCGTGCGACCCGGACGACAAGCGGCTGCCATTCGCGCAGGCGATGGCCGGCGGGGTCGGGCTGGCGACGCTGCTCGGCGTGACATTGGCGCGTGTGCATGACGAAACCATCAGCCTGATGCGGGCGCTGGAACTGCTGACGGTCGGGCCGGCGCGCGTCGTCAGCAGCAAGGCCGGGCGACTGGCGGTCGGGGCATCCGCCGACCTGTGCCTGTTCGATCCGGAACGCGCCTGGCAGGTGGTGGCCGGCCAGTTGCCGGGGCATGCGCAGAACACCCCGTTCGACGGGCGCGCGCTCGAAGGCCGGGTGATCGGGACCTGGAAAGCCGGCCGCCGGGTATTCGGATGACCATCGAACCCACTATCGACGGGATCGCCCTGCTCGCGGTCGCCGCACTCTTGTCCTACCTGACCGGCAGCATCCCGTTCGGGCTGATCGTTACCCGGCTTGGCGGCGCCGGCGACATTCGCCAGATCGGCTCGGGCAATATCGGCGCGACCAACGTGTTGCGCACCGGGCGGCGCGGCCTGGCGGCGGCGACGCTGCTGCTGGACGGGCTCAAGGGGTTCGTCGCGGTCATGCTGTGCGTGATCCTGCTGCCGAAGCTGCTGCCTGATGTGGCAGCATTGGCAGCAGTCTGCGTGGTGGCCGGCCATTGCTTCCCGGTGTGGCTGCGTTTTCGCGGCGGCAAGGGCGTGGCGACCGGGCTCGGCGTCGCCCTGGCGCTGGACTGGCGGGTCGGGCTGATCTGCTGCCTGCTCTGGCTGCTGGTGGCACGGCTGACCCGGATCTCGTCGGCAGGTGCGCTCGCGGCGATGTTCGTGCTCGGACCACTACTGCTCGCCTTCGACGGCTTCCATCTGCTCTCGCCGGTTCCCTGGGCGGGGCTGGCGGTCGGGCTCGGCGTGTTCCTGCGCCACAAGGATAATATCGGACGGCTGCTTTCCGGCACCGAACCCAGGATCGGCCACAAGACCGCATGACATCATTGCCGGCATCGCTTGCCGCAACCCTGAGGCTGGTTCGTACCGACGGAGTCGGACCCGCCACCTACCGGCGCCTGATGCAGCGCTTCCGCACTCCCGAGGCGGCACTCGATGCGCTGCCCGGCCTCGCCCGCAACGCCGGCCGGCAGATCAAGGCGCCGATCCCATCGCTCGGCATGGCAGAGGACGAGATCGACGGGCTGGCGAAGCTCGGCGGGCGCTTCCTGGTCCTGGGCACGCCCGACTATCCACCCCTGCTGGCCCAGCTCGCCGATGCGCCGCCGGTGCTGGCGGTGCTGGGCGATCCCGCGATCCTGCACCGGCGCTCGGTGGCCATGGTCGGATCGCGCAACGCCTCGTCGGCCGGACTGCGCATCGCCGAGGCGCTCGCGGCCGAACTCGGCGGCGCCGGGCTGGTCGTGGTGTCGGGCCTGGCCCGTGGCATCGACGGGGCCGCGCATCGGGGTGCGATGCATGTCGGCCCGACCGTGGCGGCGATCGCCGGCGGGCTCGACCAGCCTTATCCGCCGGAACACACGGACTTGCAGGCGCGGATCGCGCTGACCGGCTGCGTGGTCGCGGAAGCGCCGCTCGGCACCGCGCCGCAGAGCCGACACTTTCCACGGCGCAACCGGATCATCGCCGGCCTGTCGCTCGGCTGCATCGTGGTCGAGGCGGCGCCGCGTTCCGGCAGCCTGATCACCGCCAACCTCACTTTGGACTATGGTCGAGAGCTGTTCGCGGTGCCGGGCTCGCCGCTCGACCCCAGGTCGCGCGGCTCCAACGACCTGTTGCGCGGCCGCGCGCATTTGACGGAGACCGCCGAGGACGTGCTGCGCGAACTGCCGGACATGCCGACCTACCTGGGTCCGGACGGGTTCGGCGAACCGCCATCGGAATGGGGTGCCGAGGCCCCGGAAGACTGGAAACAACTCGAGATAGTGCGCGTTGCAGTGTTGCAACTCCTGAGCCACGCACCGACCCCAGTTGACGATCTTGTGCGTCGCTGCCAGTTCTCGGTGTCCGCCGTGCTGGCGGTACTGACCGAACTGGAGCTTGCAGGCCGCATCGAGTCCCTTCCCGGGAACCGCGTCGGCCTTCTGGACCACCCATTTCGGTCGGACTGACGGCCCAGGCGGCGGCTCAGGTCCGAGCAGCGCACCCCGGAGAATGCATGACCGACGTCGTCGTGGTCGAATCGCCTGCCAAGGCGAAAACGATCAACAAGTATCTGGGTGACGGCTTCACCGTGCTCGCTTCGTTCGGTCACGTCCGTGATCTGCCGCCCAAGGATGGCAGCGTCCGGCCGGACGAGAACTTCGCGATGGACTGGGAAGCCGACGAGCGTGGCAACCGCCAGATCGCGGCCATCGCCAAGGCGCTGAAAGGCGCCAAGCGTCTCTATCTCGCCACCGATCCGGATCGCGAGGGCGAGGCGATCAGTTGGCATGTCCGGGCGATGCTGGAGGAGCGCAACCTGCTCCGCGGCGTCGACGTGCAGCGGGTGACGTTCAACGAGATCACCAAGGGCGCCATCACCACCGCGATGGGCCGGCCGCGCGAACTCGATATGCCGCTGATCGAGGCCTATCTGGCCCGTCGGGCGCTGGATTACCTGGTCGGCTTCACCCTGTCGCCGGTGCTGTGGCGCAAGCTTCCGGGAAGCCGGAGCGCGGGGCGTGTGCAGTCGGTGGCACTCAGGCTGATCTGCGAGCGCGAAGCCGAGATCGAGGTCTTCAAGCCGCGCGAGTATTGGTCGATCCAGGCGCAGATGACCACGCCGGCCGGCGCGCCGTTCAATGCCCGCCTCACCCACCTGGACGGCAAGAAGCTCGACCAGTTCGACCTGAACGACCAGGACAAGGCGTTTGCCGCCAGGGCATCGGTCGAGGCCGGAAATTTCTCCGTAACGTCGGTCGAGCGGCGCAAGGTCAAGCGCAACCCGCCTGCCCCGTTCACTACCTCCACCCTGCAGCAGGAAGCCAGCCGCAAGCTCGGCATGGGCGCCCAGGCGACGATGCGAGCGGCGCAGCAGTTGTACGAAGGTATCGAGCTCGGCGGCGAGACCACCGGCCTGATCACCTACATGCGAACCGACGGCGTGCAGATGGCGCGGGAAGCGATCGACGCGATCCGCGAGCATATCGGCGAGCAGTTCGGCCGCGACTACCTGCCCGGCATGGCCCGCGAATATTCCACCAAGGCCAAGAACGCGCAGGAAGCGCATGAGGCGGTGCGTCCGACCGACGTCAACCGCGCACCCGAGGATATCGGCCGCTATCTGTCCGACGAGCAGCGCCGGCTGTACGAGCTGATCTGGAAGCGCGCGGTCGCCAGCCAGATGCAGTCCGCCGAGCTCGACCAGGTGATCGTCGAGATTACTGAGCCGACAGCACGAGCCAAGCTGCGCGCGACCGGCTCGATTATCGCCTTCGACGGTTTCCTCAAGCTCTATACCGAAGGCCGCGACGACGACGCGAAGCCGGGATCGGAAGAAGAAGACAGCCGGATGCTGCCGCCGATGCGCGAGCAGGACCCGCTGAAGCGCGGCACCGTCGCCGCCGACCAGCACTTCACCCAGCCGCCGCCGCGTTTTTCCGAGGCAAGCCTGGTCAAGAAGATGGAAGAGATCGGCATCGGCCGGCCATCGACCTACGCCTCGATCCTGTCCGTGCTGCGCGACCGCGACTACGTGCGGATGGAGAACAAGCGCTTCGTCCCGGAGGATCGCGGCCGGCTCGTCACCGCGTTCCTGACCAGTTTCTTCGAACGCTATGTCGACCCGCATTTCACCGCGGGCCTCGAGGAACAGCTCGACGACATCTCCGACGGCCGGGCCGACTGGCGCGACGTGATGGCCAAGTTCTGGGGCGCGTTCTCGCACGCCGTCGCCCAGACCAAGGACCTCAAGATTTCCGACGTCATCGACGCGCTCGATGCCGATCTGAGCCCGCATTTCTTCCCGGTGAACGCCGACGGCAGCGATCCGCGGCTGTGCAAGGCCTGCGGCACAGGCCGGCTCGGGCTGAAGCTCGGCCGCTACGGCAGCTTCATCGGCTGCTCGAACTATCCGAACTGCCAGTTCACCCGCAGGCTGGTGGTCGACTCCAAGGACGGCGAGGGCGGCGAAACCCTCAAGGACGGCATGCGGGCGCTGGGAACCCATCCGACCACCGGCGAGGACGTTACCGTCAAGCGCGGGCCGTGGGGCCTGTACGTGCAGCAGGGCGAGCCGGACCCGAACGACAAGAAGGCCAAGCCCAAGCGCACCACCCTGCCGAAGGGGTTCGAGGGCGATACCGTCACGCTGGAACAGGCGGTCGGACTGCTGTCGCTGCCGAGGCTGGTCGGCATGCATCCCGAGATGGGCGAGCCGATCGAGGCGGGCATCGGCCGGTTCGGGCCATATGTGAAGATGGGCGCGATCTTTGCGTCGCTCGACAAGGATGACGACATCCTGCTGGTCGGCATGAACCGGGCGATGGACGTTCTCGGCAAGAAGCTGGCCTCGGTGCGCGCTCTCGGCGAACATCCGAAGGACAAGGAGGCGGTGCTGGTCCGCAAGGGCCGGTTTGGTCCGTATGTCCAGCATGGGCAGATGGTCGCTAACCTGCCGCGCGATCGCAGCATGGAAGATTTCACCCTCGAGGACGCGCTGCCGCTGCTCGCCGAGAAGGGCAAGATGCTGAAGCCCAAGGGCAAGAAGGGCGTGAAGGCCAAGCCGGTGCGCAAGGCTGCGGCCAAGCCGGTCGCGGTCGAGGCGGCCGAGAAGCCCGCGCCGAAGCGCGCGGCGGCTGTGAAGCCGGCGATCAAGACAGAGGGCAAGGCAGCGGCCAAGACCGTTGCCAAGCCGGCGGCGAAAAAGAAGCCGGTTGTAAAGATCGCAGCCAGCGCGACCGCCCCGGTCGTCAAGAAGCGGGCCTGATGCCGAAGCGGCCGCCGGGCGCGCCGGCCGCGTCCAGGCCCGATCGCGAGAAACGGGCCACCGGGTCGGTGCCGTCGCGCGAGGAGCTGCGTCGCTTCGTCTCGGAGACTGCCGGCCGTGTCGGCAAGCGCGAGATCTCGCGCGCTTTCGGGCTCGGTCCGGAACATCGGGTGGAATTGCGCAGCCTGCTGAACGAACTGGAGCGTGACGGCGAGCTGGCCAATGCCGGCGCGAGACGGTTCACCACGCCGGGGCGCCTGCCGGAATCCATGATCGTCCAGGTGACCGGCACGGATTCCAGCGGCGACGCGCTGGCGCGTCCGGTGAACTGGGATGGACCCGGCCCGCCGCCCGCCATCTACATGCATCCCGAGCCGAAGGGCCGGCCCGCCCTGGCGCCCGGCCAGCGCGTGCTGGCGCGGCTGCGCTCGATCGGCCATGGCAAGTACGAGGGCCGCACGCTCAAGCGCATCGAGGCACAGCCGGGCCGTGTGCTCGGCGTGTATCGCCCGGCCGAAGCGTCGGACGAGCCGTATCGTCGCGGCCAGGTCAAGGAGACCGGCCGGATCATGCCGACCGATCGCCGGGTGAAGGCCGAGTGGAGCGTGCCGCTCGGCGAAACCGGTGAGGCCGAGCCGGACGAGATCGTGCTGGCCGAGCCCCTGCCCCACAACGGCTACGGGCTGAAGCCGGTGCGCGTGGTCGAACGGCTGGGACGCCTGGGCGATGCGCGCTCGGTCAGCCTGATCTGCCTCTACACGCACGACATCCCGCAGGTGTTCCCGGACGAGGCGATCGAGGAGGCGGAGGCCGCCATCGAGGTGGGGTTGGACGGCCGGACCGACCTTCGCGAGGTGCCGCTGGTGACGATCGACGGCGAGGATGCCCGCGACTTCGACGACGCCGTGTTCGCCGAGCCGGACCCTGAAGGAGGCTGGCGCCTGATCGTGGCGATCGCGGATGTAGCGCACTACGTCCAGGCTGGTTCGGCGCTCGACCGCGAGGCGCGCAAGCGCGGCAACTCGGTGTATTTCCCCGACCGCGTGGTGCCGATGCTGCCGGAAGCGCTGTCGAACGGATGGTGCTCGCTGCGTCCCGAGGAGCCGCGCGGTTGCCTGTATGTCGAGATGCGAATCGGCGCCGACGGCGCCAAGCACGCGCACCGGTTCGGCCGCGGGCTGATGCGCAGCGCGGCGCGGCTGACCTACGAGCAGGCGCAGTCGGCCGCGGATGGGGAGATCGTGCTGACGCTGCCGGACGGGCTGCTGGCGAGCCTGTACGGCGCATACCGGTCGCTGCTCGGTGCGCGCGAGCGTCGCGGAACGCTCGATCTCGATCTCTCCGAGCGCAAGGTCGTGCTCGACGAGGGCAAGGTGGTGGCGATCACGCCACGTCCGCGCCTCGACAGCCACCGGCTGATCGAGGAGTTCATGGTGCTGGCCAACGTCGCCACCGCCCAGGAGCTGGAGCGGCTGCACCAGCCCTGCATGTACCGGGTGCATGCGCCGCCATCGCCGGAAAAGATCGAGAACCTGCGCAGCTTTCTCGGCACCCTGGATATCAGCCTGAAGCCCGCCGGCGAGATCAGGCCGACCGATCTCGACCGGGTGCTGAAGGAGGTGGCCGGCACCGAGCAGGGTCCCCAGGTCAACGAGATGGTGTTGCGCAGCCAGAGCCAGGCCGAATACAGCCCGGAGAACCAGGGACATTTCGGGCTGGCGCTGCCGGAATACGCCCATTTCACCAGCCCGATCCGGCGCTATGCCGACCTGCTGGTGCATCGCGCCCTGATCGCCGGCCTGAAGCTCGGCCCTGATGGACTCCGGTCGCAGGATGGCGGCGCCGGCTTTGCCGATGCGGGCGAGCACATCACCCGGACCGAGCGCCGGGCGGCTTTGGCCGAGCGGGACGCGGTCGACCGTTACATCGCTGCACACATGGCGGATAAAATCGGCGCGAGCTTCGAGGCGCGGATTTCGGGCGTGACCCGGTTCGGACTTTTCGTCACATTGCTGGAGACGGGTGCCAGCGGACTGGTGCCGATTTCCTCGCTGGCTGATGATTTCTGGATGCATGACGAAGCCGAACAGGCACTCATCGGCAGGAGCTCCCGCCGGTCCTACCGCCTGACCCAGCGGGTCGTGGTACGGCTGGTCGAAGCCACCCCGCTCACCGGCGGATTGCTGTTCTCGATCTCCGGCGACCAGGCCAGCGAGCCGGCGCCAGGCCAGCACACGGACATACGGAGCGGATTCGCAGGCCGTCAGGCTCGAGGACGCGGCAAGCTCCGTCCGTGAGTGCGTGGGACGGGCGAGCGTTCGGCGGACACGCCTTGAAACTCCTCAGGAACCGGCTGCCGGGTCCACGTGGACGCCGCGCCACGCTGCTGCTGTGCGTGGTGCTGGCGTGCGTACTGGCGGCATCGGTGCCCGGAACCGCGCAGACCGCTACGGCGCCTTCTCGCCCGGAGCTGGACCAGGCATTGGCGACCGGGGTGATCCAGACGGCGCTGACGGTGCTGCAACCGCGCACGCTAGAGCCGCACACGGTACACCAGCTTACCATGTGGGGCCTGAACGGCCTGACCGCGATCGATCCGGGCCTGACCGTCGAAGATGCGTCGGGGCAACCGGGCGGGTTGATTCGGCTGCAGACCCCACAGGGGACGCTGTTCTCGCAAGCTGCACCGGCGGACGAGGACAGCGCGGGCTGGGCACAGCTCGCGGTCGCCATGGCGGCATCGGCCTGGACGAGTTCGGCAGCACTGCGCGATGTCGGCCAGCAGGCAGTGATCCAGAGCTTCTTCGACGAGCTGTTCAACCACCTGGACCCATACTCGCGCTACGTCGCTCCGGCGCCGGCCTACACCGAGCGGGCGGCCCGCAATGGCGGCACGGCCAGTGCCGGGCTGACCCTGGCCAGACAGGGAAGGTCGATCGTGGTGGCGTCGGTAAATGCCAACGGTCCGGCCTGGAGTGCGGGAATCGCGGTCGGCATGCGGCTGCTGTCGGTGAACGGCAAGTCGGTGCGCGGGCAGCAGCCGGATGCAGTGGCGGCGTTGCTGCAGGGTGATCCGGGCAGCCGGGTTACGCTGGTGCTGGCGCCGCCGGCCGGTCGCGGCCAGACCAGCTATCCGCTCGCCCGGGCCGCGGTGCCGCCGGAAACCGTGTTCGCCTTCAGCAACGGCAATATCGTGGTGATGCGGGTAACCGGCTTCTCGGCCAACACCGCCCAGGAAATGAGCCAGTTCCTGGACCAGGCGACGCAGGACCGGAGCCCGGATGCCGGCCCCGACCCGCATCGGTTGCGCGGCCTGATTTTCGACCTGCGCGGCAATCGCGGCGGCATTCTGCAGCAGGCCGTCACATCGGTGGCGCTGGTGCTCGATCATGGGATCGCGGTCACGGCGCGCGGGCGCGATCCGCAATCGAACCATGTGTGGGCAGTCCAGGGCGGCGACCTGACCAATGGCGTGCCGATCGTGATACTGGTGGATGGACGCACCGCCAGTGCTGCGGAAATCATGGCGGCAGCCCTCTCCGACCATCGGCGTGCGGTGGTGGTCGGAAGCTCCACGCTCGGCAAGGGGCTGGTGCAGACGATCGCGCAGCTTCCCGATGGCGGCGAGCTGTTCGTGACCTGGAGCAGGGTGCTGGCGCCGCTCGGCTGGCCGTTGCAGGGACTAGGCGTGATCCCGCAGGTCTGCACCAGCCGGGGACAGGCCAAGCTCGACCAGCAGTTGCAGGATCTGGGCGCAGGAGCGTTCGACCAGCGCGACGTGGTGGTCGCAAGCCGTTCCGCCCGCTCGCCCCTGCCGATCGCGCGCATCCTGGAGCTGCGCGCGTCGTGCCCCGCGGCAATCGGCAGCGACGCCGACCTCGATGCGGCACGCAGCCTGCTGGAAACGCCTGGCGCCTATCAGGCGGCACTGGTACCGGTGCCAGACGCCCCGGTTCCCGAGACGGGCGTGTCCGCGGGCAGGATCGACCGATGAGCGAAGCAAGGCTGAAGGCGGGACTCTGGGCCAGTGCGGCCTTGCGCCGGGCACACCAGCTCGGGCGCTCCGGCATGGTGCTGCGCAAGGGCGACGCCGACGCCGGCGGCATACTGGTGGTGCTGCGCGACCGCGACGGACGGATCGTGGTGCTGAGCCAGGCGCGCACGCTCGATGGCGAGAGCGCCTGGACCCGCGGCACCGGCCCTGCTCCGGTCGATCAGCAGGCGGCGGACGCCTATGTCGAGCGCCAGGTCGGGCGCGACCCCGACCTCTGGGTGCTGGAGATCGACGGTCCGGATCTGATTCCACCGTTCGAGGCGATCATCGTCTAGAAACCTGAATGGCCCTGGGCGCCTTTCGACAGCGAGCTGTCGGCATCGAGACAGACCGGAGTAACGACCATTTCAGACCTTGCCAGCACTTCGCTTCCGCCTGCGCCGCCGCTTTCGACCGTTGCTCGCCCGGGCATCGCAAACCGCAGCCGGACCGCGCGGTCCCAGGCGACGCTGCATCGGCTGTTCGCGCGCAGCCGTGCGGTCCGCCGCCTGACCGTCGGCACGCTGGCGCGCATCGAGCTGGCGATCCTCGGCGGCCACAAGCAACGCACGACCATGGACATCATCCGCCGGGTGCGCGGCGAGCGGGAGAGCCTGCTCAGCGGCAACGAGGCGTTCATGATCTATTCGCTCGCACGGACCCAGCGTGCGGTCGGTGGCGTGATGGCGGAAGTGGGCGTGTTCCAGGGCTGCTCGGCCAAGCTCATCAGCCTTGGCGCGAAGCCGGACGAGCTGCATCTGTTCGATACGTTCGAAGGCCTGCCGGAGCCGGACGGGGCCGAAAAGAAGTCGATGCGCAGGGGCCACTACGCGGCGTCGCTGGAGGCGGTGAAGGCCTACCTGTCGGACCAGCCGAACCTCGTGTTCCACAAGGGCATGTTCACCGGCCATGACGTGTCGTGTGCCGACAAGCGCTTCTCGCTGGTGCATCTGGACGTCGATCTCAAGGAAGGCACGCTGGCCTGCCTAGAGTTCTTCTATCCGCGCATGCTGCCGGGCGGCATCATCGTCAGCCACGACTACTCCTATCTCGCCGGCGTGCACGAGGCGTTCGACGACTTCCTGGCGGACAAGCCGGAACGGGTGGTCGAACTGTCGACGTCGCAGGCAATGCTGATCAAGGCGGGCTGATCGGGAGGCGAGCATCTCGACGTAACGATCTGGCGGCAACCCGGTCGGTTGCCGCCTTAACGAGTTGCCGCTCCCGCGCCCATGTTCGACCGGATCGACGGATCCTGCATGGTCCCTTCCGAGTTCGCGCCCGTATCGGAACCGGACAACAAGCTTCCAGTCGACGCGCCGGCGTCGTGCCGGGTGCCGGGTGTATAGGGACCGCATGCCGACAAGAGAAATGCGACGGGCAATACGATGCCGAACCAGGTCATTTTCATTCGGAATCCAACAGGCTGTAGCCGGCTTCCCGCCCTATGCGACCACCATCAGTCCCGGACCGAAACGATACCAGCGTGATAGTCGAACATGCACGCGTTCATGTGTTTAAGAAACACGATAATGGGGCGGCATCGGAGCGATACCTCATGACAGAGTTTCCCGGCCCGAATGACCGGCAAGCGGCGATGCACTGCTTCCAATCAGGAGATTTCGAAGGCGCCGCGCGCCGGCTGGTGTCACTGCTGTCCCGAACCGCCGCTGATCCGGTTCTGCTGCGAGTTTGTGGCATGGCTCTGGTTCGAAGCGGGAAAGTCGACCACGGACTGCCTTATCTTGCACGATCCCGGCGGCTGGCACCGGATGATCCGCTGGGTGCGCTTTGGCACGGAATAGCCTTGCATGTAGGCGGCCAGTTCCAGGAGGCCGCCTCGGCACTCGAACGTGCGTCGAGCCTTATGCCGAACGACCCCGCCCCCCTGATTCATTTAAGCCGCGCGTTGTTGCGCCTGTCCCATCCGCTCGAGGCAGTCGAGGCGGCTCGCCGGGCGGTGGTGCTCGCACCATCGCTGCCCGAAGCGCAGCAGGCGCTTGGCCTCTCCGAAATCTCCGGTCTGACCGCGCCCGGAGCACCGAATGATCCCGCGACGTCAGCGGACCTGGCACGCTCCTGGTTCCGCCTTGGAACGGCGTGCGCCGAACTCGGGAAGCTGATCGACGCCCGAACGGCATTCGAACAAGGGCTGTCGGCCCATCCGGATCAGGCGGACCTGTCGATAGCGCTCGCCCGGTTCGAGCATTTGTGCGGCGAACCGGTGCGCGCGATCGCTCGACTGGACGCGCTGCTTAGGCGGGACCCGTCCGATGAACGAGCTCGGCTGGCGCTTTCGCGACTGAAAGCCCTGGACGACGAACCGGGCAAGGCTCTCCTTCTGCTCGATCCACCTCCGCACTCCGATCGGCTGCGACCGGCCTGGGAGACGCAGCGGATCGAGGCGCTGATCGGACTTGGCCGCCGCAATGAGGCGTTGGCCGCCCTTGGCCGCGTCGATCCACAGGGCACCGAGAACGATCTAGCCCGCAATCGTCAACGTTTGCTGCTGTCGCGAACAAGCGGCGACAGGAGAAGCTTCGAACTTCTGGCCTTACGCGCCGAAGCGCTTGCCCTCGATCCCCGAGCCGCCATCATCGAGGATCGGATTGCCGCACACTTCACGCTGGCCGATATGCACCATGCGGACGGAGCACATGCACGAGCCTTCATGCAGTGGGAGCGCGGCCATGCACTGCTGAAAATGGCACAGCCGTTCGATCGCACTACTCATTCATCTCTTCTCGAAACCATCATCGGCTGTTACGGTATCGATCGGCTCGCCTCGGGTCCGCGCGCTACCCTGTCAGATCCGTGTCCGGTGTTCATCGTAGGCCTGCCACGAACCGGCACGACGCTGGCTGAACAGATTCTTTCCGCGCATCCGGCGGTTCATGGTGCGGGCGAAAGACTGGCCATTCGCGAGACGCTGAGGCAGTTGGGCGGAACCAACGAAATGCTACAAGCGGTGGCTCGGACCGCCGCCCTGGACGAGCCAGCGCTGAGCAAGGCAGCGTCCATCTATCTCAAAGCCTTGCATGCGCTTGCTCCGGACGCATCGATCATCCTCGACAAAATGCCGGACAACGTCATGCATCTTGGGCTTATCGCGACCCTGCTTCCCGGAGCACGGATCATCTGCTGCACACGCGATCTTCGCGACGTCGGTGCATCCATTTTTCAGCAGCGCTTCCTCGGGTCGCATCCCTACGCGCACGACCTTGCCGATCTCGGCTGGTACATGGCGCAACATCGAAATCTGCTGGCACACTGGAGAAAGACGTTGGGTCCACAACTGATGGAGGTGAATCATGCAGATTGGATAAACGACTTCGACAAGACATTACGGCAGGTACTCAAGTTTATCGGTCTTCCCTATAACGCATCCTGTACCCGCTTTTTCGAACAGAACCGACCGGTTAAGACCGCCAGCCGTCAACAGGTTCGCCAGCCCATTAATGCAAAAGGCGTCGGACGCTGGCGCGCCTATACGGATCTACTGGCTCCGATGCTTCGCGAACTGGGATCCTGAATCGACAACGGCCCACGTGACACATGTCACGCGGGCCGTTTCTGGCTGAAACCAGGTCTCTCGAGATGAAGGCTGGAGCATGATCAAGCGATCATGATCCAGCGGCTTCAAACAGGGAGCAGCCGGTATTCTCTATCAGAAGCGGAACTGGAGCTTCGCGTAAAAGAGCCGGCCGAGCACATCGTACACGGTCGGGGCAGTGTTGGTCGAAGTGTCGACGGCGAACGGCGGGGTCTTGTCAAACAGGTTGTCGATGCCGGCGATGAACTGGATCTTCTTCCAGTTATAGGTGGCAAGGATGTCGTGATAGAATACTTCGTTGGTGCGGTAGAAACGGTTCTGAGCTGCGTTGTAGTCGCCGGAGCCGTTGTTATAGACCATTCCGTCGATGAAGCGCGTCGTCCAGCTGAAGCTGAAGCCGCGATGTGCGTATGTGCCCGTGAAGTTGTCGCGGATGACCGGGAAACCGGCTGGATAGAGACCGGTATTGATGGTCGACAGACGCCCCTTGAGGTTGACGAAAGGACCGTTCGGCGTCTGCTGCTGGGTGTAGCCGATCAGGTCGGTCAGCTCGTTGCTGAAGCTGAGCGTATTGCCGTGGCCTAACTTGACCAGATAGTTGGTGTCGAAATCGATGCCGTTCGTGCGGACTTCACCGAGGTTCGCGTAGGGACCATAGGCCTGGATCAGCTGACCGGCGCCGTTGCGAGGACCGGCCTGAGCACAGGTCGGGCTACTGAAATTCACGCTCGAGTAGCACGTGTCCTCGATATACTGGACCGGGACCTCGGAAATCGAGTTCTCGATTTTGGTGTGATAGTAATCGATCTCCATCGAAAGGTTCGGAATCCAGCGCGGCGTAAGCACGGTGCCGATCGTGTAGGTCCGTGCCGACTCAGGCTGCAGGTTCGCATTTCCGCCGATGATGGTCGGGATCTGGCCGGAGCTCTGGAACGTGGCTGTGTTGATCCCTTTCTTGGCGCAGTTTGCCGCGACGATACCGGAGCTGGAACCGTAGCTGCTGACCTGGGAGCAGGGGTCGTTACCGGCTTCGAAGCTCAGCGTATTACCACCGTAGGATTCGGCGATCTGCGGCTGCCGGACCGACGTGCCGATGTTGGCACGGAAGCGGATGTCCCGGATCGGAGTCCAGTTCAGGCCGGCCTTCCAGTTATAGACCGAGCCGAAGGTGCTGTAATCAGACCAGCGGCCGGAGATGTCGGCCGACAGGTCTTTTGCCATGACGAGGTTTTTCAGGATCGGGACATTCAGTTCGCCGAAGACTTCGGTCACGCTGAAGCCGCCGCCGGTCGCATCCGTGAATGATGCGGTCGAGTCACCCGCTGCAAAAACCGGGTCGGGATGCGAAGCACCCTGCTCGCTGCGATGTTCCATGCCGACTGCCAGCCCAAGCGGGCCATACGGCAGTTGCAGCAGCTTGTTGTTGGTGATCGTCGCACCGGTGTCGCGGAACTGATAGTAATCGTTCTCGTGCGACGTGAACGATGCGTACTTGATCGCTGCGGCGCTGAAGGAACCTGCACCGAACGGGTTGGCCAGCACGCAACCTGTCGAGGCAACGCACACTGCTGGATTATAGACGCCGGAGTCGATGTTGCCGTTATTGTTGCTCTGGAAGCCCATCTCCTGTTCGAGATGGCTCCAACGCACTTGTCCGCTCTCGTTGAGCGTCGTGTGCGACGATCCGTAGGTGAAGTAGGCGTCGTAGTCCCAGTTGCCGACTATCTTGCCACGAGCTCCGCCGGTCGCCTGCCAGGTATCCGCGCCAGTGGTGTAGTTGCGGGTACCCCAGTCCGTTACGCGGCGCCAGGCATAAGCATCCTGAGTGATACCAAGGGCTTCGGCGTATGGATTGCCTGCAGGGATATCGAGTAGCTGACCGGAGTTCGGGTTACCGGTAACTGGCTGGCCCGAAAGCTGCGTGTCGGTGTTCTTGTGGGTGTAGTAGGCGGACGCATAGAACGACAAATGATCGTTGACGTCGAAATGGGCGTTGCCCGCCAGGTTGCCCTGGGTGTTGCGGTCCGACAGGTACGAGTCATGTCCGTAGTCGTAGCGGCCATTGGCGTCCTGGTTTCCGCCGTTGGCACCCATGTATGTATTCTGGAACGGCGTCAGTTGACCGTGCACGACGGTGCCGAGTGAACTGCCGGTTGCGCTGTCGAAGTAACGCCCGGCTACCGGGTAGCCCGAACCATACGTGTATGGATCGCCTGGGCCGCCCTGGCCGGCAACCACTGGTGTCGCCCAGTCACGATCTTTCTGACTGACCGGTCCACGATCAAGGTAACGACCACTGATTGCCACGTTACCGCGGCCCTGGGCAAAATCGAAACCGGTCGTGCCGGAGATATCGGCCTGCTTGTCGTCACCAGACGCCGTGATGTTGCCACCGAGATTGATCTGTGTGCCGGCAAAGTTCTTCTTGGTAATGATATTGATGACACCGGCGATGGCATCGGCGCCGTAGATGGTGGAGGCACCGTCCTTCAATATCTCGATGCGGTCGACCAGTGCGATCGGGATCGTGTCGAGATCGACGCAGTCGAGGCCGCCGCCATAGCCGGTGTGAACAAAACGTCTGCCATCGACAAGGACCAGCGTACGGCTGATGCCCAGGTTGCGAAGGTCGATACAGGACGAGCCGTTGCCGCCGTTGTTGGTGGACGAGAAGTTTCCTTCGGTGCCCACGGACGGAATTTTGCGGAGCACGTCCTCGATCGTCTGCGAGCTCGATTGCTCGATTT
The DNA here is from genome assembly GCA_050954785.1 of Janthinobacterium lividum. GTDB lineage: Bacteria > Pseudomonadota > Alphaproteobacteria > Acetobacterales > Acetobacteraceae > Lichenicola. Next base: position 63,781 of record JBPBQO010000171.1, on the reverse strand, counting down.
GTTTCGACGTGATGACGGTGACGGGCGCTTCGCTGGTCACGTTGCTGGTCCGCAGACGCGAGCCAGTCACTTCGACGTTTTCGGTCGGCGTGCTGCCGGTGGATGACGTCGCACCCGCGGCGAACGGCGTCGCGGTTACCTGTGCGAATGCAGGAGCCGCACCCAATACCGGCGCCAGCGCGAGCGCCGCAATCGATCCGGTCAACCCGGCTCGAAGGGTGAAGTAACGGGGTCGTGTCATCGTCAGCACTCCAAAACCCGCTCCGGAGAGCAGGCAGACGACAAGAAATTGACCGTGGGGACAGTGCTGCGGCGCTTGTTGCGAAGAGAGGGCTTCGATGACGACATCGAGAATACCCAGTCTCATCAAAGGAAAAACGTTACAGCAAGCCTTTCAGGCAAAGGGTGGAGCCGTAAGACCGTGTTGCGACGGGTAACGGCATGTGGCGATACTTAAAGTTCAGGCACGTCACCCATGCAATCCCCGCATGGAACCCCGTTACAATCACGTTGCAACACGTTGCTGAAAGGTCACACAACCGCTCGGCATGGGACTGTGCCGCGTCACGCCTTTGCCACAACCGCGTGCAACCGGCTGGCCAGCCGCAGCCGGTGCTTCTTCCGGACGCGAAAACCAGCTACGTCCAGACAGATGATGCGGCCGCAGCTCGGCCGTCTGGGGTGTCGCGCGCCAACCGCCTGACCGGCGGCGCGTGAGCGGAGGGCGTGTGACGATGACAAGACGGATCTGGTTGCTGGCAGGCGTAGGCGCTGTCACCACGGTAGCGAGCCTTGCCAACCCGGCGGCGGCACAACCTGTCACCGGTCTGTATGGTGCTGTCGCCGGCGGTGCCAACCTGGCACAGGACCAGACGGTCCGGCTGTCGCCGCAGGCTCCGAGCGGGCAATTGCGCTACGGTCCCGGCCTGGTGGGTCTTGGAAGCGTGGGCTGGGGCTTCGGCAACGGGCTGCGCGCCGAGATCGAAGGTAACTACCGCCGCGACACGCTGCAGCATTTCCGCGGCACCAGCTTTCCGACGCTCGCCGGTGGCAACCAGGAAAGCTACGGCGGCATGGCCAATGTGCTGTTCGACATGGATATCGGCCAGAACTGGCTCTACCCGTATTTCGGGCTCGGCGTCGGCTACGCGTGGTCGCATTCCGAGATGCACTATGCCGGAGCCGAGAGCGCCGAGCGCATCGGCGGCACCAGCGACGGCAACTTCGCCTACCAGGGCATCTTCGGCCTGTCGGTGCCGGTGCCATGGGTCGTCGGGCTGTCGACCACGTTGGAATACCGGTTCTATTCGATCCTCGGCCCGCAGCGCTTCACCGGCGACGAGATCGGCAACCAGGGCGGTTTCGGCGCCAAGGCGTACGGCACCGATCGCGGCAACCAGGACATCACCACCAACTACAACCACACCTTTCTGCTCGGCGTGCGCTACGAGCTGAACCCGGCACCGCCCCCGCCGCCGCCGGTATCGCCGGCCGTACCGGCAGCGCCGGCCCCTGCGGACGCGCGCACCTATCTGGTGTTCTTCGACTGGGACCGGTCCGACCTGACCAGCCGGGCGCGCGAAATTGTCGCCCAGGCGGCGCAGGCCTCGACACACGTCCAGACCACGCGGATCGAGGTGGATGGCTACACCGACACCTCGTCGATCCATGGCGGAGTTCGCGGCGCCGGCTACAACCAGGCACTCTCGGTGCGTCGTGCCAAGAGCGTGCAGACCGAACTGGTTCGCGACGGTGTTCCCGCCTCGGCCATCGACACCCACGGCTACGGCGAAACCCGTCCCCTGGTTGCGACCGGCCCGAACGTCCGCGAGCCGCAGAACCGCCGCGTCGAGATCATCCTCCGCTAGACCCTCGAGTTTCCTGGCTAATCTTCTGAAAGGTTAGCCAGGAAACCGGCCGGGAATGCGCTGTGCCGAGTGAGAGCTCCCTCTTCGGGAGCGCTCGTCGTGGCTATCGGAGCGCACCAAAGCTGCGTCGGCTCGCCGGCACAGTAGCATTATCGGCCGGTCTCTCAGCCGAGGCCGGCGAAGAGGGACGTGGATAGGTACCTCTCAGCGAATGAGGGAATGATCACCACGATCTGCTTGCCTGCATGCTCCGGGCGGTGAGCAAGAGTGAGTGCCGCATGCAGCGCCGCACCGGAGGAGATGCCGATCGGTAGCCCCTCCATGCGGGCGCAGCGTCTCGCGGCGGCAATGGCCTCGCGTTCCGACACGGTCAGCACGCCGTCCAGTACATCCAGTTCGAGCACGCCGGGACAGAAGCCGGGTCCAATGCCCTGGATGCCGTGCGGGCCCGGCTCGTCGCCGTTCAACACGGCACTTTCGGACGGCTCGACGCCATAGACCTTGAGGCCGGGCTTGCGCGGCTTCAGGGCGCGGGCGATGCCGGTGGCGGTGCCGCCGGTACCGATGCCGGCCACGACCATGTCGACCCCGCCTTCGGTATCGGTCCAGATTTCCTCGGCGGTGGTGCGGGCATGGATGTCGGGGTTGGAGGGATTGTCGAACTGGCGCGGCATCCAGGCATCCGGCGTGCTGGCCAGGATCTCCTTGGCGCGGGCGATTGCGCCGGCCATGCCGAGCCGCGACGGGGTGAGCTCCAGTTGCACATCCATCAGCCGCAGCATCTTGCGACGTTCGACCGAGGCACCTTCCGGCATGGTGACGATCAGGCGGTAGCCACGCGAGGCCGCGACAAAAGCGAGCGCGATGCCGGTGTTGCCGGAGGTCGGCTCGACCAGGACGGTGCGGCCGGGCGTGATGGTGCCGGCCCATTCGGCTTCCAGAACCATCGAGGCACCGATACGGTCCTTGACTGAGCCGAGCGGGTTGAAGAACTCCAGCTTCAGCATGACGTCGCCAACAAGCTCGTCTTCCTTGGTCAGGCGGGGCAGCCTGACCAGGGGCGTGCCGCCGACCGTCTCGACGATACTGTCGTAGATGCGACGCCGCGGCGCAGCGAAGCCGGAGAAGCCGGGCCCCTGCTCGACGGCCCCCGGCTCGGCAGAATCCGGATTCGGAGATTTTGTGCTGGTATCGGGCGAAAGCCGTTCGTTGCGTGCCATGCCCGGACTATAACACCGATCTGCGGCGTGGATAAGCGATGGCACTCATGATAGACTTGCGGCCACGTAGCCGGTCGCGCAGTCGTCATCGACGTCGCGTTGCCTGGCGCCATCGTACGATCGGGGACGGAGATGCTGCTACGGCGTGACAGGGCGATGATTGCGGTACTGATCATGCTGGATGTTGCCTTCCATGCCGGTAGGGCCGGCACGGTCAGTGCGGCGGACATCGCCGAACGTGCGGGTCTTGCCCGTCGCGGTATCGAGCCGTTGCTACAGACGCTGTCCCGGTCGTCGTTGCTGGAAAGCGTTCGCGGCCCTCGCGGCGGCTACCGGCTTGGTCGTCCGCGACGTGACATCCGTTTGTCGGACGTGGTCGAGACCGCGGTTTCCGACGATGCCGGCAATGAGGACGGCCCGATCGGCGATCTGTTCGCCCGGGTCGTGGAGCCGAGCTGGAAGCAGCTTGACGACAGCCTGCGGACGCAACTGCACGACCTCACGCTCGATGATCTGGTTCGTCGCGCCGAAAGCGCCGGATTGAGACGCCCCCTGGCAGAGCCGATCAGCTTCTCCATATAGACAATAGAGCCACGCCGCGGGCAAACCACTGGCTTGCAACGTGGTCAAATTGACCTGCGTCGCATGATCGTTTTTATCGTGTGGTTCGAGCGATCGGCACCTGAAATATGGTGGTGGACGCACTGATCAACGACGCCTGAGGAACAGCATCATGACGATCCAACTGGGCCAAGTTGCCCCGGATTTCGAGCAGGACACCACCCAGGGGCGGATTCGTTTCCACGAGTGGCTCGGCAACAGCTGGGGCGTGCTGTTCAGCCACCCGAAGGATTTCACGCCGGTCTGCACGACCGAACTCGGCATGGTCGCCCGGCTTGGACCGGAATGGGTCAAGCGGAACGTCAAGGTGATCGGCCTGTCGGTCGATCCGGTCGACAGTCATCACGAGTGGGAGAAGGACATCGAGGAGACCCAGGGCTCCGGCGTGGACTTCCCGATGATTGCCGATCCGGACCGGACCGTGTCGACGCTGTATGGGATGGTGCATCCGCTAGCCGACCCGAGCCTGACCGTACGCACCGTGTTCGTTATCGACCCGAACAAGAAGGTCAGGCTCAGCCTCACCTATCCGCCCTCGGCCGGTCGAAACTTCGATGAGGTGCTGCGGGTGATCGACAGCCTGCAGCTGACCGACAGTCACAAGGTGACGACACCGGCGAACTGGCAGTCGGGCGATGATGTGATCATTGCCCCGAGCGTCAGCGACGAAACCGCCAAGGGCATGTTCCCCGATGGCTGGAAGACGCTGAAGCCTTATCTCCGCATGGTGAAGCAACCGTCGGCTCGATAGCCGGGACCGTTAGCCACTCGATACGTTCTACGGCCGGGATCTCGTCCCGGCCCTCCGTCAATCAGGATCACCATCTTGCCCGACCAGATCATCGCAGCACCGAAGAAGCTCTCCGGCGTCGAGACGCTCAAGGAGAGCAGCCATGGCCTGCGCGGTCGCCTGGCCGAGGAACTCGTGGAAGGCGGCATCCAGGTCAGCGAGGATGCCTACAACCTGCTGAAGTTCCACGGCAGCTACGAGCAGTTCGACCGCGACACGGCGACGGCGCTGAAGCAGCAGAAGCTGGAGAAGGACTACCAGTTCATGGTGCGCGTGCGCATGCCGGGCGGCATGCTCACCGCGGCACAGTATCTCGGGCTGGACCGGCTGGCGGACGATCATGCCAATGGCACTCTGCGCATCACCACCCGCCAGGGCATCCAGTTCCATGGCATCCTCAAGGGCGAGCTCAAGCCCTCGATCGCGGCGATCAACCACACGTTGCTGACCACGCTCTGCGCGTGCGGCGACGTGGTGCGCAACCTGATGACGACATCGGCGCCGCACAGCGACGCGCGCCATCAACGGCTGCGCGACGATGCGCACATGCTGTCGACGGCCCTGCTGCCAAAAAGCCGCAGCTATTACGAGATCTTTCTCGACGAGCAGCCGGTCGCCGGCACCGACGAGACCGAGACGTTGTACGGCGAGACTTACCTGCCGCGAAAATTCAAGATCGGGCTGGCGGTTCCGGATGACAACAGTGCCGACGTGCTGGCCAACGACCTCGCGGCGATCGCGCTGTTCGAGCCGGATGCACAGGGCGTCGATACGCTGGTCGGCTACAACATCGCGGTCGGGGGTGGGCTCGGCATGACCCACAACCGCGCCAACACCTTCCCGCGGCTGGCGACGCCGATCTGCTTCGTGGGTCCGGACCGGTTGCTGGCGATCGTCGAGGCGGTGATCCGGCTGCAGCGCGACCACGGCGACCGTACCGATCGTCGGCGTGCCCGGCTGAAATACGTGGTCGAGGATAACGGGCTGGCCTGGGTGAAGCAGACCCTGGACGGCTATTACGGCGACGACCTCGAAGGCCCGCGGCCGATGCCCAAGCTGCACATCCCCGAGCTGCTCGGCTGGCACGACCAGGGCGACGGAAAGTGGTGGCTCGGCGTTCCGGTATCGTCCGGCCGCATCCAGGACACTGCGACCGTCACACTTCGGACGGCATTGCGCCTGGTGGTCGAGCGATTCGGCGTCGATCCGATCATGACCGCACAGCAGGACATCCTGTTGTCCAACATCCAGCCGGGCGATCGTGCGGCCATCGATTCGCTGCTGGCCGAGCATGGCGTGGTGCCGGCGACCGCGCTGTCGACTTTCTCGCGATTCGCACTGGCCTGTCCGGCGCTGCCGACCTGCGGGCTGGCCCTGACCGAGGCGGAGCGGGTGCGCGAGCCGATCGTCGAGAGCCTGGAGACGCTGCTGCGCCGGCACGACCTGCAGGATCGGCGCATCAGCCTGCGCATCACCGGCTGCCCGAACGGTTGCGCGCGGTCGTATTCCGGCGATATCGGCCTGGTCGGGCGGATACCTGGCCACTACGCGATCTATGTCGGCGGTGATTTCGACGGCCAGAGCCTGTCGTTCCGGCTGCACGAGCGGGTGCCGGAAGCCGGGCTGGGCGAGAAGTTCGGTCCGCTATTCGAAGCCTGGGCCTTGCAGGGACAGCTCGACGAAGGGTTCGGCGAGTTCTGCACCCGGCTTGGCCGCGACTCGCTGCTGGCGCTGACCGGAGATCAGGAACAAAGCGCCGCCTGATCGAGCCGACGATACACCCCCGGTCCATAGGGCCCGGGGGTGCTGTGGTTCGACCTAGGACGAACTCGCCTTCTTATGCTTCGAGTGGGTGGAATGGGTAGAACGGGTCGACTTGCTCGTCCTATGGGTGCTTTTCGACGGCGGCGCGACGTAGGGAACCGGCGGCGGGGGCGGAAGCACGACGCCGGTTGCGTCCACCAGCGCCGCGACCTGCAATGGCACACGTGCATGGCCGGCGGTCGGGATCAGGCTGACGGTGAAGCTGTCCGGACCTGCATAGGCAGTCGTCGCGGTATAGTTCACCAGAGTCTGGTTATTGTAGTTGTAGATGAACGCCTTGCCATGCGCCGGCACCGTCTGCAGCAGGAACGAGGCATAGGCGGTGCCATCCGGCTGCGACAGAGCAACGGTGCAGAGCCCGTCATCGGAACGCACACTTATCTTGGCACTGCGCCCCGTCGGACCATTGGCAAGCGGGCTCACCGTGCAAACAGCGGACTGCTTCAGGTAGCCGAACGGATTCGGCGCAATCGCCACGGCCGGTGCCGGCAATGGTTTCTGTGCACATCCGGTGATCAGGATGCCAGTCATCAACAGGGATGCAGCAGCTCGCACGTGCACTCGTCAGCTCCGAAATCTGGCAGCCCGCAACACGTGCGGGGGACAGTGCCTTAAGCCAAATTCGAACGCGGCGGAAGACCGGGAAACGTTATCGAATATTTGCGACTCGGAACCGATTCGCGACGCTTGCCGCCTGAGAGGCAGAACAGTAAACCACCCGCGCTGCTAGATCGAAAATGTTTTCTGGACATATCTCGGTTTGATACGCCCGTTGCAGTGCAGTTACGCAACACTCGATGCGGTGCTCGTCATTGTGGCCGGGATAATGCTTGCAGAACCGTCGTTTACGGCGTCATCCTCGCTTGTTAGTTGAGCGGGGAGCAGTCGCTTCCCGGAGCCCCCTTCCTTGCCGCATGGCCCGGTCTGGAGAACACCATGTCTTTCCTTGTAGGGCGCCTTGAGATCGAGCCAGAAGGTTCAAGGACACGGACCAAGGGTCGTGCGATTCTGGCCGGGCTCGCAGCCACGCTGCTGACCAGCCAGGCTTTTGCCGCCGGCCAGTGCGGCATGTCGTCGGCCAGGCAGGCATTCGACGTGCAGGGTCTCAAGAGCGAGCTGATGGTTACTGCCCTCTCCTGCAACGTGCAGGATCGCTACAATGCGTTCATCGAGAAATTCCGGCCGGACCTGACGGCGCAGGAAGTGGCGCTGAACGGGTATTTTCGGGCGACCTATGGTCGCGGCGCCCAGACTGCGCATGACGACTATATCACCCAGCTCGCCAATGCGCAGTCGGAGCGCGGCCTGAAGGCCGGCGTGGCATTCTGCCAGCAGCGGGTAAGCATGTTCGACGAGGTCGCGGTGCTCGACAACGCGTCCGATCTCGGCGGCTACGCGGAAGCCAAGGACATTGTCCAGCCCGCCAGTTACGAGACCTGTGCCGCGCCGAGCTCACTCGACCATCCGGCCCGGGTTCGTCATATTCGTGCCGTGACACGCAGCCACAAGGGCTGATCGATCTTCCCAGGGGTGGGGGGTTTGCAAGGGGATCGTGCGGTGACGCACGGTCCCCTTTTGTGTTTCATGCAATCGCCGGGCGAACGGCAGAAGCACCAAGTCCTTGTCAGCCCGACGCCTGCTTGCCGTCGGTCTTCTTCTCCGGAAGCACATGGACTTTCTGGCCTTCGGAGAGATCGGTCGGCGGGTTGACGATCACTCTCTCCGTGCCGTTCAGACCATCGCGTAGTTCGGCTTCGGTGCCGGTGTCGCGGGCGATGCTGATCGTGCGCATCGTGACCTTGCTGTCCTGGTCGATCACCGCGACATGCAGACCCGTGGCGTCGAAGATCAGCGCCGCATCCGGAACCACCACCACAGGGGTCGGGCGCGTCACGTCGAACGACACCGTCACGAACAGGCCAGGGGTAAGGCGGCCGTCGCGGTTGTCGATGTCGACCTCGACCAGCATCGAGCGCGAGTTCTGCGCCAGCGAAACGGACGAGCGCGACACCACCGCCTTGAACACCTGGCCGGGCAGTTCCGTCACCATGACATGCGCCGGCAGTCCGACATGAATACCGGTGAACTGGCTTTGCGGCACATAGATCTGGCAACGCAGCAGATCCTGATCGTCGATGTGCAGTAAGGCGGTGCCGGTGCTGGCGTCGCTCTGTACCAGGGTGCCGATATCGACGTCGCGCTGGGTGATCACTCCGTCGAACGGCGCCTTGACGTTCTCGAAGCCGGTCAGCGCCACCAGCCGGTCCACGCTCGCCTGTTGCGCACGTACGTTGGCGACCGCGACCCCGATGCCCGCCTGCGCCGACTTCACGCTGGTGCTGCTGACATTGTAGTTGGTGACCTGGGTGTCGCGGTTCTGCTTGGTATCCCACCCCTCGCCCGCCAGGATCTGTGAACGGTTGCGGTTGACCAGTGCGAGCTTGGTATTGGCATTGGCCTGGCCGAGGTTGGCCTGGGCCTGCTGGAGCTGGGCCTGCATCTGACCGAGCTGCGCCTGGGCCTGTTCCAGTTGCTGGTCCAGGTCCGGCGAGGCGATCGTCAGCAGCAGGTCGCCTTTCTTTACGTGGCTGCCGATATCGACCATGCGCTGGGTGACGTAGCCGGTCGCACGGGCATAAAGGTCGGCGGACTCGAACGCGGCCGTCTGGCCGGGCAGCGTGGTCGCCGTCAGGTTGGAGGTGCGATGCACGGTGGCCACCTGAACATCGGGCACCGAGGCCTGTGCCTGTTTCAGTGTGTCGGACGCATTGCTCGACTGACGCCAATGTATGTAGACGCCCCAGCCGACCAGCATCGCCAGCGGCACAGCCACGTATAATGCCAGCCGGCGCCGAGGTGGTGGCGGCGGCTCCTGTTCCTGTTTCGGATCAGGCTTCTGGTCCTGGTCCGGTTCGCGATCGGGCGCCGCCTTGTTCACGGACGTATCGTGGCCGCCATCGTCATACTCACGCGGGGTCATACGTAGTCCTCCGGGCCGTGCACCGGGCCCTTGCGAAGCAGGCTGTAGAGGAACGGCACGAACAGCAGCGTCGAGCAGGTGCCGACGGTGATGCCGCCGATGACGGCACGTGCGAGGGCGGCATTCTGCTCACCGCCCTGCCCCAGATCGAGCGCCATCGGGATCAGTCCGACCACCATCGCGCCGGCCGTCATCAGGACCGGCCTGAGCCTCGCGTCACCGGCGGCGATCGCACCCTCGATCGCCGAGCATCCGGTTTCCTGCCGGTGCTCACGAGCGAACGTCACCAGCAGGATCGAGTTCGCGGATGCGACGCCCACGCTCATGATCGCTCCCATCAGCGAGGCGATCGAAAAGGTGGTGTGGGTAATGAACAGGCTGAGCACGATGCCGCAGAACACCAGCGGCAGGGCGCAAAGCACCACGAACGGATCGCCCCAGTCCTGGTAGTTCAGCACCATCAGCAGATAGACGGCGACCACTGCCACGACCAGCCCGATCTCGATATGCGAGAAGGCACTGTTCATGCTCTCGATCTGGCCGCGCACGACGATCTTGTCGGGTGCCTGCAGGTGCTTCTGCTCCTCCTTGACGACACGGTTGATGGCACTTGCAGCCGAACCGAGATCCATGTCCTGGACCGCGGCATAGACGTCGAAGGTCGGCTCGGTGTTGACGTGGCTCAGCACCGACTGCTCGGTCCCGCGATGGAAGGTGGCGACATTGCTCAACAGGCTGACCGGCTGCAGGCCGTTGACGCCGCCATCGCCGGTGACCAACGGCGTGTTGGCGATCTGGGCCAGATTGTCGAGCCGGTATTCCGGCGTCTGCACCGTGAGCTGCCAGGGGATCCCCGTCTTGGGATCGGTCCAGAAGTTGGGGGATACCTGGAAGCTGCCCGACAGCGAGATGTTGAGCTGGTTGGCGACCTGCTGCTCGGTCAGGCCGAGCTCGGACGCGCGCTGCCGGTCGATCTCGGCCAGGAACTCCGGCGCATCCACCACCTGCTGCAGATGCACGTCGACCAGGCCGGGCAGCGCTTTCAGCCGCCGCTCCAGGGTTCGCGCCATTGCCAGGTCGACGGCGCCGTGGCGGCCATGCACCTGCACGTCGATCTGCGACGGCACGCCGAAGTCGAGGATCTGGGTGATGATGTCGGCAGGCTGGAAATAGAAGATGGTGTCCGGGAAGCGCTGGTGCAGGAGCACCCGAAGCTGCTTGGTGACCCGGCTGCCGCTGACGCCGGGCTTGAGCGTCGCCAGGATCTGGCCATCGGAATAGGACACGAAGGTGCCGTCGTTGAAGGCGAGATTATAGTTCACCGAGGGCAGGCCGATATTGTCCAGCACGGTCACCACGTTCGATGCACCCTTGGAGTCGTGGCCGGCGACCTCGCGCATGGTGTCCTCGACCCGGCTGAACAGCTTCGCCGCCTCCTCGATCCGGGTGCCCGATCTGGCTCGGACATGCAGGGTGATCTGGCCGCTCTCGATCGCCGGGAAATAATCCTTGCCGAGGAACGGGAACAGGCAGCCGCACACGACCAGCATCACGCCCACCACCGCGCCGGTGAGCAGACGGCGCTTCAGCACGACATGCAGCAGGCCGATATAGCCGGTGTGAAACCGGCCGAAGCCGCGCTCGAAGCCGGTATGGATCCGGGTGAACAGGCCGGGCTTGCCCTTGTCCTGCTCCTTCTTCTGCTTCTGCTCTTCCCGGCGCTTGTGCTCAGGCGCCACCAGCACGTCGATCAGGATCGGCACCAGGGTGCGTGAGAGCACGTAGGAGGCGAGCATGGCGAACACCACCGCCAGCGCCTGCGGGGTAAAGATGTATTTGGGCGCCCCCACCAGGAACAGCACCGACACGAACGCCGAACAGATCGACAGGGTCGAGATCAGCGTCGGCTTGGCGATCGCCGCGGCACCCTCGACCACGCTCTCGCGGAAGCCTTTGCCGCTTTCCATCACCCGGTAGGTGTTCTCGATCGCCACGGTGGCATCGTCGACCAGGATGCCGACCGCCAGAGCCAGCCCACCCAGGGTCATGACGTTCATGGTCTCGCCCAGCACCGCCAGCACGGCGAGCGAGCTCAGCACCGCCAGCGGAATCGACACCAGCACCACCAGGGTGGCCCGCCACGATCCCAGAAACAGCAGGATCATCAGCCCGGTCAGCGCCGCCGCGATCAGGCCTTCCTCGGCCACGTCGCTGATCGCCTCCGAGACGAACACCGACTGGTCGAACAGCGAGACGATATGGATGTCCTTGGGCGCTGCCGCGATGATGCCCGGCAGCATCGACTTCACCGCGTCGACGATCTCGATCGTGGAGGTCGGACCGTTCTTGAGCACCGGCAGCAACAGGCCGTTCTGACCGTTCACATGCACCATGTTCTGTTGCGGCGGTCCGCCCGCCCTCGCCCAGCCCACGTCGCGCAACAGGATCGGCGAGCCGTTCACCAGCTTGATCGGAATGGTGTTGAGCGCGTCCAGCACCTTGGGCAGGGTGTTCAGCCGCATGATGAACTGGGTCTGGCCCAGCTTGGCGAGACCGGACGGCAGGGTCAGGCTCTGCGCGTTGACCGCGGTCACCACCTGCATCGGGGTCAGCCCGTAGGCCTGCATCGCATGCGGATCGAGATCGATCATCACCTGCTCGGGCACGCCGCCATAGGGCGGCGGCATGGTGGAGCCGGGGGTGGTCTGCAGGGTCGAGCGCAGCCGGAAGCGGACATAATTATAGACGTCGGCCTGGCTCTCGACCTCGGACGTCGCCGCGATCTGAATCACCGGCACCGAGGATGCCGAAAACCGGATCACGATCGGCGGCTGGATCCCGGGCGGCAACTGCCCACGAATGGCGTTGGTCGCCGAACTCACCTGGCTGAGTGCCAGGCCGATATCGACGCCGGGCTGGAAATACACCCTGGTGATGGTAATGCCCTGGAGAGTCGTGCTCTCCATGTCGCGTATGCCGACGACGTTGTTGGACAGGGCCAGCTCGTTGTACGAGGTGACCTGGTTCTGCATATCCGGCGTATCGAGGCCGGTGTAGGTCCAGATGATGGTAACGACCGGGATGTTAACGTCCGGCAGGACGTCCTTGGGCATGACGACCGCGGCGCCACCGCCGGCGAGCATGATCAGCACCGCCATCACATAAAAGGTGATGCGGTACTTCAGGGCGAACTTGACCAGACCCATAGTCGGCGCTCCTGTCCGGCCACAACGATGGAGCAGGATGTTGCAACAAGGCTCGATGACAACAAGCCAGCAGCCAAACGTATTCGCATCAAAAGGTAACAGCTATATCCGTTACCAGATGGTCTCGCAGGGTTGACTCGCGTGCCGCAGGGGAGTGAGAACCAATCATGAACGACCTGTTCTCACCAGTGCCGCGCAAACCCCGCACCGGCATGCCGCCGGCTGCGATGCCGGCAACGCGCAAACCGAAGACCGCCACGGCGTCCAACGCCGCCGAGCCGGAACCCGGCTACTCGGCGCGTGATATCGAGGTGCTGGAGGGCCTGGAGCCGGTCCGGCGCCGCCCGGGCATGTATATCGGCGGCACCGACGAGAACGCGCTGCACCATCTGGCAGCCGAGATCATCGACAACGCCATGGACGAGGCCGTTGCCGGCCATGCCACGACCATCGAGATCTCGCTCGAGGCCGGCAACCGGCTGACCGTGCGCGACAACGGGCGCGGCATTCCGGTGGACGCGCACCCGAAGTTCCGCGACCGCTCGGCGCTCGAGGTCATTTTCACCACGCTGCATTCGGGCGGCAAGTTCTCGGGCAAGGCCTACGCGACCTCGGGCGGCCTGCACGGCGTCGGTTCGTCGGTGGTCAATGCGCTGTCGTCGCTGCTCGAAGTGGAAGTGGCACGGGATCGTGCGGTCTGGCGGCAGTCGTATGAGCGCGGCAAGCCGATGGGCCCGCTGGAAAAGATCGGCGTCACCCAGAACCGGCGCGGTACCCAGATCAGCTTCATCCCGGACACCGAGATCTTCGGGCCGCTCATCTTCTCGGCGGCCAGATTGTATCGGTTCTGCCGGTCCAAGGCGTTCCTGTTTCGCGGCGTGACTATCCGCTGGGAGTGCGAGCCGAGCCTGCTCAAGGGCGCCGACATCCCTGAGACTGCGGTACTGCATTTTCCGGGCGGCCTGGCCGACAGTCTGCGCGACGAGCTCGACGACAAGGCGACGCTGCTGTTCGACCTGTGGTCGGGCGAGGCCAATTTGCCGGCCGGCCCGGACGGCGCACAGACGGGCCGCGTCGAGTGGGCGCTGGCCTGGCTCGAGTCCGGCGAGTCGGCGCTGGCCTCGTTCTGCAACACCATCCCGACCCCCATGGGCGGCACCCACGAGACCGGGTTCCGCAACGCGCTGATCAAGGGCCTGCGTAACTGGGGCGAGCAGCGGAGCAACAAGCGGGCACAGCAGGTGACCGCCGAGGATCTGCTCGGCGCGGTGGCGGCCAAGCTGTCGGCGTTCATCCGCGAGCCGCAGTTCCAGGGTCAGACCAAGGAAAAGCTGACCAATTCGGAGGCGACACGGCTGGTCGAGACCGCGTTGCGCGACCGGTTCGACCATTGGCTGGCGGGACACCCGGCGCAGGCGGACGCACTGCTGGCGGCGATCATCGAGCGTGCCGAGGAGCGGTTGCGCCGCCGCGATCTCAAGGACACCCCGCGCAAGACCGCGACCCGCCGGCTGCGCTTGCCCGGCAAGCTGACCGACTGCACGCGCGAGAATGCCGCCGAGACCGAGATATTCCTGGTCGAGGGCGACAGCGCCGGCGGTTCGGCCAAGCAGGCGCGCAACCGCGAGACCCAGGCAGTGCTGCCGTTGCGCGGCAAGATCCTGAACGTCGCCAGCGCCTCGGCCGAGAAGCTGCGCGGCAACCAGGAACTGAAGGACCTGATGGAGGCGCTCGGCTGCGGCCAGGGTGCGCGCTACGACGAGTCCAAGCTGCGCTACGGCCGCGTCATCATCATGACGGACGCGGACGTGGATGGCGCCCACATCGCCTCGCTGCTGATGACCTTCTTCTATCGGGAGCTGCCAGAACTGATCCAGGGCGGCCACCTGCATTTGGCACAGCCGCCGCTCTATCGGCTGACCCAGGGGGCGAAGACGGTCTATGCGATGAACGACCGCGATCGCGAGCGGAAGCTGAAGACCGGCTTCAAGGCCGGCACCAAGATCGAGGTGAGTCGGTTCAAGGGCCTGGGCGAGATGCCGCCGGCCGACCTCAAGCGCACGACGATGGACCCGGCGCATCGCACCCTGCTGAAGGTCATCGCGGCGCACGAGGATCGCGAGGCGACCGACGAGCGGGTGGAAAGCCTGATGGGCCGGCGTCCGGAATTACGGTTCCAGTTCATCCAGGAAAACGCGAACGCGACGTCCGAGGCGCTGCTCGATATCTGATCGACAGGTCGGCGTTGCTATCGTGGCCAAGGATGCCGTCGAGCGCATTGATTGTTCCGCCGACTTCGCCCGGTCCGCCTAGGTAAAAGGCCTGACCATCTGCCGACGCCCGGTGCCCCTGCCCGAACCACGCGGCGATCGGCTCGGCGTGGATGGCGTCGGTCAGACAAGCGAGTGCCGTCCGAAAGGCTTCCTCGCGCATGTGCCATGTCTGCATGCGCAGCAGCGCGCGGCGTAACCCTGCCCCGCATATCTTGGCCATGCGCGGCAACCCGAGATTGGTCGCCTCGGCAATCAGGGTGGCGAGGAAGGCGCGCTGGTCGGCAGGCGGCAACCCGGTTGAAACGTGACCGAAATGCCGGGTGAAGCCGGTCCAGCATTCGACCTGCGACAGCACGCCGGTGACACGCGTGGCAGGCAGCATGCCGTAGCAGGCGAGCGTCAGGTACCGCCCTTCATCCTGCCCGGCGTCGTCATCCTTCTGCTCTTTAGGGACGCGCAATCTCTTCCCAGCGAACAGAGTGGCATCGCGCTCGTCAGATTGCGGGCGACGTCGCGCAAGGCATTGTCGAGTTGCGCAGCACGCTGATCGAGACATGCGTGTGGATCGCCGAGCGAAAACGCTGGTTGCAGTGCGGCGCCGGACCATGGCGCCAGCAGCACGTCCAGCGACCGGTGCGTCCGTGACGTCGGCACCCAGATATCACCCGATGCCAGCGCCGTTCGACATGACCGAGCGGAACGTCGGCAGGAAGGGGTTTGCGCCAGTCGCCATAAAGAGCGGACAGGACCGCCATCGCGTTGCGCAATGCCGCGGTGCCGGCCCGGCCGTGGAATCGAGCGCTTGCAGGAATTGAGGCCCTGTCCGCTTGAAGGTTCGGTACTCGGCTGCAATCTCACTCAGCACATCATCCCTGTAAGGTGCGGCCGCGGGACGCATGATGATGCAGATGGTCGGCAGCTTCGCTGAGTTCGAACGTGCGATGATCCGCGAACACACCAGCGTCGGTCTCGCTCAAGCGCGTGCCGAGGGGCGGATCGGCGGGCGCCGTCGCAAGCTCGCCGAAAAGCAGCGCCGCGAAGTTGCGGAATCCGTCGTCTCAGGTCGCAAGTCAGGTGCGGAGATGGCCAGGCTCTATGCGGTCAGCGAGCCCACCGTCTCACGGATTGTCGCCGCGTACCGGCAGAGCCCGGAGACCGCATCATCATAGCTGCTTGCGAGGTGAGAAAGGCGCGGCCTCACGTCAGATCAGTCTGTGTGCCTCCGCTGATCTGCACGCGCATATTCCCGGCTTAGAAAATAGACGGCGTTGTCGAGCGCTTCGTCTGCCTCGGCCATGTGCCCGGCAAAGCTGTGCCAGACGTGGAACATGCCAGGCCAGACTTCCAGGGTCGTGCGCACACGCTGCTCGGCCAAGCGCTCAGCCAGCGCGATCCCGCCGCTCAACATGACCTCGTTCTCGCCCATCTGGATGAGGATCGGTGAAAGTCCGCGGACGTCAGCATATACAGGGGAGGCATCCGGGTGGGTTACCAACTCACCGGCGAGAAAAATGCGCGCGAGCCGATCAAGGAACTCGACGCTGCACAACGGATCTAGGCCATCGCGGCTACGCGCAGATGGACCAGCATGCGCCAAATCCGCCCAAGGCGAGATCGCGACGCCTGCAACTGGCATCGGCACACCCGCATCACGAGCCTTGCGCATGATCGTTACGACCAGCGCCCCGCCCGCCGAATCGCCGGACAGTGCGATCTGCGAGGAGTCATGTCCCATCTCGAAAAGCGCGCGATAGGCGCGAAACGTATCGTCGATAGGCGTCGGGAAGGGAAACTCAGGTGCCTGCCGGTAGTCGGGCACATAGACCTGTGCGCGCAGTTTCTTGGCATAGTGACCGGCCAGGCCCCGATAGGCCCGGGGAGCGCCATGCACATAACCCCCACCATGCATGTAAAAGAGCACGCGTCCGTCCTCGATCACGTCGGGCGTTACGAGCATTGCCGGGACGCCGTCCATCTCTACCGTCTCGAAGCGCACTCCGGCAGGCGCGGGAAGAAGCGCCTCCAACCCGTCAAAATAGCGGTCACGAGCTTCCTGCAAACTGAGCGTGCCTTCGCCTTGCACCGCTTGGACAACGCCGGTTGCGGCATCCTGCCACGATGCAAGAAGGGTAAGGGCGTTAGACGATAGAGGCATTGCAAACTCCGGGCTTTCGTTTCGACACTCCTTAATATAGCTGCGCTATTAGCGAATGTGCTTCCCGTAACCGGCGCTGACGTGGAACCGATGGAGGGCGTTTTGACGGAATTGGCCGACATCGGAGCCTTGCGGGCGTTCGTCGCCGTCGCTGACACGGCGTCGTTCCACGAAGGTGCGAGACGTATTGGCCTGACCCGTTCAGCTGCCGGCAAGTCGATCGCGCGGCTCGAGGAAATACTCGGCGCACGCCTGCTGCACCGAACCACGCGCCGCGTCGGGCTGACCGCGGACGGGCAGAACTTTTACGAAAAGGCCCTGCAGATCCTCGTTGATCTCGAAGATGCGCAAAACAGCGTTCAGCGCGGCGCAGCATGCCCGCGCGGCGTGCTGCGCGTGACAGCGACCGAGGCGTTCGGGAGGCAGATCATCCTGCCAATCCTCGGCGACTATCTTGAGCAATGGCCGGAGCTTTCGGCCGAAGCGAGCTTCACCGACCGCGTCGTCGACGTCGTCGAAGACGGGTTCGACATTGCCATCCGCTTCGGGGTGGCGTCGGTATCCTCCGAACTTATTGCGCGTGTCATCGCCCGCTCGTTCGGGCAGCTCTGCGCATCGCCCAGCTATCTTGCGCGTCATCACAAGTGCACTGTGATCGAGGACCTCGCTGGTCACCGGCAACTCTTGTCCGGCACGAGGGAAAATCCACGCGCCTGGGTTCTCCAGACCGGATCCGAACCGGTTATCTATATCGCGGCTCGGCCTGTGCTACTTTCGGATAATGCCGGCGCGCTCCGGGACGCGGCGCTTGCGGGATTGGGCGTAGCCTGTCTGCCACGCTTCCTGATTGATCGGGACGTCGAGAATGGCGCACTGGAACTCCTGCTGCCTGCCTATGCGACGCCCGAGATCCCGATCTCCGTCTTATACCCAAGCCGACGCCATCTATCGCCGAAAGTTAGGCTTTTCATCGAGTTGCTCGTGGCGCGTCTTACAAACCCGGTGGGCATCCTCGCCGCGATTGATGCGCAGCAATAAATATGCGCCGAGGTCCTGGGTATTGATGGACTGTTTTAGTTTCCAGTCACGCAGGGCATCACGGATCACCTCGCTGCTCGAGGCATAGTCGCCGTCGTCGACGGCACCGCGCACCATCGCGGCCATCTCCGCAGGTAAGCTGATCGTCAGGCGCTCGATCTGGGCACGTCATGCTCCAACCAGCTTTGTAAGGTGGCGCAGGCATGTTCTAGGATGAGCCGGATGATCCGTCGCACCCTTGCCTTCGTTCTTGCCGCGTCCGTCGCGGTTCCCCTGACCGGTTGTGTTGCCCGTGGCACCGGCCGGATTACCAATGTCATCCCGGTGCCGCTGCAGGAAGGCGCCAACCTGGTGCCGCATCTGGCGCCGGATGGACGGCAGGGGCTGGTGGTGGAGGCACGCGAGCCGGATATCGGCCGCACCCGCCTGATCATGACCATGCTGCCGCGTGCCGAGGGCGTGCGTGGCTGGGATGTGGTCGGGATGGACGCGGCCGATGGCTCGCGGATGCCGACGATCGACAATCGTGGCCGGTCGGTGGTGTTCGCCCGGGCCAAGGTATCTGGGATTCCGGCGACATTGCTGTTCGTGGCCTCCGCCGATACCGCCGACACGGTGTCTCCGGGCAGTCCTCATCGCATGCTGATCCGGACATTGCGGCTGCGGACGGACGAAACCTCGGCGCATTTCGAGTCGATCGGCACCGAGACGACGCGTGGCCGCTACTGCAGCGGCACCGACGCGCTCGCCGCCACCTACCGGATGGCCCTGCCCGAAAACGACCCGGTCGATAGCCGTTGCGACCCGCCGGGTTCGTGATTTCGGCTTGCCCGAAATTACGTTTCTATCGCTTGCGCATCGCGACGGGACGATTGTAGGCTGGCTTTGTCGAATTTAACTGAGAGGAGGTGATCCAGTGTCTCATTGCCTGACAAAGGCTCCACGCGGAGCGACCCGGATGACCCCCTTCTCCATCGAAAAGGCGGTCTGACCGACCTCTGCAGCCACGAGCCGCAGACAATGCGAAGGCTCCGGGGGCAATCCCCGGAGCCTTTTCATTTTGTAGCTCCAGACTAGCGGTCGGTCAGCCGGAACCGCACGGCACGGTCCGGCTGCGTGGTGACCAAGCCGCGTGGCAGCACCGCCGACGATCCAGCGAAGCTCAGCCGGAACCGCGCCAGCAACCGCGCCAGCACCAGGGTGCCTTCGGCCAGCGCGAACTGCGCGCCGACACAGATGCGCGGGCCGGCGCCGAACGGCATGTAGATCATCCGGTCCGGCACCGGCGCACCCGCCAGGAACCGCGACGGATCGAACCGGTCCGGGTCGGGCCAGTGCTGTTCGTGCCTGTGCAATATCCAGGGCGAGATGGTGACGACCGTGCCGGGATCGACCTGATGACCGCCGATGACATCCGCTTCCTTCGCCTGGCGCACGATCAGGTAGGCAGGCGGATACAGGCGAAGCGCCTCGTCGAGAAAAGCGCGGGTCAGCTTGAGTTTCGGAAGCGCCGAAGCGGCTGCATCCGGTGACAGGTCGAGCGCGCCGGCCTCGGCGGCAATCGCATCCTGATATTCGGGCAGGCGGGCAGCGGCATAGCAGGCCCAGAACAGGCTGACGGCGGTGGTCTCATGGCCCGCCAGGATCAGCGTCGAGACCTCGTCGCGCATCAACTCGTGGCTGAAGCCCTGGCCTGTCTCGGGATCGCGGGCCTGCCTGAGCAGATCGAACAGGTCGCGCGGCGCATCGTCGGGAACGGTGGCGTCCTGCTCGGTGCGGGCGGCGATGATCCGGTCCATCAACGCCAGCCAGTCGGCCCGGAAGCTGGCACGGCCCCGATCGAGTGGCGTGGTCCAGCCATCCGGCAACAGCATGTCGAACAGCCCGACCTTGGCATAGTCGCGCGCGTAGCGGACCAGCAGGCCGCGCAACGCGTCGCCGAACCTGCCCATCTCCAGCGAGAACATCGACTGCCCGGCAATATCGAGCGTGAGACGTTGCAGCACCGGCATCAGCTCGAACGAGCGCGGGCCGCGGGATGCGAGTTCCTGCTCGGCCGATTGTGTTACCGAGACGATGTGACGGATCAGGATCGGCAGCACACGGGGCGCCAACGCCGGCGCGATCACCCGGCGCTGGTGCCGCCAGGCTTCGCCCTCGGCCAGGAACAGGCCTTCGCCGAGCACCGGTTGCAGCACCCGGCGGGTCGGTGCACCACGCACATAATTCTCGTGATTGCCCAGCAGGACATGCCTGATAGCGGCCGGATCGTTCAGCAGGAGCTGTTTGCTACCCAGGAACGATCCCGGCAGGATCAGCTCGCGATAGGCGGGTGCGCCCCAGAGTTCGAGCGGATTGCGACGCAGTACCAGGAACGATTCCGGCTGGCTGCGGACCCGCGTCGGCATGGGCGGTTTCGGCAGATGAGCGCCGGTCCGGGGGAAAGCGGACCGCGTGGGGGCGAGAAGTGTGTCCTGCATCCATCACAGATGGAGGCCGGGACACCTCACGGGAAGAGCCGTCCCGGCGTTCGGGCTAACCGTGATCGGGGTTGGCGCCCGGAACTACCGGTACCTGGACGCTTGCGGCGGCGATGGCGGTCACCGCCGGGTCGAATACGCGGGTAAAGGATGAGGGATAGATGCCCATCCACAGGGTGATCGCTGCCAGCGGGACCAGCATGGCGACTTCGCGCGGAGTCAGGTCGCGCAGCACGCCGGCGAAGTCGCTGGTGACGCCACGGGCACCGTCGAACATCACCCGTCGATACAGCACCAGCATGTAGACGGCGCCCAGGATCATCGCCAACCCGGACAGCAGTGCTACCCAAAAGCCGACATGGATCGCGCCGATCATCACCAACAGCTCGCCGACAAAGCTTCCTGTGCCGGGCAGGCCGATATTGGCCATGGCGAACAGCATCGCCAGCGCCGCCAGCACCGGCATCCGGCCGGCGATGCCGCCGAAGCCGTTCACCACATGGGTGCCGGTCCGGCCGGACAGAATTGCCACGACGAAGAACAGGGCGGCGATAATGATACCGTGCGACAGCATGACGAACACCGCGCCGTCGATGCCGGTGGCATTCAGGGTGAACAGCCCGACCAGCACCAGCCCCATGTGCGAGAACGAGGAGTAGGCGATCATCCGCTTCATGTCGGTCTGGGCGAGCGCCACCATCGCGGCATAGATCACCGCGATGATGCCGAGCGCGATCATCAGCGGCGCATAGCGGTGCGAGGCATCGGGCAGCATCGAGATCACGAAGCGCAGGAAACCATAGGCGCCGGCCTTGGCGAGCACGCCGGACAGCATTGCGGTCGCGGCGGACGGCGCCTCGGTATAGGCGTCGGGCAGCCAGCCATGCAGCGGAAACAGCGGCAGCTTCACGCCGAACGCCAGCACCAGGCCCAGGAACATCCAGCCCTGCACGGCGGGTGCGAAGTGCGTGTGCAGCAGCACCGGAATGTCGGTGGTGCCGGTAATGTGCCACATCGCCAGCAGCGCCAGCAGCATGAACAACGAGCCGCCAAAGGTGAACAGGAAGAACTTGATCGAGGCATAGACCCGCTTCGGTCCGCCCCAGATGCCGATCAGCAGCGAGCCGGGGATCAGCGTCGCTTCATAAAAGACATAGAACAGGACGAAATCGAGCGACGAGAACAGGCCGATCAGCGTCGTTTCGAGCAGCAGCAGCGCGATCAGGTAATCGCGGATCCGGCTGAGGCCGACGTTCCAGCTCGCCAATATCGAAACCGGGGTGATCGCCGCCGTCAGCACCACGAAGAGCAGGCTGATGCCGTCCAGGCCCAGATGATAGGAAATGCCGAAGCCCGGCACCCAGTCGGCATGGTCCTCGAACTGGAAGCCCGGCTGCCTGGGGACGAAGCGTATCCAGAGGATCGCCGAGAGCACCAGCACCAGCAGCGAGGTGCCGAACGCTACCCAGCGACTCGTTCGCTCGACGAAGGCGGCATTGCCGCGAATCGCCAGCATGGCGAGCGCGCCAATGAGGGGGAGGAAGGTGAGGATGGTCAGCAAAGGCAGGTGCACGGATTTTGTCGTCCCGAACGTCAGGCCGGCCGTCCGTGGCACCGGCGAGGCAGGCATCGCATCCTAGGCTGCGTCGCTGCACTGCACCAGAGCCCGTGCGGCAGGCCAAGCTTGATCCGGCCCGATCAAGGGATATACTCGTTGTATATCCAGGAGGTGGTCATGAACGTTCATACGACGCTGTTCCTGTCGAACCGGTCGCAAGCCGTTCGCCTGCCGAAGGCCGTCGCGTTTCCGGATACCGTCACTGAAGTTGCGATCGTCCGGGATGGAATTCGGCGGATCATCGTGCCCTCGAACGCGACCTGGGACGACTTCTTCGAGGCCCCCGGAATAGATCTCGGACCTCGCGAGCAGCCCGTGCATCAGCAACGCGAGTCCTTCTGAGTCGCCGGCATGCTGCGCTATCTGCTCGATACCGACCTGTGCATCAGGGTGATCCGCGACCGTCCCGCCGGGCTGCGGCCTTGCTTCAATACCGAAGCATCAGGCTTATGCCTGTCGAGCGTGGTGTTGTACGAACTGCTGTACGGTGCCGAACGATCGGTACGGCCGGCCGAGACGCGACAGCAGGTCGAACGGTTCGCATCCCGGCTGACCCTGCTGCCGTTTGATGACGAAGCCGCTGCGCACAGCGCGGATATCCGGGCCAGCCTGGAACGTCGAGGCGAGGTGATCGGACCATACGATTTGATGATCGCAGGTCATGCCCGCAGCCGCGGCCTGATCGTGGTCACCGGCAACCCGGGCGAGTTTCAGCGCATCGACGGATTGCGATCCGAGGACTGGCTGCACGAGCCGGCCTGAGCGTCAGCGCCGACCGAACATCCGTTCGATCTCGTGGCGGCTGAGCTTGAGGTAGGTGGGGCGACCATGGCTGCAGGTGGCGGCACGTGGGGTGGCTTCCATCTGCCGGAGCAGATGGTCCATCTCCTCGGCGGTGAGGCGGCGGCCGGCGCGGATGCTGCCATGGCAGGCCATGCGGGCGATCACCGCATCGAGCCGGCCGGTGAGCGCGCCGGACTCGTCCGGCGTGGCCAGTTCATCGGCGCCCAGTTCCTCGGCAAGGTCGCGCAGCAGCGCCGTCGGATCGGGGTTGCCGAGCAGGGCCGGCACCGCCCGGAGCAGCACCGAGCGGCCGCCGAACGGCTCGATCTCGATGCCGAACGCCGACAACGTGCCGCTGAATTCCAGCAGCCGTTCCGCATCGCGTGCCGGCAGGTCGACCACTTCCGGCAGCAGCAGGCGCTGCGCATGGATGGCGCCGTCCAGGTATTGCTGGCGCAGGCTCTCGTGGGTCAGGCGCTCATGCGCGGCATGCTGGTCGACCAGCACCAGGCTGCCGTCGCCGGCAACGGCGATCACGTAGGTGTCGAGCACCTGGGCAACGGCAGCGCCGAGCGGATGCGGATCGGGATCGGCCGACGATGATAAAGGCGTGGCCGGACGCTGCGATGGCGCCGCGACCGGTTGTGGCGGAAGCATCCGGGCGGACGGCCCTGCTCCGAGTGCCAAGCTCGGTTCCGCGAAACCGGCCGGCATGATGGGTGCCGTGCGTTCGGGCGGATACCAGATTCCGTGGCCCGGCCGTCGCGCGGTCAGCAGGCCGGACTGCAC
Organism: Janthinobacterium lividum; assembly: GCA_050954785.1. GTDB lineage: Bacteria > Pseudomonadota > Alphaproteobacteria > Acetobacterales > Acetobacteraceae > Lichenicola. Next base: position 40,136 of record JBPBQO010000171.1, on the reverse strand, counting down.
GCCGCCGGTTCCGGCACCGCCGCCGAGGGCGCGCCCGAGGCTGCCGATCACCAGCGAGCGTACGGACGCCGCATCGGCGTAGCGCAGCTCGGTTTTTGCCGGATGCACGTTGACGTCGAGCCGGTCTGCCGGGATGTCGAGGAACAAGGCTACAACGGCATGACGCCCCTGTTCCATGACCTGCCGGTAGGCGACCCGGACCGCCGTACGCAGCACCGGATCGGCGACCGGGCGGCCATTGACCACCAGATACTGGCCATTCGCGGTGGCGCGATGCACCGCCGGACCACAGGCGAACCCGGACAGAATCATCCCGTCACGTTCGCCCTCGACCACGAGCAGCCCCTGCGGACCGGCCTCGCCGCCTTCGTCCGCCAGCAAGGCGGCGACCCGCGCTTCCCGCGACTGGCCGGGAAGGTCGAGCAGCACGCGACCGTCGATCTGCAGCCGGAACGCGATGTGCGATGCGGCCAGCGCCAGCCGCCGCACGACGATCTCGGCATGACCCGCCTCGACCCTCGGACTTTTCAGGAATTTGCGCCGTGCCGGAGTGGCGAAGAACAGATCCTCGACCAGCACCTGGGTGCCGGGCGGACCGGAGCTGGGTTCGGCGTGATGCAGCACCCCGCCCTCGACCCTCAGCCGCCAGGCCTCGCTGGCGAGCCCATCCACCGGTCGTTGCCGGGAGGTCAGGCACAGCCGCGCCGCCGCGCCGATGCTGGGCAGTGCCTCGCCGCGAAAACCGAGCGTGGTGATCGATACCAGCGTGTCGTCGGTAAGTTTGGAGGTGCAGTGGCGCTCGACCGCCAATACGAGGTCGGCTGCGGACATGCCGCTGCCGTCATCGACCACTTCGATCCGCTCGATGCCGCCACCGACCAGCGACACGGCGATCCGCTTCGCGCCGGCATCGATCGCGTTCTCGACCAGTTCCTTCACCGCCGCCGCCGGCCGCTCGATCACCTCGCCCGCCGCAATCCGGTTGACCACCCGCTCCGACAAACGACGGATCGGCGACGTGGTCATGGGATGGTCAATAGATCGACAACGTCAAACTGACTATCGATCGATCGGGGATCGTTTGAGAACGCGCTGTGCCGAGTGAGAGCTCCCTCTACGGGAGCGCCCGTCGTGGTTGTCGAGAACCGGAGCGGAGCGGCCTCCTGGCCGTGAGCACTCGGCAAGCGCAGACAGCCGCGTCGGCTCGCCGGCACAGTAGCGTTATCAAGCGATCCGTTAGAACAGGCGATCGAAGAAGCCAGGCTTGGCCACCTTGACGGTCGGCGTGGCGCCCACTGTCGGGCTGCGTCCGAGAGCGGAGTTTTCCTGCAAGCGCTGGCGCTCGGCGGTCGCATCGACCACTTCGCCGGCCTGACCACCCTTCCAGAACATCAGCTCGTTGACGAAGCCCTGGCTCGGATGATCGAGCCCGCCGGTCGCAGCCTGGTTGCTGGCCTGATCCGCACCGGCGACGAGCGCCTGCTGACCGGTGCTGGTGGGGCCGCTGGCTCCCTGCAACGCCACGTTCGGCGCGAGTGTCTCGAGCGCCTGGGTCTGGCTGCTCTGTTCCTGCGGCCGGTCCGCGCCGGGCGTCGGCTGGCTGAGAGCGGCAGTCGGCGGCATCGACAGGGGCGCACGCGTGGTGACGGTGAACTCGTCCGGAGCGACCCGGATCATGCCGAAATCGCGCTCGATCTGCTCCCCGCTGCAGGCGGAGAGCACGGAGCCGGCCGCCACGAGGGCAGCCAGCAGGACGATACGATTCTGGAGCGCGGACATGCTCGCCTCATAGGATGGAAACACCCCCTCGGGCAAGCATCGTGCCGTATCGGACGGCAACTCCCGCAACAGAGGCTAGAAGTTATTGGGATCCGGCCCGATGCGCCGGCCGCTATCGAGGCTGCGCATCCGCTCCATGTCGTCGTCGGCCAGCGCGAAATCGAAGATGTCGATGTTCTCGGCGATCCGCGACGGCGTGATCGATTTCGGGATCGCCACGATGCCGCGCTGCATGTGCCAGCGCAGCACGATCTGCGCCGGGGTGCGTCCGTGCTTCGCGGCCAGTTCGACGATCACCGGTGCATCCAGTTCGCCCTGGGCCAGCGGGCTCCAGGCCTCGGTGACGATGCCGTGCGCCTGGTGGAAGTCGTGCAGCTCGTTCTGCGGCAGGGTCGGATGCAGCTCGATCTGGTTGATCGCAGGCACGATCGCGGTTTCACCCAGCAGACGTTCCAGATGGGGCACCTGGAAATTGGACACACCGATCGCCCGGACCCGGCCATCCTGCTTGAGCTTCTCGAAGGCGCGCCATGTGTCGAGATACTTGTCCAGCGCCGGCTTCGGCCAATGGATCAGGTAGAGATCGACATAGTCGAGGCCAAGCCGCGCCAGACTGGCATCGAACGCCTTCAGCGTGGAGTCGTAGCCCTGGTCGTCGTTCCACAGCTTGGTGGTGATGAACAGTTCGTCCCGCTCGATGCCGGCTTTGGCGATCGCCTGGCCGACGCCTTCCTCGTTCCGGTAGATCATGGCGGTGTCGATCGAACGGTAGCCGGCATCCAGTGCCAGCCCGACAGCCTTCTCGGCCTCGTCGGCGCCGACCTTGAACACGCCGTAGCCCAGTTGCGGGATCGCGTTGCCCTGGTTCAGGCTGATGGTCGGGACGTGCGGCATGGGATGGTCCTCCGGCGTGCTGGTCGGTGCGGGTGCTGTCACAACAGCGCAGGCAAGCCTACGTTCATTGCTGTTTCGGGGACCGATCGAACAGGCTGTCGAGCAGCAGCACGCCGACGCCGCAGACGATCGACGCGTCGGCCAGGTTGAAGATGTAGTTCCAGGACAGCGAGCCCAGGTGGGCATGGATGAAATCGACCACCGCACCGAAGCGCAGCCGGTCGATGACATTGCCGATCGCCCCGCCGGCGATGGCGCCGAGTGCCGCCGCGACCCACGGTTTCGGCGTGCGCCGCATCCAGAACAGCAGCATCACCACCACGGCCAGAGCCACCGCGCTGAACAGGAAGCGGCCTGCGGCGCCTACGCCGCCGAACAGGCCGAACGTCACCGCATGATTCCAGACCATGACGAAGTCGAGCACCGGCAGCACCGTGACGCGACCGCGCATGGGCAGGTCGAGCCGGTCCAGGATCCACCATTTGCTGGCCTGGTCCACCGCCAGCACCACCAGTCCAAGAACCAGCCCGAGCGGCAGGTAGCGACCGTTCCCCGCACTCGCCCGGCCGGCGAGATCGGACGTCTCGATGCCGCTCATGCGACGACGTCAGCGCAACGCAGGCAGAGGGTCGGATGGGCGGCGATCTGGCCGACCTCGTCGAGCACCTTCCAGCAGCGGGCGCATTTATGGCCGGACGCGGCCCGGACCTGCGGACCACGATGGGCCGTGCCGTCGGCCGGACGCTCGCTGGCGAACAGCGAGACAGAGGATGGATCGATTTCGATCTCCGCCTTCGACACGATCGCCAGCTCTTCCCAGTCGACCCCGACGAACTCGGCGGCTTCGGTCTCCGACAGCGGCAGGACCAGCGCGGCCTGCAGCGACGAGCCGACCACGCCATCGCGTCGTGCGGTCTCGATCGCGGTGGTGATCAGCCGCCGGACCGCGCGCAGCCGGAGCCAGCGCTCGCCGAGCTCCGGATCGAACCAGTCCGTCGGCAGCGTCGGGAACGGCTGCAGATGCACGCTGCCGCTATCGCCGAAGCGTTCGGTCCAGGCTTCCTCGGCGGTGAACACCAGCACCGGGGCAAGCCAGATGGTCAGGGTCCGATGCAGATGGTCCAGCACGGTGCGGGCCGCGCGGCGCTCCAGGTTGGAGGGCGCATCGCAATAGAGCGCGTCCTTGCGCACGTCGAAATAGAACGCCGACAGGTCGGCGGCGCAGAAGGTGTGCAGCGCCGGATACACGCCCACCCATTCGTGCGTCTCGACCGCGCGGGTGATCATGCCGCCCAGTTCGGTCAGGCGGTGCAGCACCCAGCGCTCGAGCTCGGGCATCTCGTCATAGGAAACGCGCTCGGCCTCGTCGAAGCCGTCGAGTGCGCCGAGCAGCCAGCGCAGCGTGTTGCGCAGCCGGCGATACAGCTCGCCCTGCTGCTTCAGGATCTCCTTGCCGATGCGGAGATCCTCGTTGGTGTCGGAGTTCATCACCCATAGCCGGAGGATGTCGGCGCCGAGGGTGTTGTTGATGTCCTGCGGCGCGGTGACGTTGCCGAGAGACTTGCTCATCTTGCGGCCCTGCTCGTCGAGCACGAAGCCATTGGTCACCAGGGCGCGGAACGGCGCCATGCCGCGCGTGCCGACGCTCTCCAGCAGGCTGGACTGGAACCAGCCGCGATGCTGGTCGGAGCCTTCGAGATAGAGGTCGGCCGGGAACGGCAGGTCGCCCTGCCCCAGCACGAAGGCATGCGTCGAGCCGCTTTCGAACCAGACGTCGACAATGTCGAACACCTGCTCGTACTCGTCCGGGTTGCGATCGTGGCCCAGGAAGCGCGCGGGCGGCGAGGCGTACCAGGCATCGGCACCTTCCAGCCTGAACGCCTCGACGACACGCTGCATCACCGCCGGATCGCGCAGCACCTCGCCGGTGCGCTTGTCGACGAACACCGCGATCGGCACGCCCCAGGCGCGCTGCCGGCTGATGCACCAGTCCGGGCGTCCCGCGACCATCGCGGTCAGCCGGTTGCGAGCCTGCGCCGGCACGAAGGTGACATCCTGCAGCGCCGCCAGCGCCCGCGCCCGGATGCCTTCATCGGGATCGTCGCCGGTCTCGCCATCCATGCGGATGAACCATTGCGGCGTGGCACGGAAAATCACCGGCGCGCGCGAACGCCAGCTATGCGGATAGGAATGGACGATCTGGCCGCGTGCGACGAGGCCGGCCGGGCCCAGGTCGGGATCGCTGTCCTCGGCCTGCGACGCCAGCATCACCTCGGTCAGGGCGGCACAGACCGGGTCGGCCGCCTTGAACACGTGCACGCCAGCGAAGCCCGGCACCCACGGCGCATAACGGCCATCGCCCTCGACCGTCTCCGGAACGGCAATGCCGTAGGCGACACAGAGCGCGAAATCGTCCTCGCCATGCGCCGGCGACATGTGCACCAGACCGGTGCCGGCGTCGGTGGTGACGAAATCGCCGGGCAGCATCGGCACGTCGTAGTCGTAGCCACCGTCATAGACCGGCAGACCGCGTAGAGGATGCGCGCAGATCGCCCCCTCCAGCGCGCTGCCGGGAAGGGTGTAGAGCACATGGTGCTGCAGGATGCCTGCGACCGCCAGGAACGGCTCGATCAGCGCTTCGGCAACCAGCACGCGGGCACCGGGCTGCAAGCCCCCGGCAGTTGCAGACGGAGACTCGCCCACCGCGTCGACACACAGCACCGCGTAGGTGATTTCCGGCCCATATGCGATCGCCCGGTTGCCGGGGATGGTCCAGGGGGTCGTGGTCCAGATCACTGCCGACACACCTTCGAGCGCATGCGCCGGCGTCGGGTCGCGCACGAACGGGAAGGCCACCCAGATCGTGGTGCTGGTCAGGTCGTGATATTCGATCTCGGCCTCGGCAAGGGCGGTCTTCTCGACCGGGCTCCACATTACCGGACGCAGGCCGCGATACAGCGAGCCGTTGGCCAGGAACTTGCCGATCTCGCCGGCGATGATCGCCTCGGACTTGAAGTCCATGGTGGCGTAGCGGCCGGCCCAATCGCCCTGCACGCCGAGGCGGCGGAACTCGGCCGCCTGGAAATCGAGCCAGGTCTGGGCATGCGCGCGGCACTCGGCGCGGAACTGCAGCACCGGCACCTGGTCCTTGTCCTTGCCGGCCTTGCGGTATTTCTCCTCGATCTGCCACTCGATCGGCAGGCCGTGACAATCCCAGCCGGGGACGTAATGAACCGCGTAGCCGCTCATGCGGTGGGCGCGGTTGATCACGTCCTTCAGGATCTTGTTGAGTGCGTGACCGATATGCAGCGGGCCGTTCGCGTAGGGCGGGCCGTCATGCAGGGTGAAGTGCGGACGGCCCTCCCCGGCGGCGCGCAGGGCGTCGTCCAGGCCGATCGCCTCCCAGCGCGCCAGCGTCGCCGGCTCGCGCTTCGGCAGGTCGCCGCGCATGGGAAAGCCCGTCCGGGGCAGGAATACGGTGTCGCGATAGTCGGTCTCGGTCATGCTGCCGTTCTTTACATGCCGTTCCCGGCTTCGCCACGCTTTTGCGAGGCCGAACCTTGGCGGGTCAAGCCGTGCCGGCGTCCAGCCAGGGGCCGGGAGCGTGGGACACGGTCCGCAGGCGGTCGGTCCGGGACGACGAAGTCAGCCGCCGGTCATCACGAATAACGCTCGTCGACGATTGATCCGGCCAGGAGAAAGCGGCCGCGCATCTATCAGAGGCGGCTGTCGTTGCCTGTTCCATCCCGTCAAGGCGCCCAGACAATGATCCCGACCCGCGTGCATGGAGCAATCGACTACGGCGTGGCCTGCCTTCTGGGCGGGCTGGCTGCATCCCGCGTGTTGCCCGCGCCGGTGCGGGGCGTGCTGGGAACGGCGGCCACGTTCCACTCCAGCTATGCGACCCTCACCAATTACGAGGCCGGGATCCGTCCGGTCCTGACCATGCGCCAGCATCTGGCGCTCGACGCATTCGGCGGAGTGGCGGTGGCCGGTGCCGGACTGCTGATGCACCGCCAGCCATGGCACGCCCGCGCGTTGCTGGTTGCCGCCGGCCTGTCCGAACTGGCGGTGGTCGCACTCAGCAGCGCCACCCCGGTCAGCGGTCCGGGACAGGGTTCAGGGCCGGTCGCACGGGTTCTGGGCCTGAGCGTGCCGCCCGCCAGCGACGTCGGCTATCCCCCGCTCGACATGCCCAAGCCGGTCGCTGAGGACGTGTTCATCGTGGATAGCCTGCTGCCGGGTCCGATGGGTACGGCACTTCCGGTGCGCATGACGGTGATCCGCCTGGAAAATGGCGACCTGCTGCTGCATTCGCCGACGCAATTCAGTTTCGGCATCAAAGCCGAACTGGAGAAGCTCGGCCGCATCCGTCATCTCATGGCGCCGAACGTCGCACACTGGACGTTCCTCGAGGCGTGGCAGCGCGCCTGTCCGGATGTGACGACGTGGTCCGCCCCGGGACTGCGCAAGCGCTCGCAGGTGAGAAAGAGCGGCGTCCGGCTCGATCACGACCTGAGCAATTTCCCGCCGACCGCCTGGGTCGGCATCACGCTGGTGGAAGTCGTCGGCGGATTGGGGTTCACCGAAATGGCCCTGTTCCACCAGGCATCGCGCACGCTGGTGCTCACCGACCTGGTGCTGAACCTGGAGGCGTCGAAGCTTTCGGCGCCGATCCGGCCGCTGGCCCGGCTGTTCGGCATAACTGCGCCCGACGGCATGCCGCCGCCCTACCTGCGTGCGACGATCAAGCTGAAAAAGGAGTTCGCCGCGAAAGCGGCCTTGCGGTTGCTCGACCTGAAGCCCGAGCGGGTAATCTTCGCACATGGCGTCTGGTTCGAGCAGGACGCGACCAATGCTCTGCGCCGCTCCCTGCGCTGGCTGCTTGGCTGAGATCGGGCAGGCAGGCAGCACCGGGCCAACACAATACGGTTGCTGCCCGAGGTCGGCCGAACCGAAATCCCAAGCCGATTATGCTCGCGCCTACAAAGCCGGCATTGCTCGTAGATAGTCCCGCGCCCACTGGGCATCCCGGCCGATCTGCGCCTTCAGGGCGTCGAGGCCGTCGAACTTCTGTTCGGCGCGCAGCAACGTGTGCAGCGAGACCGACAGCTCCTGGCCATAGAGGTCGGCATCGAAATCGAACAGGTGCGCCTCCATCCGGCTCTCGGTGGTGCTGTTGACCGTCGGGCGACGGCCGATGTTGGCAACGCCGGGACAGACGGTGCCGTCGGGCAGGCGGATGGTGACGGCATAGACGCCCCGCGCCGGTTCGAGATGCCGGCCGAGGCTGATGTTCGCGGTCGGAAAGCCGAGCGTGCGGCCGCGCTTGTCGCCGTGCGCCACGATGCCGCGCACTGCCCAGGGCCGCCCAAGTTCCTCGGTCGCGCGCTCGGGGTAGCCGTCCAGCAGCGCCCGGCGGATACGGCTCGACGAGAGCGGACCGCCGGAATCGGACAGCACCGGCACGATGGTCAAGCCGATGCCGAGCTTCTCCGCGTGGATCGCCAGTGTCGTCACGTCGCCGCCACGCCGGTGCCCGTAGGCGAAATCCGCCCCGCAGGCGAGATGCTTGGCGCCGAGTGCGGTGTGCAGCACATCGTTGACGAACTGCTCGGCGGTGAAAGTGGAGAAATCGCGGTCGAACGGGATCTCGAAGATACGAGCGACGCCGAGTGCGGCCAGCGCGTCACGGCGTTCGGCCGACAGGCTGAGCCGGAACGGCGGATCTTCCGGACGGAACAGCTCGCGCGGATGCGGCTCGAATGTCAGTACCCCCAGCGGCGTGTTCGGCCGCGCGGCGTGCAGGGTACGCAACAGGTGGGCGTGGCCGAGATGCACGCCGTCGAAGTTGCCCAGTGCGAGGATCGCGCCGCGCGCCTGCTCGGGCACGGTGCGCCAGTCGGTATAGAGGGTCGTCATGATCCGGAACCAGCTCGTATATCTGCTTGGCGGGACAGTGGCAGCCCGAACAGCAACGATACGACGTCGAAGTCGGTAGCGACCGGATGAACCGTTCCCGCCTCGGTGCCATCCTGCTCGCGCACCAGTTGGCAGGTGAGCAAGCCAACGGACGCGGCCGCATCGAGTTCGGCCACGATATCGGACAGGAACAGCACATGACCGGGCGGTACGCCAAGCTGCCCGACGATACCGGCATAGCTTTCGGCGTCACGCTTGGTGCCCACCCTGGTGTCGAAGAAACGGCTGAACAGCCCGGCCAGATCGCCATCCTGGCTATGGCCGAAGATCAGCTTCTGTGCATCCTCCGAACCCGACGAATAGACCGCCAGCAGCAACCCGGCCTCGTGCCACCGGCGCAAGGCGGGTGCCACGTCGAAATACAGCTCGCCGGTCAGCGTGCCGGCCTCGTAGCCGTCGCGCCAGGTGATTCCCTGCAGCGTCTTGAGCGGGGTGACCTTGGCGTCCTCGTCCATCCAGGCGAACAGTTGCGCCAGCGTATCCCGGCCAGGAGCCAGTCGCTCGATTTCGGCCAGCGCCTGCGCGACCTGCACGTCCTCGGAACGTCCTGTCACCAGCGCCGGCAGCGCCATTCTCGCATGCGGGAACAGCACGCGATGGACGAATGCGATCGGAGTCGTGGTGCCTTCGATATCGATCAGAACGACGGACGGCACCGCCATCAGCTGACCGGGAATCGCTCGGCCACGCTGTCGCCGGTATAGTGCGCGACCCAGCCCGTGGTGTCGGTGAATACGCGCAATGCCGTGACGAACGGCGGGTCGCCGGCGTCGAACCAGTGCATGGTCCCGTTCGGCACCGAGATCAGATCGCCGGCGGTGCATTGCGCATCGTAGATGCGGCCCTGCACGTGCAGCACGAAATTGCCTTTGCCATGCACGAAGAAGCGCACCTCGTCCTCGGTATGCGTATGCTCGGACAGGAACTTCGTACGAATTGCCTCACGATTCGGCATATCGGGGCGCAGCTTGATGACATCGGCGGTACCGGCGCCATTTTCGCCCATCAGCCGGTCGAGATAGGGGCGATACGCCGCAAGAATGGTGTCGGCATCGTCGTCCGGCGACAAGGCGACCGGACTGTCCCAGCGTTCGAACCGAACGCCGATGGTGGCAAGCTCGCGGGCGATGGTGTCGACATCCTCGGCGCGCAGGACCGGCAGGTCGGGGGCATCGTCGGTGTAGATGGTCAGTCGGCTCATGGTCTCAAATCCAGTTTCCGGCGCTCCAGCACGCAGGCCAGCAGGAACTCGAGCCCCTCCAGCCGTGCCAGCGCCATGTCCATCGTGCGGCCCCAAACGTAAACGCCGTGGCCGCGGATCAGGTATCCCATCGGACAGGCGCCCAGTTTCGGCGAGATGAGCTCTGCCAGCCGCGCAATATCCTGGTCGTTGTCGTAGATCGGCAGGCGCAGGGAGGTCTGATGGGTGCCCTGCCCCTCGAACGCCTTGAGCAGCTCATAGCCGGAGAACTCGATCGCATCCCAGGATCCGTCGGACGGCCGGCGATCCGGCTCATGCATCGACAGCACGGTGGCGGCGATCGAATGCCCATGGATCACCGCACCGTCCGGCAGGAGCCGGCGATATAGATCGGTATGCAATCTCGTTTCGGCACTTGGGCGATCGCCAATGGTGGCCGGACGGCCATCAAGATCGACCTCGATAACATCCCGCGTCGTCAGGAAGCCTTTGTGACAACCGCTCCGGGTGATGGCGATCCGTCCGTCGGCCAGGCGACGGCTGATGTTGCCGGCTGTCGCCGGAACCCAGCCGTGCCGGTCCATCCGTCTGCCGGCGGCAACGATCTCGTCGACCGCCGCCGCCCAGGCTTCGTCGGATGTAGACCGAGGCTGGCTAACCGCATGAGCAGCCTCGTTCATCGCGTCCATCCGGCCAACGGAGGTCGACCGGTTCCGGAACTAGGTCTGGTGACGAACCGGCTCGACCGGCGCGCTGCCGGCAGCCGGATACGGTGCAGGCTGAACGGCGGCGGGCTGGTAGGCAGGAGCCGTCGGGTTCTGCACCACGTGCGGCGCCTGTGCATTGGGAGCGGCGATGCTGCCGGAGGTCGGTCCGCCATGTTCCATGGACTCGTCCTCGCCCATGTTGCGCTTGAACGACTTGATGCCCTTGGCAAAATCACCCATCAGCGTGCTGATCTTGCTGCTGCCACCGAACAACAACAGGACGACTGCCAGCACGATCAGCCAGTGCCAGATGCTCAAGCTACCCATGACGACCTCTCTGTTGGACCCAGACCTGGACCATGCCGGCCTGATTGATTGCGATACGTTGGCAGCCGGTCAACCGATCCGCCATCCGATCGTGCGGGCAATGGATGCCTGCAATACGACGACATGGCGCCGACCGACCAAGCATGCAAGCGGTGATGGGACGACCCTGCCCCGACCTAGAGGCGCTTGAGGTGCAGGATCAGCCGGTCGGCTTCCTCGCGCTCCATCGACAAGGCACGTTCGGCGACGTCGCGGCTGAAGCCGGCGCGGGCCAGGGCGCCGAGCGCCCGGTTCCGGGCACGAGCCTCGGCCAGCGGATCGTCGGCCATCTTGTCGTCCGGTGGTGGGTCGGGGTCGCCGAACGGACCGATCCGGCGCTTGCGAGCCTGGGTCAACGCGGCGGCAATCTCGGTGTCCGCATCGTCGGGCAACGAGGCGGCCGCGAGATCGGAGTCGATGCCGCGCTGGGCAAGATGGGCGCCGATCACCCGGCGCGACCGGCCGGAGCGGGTCAGCGACCGGGCCCGCGCCTCCGCATAGGCCGCATCGTCCACGACGCCCGCCGCCACCAGCGACTGTGCGACCGTTCGGGCGGCAACGCGGGCGGACGCGGCCAGTTCCGCCACCCGGTCGGGCGGATCGCCGAATGTCGCGGCCCGGCTGGCCCAGCGCTGGATGCGACGGTCGAGCACGCGGACCAGCCCGATCTCGGTTGCGGAATAGCGTGCCAGATGGGCCAGGGCCGCGTTTTTAAGCGTGCCGGCTTCGGGTGCGGGGCCGGGCGGCAGTGCGGCGAGTTCGGCCGGGGTAAGGCGCTGGCCTCGCCTGCGTTTGTGCTTGCGCGGGTCGGGAGCCGCCTTGTCGGCAGCCTCGTGGTCTGGCGGCACATCCTGCATGACGCCATCATGGCCTGCCCGGGACCGAGAAGAAACCGCCTGAAATGACCGTTCCCACACGCATCCCACGGAACGGCTTCACTTTCATGCAGGCGCTCGGCAGACGATCGCCCGATCTGCCGTGGCTGCTGCTCCTGCTGGCGATGCCGGTGCTGGTGCATCTTCCGGAGCTGGCCGGGCTGATCTCGTCGGACCCGCTGCTGCTGGTCTCCGGGCTCGGCATCGATGTTCCGGGCGGGGTGCTGCTGCCGGGACAACCAGGCTGGATCGACGGCAACGCCGGCGTGACGGTGCAGGCGCTGGGACGGCTGGTGGCGCGCGACTGGGCGCATGGCATCGTGCCCTGGTGGAACCCGTATGCCGGGCTGGGCGTGCCGCTGGCCGGAGAATACCAGCCGGCTGCCTTTTTCCTGCCCTGGGTGCTGCTGCTGGGGTTCGACAACGGCGTGCTGTTGCTGAAGGTGACGCTGCAGATCGTCGCGGGCCTGGGTTGCTGGGGGCTGGGCCGACGGCTCGGCTTCGTCCGGCCGGTCGCGGCGATGAGTGGCCTGCTGTTCGCGTTCAACGGCAGCTTCGCCTGGGCATCCGACGCGCCGATCCAGCCGATGGCGTTCCTGCCGCTCATCCTGCTCGGCGTCGAGCAGGCGCGCGATCGTGCCGGCTGGACAGGCGGCTGGCTGACGCTCGGCTTCGGGCTGGGCTGGTCGCTGCTGGCGGGGTTTCCGGAAACCGCGTTCCTCGACGGGCTGCTGGTATTGGCCTGGAGCCTGGTGCGGCTGGTCGGCCAGGGCAGGAACTGGCCGGGTCTGGCACGCAGGCTGGCGCTCGGCGGCGTGTTCGGGCTGCTGCTGGCCGGACCGCAACTGGTCGCCTTCATCGATTTCCTGCCCGATGCGTTCGTGGGCTCTCATGCCGGCCCGATCGTATCGCCGCTGCCGGCGGCGGGATTCGCGATGTGGCTGATGCCCTGGCTGCACGGGCCGATCCAGCTCGATCGCATGGCGGATCTGTGGTTCGGGCTCGGTGGCTATCTGGGGGCGGCGCCGGTGCTGCTGGCGGGCGTCGGGCTGGCGGTACGAGGCGGTCGCGAGCGCGCACTGCGCTGGATGCTGGTTGACTGGGTCGTGCTGGTGGTCGGCAAGACCGCCGAACTGCAGCCGTTCGCCGCCCTTGCCGACGCGATCCCGATGATGACGCACGCCGTGGTCTCGCGGTACGCGACCGCATCGGTGGAACTGGCAATCATCCTGCTGGCCTGCTTCACGGTAGATGACTGGTGTAGGAGCCGTATCCTCACCCGGAAGCGGATCGCCATCGGGCTGGCAGGCTTCTCGGCGATCGTTCTGCTGTGCCTGGTCCTCGCCTGGCCGGTCAGCCGGACCAGGTTGGGCATCCCCTGGCTGCTCTCGCTGTCCCTGTTGGTCATGGTCGCCGGAACCCTCACGACGCTGCTGGGGCGCCCGGCGACGCGCAGACGCCTCGGCGGCGTGGCGCTGGTCGCAGTGGGCGAGGCGCTGATCCTGTTCGCCGTGCCGCTGGCATCGGGCCGGACCGGAGGGCACCTAGATACCGGCACCATCGCCTTCCTGCGCGCCAATCTCGGGCTGCAGCGCTTCACGACGCTCGGCGGCGCGCTGGTTCCCAACTACGGCGCCTACTGGGGCCTGGCCTCGATCAACCACAACCTGATCCCGGTGCCGCGGCGCTGGTCCGACTACCTGCACCGCGCGATCGATCCGGACAGCGACCCGGTGCAGTTCTATGGCGCCGATGGCGGCAACCTGGCCGGAATCCGGCGGCGGGCGACGGCGCTGGCACTACGGATCGACGCGCTCGCAGCCCTCGGCGTGCGGTATCTGCTGCAGGATCGCGGCCATGACTGGCTGGCGGTTCCGGCTGTCCCGGAGGACGGGCGTGCCGATGCCGGCTTCACCGGCCTCGACGGCAGCAACGTGCTGACCGCGACCTATCCGCACGGTCCGCCACCGACGATGCAGGTCGGCCGCCTATCGGTCATGCTGGGCACCTTTCAAAGTCGATCGAGCGGCCCGCTGCTGGCAACGCTCTGCAACGGAACGGACTGCGCCCATGGCTCGGCCGATCTGGAGACCGCGGTCGATAACGGTGCGATGTCGATCCGGCTCGACCGGACGGTGACGATCCGGCCCGACCAGCCGTTCCGCCTCACCCTGGCCCACCCGAATGGCGCCCGCGTCGCGATCTGGCTCTGGCATCGGGGAGAGGCCGTCGCTCCGTCCCTGCCGCGCCTCGGCCTACAGGACGGATTCGCCTCGAGGCTGGCGCTGGTTCACCGGGGCGAGGCCGCGGACATCTATGCCCTGCCCGATCCCGCCGCATATGCGGAAGTTGATGGACCGTGCCAGCTGCAAATCGTCAGCCGGACACGCATGATCGCGGACTGCACGGCGTCGGGGACGCTGGTCCGTCGCGAGCTGTTCCTGCCCGGCTGGACCTTCCGGATCGCCGGCGTCCGGCAGCCCGTGGCCCGCGAAGGCGAGCTGTTCCAGTCGGCAGCGTTGCCGATCGGTCATTCCGAAATCGAATTCGCCTATGCGCCGCCGCACGCGATGTTGGGCTGGTGCGCCCTGCTGCTGGCACTGGCCATGCTCGGCGGCAACTTTGGCTCGAGGCTTGCACGTCGCCCGACCTGGGTTTGACTTGGTTTTGAACGACGCCGCATTCTCCGGCGTTCACCCCTCCTCAACCCCATTCCAATGCCCCCAAGGCCGAGAAAGCCTGACGATGATCCCTTCGCTGATGCCCACCTACAACCGTGCCGACCTTGCTTTCGAGCATGGCGACGGCGTCTGGCTGTACACGTCGGATCAGCGACGATTCCTCGATTTCGGCGCCGGAATCGCTACCTCCTCGCTCGGCCATAACCATCCGCACCTGGTGTCCGCGATCGCCGAACAGGCGGGCAAGGTCATGCACGTCTCGAACCTGTATCGTGTTCCGCAGGCGGAGCGGCTGGCGGCACGACTTGTCGCGGCGTCGTTCGCCGACAGCGTGTTCTTCTGCAACTCGGGCGCGGAAGCGAACGAGGGCATGGTGAAGATGATGCGCCGGGCCCAGGCCGCGACAGGGCATCCCGAGCGTACCCGCATCATCTGCTTCAATGGCGCGTTCCACGGACGCACGCTGGCGATGCTGTCCGCCACCGGCAACGCCAAATACCTGTCCGGCTTCGGCGAGCCCGCACCCGGCTTCGACCACGTGCCATTGGGCAACATGAACGCGTTGCGCAACGCGATCGGCCCGACCACCGCCGGCATCATGATCGAGCCGATCCAGGGCGAGAGCGGCGTGAATTCCGCCGATGTCCGGTTCATGCGCGAGCTGCGCGCGGCCTGCGACGAGTTCGGCCTGCTGCTCGGTTTGGACGAGGTCCAGTGCGGCATGGGCCGCACCGGACGGCTGTTCGCGCATGAATGGGCCGGGATCCGTCCGGACGTCGTTTCGACCGCCAAGGGCATCGGCGGCGGCTTTCCGCTCGGCGCGATCCTGGCGACCGAGGCGGTCGCGAAGCACCTCACGCCCGGCTCGCACGGCACCACCTTCGGTGGCAACCCACTCGCCTGCGCCGCCGGCAATGCGGTGCTCGACATACTGCTGGCGCCGGGATTCCTGGGCCAGATCGAGGCACGCGGCCGCACGCTGCATGCCGCACTGGAACGGCTGGTGGCGGCACGGCCGGACCTGTTCGAGGGGGTGCGTGGGCACGAGAGCGCCGGCGGGCTGATGCTCGGCCTGAAATGCCGGTTCCCGGTGGCGCAGCTTCAGGAAGCGGCGCTACAGGAGGAACTGCTGGTGGTGGTCGCCGCGGACGACGTGCTGCGGGTCATCCCGCCGCTGGTGGTCAGCGACGCCGAGTGCCTGGAAGCGGTGGCGCGACTGGCGCGTGCAGCCGACCGCATCGTTCTGGCGGTACCGGCGCTTCAAGCGGTCGCTGCGCAATGAGCGCCGTGCTGAACGACATGGCCAGGCATGAAGTGGTCGTCCCCGACAACGAGGCGCTTCGCCATTTCCTCGATTTGCGTGACCTGCCGTCAGAGGTGCTGCGCCAGATCATCGATGTCGCGAAGGCGATGAAGCTGGCCAGGCGCGGCAAGCGCCTGGCGGACCCGCGCAGACCTCTGGCCGGGCTGACGCTGGGGCTGATGCTGGAGAAGCCGTCGACCCGCACCCGCGTGTCGTTCGAGGTCGCCATGCGCCAGCTCGGCGGCGACGTGGTGGTGCTGAGCCCGCGCGACATGCAGCTCGGGCGTGGGGAAAGCATTGCCGATACGGCCCGTGTGCTGTCCCGCTTTCTCGACGTGCTGGTGGTGCGCACCGACAATGCGTCCAAGCTGCGAGAGCTGGTCGCACATGCGGATATTCCGGTGATCAACGGCCTGACCAGCACGTCGCATCCGGCGCAGTTGCTGGCCGACATCCTGACCTTCGAGGAACATCGCGGGCCGATCGCCGGCCGGGTCGTGGCCTGGTGCGGCGACGGCAACAACGTTGCCAATAGCTGGATCGAGGCGGCGATCCGGTTCGGCTTTACCCTGCGGCTGGCGACGCCGCCCGAAATGGCGCCAAATCCTGAGGTGCTGGCCTGGGCCGAGCGCGAAACCGAGCGCGCGCCGGGTTCGGGCAGGATCGAGCTGGTGCGCGATGTGCAGGCGGCGGTTCGGGATGCGGACTGTGTCGTTACGGACACGTGGGTGAGCATGTCCGACGATCCGACCGAGAATCGACATATCCATCTCGAACCTTACCGGGTCGATGCCGCGTTGATGGGTCGGGCAAAGCCGGACGCATTGTTCATGCATTGCCTGCCGGCGCACCGCGGCGAGGAAGTGACCAACGAGGTGATCGAGGGACGGTGGTCCGTGGTGTTCGACGAAGCCGAGAACCGGATGCATGCCCAGAAGGCGCTGCTCGCCTGGGTTCTCGGCGGTCCCGACTGGGCCGTGATCGGACAGGACGCAGGACCACCATGACATGGTCAGGGAGAGCCGATGACAGGCATGAGCGATGATCCCCAAAGCCCGTCCAGCACCGAGGACGTGCCTTCGGCGCCGGGCTGGGTGGAGCAGAGCGTAGAGGAAATATTCTCCACGCTGCGACAGGGTCCCAACACCAACAAGCTGCGCAACGCCTATCTCGACTGCCTCGCGTCGACCCGCAGTCCCGAGGATATCGACGCGGCGCACGATCGCTGCCGGCAGACCCTGATCAAGGCGTTGCGCGAGCAGGAGAATTTGCCGGGACAGGCGCTCAGAACACTCGAGCTCAAGCTCGAGGCCCTGGAAGCCGCGATTTCCGAGCGGGTCTGATCGCCGGCTCGGCTTAGCCCGGAGCGCCGCACCGCAGACCGGTGCTGGCGAACCGCGGTGTGCCGCACTATTTTGCCATCATGGTCGATACCCCAGCCTTTCTTGATCCGAACCGTCCGGATGTGCCCGATATCGTGGTCCCGCGCGGCATAACGCCGTTCTTTCTGCCGAACCGGCCGGTTCGCGGCCGGCTGGTGCAGCTCGGCATCCTCGCCGATGCCCTGATCGGCCGGCACGACAACCCGCCACCGGTCAGCAAGCTCGCCGGAGAGGCGCTGGCATTGGTCGCCGGGCTCGCATCGGCGCTCAAGTTCCGTGGCTCGTTCAGTCTTCAGGCCAAGGGCGACGGCCCGGTCTCGATGATGCTGGCCGACTGCACCGACTCAGGCGCGCTGCGCTTCCATGCACGGGTCGACCAGGAACGCATGTCGGCCCTGCTCGATGCCGATCCGGCGCCGAGCGCCTACGCGCTGCTCGGCAGTGGCTATCTGGCTTTCAGTGTCGACCAGGGCCCGGACATGGAGCGCCATCAGGGCATCGTCTCGATCGAGGGTGAGACCCTGGGAGCGATGGCCGGCCATTATTTCGAAACCAGCGAACAGCACGAGTGCTGGGTGCGGCTGGCCTGTCGACGGACGTCGAGCGGCTGGCGCGCAGCGGCGCTGGTGCTGGAGCGGATCGCGGCCGATGGCGGTATCGAACTGGAACGCGAGCTCGATAACGCGGTCCTTGACGCCGAGCAGATCCCGCACGACGGCACCGACGCGGATGCGTGGAACACCGCAGTCATCCTGGCATCGACTCTCGGCGAAGAGGAACTGCTCGACGAGACGCTCAGCTCGGAGCAACTGCTCGACCGGCTGTTCCTGACCGAAGGGGTGGCGATCGACCGGCCGCGGGCGCTGGCCTATGGCTGCCGTTGCTCGCGCGCAAAACTCGCCGGAATACTCGAAACCTTCCCGGCTCCCGATCTGGACGACATGCAGATCGAGGGCGACATCGTCATGACCTGCGAGTTCTGCAACATCGATTTCCGCTTTCCCCGGGAGACGGTGCACGGAAGCTGAGGCGGTCGGCCGGTCTGGCCGCTTGTCGCGAGAGCCGTTGCTTTGTAGTTTCGAAACGATAGTTTTCTGCTGGAGGTCCCCACGTGCCTATTTGGCCGGTCTCGTTTGTCGACGGCAGCGTTCAGGTGGCCGACGCCGATGGTGCGTTCTATCCGATCACGATGAGCGGCGTGCCAGTGCCGGAATTCAATGCCGGCTGGAGCGCACGCGGTCTGCAGACCGGGCTGCCGCCGTTCCACATCCTGGAGCTTGTGCATGCGGATCATCCAGGGACCTATTGGATGCTCGACTCCGCTCTCGAGTTCCGCTCGAACGCTGCCAACACACTGACTGGGCCGACGCGCGACCTGTTCCTGCAGCATGCCGAGCCACTGGTGCGGAACCTGTTCGACGAAGCGGTCAAGGCACCGCATGCGGCGGTTCCATCCGCCTCGCACGCATTCGAGGGATTCCTCGTCGAGAATGTGCACAACCTGATCGCAGCGGTGGTGCCGACCGTTCCCGGACAGCCGGATGTCGTTTCGGTGGCGTCGCTGGGTGCGATCGGCACCAGCTACACCCATTCCGGAATCACCTTCCAGGTCGCCCGCATCGAGCAGACGCTCCAGAGCGCGGCCGCGTCGCTGGCACGCATCTCGATACCGTCGCCGCTGGACGACGGCGTCGAACTGGCCTCACAGGAAAAGCTGGAGCTGCCTGGCCATTCCGCCTTCCGCTTTCTCGATCGCGATACCGGGCTGGTCTTCTACCTGTTGATCGGCCGGACGTCGGGCGACCGGCATTTGTATGTGCCGTCCGCATCGGTCGTGTTCACCAGCGGCCCGGCCACGGCAGCACATGACCCGCTGACGCTGCTGCTGGTCTATTACGCGACCAATACCAACCGTATCGTCATGCTGCCGGAGGCCGAAGGGCTTGAACCGGGCCTGGTACACATCGTGCCGCCGCCGCAGACCGGCCTGGACGAACCGCCGACTTTGCACGCTGAACCGGCGGCAGCGCCTGCCGCATCGCGCAGTGATGAGCGCGTGCTCCACACCGCCTATGCGACTCCGGTCGCGGAATCCATCAGGACAGCACGTCCTGTCGCACCGGTTCGGGCCGCAAGCCCGCCGCCGCCGCCGAACTGGTGGCAGCGCCTGCTGGGGCTCGGCAACGGTTGATGACCCTGTTGGAGACGCGGCGTCCGCGAGACAGCGCCCTGCGGCTGTGCCTTGGCCTGACCAGCCTGACCGCAATCCTGTTGCTGGCCGGATGCGGCGGCGACAGCCATCCGGAGCCGGTGTTCAAGCAGCCGAGCTACAGCTATCTGACGCCGCTGCGGATCAACGTCGGACAGATCCGGGTCGAGGACCACGTTCCGCCGCCGACCGGTCCGAACGATCTCGGTCCGAACGCGCCGGTATCCCCGGACCAGGCGCTCAAGCAGATGGCGCAGGACCGGCTGGTTGCCGCGGGCAACTCCGGCACCGCCGTCTTCACGATCGACCAGGCGTCGATCACCGGACAGCAGGGCGGGGCCCTGGATGGCGCGCTCGCGGTGCATCTCGACATCGTCAGCAACGGCGGCGGCCATGCCGGCTATGCCGAAGCACACGTGTCCAGGCAATTCGTGCCCGGTTCGAACTCCGACAATGACGGGGTGAAGGCCGAACTCTACAATCTGACCACGCAGATGATGCAGGACATGAACGTCGAGTTCGAGTTCCAGCTTCGCCGGACACTCGGCGACTGGATGCTCGATGCGTCCGGCGCGCCGGTGGCTGCCTCGGTCGAGCAGCAGTCGCTGACCGGCCCGGGAGCCCCGCCGTCCTCCGTGCCTACCGAACAGCCCAATTCGGCGATGAGCCCAGCATCGGTCGGCGCGCCGATGCAGTTGGCGCCTTCGCCCGGTGCGATACCGGCCGGCCAGCCACAGCAGCAGCCAGATACCGTACCGGCCGTGCCGGCATCCACCGGGCCGGATGCGGTCGATCCCACGGCAGCGCCGGGTCCGATCCAGTTGTCGCCGCCGCCGAGCTTCCTGCAGGCCCCGCCCGGGACGTCGCCGGTGGCAGCATCGCCTTCGACACCGTCACCGGGCGTTGCACCCTCCCCGACGTATCAGGCGCCATCCAGTTACCCGGTACCGCCAGGCTACCATGCGGGAGCCCAAGGCACGGGCAGTCCGGCGGCACCGGCGACCATGCCGCAATCCGCCTATCCGGTCCCGCCCGGCTATCACCCGTCCAGCAGCACCGCGGATCAACCGCCGACCGGCTCGGGTTACTGAGCGGCGGTCGTGCCGATCGCGTGCAGCACCAGGCTCGGCGTCAGGATCTGCGGCCAGACCTGACCGTCCGCACCTGCGGGATAATAAATATAGAAGGGCACGCCATCGCGTCCGTGCGCCTGCAGGAACCGGGTGATCGCCTCGTCGCGCAGGGTCCAGTCGCCCTTCAATAGCGCCACGTGATGCTCGGCGAAGGCGGCACGGACCGACGCCGACCGGAACGCGATCCGCTCGTTGACCAGGCAGCTCACGCACCAGGCGGCACTCATGTCCACCAGCACCGGACGGCCCGACTGGCGCAGCGATGCCAGCTTCGTCTCCGAGAATGCTTCCCAACCGTCACCGGCCAGCGCGGTCTGCCCGCCGGACGAGGCCTTGCCCAGGCCGGGCAGCATGGCGAGCGCCGCCAGCAGGAAGGCCAGCGACAGAAACCCGGAGAACCGGGCGCCGCGCACGCCGTCGGTGCCGGCGCTCGACATCGCCAGGCGCTGCGACAGGCCGAACAGCCAGGCGGCGGTGCCCAGCAGGACCAGGCCGGCCGCGACGGTGAGCACGCCGGCCGATCCGCCCTCGGTGCTGGCAACCCAGGCGAGCCAGGCGCAGGCGGCGAAGATCGGAAACGCCATCGCCTGCTTCAGGATGTCCATCCAGGCGCCCGGCCGCGGCAGCGACGAGGCCAGCCGGGGAATGCAGGCGAACAACAAATAGGGCAGCGCCAGCCCGAGACCCATGACCAGGAACACCGACATGCCGACCAGTGCCGGCGCGCTCAGCGCACCGGCCAGTGCGCCCGCCATGAACGGGGCGGTGCAGGGGGTCGCCACCAGCACCGCCAGCAGGCCGGTGGCGAAGTCGCCGACATGGCCGCGACGGCCGGCAAGCTCCTGCCCGGCACCGGTAAGACTGCCGCCGACCTCGAACGCGCCGACCAGGTTGAGACCGACCAGGAACAGCAGCCAGCAGGTGGCGGCGACGAACGCCAGCGACTGGAACTGGAAACCCCAGCCGACCGAGGAACCGGCGGCACGCAGGCTGAGCGTAAGCCCCCCGAGAGCCCCGAACGCGACCAGGATGCCGGCCGTATAGAACAGGGCGGACAGGCGCTGCTCGCGACGGGCCAGGCCGGACAGCTTGCTGAGCGCCATCGCCTTCATCGCCAGCACCGGGAACACGCACGGCATCAGGTTCAGGATCAGCCCGCCGACGAGCGCCAGCATCAGCATGTCCGGGATGTCGGTCGTCGATCCGGACCGAACCGGCGTGGATGCGCCGGGCGCAGCCGATACGGTCAACGCGCTCTGCTGGCCGGCGGGGTCGCGCAGCACCACCAACGCGTCGAACGGCCGGTCCGGCTTGAAGCCGGATGCGGGCTTGAGCGGAATGGCGATCGAGCCGTCATGGATGACCGGGGTCTGCATGGCGGTCTGATCGATCAGCCCCGGGCTTGCCGGGAACAGCCAGGCAGCGGCGACCGAGGTGGGCGACAGGCCGGCGCCGGTCAGGGTGAAGGTTCCGTCGCGGGCAATGTGGGCGGCGAACGGCGACGGACGCGGCGCCGCCTCGCGGGCCGCGTCGAACAGGCCGGCCTCAGGCGAGGTCTGGGGCGAAGCGGCGGCAGGACCGGCGGGCAGGGTAATGGAGAAGGTGCCCTGCTCCGGCACGCAGACCGTGGCGCAGGCGAGCCATTCGGCGGTCGCCTTGACGACCAGCTTCGCACCGTCCTGGCCCGGGGTAGCGGTCGGCAGCAGCTTCAGCGGCAGCAGGACATCGCCGGTATAGGCGTAGCTCATCAGCGGGCCTTCCGGCAGGCGCTCCGGCACCGGCCAGACGATAGTACTTGTCTCGCCGGCGCCGCCACCCGATGCGGTCACCGCGATCGTCGCCGCCTCTCCGGCATCGCCCGGATTGGACCAGTAGGTGTGCCAGCCCGGAGCCAGCTTGAGCCGCAGGCCGACCCCGAGCGCACGGCCCGGAGCCCAGCTCTGCTGATCGGTGACCAGCGTAACGGTGTCGTGGTCGGTGGTAACGGCGGCACTCTCGGCTGCCCGCGCCGATGGCGCTGCGATGGCGGACAGACAGAGCATGGCGGCTGCGGCCAGGATGTTCGGAAGCCGGAGACGAACGGAGTGTGCAGTCAAGTCGGTCTCCAGCCAGGAAGGACGTGCAGGCATAGGACCCGTCTTTGACACGAGTTGCTCCACCCTCATACAGGGCGGATGCTTCCTGACCCGCTGCCGGACCTTCCTATCGTCGAGGCGCTGCCTGCCCTGCTGGCGAGCCTGACCACTACACCGAATGCGGTTCTCGTCGCACCTCCGGGTGCGGGCAAGACCACGCTGGTGCCGCTCGCCTTGGCCGGTGCCGACTGGCTCGGGACGGCCAGGATCGTCATGCTGGAACCGCGCCGGCTGGCTGTACGGGCGGCAGCCCAACGCATGGCCAGCCTGATCGGCGAGGAAGCCGGCGGCCTGGTCGGGTACCGGACCCGCATCGACAGCGCCATGTCCGGCCGCACCCGGATCGAGGTGGTGACCGAGGGCATCCTGCTCAGGCGGCTGCTGTCCGACCCGATGCTCGACGGGATCGGCTGCGTCATCGTCGACGAGGTGCACGAGCGCAGCCTGGACGCGGACACGGTGCTGGCGTTCTGCCTCGATCTGCAGCGCCAGCTCAGGCCGGAGCTGAGGCTGCTGGCGATGTCCGCCACGGCGGATGCGGCGGCGCTGTCGCAGCGGCTGGGCGGGCCGATGATCGAAAGCCAGGGCCGGATGTTCCCGGTCGAAATCCGTCATGCGACCCGCGATCTGCCCAGTCTGCGCGATCTGCCGGACGCGGTGGCGCGCGCGATCCGCACTGCCCTGGCCGAACAGCCGGAGGGCGACGTGCTGGCGTTCCTGCCGGGGGTCGGCGAGATCAGGCGTACCCAGCAGGCACTCGTGGAGTTCCGCGTCGATGCCGAGCTGCTGCCGCTGCATGGCGAATTGCCGCCGGCCGAGCAGGACCGCGTGCTGCGCCCACGGCCGCCGACCGAGCGCCGGCGGCACGTGGTGCTGGCCACCTCGATCGCCGAGACCTCGCTGACCGTGCCGGGCGTGCGCATCGTGGTGGATGGCGGCTGGCGGCGGGTGCCCAGGCTCGATGCGGGCAGCGGGCTGACCAGGCTGGAAACCGTACGGGTCAGCCGTGCAGCCGCGACGCAGCGGTCGGGCCGGTCCGGTCGCGAGGCGCCGGGCACCGCCTACCGGCTCTGGACCGAAACGACCGCACGCGGGCTGCCGCTGCAGGACCGGCCGGAAATCCTGGACTCGGAACTGTCGGGCTTCCGGCTGCAGGCGGCTGCCTGGGCCAGCCTGATGGACACGACGCCGGACGCACTGCCGCTTCCAGATCCGCCGCCGTCCGGTGCGTTCGAGGCGGCGGGCAGCCTGTTGCGGGCGCTCGGCGGACTCGACGAGGAAGGACGCATCACCGGACTCGGAAGCCGCATGGCGGCGCTGGGTGCGCACCCGCGCCTGGCAGCGATGATGCTGGCGGCGGACAGTCCCGGCGAAGCGGCGCTGGCGGCGGACCTGGCCGCTCTGCTGGAGGAGCGCGATCCGCTGCGTCCTCGTCCCGTGGCCGGTGGCCGCGCTGTCGATCCGCCGTCGGACATCCTGCTGCGTCTCGAGCTGCTGGCCGGCCGGCATCCGGCAGGCCAGGAAGCTGATCGCGGCGCGCTGGCCCGGATCAGGCAGGCGGCGAACGGCTACCGTCGCCGGCTGCGCACCGACGTGGCCGCCGAAGGCGACGCGGCGGCGCTGCTGTCGGCCGGGTTTCCGGACCGGATCGCCCAGGCGCGTGGCGAGATCGGCTCGTTCCGGATGGCGGGCGGCGGATCGGCCAAGCTGGCGCGCGGCGACGGGCTGTCGTCGTCGAAGCTGCTGGCGGTCGCGGCACTGCATGTGCGCGATGCCGCACGGATTACCCTGGCGCTGCCGCTCGATCCGGAGCGGCTGCCTGCCGCCCTTCTGGCACGCACCACCGAGCAGGTCGAAAGTGGGCTCGATCCGGTCAGCGGCGCGGTGATGAGCCGCCGGCGCAGGCGGCTGGGCCAGCTTGTGCTGCAGGACCGGATCATCGAGGCCGATCCCGTCGAGACCGCCCGGCTGCTGGCCAAGGCGGCCTCCGAGCGGCTCGGCACCGCACTCGACTGGAGCGACGCGGCGCGGCAGTTGCAGGCACGGGTGATGGTGCTGCGCGGGCTCGACGGGGACATGTCGGCGTTGCCCGACCTGTCCGATGCAGCGCTGGCCGCGTCGGCGCAGGCGTGGCTGGCACCGCACCTGCGCGGCCTTACCCGCCTGCCCGAACTGCTGCAGCTGGACCTGGCCGGGCTGCTACGTCGGCAGATCGACCATGCGGAGATTACCCGGCTGGACCGGCTGCTGCCGACCCAGCTCGCACTGCACGGACGCCGGATCGCAATCGATTATTCCCAGCCGGTGCCGACCGCCTCGGCACGGGCACAGGATTTCTATGGGACCACCCGGCTGCCCGTGCTGGCCGACGGGCGGCTCAGGATGCAGGTGGCGCTGCTGTCGCCGGCCGGACGGCCTGCCGCGATCACCGCCGACCTCGAAAGTTTCTGGCGTGGCGGCTGGGCCGACATGCGCCGGGACATGCGTGGGCGCTATCCGCGGCACGACTGGCCGGAGGACCCGTCGACTCCTACGCCCGGCATGCAGAGCGCGTCCAATACGCCACAGTCCGGCACGCATCCTGTAACGCGCAAGCCACAACGGTGATTTCCGGAACGTTCTGGCATTAGGATGAACGCTGATTGCCTCGAGGCCTTGGCTGCATGAACGAACCCGGCTCGACCCTGCCCCGACGTCCATTACGTGGCGCGGTCATACCGGTGGCGGCATTCCGAGCCATGATGGCATTCGCCATCTGGACCGGAACGTCGGTTGCCTACGCGGAACCGGACCCGCAGGGCGGACCGCTTCTGGTGGTCAGTGGCCCACTCAGTTTCGCGCCGCTGGTGCGCAAGGTGGTGCCGGCCGTGGTCAACATCGCCGTCACCCAGGATGTCGACGACGACAGCCAGACCAAAGTGAAGGTGCCGCAGGCGTTGCGCGGCACTCCGTTCGAGAAGCAGTTCCGCGAGCGGATGCGCTCGCGCCGGGAGCAGATGCTGGGCGCCGGCTCGGGCTTCGTGATCGACCCCTCCGGGATCATCGTCACAAACAACCATGTGGTCGGAAATGCCGACAAGATCTCGGTGTCGTTCTCGGATGGCACCGAGTTGCCGGCGAAGCTGCTCGGCAGCGACGAACTCACCGATATCGCGGTGATCCAGGTCAAGGCCGATCACAAGCTGGCGTTCGTGACCTGGGGCGACAGCCGCAAGGTCGAGATCGGCGACTGGATCCTGGCCGCCGGCAACCCGTTCGGGCTGGGCAGCTCGGTGACGGCCGGCATCGTCTCGGCACGCGGGCGCGACATCGGCGCCGGTCCGTTCGATGATTTCCTGCAGCTCGACGCGCCGATCAACCCCGGCAATTCCGGCGGTCCGTCGTTCGACATGCATGGCCAGGTGGTGGCGCTGAACACCGCGATCGTCTCGCCGACCGGCGGCTCGGTAGGCATCGGCTTCGGCATTCCGAGCGAACTGGTGGCGCCGATCGTCGAGCAGTTGCGCACTAAGGGCCATATCGATCGCGGCTGGCTCGGCGTGACGCTGGAGAACGCCGTCGGCGGCGGCGTGGCGATCGTCTCGGTCGATAAGGGCGGGCCCGGCGCCAGGGCCGGCCTCCGGTCGGGCGACATCGTGACCATGGTGAACGGCGACCATGTCGACACCAATCGCGGACTGATCCGCACGGTTGCGGCCGCGGCGCCGGGCAGTTCGATCCGGCTGGAAGTAACTCGCAAAGGCCATGTGGTGGACGTGCTGGCCGTCGTCGGCCGCCGGGTCGACGAGAACCCGGGCTGAGCATCGGCCGGTCGGCGGTCGGCACCTGTCCGGCCTCACATGGACAAGTTCGCCGTTGTGGGTGCACGCTCCGTCCATGAGGCCGGCCGTGTGGCATGGCGATGCAAAAGGCGTATGCGATGCGTATCCTGCTGGTCGAGGACGACCAGACCGTCCGTGGCTTCGTTGCCAAGGGCCTGAAGGAAGCGGGCCACATCGTCGAACAGGCCGATAACGGCAAGGACGGCCTGTTCATGGCCGTCAGCGAAAGCTTCGACACCATCATCCTGGACCGCATGCTGCCCGGCGGCATCGACGGGCTGCACCTGCTGGAAACCATACGCGGCCAGAACAACCGGACACCCGTGCTGCTGCTGTCCGCACTGAGCCAGGTGGACGAGCGGGTCGCGGGCCTGAAGGCCGGCGGCGACGACTACCTGACCAAGCCGTTCGCCTTTTCCGAGCTGCTGGCACGGGTCGAGGTGCTGTGCCGCCGTGGCAAGGGCGAGACCGGGCCGACCACCCGCCTGACGGTCGGCGACCTCGAGATGGACCTGCTGTCGCGGCAGGTGAAGCGGGCCGGCCAGAAGATCGACCTGCAGCCGCGCGAGTTCCGGCTGCTCGAATACCTGATGCGGCATGCGGCCCAGGTGGTCACCCGCACGATGCTGCTCGAAGGGGTGTGGGACTATCATTTCGACCCGCAGACCAACGTCATCGACGTGCATGTGTCGCGGCTCCGGCAAAAGATCGACAAGCCGTATCCGACCCCGCTGATCCATACCGTCCGCAACGCCGGCTACATGCTGCGTGACGACTAGGCAGCCCGCCGGCGCCAACGTCCGGCCGCCCTGGCAGCGGTCGCCGGTCGCGCGCGGCCCGGTCCAGCAGCCGGTCGGACCGGATTCCGCGCCACGCAAAAGCCGCCGCAACGACATCCTCCGGTCCGCCAGCCTCAGGCTGGCGCTGGTCTATGCGCTGCTGTTCATCCTCAGCGCGATCATCTTCATGTGCTTCATCTGGTGGGCGACGGTCGGCCTGCTGGAACGCGAGGCCGAGGCGGCGATCGAGGCCGACGCGCGCGCCCTGTCGGAACGGTTCGCCGAGGACGGGCTGCTCGGGCTCGGCAACACCATCCAGGAGCGCCTGGCGCAGAACGTCGACGACGACGCGATCTACCTGATGGTGGACAGCGCCGGCGCGCGGGTAGCCGGCAACCTGCGCGATTGGCCGCGCGTCGTAGCGCGAACCGACATCTGGTACCAGCTCTCGATCTCGCGGGCCGGCCTGCGCGGGCGGGCGGAGTTGCGGGCGTTCACCCTGCCCGGCGGGTTCCGCCTGCTGGTCGGCCGGGACGTGCGGGCGCGCACCATCCTGAAGCGCCTGCTCACCGACACCTTGTTGTGGGCAGTCCTCATGGTGGGGGTGCTGGGAGTCAGCGGCGCGTTCGTGGTGCGGAGCCTGTTCCGGCGCATGGTCCATAACGTCGCCCGCACCACCGCCGCGATCGCCGCCGGCGACCTGACCCAGCGGGTGCCGCTGTCCGGCAGCGGCGACGAGTTCGACCGGGTCGCCGAGACGGTCAACGAAATGCTGGACCGGATCGCCCGGCTGATGGACGGGGTAAAGCAGGTCTCGAACTCGATCGCCCACGACCTGCGCACGCCGATCACCCGCGCCCGCGCCCGGCTCGAGGATGCCGCCCTGCATGCGACGGGACAGGAAGAGATGCGCGCGGCGATCGAGCGGGCGGTGGCCGATCTCGACGGCGTGACGGCGGTATTCGAGGCGCTGCTCCGGATCGCCGAGATCGAGGCCGGTGCACGACGGTCTGCGTTTGCACCACTCGAGCTATCGGGGCTGCTGGACGACCTCGCCGACCTCTACGGCGCGCTGGCTGAAGAACAGGAGCTGACGCTGGAGCGGCTGCCATCCTCATCGATCCATCTGCAGGGCGACCGCAGGTTGATCCAGCAGGCGGTGGCGAACCTGCTCGACAACGCGATCAAGTTCTCCAGGCCGGGCGGAGTGGTCCAGCTCGAGGCTGTCGCCAACGCGGGCCTGGTCCGGATCACCGTTCGCGACCAGGGAATCGGCATGCAGGCGCCCGACCTGGCCCGCGCATCAGAACGATTTTTTCGTGCCGAAACGTCGCGGAACCTGCCTGGCTCCGGCCTTGGATTGTCGCTGGTACTGGCAGTGGCGCATCTGCATGGCGGACGGCTCGAGCTGGGCTCCCCGGCAAGTCGGAGTAGTACGGCCACAGGAATCGAAGCGACCCTGCTGCTGCCGCTGACCGGTATGGCAGGACCGCAACAGATGTTGCACAAACAGCCTGTTTTGCCCCGGATGGAGCCGCCGTCATCTCCGGACCATCAGACGGACAGGGCGAACCCGCTATCCTAGCCGCCATGATCCGAACGGTTCTGCTTCCGCGACATGTCACTCTGCCGCCACTCCTGCTTCCTGCGATGCTGGTGCTTGCCGTCTCGATAGCCGGCAACGGTCCGGCACTGGCCTTGGAACATGAACAGGATACCGAGGACGCACCGATGGTGGTCACCTCGGATACGCGCGCATACTGCCTGAGCCTGTCCGACCGGATTCACCGCTACGGCGTGATGCCGCAGGAGGTGCGCGAGCTCGAGACCGAAGGGCGCGACCTGTGCGAGCAGGGTCGGGTGCGTGGTGGTATCAACCGGCTGCGTCGCGCCCTGATGGTGCTGCGTGCCGAGCGTGGACCGGCTGGTGAGAGCCTGGATGTCGCGACCCCCGACAAGGACCAGGAGAACGAGCCGCATGGATAGCCTGTCCAGCCACGCCGCCACCCTTCGCCGGGCGCCATCGATTGCCGGTGCCATGCTGGCGGGCAGCCTCAATACGATCTGGCTGATGCCGGCCGCGCATGCCGCACCGCCGGGGGCACCGCTGCCACCGGGTGCCACGCTGCTGCATCTATCGGCGACCGGTACGGTGCAGGAAACTCCCGACCTGCTGGTGGCCCAGCTTGCCGCCGAAGCGACCTCGGCCGATCCGGTCGCGGCACAGAAACAGGTCAACCGCCTGATCGCGGCGGCAACCTCGCTGACTGCCAAGGTGGATGGTGTCGTCCCGCACCTGGCCGGCTACAGCGTCGAGCACAGCGGCGAGAAGCAGCAACTCTGGACCGCGCGGCAGACGCTGAGGCTGCAGGCGACGAACGCGACTGCGCTGCTGGAACTGGTCGGGCGGCTGCAGGGCAGCGGCCTGGTGATCGGCGATCTGGCCTGGACGCTGTCGCCGGCGCGCATGGAAGAGGCCGAGCGGCTGGCGAGCGACAAGGCGCTGAAGACACTGCAGGCGAACTCGGCCGCGGCGGCGCGGTCGCTTGGGCTGAAGGTCGGGACGATCCGTGACGTCACCCTGAGCGATAGCGGCAACGGACCCCGTCCGATGATGCGGATGAAGGCGATGGCCATGTCTTCGCCCGAGGCGACGCAGGACGCACAGGATGTCAGCCGGGAAGCGTCCGCGGAAATCGAGCTGGACCCCGCGCCGGGAAGCCCTCCCCCGCGCCCCTGACAATGTGCGGATGACGCTGCGACGCCGTCCCGCGTCTGGCAACCAGCTTGGCTCGGGAGAAGAAACCTCGATCGGTGCCTCACGTATCACCAGACCACACCGGTGAACTGGAGAGACCGACATGAAGGCCCTAACCTGGCAGAGCAAAGGCAAGATCACCTGTGAGACGGTGCCCGATCCGATCATCCAGGACGGGCATGACGCGATCATCAAGGTGACGGCCTGCGCGATCTGCGGCTCGGATCTCCATCTGATGGGCGGCTTCATGCCGACGATGGAATGCGGCGACATCCTCGGGCACGAGACTATGGGCGAAGTGGTCGAGGTCGGTCGCGAGAACACCAAGCTGAAGGTCGGCGATCGCATCGTCGTGCCCTTCACCATCTGTTGTGGCGAGTGCCGCCAGTGCAAATGGGGCAACTTCAGCTGCTGCGAGCGTACCAACCCGAACGGCAAGATGCAGGCCGAAACCTTCGGTTATCCGTTGGCAGGCCTGTTCGGCTTCTCGCACATCACCGGTGGTATCCCCGGTGGACAGGCGGAATACCTGCGTGTTCCCTATTCCGACGTCGGTCCGATCGTGGTTCCGGACGGCCTGACCGACGAGCAGGTTCTGTTCCTGAGCGACATCTTCCCGACCGGCTACCAGGCGGCGGAAAATTGCGACATCCAGCCCGGGCAGACCATCGCCGTCTGGGGTTGTGGACCGGTCGGCGTGCTGGCGATCAAGTCCTGCTTCCTGCTTGGCGCC
This sequence comes from Janthinobacterium lividum, assembly GCA_050954785.1. Lineage (GTDB taxonomy): Bacteria > Pseudomonadota > Alphaproteobacteria > Acetobacterales > Acetobacteraceae > Lichenicola. The sequence goes on along the minus strand of JBPBQO010000171.1, from coordinate 9,398 downwards.
GAACGGGTGATCGCAATCGACACGGTGCCGGAGCGGCTTGCCCTGGCGCGCACGGCAGGAGCGGAAACCATCGATTTCGGCACCCAGAACGTGCAGGAAACGATCATGGACATGACCCATGGTCTCGGACCCGATGCGGTCATCGAGGCCGTCGGCATGGAGTCGCATGGCGCCGACACGCTGGCGCAGAAGGTCAGCTCGGCGGTGATGTCGGCGACGATCAGCATGGAGCGGCCCTTCGCCCTGAACCAGGCGCTCCTGGCCTGCCGTCCGGGCGGAATCGTGTCGATGCCGGGTGTGTATGCCGGCATGGCCGGACCGATCGGGATGGGCCTGTTGATGAACAAGGGGCTGACCCTCCGCACCGGCCAGACCCACATGCTGCGCTACATGAAGCCGCTGATGGAGCGCATCCAGAAGGGCGAGATCGACCCGTCGTTCATCATCAGCCACGTCTCCACCAACCTGGAAGACGGTCCTGCACTCTACGAGACCTTCCGTGACAAGAAGGACGGCTGCACGAAAGTCGTGTTTAAGCCGCACGGCTGACGCCAGCGCGAGGGGCCCGAGAGGCCCCTCAAGCCGGACCCGTCCGCTACGCTCAAAACAACAATGCGACTATCGATTGCCCGTCTGTCGAAACTACCTGCGATAGCCACGCTGCAGTTCGGCATGAATAATCCGATTGCATAAATACATTATGACGCTCCGGGACAGTCATGCCCGATCGCCATCGTGGCCAGCAGCACCAGCCGTGCTGGCCGGCGATCACGCAGCAGGACGACTGCGTTTTGCCGGAAAAGACGGGCCAGGCGGATGCCTCGTGCGGGAGCGATGGCCACCAGCAGTAGCGGCTCGGACCAGCGTCCCAGGCGGCCCTCGCCCTCGGCACAGGAAAAGCCTCGGAGCGCCTCGCGCAGATGACCCATCATGCGCTGGTTCCAGCCGTCGGGCCGGAGCCGGCCGCAGGGATTGCAGGCGCTCAACAGCATCAGGTCGCGTCCGGCCCAGCGCGGCGGAATCTGGTCCGGACGATGGCCGACATGGGCCACGATGCCGCCGGCGGTGTAGGTGCTGAGCCGATAGGCACGCAGAACAGCCGGCGTCGGCGGCACCAGGCCCGTCACCGGTTGCTTGTCACGGGTTTGCGTCGCCGAAGCGCATGTCGCGATGCACATACACCGACAGCAGCAGCCCGAAGCCGAACATCACCGTCAGCATCGCCGAGCCGCCGTAGGAAATCAGCGGCAGTGGCACGCCGCCGACCGGGATCGCGCCCATCACCATCGACAGGTTGACCACGCAATAGAGAAAAAAGTTCATCGCGATGCCGAGCCCGAGCAGCCGGCCGAACTGGTTTCGGCAGCGCAACGCCATCAACATGCCGCCGAGAATCATCACCAGCAGCAACGCCATCACCGACAATCCGCCGACCAGTCCCCATTCCTCGGCGATCATGGTGAAAATGAAGTCGGTCTGTTTCTCGGGCAGGAAGTTGAGCTGGCCCTGGGTGCCGTGCAGGTAGCCCTGCCCCCACATGCCGCCCGAGCCCAGCGCGATCTTCGACTGGATGATGTTGTAGCCGGCGCCGAGCGGGTCGCTTTCCGGATGCAAAAAGGTGGTGATGCGGGCACGCTGGTAGTCGTGCAGATGGCCATAGGCGATGCGGCCGAGGAACGGCAGCGGCGCGATGAGCACCGCGATCTGCCAGAGCCGCATTCCGGCCGCCAGGAAGATCGAGCCGCCGACCGCGGCGATGATCACCGCCGTGCCTAGATTGGGCTCCTTCAGCACCAGCGCGACTGGGGCCAGCACCATCAACGCCGGCGGGATCAGGAACAGCGGGTTGCCCATGCGGTCCTGGCCGGCCCGGTGGAACCAGGCGGCGAGGATCAACACCAGCGCGATCTTGGCGAGCTCGGACGGCTGCAACTGGAAGCCGCCCAGCACCAGCCAGCGTTCCGCTCCCTTGCCGACATGGCCCATACGCAGCACCGCCACCAGCAACGCCAGCGAGAAGAAATACAGCGGCCAGGCCAGCTTCACCAGGATGCGCGGGCTGACCATGGCGATGCCGAGCATCATCACCAGCCCGAAACCGAAGCGGATGCTTTGCGGTCCGGCGAACGGTTTGGCCGAGCCGCCACCAGCTGAGTACAACGCGCCGTAGCCGACCCCGGCCAGCACGCAGATCAGCAGCACATACAGCCAGCTCACCCGCCAGAGCTTGGCCAGGAAGCGGAAGCTGGGCTCGGCACGCAGGAGACGCTTGTCGGTGATCATTGCCGGCACAGATGGCGCGCGCCGCTCCGCGTGTCCATGGAAAGCGGGGCGCTAAGTTGGCATCAGGGCAGCGGCCGTGGCGGCGACCTCGCGCGGCTGGGTAGTGACCTGCGGCAGGCCCATCAGTTCGCCATGGGTGCCGCGCGCAAGCGGGCCGACCACGAACAGGCTGGGCCAGGACGTGCCGTCGACGGCGATGACCCGGCTCGTCTCGTCGACGTCGATGCCGAGCCGGCATGGATCGGCGCGCAATGCCCCGGCGTCGGCCAGGGCGCGCAGCAGCGGATGCGCCGACACCACCGAACGGTGGCCCGGACCGGTACAGTTCACCACGGCGGCGACCTGCGCTTGCTCGATGGCCGATCGCCCACGTCGCCGGAACCGGACGGTGATCGCGTCGGCATCCGCCTCGGCATGGAGTGGCGTCGCAGCGTTCACGGTCAGCCAGCCGGACTGTTGCCCGTCCGCCAGCACCGCCTCGATCTGTGGGGCGCACTGGAAGCGGTGTACGTCCCAGAACGGGCGAAGATGGCGCAGCAGACGGCGGCGCTCCATGATAGGGAGCGACTTCCAGATGGTCCGGGCCTGGATGCGGATCGCATCGACGACGCCTTCCCAGGGCTCGCCCATGGCAGCGACCTGCGCCACCTGTCGCCGCACGCGACGCAACAGACCGAGTGCAGTGTGCTCGGGAGCGATGGTGAAGTCGCCGGATGCCGATACCGGCAACCGGGTGCGCGGGCGCGGAAGCAGGCCGCGCCTGGACATGGCCAGGATCGACCCGCGATGACCCCGGGCCCGCAGCGAGGCGATGACGTCGCAGCCGGTCAGGCCGGTGCCGACGACGAGCACCGCATCGTCCGGTCCGATCGCGTCGAGCGCTGTCCGGTCCCAGGGGTCGCGGACCACGCGCGGATCGGCTTCGAGCCCATGCAGGAAGGCTGGCAGGTCCGGCGCGGTGTGGCTGACGCCGAGCACCAGCAGCGGCGCGACAACGATATCTCCGGTCTCGAGCGTCACCTGCCACCCACCGCCGGGAACCGGCTCGGCCGAGCGGGCCCGTTCGCGCCGGTGATCGACGATCACCGACGAAGCGGCAATCTGTGTTCGTACCGCTTCATCCACATAGGTCCCGAACAGGCTGCGCCGTGCATGGTGCCGACCGTCCGGCGTGACGGCATCGGGATCCCGCGCCACCTCACTCCTTCCATCCAGCCAGTTGGTGAAATGATCCGGCTGGTCCGGAAACAGCGACATACGCCCGGCGGTGACGTTGATGCGATGGGCCGGATCGGTGGTGCCGTAGGCAAGGCCAGCGCCCAGCCGTGCCGCTGGCTCGATGACGACGAGTTCGCCGCGCAGGTTCGGGTGATCCCGGAGCAGGTGAGCCACGAACGCGGCTCCGGACAGTCCTGCGCCGATGAGGATGACATCGGCCACAGTAGAGGTCGGCTTCGGCATCACATCTTACAATCTTGTTTTATAGAACAACGATAACACAGCATCACGCCTGCCGAGACTTCAGCATTATGCCGCTACTCGGGGCCGCGTCGGATTGCGGCCATGACCGGCCGGAACGAAGCGGCTTGGGCAAGCAGCGCGAACTCATAGATTTCCGCGAGTGGGATTTCGAGGCCGATGCTGCGCAATCCAAGCGTGGCCCCGGCACCATCGATGGCGGTGAAGGACCAGGTCTCGTAGGTCTCCCGGCGGTAGATGTGAGCGGCCATCTCGTCCTGGTAGATCTCCACGATCTCCTGCACGCCCTCGACATCCTGAAGATCACGGCGTTTACGATCGCGCGCACGACACGCGGCAGCTCGCCGCAGCGGACGGTCACATCCGGAATGCGAGCAGTGCTGCGCTGCTGCTGCCTCGGAGCGGCGCCGCTGCCGGCTTCCGGACGGCATCGATCGGTGTTTCCGCGCAGGCGGATCGCGAGGGCCGCCGTCAACCCACTGATAATGGCGCCATGTTCCGGAGAGGGAGCAGCCTGGCCGATGATCCGGCCATCAACGAGCTCGTAGCGCCAGGCCGATCCGAACTCGCTCTGCTCGCGAGACAGGAAGTCCATGGCGGTTAAAACATGCTCGGTGTGTTCAGAGGTGTCCATGAGGCATTACTCCGGTTGCCACAGTTGCAAACTGCCCAGGCAACCGCGTCCTCGATCTGCAGTCTTCTTCGCCAGCAATAAACCCTATTCCGGCGGCAACGGCGTGCAGGCGATCGAGGCGGCGCGGCCGAGGACGATCATGCGGCGGGCCGCCACCGCGCCGCCTGCCATTTCGCCGGCCAGATGGGTCAGCAACGGCGTGCTCAGCACGGCATGCGCGGCAGTGTTGATCGCGGCCTCGGTCACCGCGGTCGCGGTCGCGGCATAGGCGGTGCGACGCAGCAGGCCAAGCGTGCCGAACAGGCTGGGGCGCAGGCCATACAACGACGCGATCTGGCGGATCAGCCGGAGACCGCGCCATGAGATCAGCAGGACCACCAGCGACGGCGCGGGCGTCGCGGCCATGCCGGCAACGACCTGAAGAGCCGCGCGTCGCCCGAGCTGATCGGCCTTCGCACGCAGCCCGGCCTCCACGCCGGCGCGAAGCAGCGGCAACACGGCGTCGGGATCGTTCAGCGCGTCGAGCGCCGGACGCAGGGCGGCACCGCCCTCGATACGGTCGAGCCAGCGTCTGGCCGCCGCGACCTTCACCGTCGCATCATTGGAGGCAAGGTCGCGGCGCAGGCGGTCCACGGCATGCAACGCCGCCAGCGCCCGCAACTCGCGCCAGATGCCGAGCAGGATCAGGCCGAACCCGAGCAGCGCCACCAGCAGGGTCAGGCCGCCGAGAACCCGGGACCGGCTGAATTCCGCCGCGACGAAGTTTCCGGTCTGCAACGCCACCAGTCCGAATGCCAGCACTGCGAAACCGCTCAGCACCAGCAGCGGCATGCTCCAGCGCGGATCGGTAGGCTCGGACCCGGTCCCCGGCACGATCGGCACCAGTTCGGCCGCGATCTCCAGGCGGTCGGTGCGGCCGGTTTCGGTCTCGATGCGCGGACGGACCAGAGGCGGCGTCGGTCGCTCGGTCACAGCAGGTCCTCCAGCAGGAAGCCGAGCAGCGCATCGAGCCCGATATTGGGAATGGCGGCGCCACGCGACAGGCGCGCCGGCTCGAAGGCCGGCAGTTCGAGGAACGAATGCGCCCAGAACTCGGGGCCCGGCGGACGGTCCGGCACCTCGCCGGGATAGGACCGGGTCAGGCGTTCGCTGCCGAGCAGCCGGCCACGCACGGCGGATACAGGATGGCCATCCAGGGTCCAGACGAAATCCTCGGTGCAGCGGGCGGAGGCGACGGCGAAGCTGGCACTGCGCACACTGGAGGGAGGTGCGCCGGACGGCGTATTGCCGCGTGCATCGGCCTGACCGGTCAGCGCGCCCATCAGTGCGGCGAGATTGCCGCGCTGGCGTTCGGACACATGGTCGGCCTTGCTGGCGACGTATGCCACGCGGGAAATCACCCGCGGCGGCAGGCGGAGTGCGGCCAGCGACGCGATCGACGAGAGCCACGAGCCCTGCCAGCGCAGGCCGGACGATGCGGCAGCCAGGGCGGCCTGGGCGTCCGCGAAGGCGTCGGGACCGGTGTGAAGCGCGCCGAGCAGGTCGGCCAGCACCACCAGCCGGTCGATCCGGCCGAACAGCGGCGAGACCAGCGCATCTCGGGTGGCGGTCACATAGGCCTCGTAGCGCCGGCGCATCAGGTCGGCCAGAGGGCCGCTGCCGGTGAGTGGGAAGAAGTTCATCCAGGGCGGTGCGGCGCCCGGAGCCGGCATCAGGAAGCGGCCGGGCTGCAGCATCGCCATTCCGTGCAGGTCGCGCAGCCGGGTCAGCGTCGCGACATACAGGCGGTGTCCAGAAAGGGCGAGCGCCTCGTCGGCGGAGGCATGCGCCGGCAGCGCGCGCGCAAAGGCCAGGAAGTCGCGGGTGGCGTCGGTCAGGCCGGGCCGCTCCAGCCGCGACAGCACCGATTGCGACCAGTCGGCGAAGGACAGCTCCAGCAGCGGCAGGTCGAGCAGCCATTCGCCGGGATAGTCGAGCAGTTCGAGGCGTACCTGCCGGGGCGGCAAGGTGGCGAAGGTAGGCCGAAGCTCGAGGTCGAATGCGAGCAGGGACACCGCGTCGGTCCGGGCCGGCCAGTGCGGCGGATCGGCGGCCAGCGCGGCCAGATGCGCCACATGGTCGAAGCGGGGCAGTGCTTCGGCGCCGGCGGAGGCCAGCCGGGCACGGACGATGCGGCCACCGAGTGCGTTGCTGGCGAGCAAGGTAGAGGCCAGCGAGGTGAGCAGCACGGTCTTGCCGGCGCGCGCCAGTCCGGTAACGCCGATCCGGATCGTGCGTGGCCGCATGTAGTCGAGCGGCGACCGCAACGCCGGAAGCACCTTCTGCCGCCAGTCCTGGATCATGATGTGCTCCCTGCCCCGCCGTCGCTCTAGCGGAACGCGCGCAGCTTCACATCGGTCTTGTACTGGCTGAGCGCATAGACGGCCCAGATGGTGGCCGGCAGCCAGCCGATCAGGGTGACCTGCAGGATCAGGCAGAAAATCCCGGCGATCGGCCGGCCGATCGTGAAGAAGGTCAGGAACGGCAGGATGAAGGCGATCAGCAGGCGCATGGGAGAAGCTCCGGGAACGATGTCCCACGCAGCTTAACGCGAATGATGGCATCCTGACTGCACGGCGTGTTGGGCGCCTTGCCGGCTGCGCATGATCCGGGCGCTCGTCGGTTCCATTCCGCTAGTTCACCCCGACCTTCCGAGTTAAACACCAGGGCTGAATTTACAGTCCCGACATTTCATGACGGATCGGATTTTTCGGCACAACTCACAATATTTAACCCATCAACATAAAAACGATCCAGAATCGGGCATGCCACGAACGTTAATAGATTACAGTTTCTGGAATGATATACTGCGCTTCAACAAGAATTTCCGCGACACCGAATCAAACGCTCGGGATGTAAAAACGCATCATCGAATGAACAATCTGAACCTGACGCTACCGAACAAATTAACAGGCTGACTACGTCCGGGTATTTGTTTTTACAAAACTCTAATCTGTCATGTGTCGCTTGCATATTCTGCAGAAATTCCGTATCGCACCATCAACGAAATATGTGACAAAGAGTCAGCATCATGCTTTATTACAACGGCAGGTGACTTTTACCATCCTGTCGGGATCTCGACACTGTGACCAGTTACCCCGTCATGTAGCCGATCCCGAAGAGTGCCCGAAGGCCTCTGCATAACGACAGAAACGTCGGGGATACGTCTATGCACAGAAAACGCAACTTGTTCATGGCCTGCACGGCCCTGAGCTTCGTCATGTCTTGTCAGACCATCGATGCGCAAACCGCTGGCACCCAGACCGCCGCGGCAGCGTCCTGGATGAATGCTTCGCTGTCGCCCGATCAACGCGCCGTCTTACTGGAGCAGCAGCTTTCGACACAGCAATTGCTGCAGTTGGTTTACGGCTACTACGCGGAGCCGGCCAACTACATGCTCCCGGCCAGTGTCGTGCCGCAGGGCGCGCTCGGATCGGCCGGCTTCGTGCCGGGCATTCCCGAACTCGACGTGCCGGCACTGCAGGAAAGCGATGCCGGGACCGGCGTCGCCAATCCGGTGAACGGCGAGACCGGCCAGCCGATACGCGGAGCCGCCGGCTATTCGACCGAACTGCCATCCGGCCTCGCCACGGCCGCCACCTGGAACCGCGACACCGCCTTCCAGGGCGGCGCGATGATCGGCGAGGAAGCGCGGCGGGAAGGGTTCAACGTCCTGCTGGCAGGCGGCGTCGACCTGGCGCGCGAGCCGCGTAATGGCCGCAACTTCGAATATGCCGGCGAGGACCCGTTGCTGGCCGGCACCATGGTCGGCGAGCAGGTGCGCGGCATCCAGTCGCGCCATGTGGTGTCGACGATCAAGCATTATGCCCTGAACGACCAGGAGACCGGCCGCAACTCGGCCTCCTCGAACATCGACTGGACAGCGGCCCGGCAGAGCGACCTGCTGGCGTTCGAACTGGCGCTCGAGATCGGCCAGCCGGGCTCCGTGATGTGCTCCTACAACCGGGTCAACAGTGCCTATGCGTGCGGCAACGACATCCTGCTGAACCAGATCCTGAAGGGGGATTGGGGCTTCAAGGGCTGGGTGATGTCCGACTGGGGCGCAGTGCATGCAGTGACCGACGCCAATGGCGGGCTCGACCAGGAATCCGGCGGCTTCTTCGACCAGGCGAACGGAGGCCCATTCTTTACCACCAGGCTCGCGCAGGCGATCCAGGACGGCACGGTCAAGTCGTCCCGCCTGCTCGACATGGTGCATCGCATCCTGCGTTCGGAGTTCGCCAACGGACTGTTCGACGATCGCGTCACCGACATCGTGCCGATCGATGCCGTCGGCGATGCGGCGGTGGCGCAGGCGGATGAGCAGGAAGGCATCGTCCTGCTGAAGAACGCCGGCTCAACCCTGCCTTTGTCGAAAAAGATCGGATCGGTCGCCGTGATCGGCTCGAATGCAGCCAACGGCGTGCTGGAGGGCGGCGGTTCGTCCGAGGTCTGGCCGGTCGGCGGCCCGGCAGCGCCGGTGGATGCCAAGACAGCGTTCCCGCGCCCGGTGATCTGGAACCCATCCTCGCCGCTGGCGGCGATGAAGCAGGAAGCGCCCAACGCCACCTTCTCCTACGATACCGGCGCAAATCCGGCGGCGGCCGCCGCGGTCGCGGCCAAGGCGGAGGTAGCGATCGTGTTCGTCAACCAATGGCTGGCCGAAAGCATCGATGCGGCCAGCCTGTCGCTGCCGGCCGACATGCAGACCAAGGTCGACCAGGACGCGCTGGTGCAGGCGGTGGTTCGCGCCAATCCGAACACCATCGTGGTCGTCGAAAGCGGCGGTCCGGTGCTGATGCCGTGGCTGTCCCAGGTGAAGGGCGTGCTTGAAGCCTGGTATCCCGGCTCCGGCGGCGGTGCCGCGATCGCCGACGTGCTGTTCGGAGACGTGAATCCGTCCGGGCACCTGCCGCTCACCTTCCCGGCGTCGGAAAGCCAGTTGCCGCGGCCGGTGCTCGAT
>JBPBQO010000170.1:0-1543 GCA_050954785.1 Janthinobacterium lividum | reverse complement strand
CAGATCGTATCTCCATGCTCGAGCAGCCTGTCGGATTGGGGTACCCTGAAGCGGCATTTTACGGCAAGCTGCTGAGATGCCGAGTTTCGTTCCGTTCAACCGTGACCAGGCCTTCCTGATGCCGCCGGACCTCAAGTCCTGGCTGCCCGAGGACGACCTGGCGCACTTCGTGGTGGCGGCAGTGGAGCGGGTGCCGTTCGCCGCATTTGAGGTTCCCCGGCGGACAGGTGGCAAGCTGCAATACCATCCCCGGCTGATGCTGGCCTTGCTGATCCATTGCTATGCCAACGGCATCTTCTCGTCCCGCCGGATCGAGCGGGCGACCTACCGGGACGTCGCGGTGCGGTTCGTGGCCGCCAACCTGCATCCGGACCACGACACCGTCGCGAGCTTCCGGCGCATGAATAAGGCTGCGATCGAAGCGGCGTTTCTGCACATCCTGCTGCTTGCGCGTGAGGCCGGGCTGCTGCGGCTCGGCACGGTGTCGATCGACGGCACCAAGATCGACGCCGACGCATCCAAGATCCGTTCCGTGCGCTACGACCGTGCCAGCGAGTTGCGCGCCAAGCTAGCGGCCGATATTGCGGCGCTGACCGCTCAGGCGGAGGCGGCCGACACCGCGGACCAGGACCTGCAAGTATTGCCAGCCGAACTGGCCCGGCGCGGCGCGCTGAAAGCCAAGCTCGACGCTGCCTGCGACCGCCTGGAAGCTGAGGCACGCGCCCAGGCCGAGGCCGCCCGGCCCGCCTATGAGGCGAAAAAGGCCACATACGATGCCAAGACAGGACGCCGCGGCCGGGCGCCCAAGCCTCCGGACGACGTGCCGCCACCTGAGCGGCAGAGCAACCTGACCGACCCCGACAGTGCGTTGATGCGACGCTCGGACGCACACGAATACCGTCAAGCCTACAATGCCCAGGCCGTGGTCTGTGCCGAGGGCGCACAACTGATCCTGGCCACCAACCTGGTCGCCACCACGGCAGATGCGCCGAGCTTTGCCGCCACGATCCTGGCGATGGAGGCGACGCTCGGCCTACCCCGGACGGTTCTCGCCGACACCGGCTACGCCAGCGGGCCAGCCGTCGCTGCGTTGCAGGCACGCGGGATCGAGCCCCTGGTGGCGATCGGACGGACACAAACACAGCGGCCTTACGATTTCCGGCCGCCCGCGTCACCCAAGCCGCCACGCCGGATCATCGAACCCTGGCGCCTGGCCATGAAGGCCAGGCTGGACCAGGACGATGCCAAGACCCTCTACAAACGGCGCAAACAGACGGTCGAACCGGTGTTCGGCATCATCAAGAGCGCTATGGGCTTCACCCGCTTCCAACTGCGCGGCATCCACAACGTCGCCGCCGAGTGGAGTCTCGTCGCACTGGCCTACAACTGCCGACGTATCAACCGCATGCTCGCGGCATGAGATGGCCGACCGCCAGTTCCAGACCGAACACCATCAAACCCAATCCGACAGGCTGCGAGGGGTGAACGGCTGGTTGCCGCGCCTCCACCGGCTGCACAACACCCAAGATCCCCAAGGTGGATG
>JBPBQO010000169.1:0-1683 GCA_050954785.1 Janthinobacterium lividum | reverse complement strand
CGCGGGGCCTGAAGGCGGACGTGGCGTTCGGGCTGCCGGGACCGATGGAAGTCGCCCGGACTCCTGGCTGTCCAGGCTGGCACCTGCGAGGTGATTGACCGGCCGTGCTGTGGAAGGGCCGGGTTGCACGCCTGGAAAGGCGGGCATCACCTGAATGTTGACGCCCGATCCGGTCTGGAGCATCGCGCCGCCGCTCGTTCGGCTGTAGTCGGCATTCCGGCGTACCGATCGGCACGCCATCGTCGGGATCTCCGGACGACTCCCAGGAGGTGCGCTGCGAAGGTCTGACCGGCGAGCCGGCGGCGTCGCACGAAAGCTCGAGGTCGTGATGACCGCATCGGATGATGCCGCCCCTCACTCCGCCGCCGGCCGCCCGGCCGGGCGCCTGAGGCGCAGGATTGCCCGCTGGCAGTCGGGCAGCGGCGACAGCGATCTCCTCGCGCGACTGCGGGACACGCTGTCCGCGCCGCCTCCCTCCGCGACCCCGCCGCGCCACGACCCGCTTGCGGCACGGCTCACCCACGCCGACGATCGCGTCAATGTCAGCCGCTGGCTGCCGCCACAGGCCGGCGTGTTCCCGAAGGTCCGCGTCGGCCGGCGCTGGTACAGCCTGGCCTGGCTGCTTCCGGCCGGCTTCGTCGGGCTGGTCGGCGCCGTCACCGTCTCGCAGGGGATCCGGGCGACGCCACGGGGCCGGGCGTTCATCCGGCGCTACCCCGGCATTGCGCAGCGCGCGCCGTCCGTGGACTCCGGTTTCCCGCTGTGGCTGCGCTGGCACCATTTCTTCAACCTGTTCCTGATGACGTTCATCATCCGGTCCGGCGTGCAGATCCTGGCCGACCATCCCCGCCTCTACTGGAACCGGGACTGCACGCCCGGCACCGAGTGGTTCCGCTTCCAGCGTCCGGTGCCGCAGGACCGGGTGTGGACCGCCAAGGACGACTCCGTGACGCTTCCGAAATGGCTTGGCATCCCCGGGCTGCGCCACACGATCGGCCTTGCGCGCTGGTGGCACTTCTCCATCAACCTGCTGTGGGTGCTGAACGGCGTCGTTTCGTACATCAACCTGTTCCGGACCGACCAGTGGAGGCGTCTGGTGCCCCGGACGTGGGCCGTGTTCCCGAACGCGCTGTCGACCGGCATCCAGTACGCGTCGCTGAACTTCCCGCTCGACGAGAGCTGGACGCGCTACAACGGCCTGCAGCAGCTGACCTACTTCATCACCGTGTTCGTGGCAGCCCCTGCCTCGATCGCCACGGGACTGCTGCAGGCACCGGCGATCTCCAACAGGCTCGGCATCGTCGGCCGCGTCCTGCACCGGCAACGGGCGCGGTCGATCCACTTCCTGTCGCTCGGCTGGTTCCTGTTCTTCATTCCGGCGCACATCGTCATGGTGTTCGTCACCGGGCTGCGCGCCAACCTGAACCACATGTTCGCCGGGAGGGAGTAGGCCCATGACCGCGAAAACCGGGAAGTCGAACGCCGGCTACGTGCCCTTTGTTCTGGCCATGGGAACGGTTGCCGTGTCCTGGGCCGCGGCCTCGCCGCTCACGCTTCGGCACGCGCGCACCGTGCAGAGGGTCGGCACCTTCATGACCGGATGGATCAAGGGGCTGAGCGAGTGGTGGGACCCGAGCTCCCAGCTCACCGAGAAGGACATCTCGCCGTATTTCTGGCCGAACG
>JBPBQO010000168.1:0-2188 GCA_050954785.1 Janthinobacterium lividum | reverse complement strand
CCCTGACTTCGATCAGCGACAGGCCGCGTTCGCGCAGCTTCGACACGACCTCGGCTAGGTTAGCTGCGCCGATCAGCGATCGTGTCAGTACCTCGGCAACCCGATCGGCTCCTGGCTCATCATTAACAGGCTGCTGAAAAAGGGCTTGGCTATCGCGCCGTGAGATGATTCACCGTGTCAGGACGCGATGAACGAGGCCGATGGATGCGCGGGACGGACGAACGATCGGGCAAGCTGTTTTCCTATGTCGATCTGGAGCAACGGGTGCCGGCGGGCCATCCGCTTCGGGTGATCCGTGGTCTGGTGAACGAGGCGCTGGCAGACATCGGGCCGGAGCTGGAGGCGGTCTATTCGCGGATCGGTCGGCCGTCGATCGCGCCGGAGAAGCTGTTGCGGACGCTGCTGCTACAGCTGTTCCACGGCATCCGCTCCGAGCGGCAAATGATGGAGCGGCTGAACTTCGATTTGTCGTTCCGCTGGTTCGTCGGGCTCGGCATCGATGATCCGGTGTGGGACGCATCGACCTTCTCGAAGAACCGCGAGCGATTGCTGGACGGCAAGATCGCGGCGCGCTTCCTGTCGGCGATCCTGGCGCGTCCACGGGTGAAGCGCCTGCTGTCGACCGAGCATTTCTCCGTCGACGGCACGCTGATCGAGGCGTGGTGCAGCATGAAGAGCTTTCGTCCCAAGGAGGAGGCGGCCGGAGCCGATGAATCACCTGCCGACAGCCCTGGCGGTCGCAACGGCGAGGTCGACTTCCGCGGCACCAGGCGCAGCAACGATACCCATGCCTCAACCACCGATCCGGACGCGCGTCTGTATCGCAAGAGCCCGGGGGCAGGCGCCAAGCTGTGCTACATGGGCCACGTCCTGATGGAGAACCGCAACGGGCTGGCGGTCGATGCCGAGACCACGCGGGTGGCGGGCTTTGCCGAACGGCTGACCGCGGTGGCGATGCTCGATGATGTCGACCGCGCAGATGGCAGCCGAATCACGCTGGCGGCCGACCGCGCGTACGACACCCGCGACTTCGTTTCCGAGCTGCGCGAGCGCTGCGTCACCCCGCACGTCGCCCAGAATGTGAGCGGCCGGCGCTCCGCCATCGATGGTCGCACGACACGGCATCCAGGCTATCGCGCGAGTATCCGCATCCGCAAGCGGATCGAGGAGGTGTTCGGCTGGGTGAAGTCAGCGGCCGGGCAAGGCAAGACCCGGTTTCGAGGGCTTGCCCGGGTGCGCTTCGCCTTCACGCTGACGGTTGCCGCCTACAATCTGGTCAGGCTTCCCAAGCTGCTGGAGACGGGGTGATGGTCGCGGGCGCCGCTCTGGTGGGCAAATGGCAGATCGTGGAAAGTGGAACATGGCCGCGCGACCACCTCGATCTGTGCGGCCCGGCTTTCCTGCGCATCGACGCCGATGGCACCGGCGAAATGGCGTTCGGGGCGCTCTGCGCCGCAATCGACGGTGGGCTCACCCCGAGCGGGGTCGATTTCGATTGGAATGGTGCTGATGAAGGCGATCAGGTGACCGGCACCGGGTGGGCCGATCTGCGCGACGATGGCTGGCTCGAAGGCGAAATCGCCTATGACAATGGCGACGACACCTCCTTCATCGCCAAATCGTGGGATTTTTCAGCATCCTGTTAAGCAAACAGAGCAGAGCCGAGGCATCGAGTACGATTTTGTTACTCATGGTCTGCCTCGTCGCGTCGGTCGGCAATCAACTCGTCCGCTAGGTTTGCGCCCTCAGGAATATGACGACGCAGTATGGCACGGGCGCGTTCAAGAGCCTTCGAAATCGATCGTACCCGTAACTCGCCATTGTCGATATCCACCATCACGGTATCGCCAGCTCCGATACCAAGCTCCCTGCGCATTACAGCTGGTATCACAAACTTTCCGCCTTCTACGATTTTGACCCGCTGCGCTTCCAAGGAACCACCCTCCGCAAATCTGACCTAAACACAGAATCGGTACCGGATTAGCGCGCTCGCGTCACTATCAAAACCGGCACACAGACGGAGAATATGCCCACTTGAAATCGGGGCTATTCATCTTGAGCCAACTAGCCACGGAGGATGCGTCAGCTTGGCTAGGCTACGCAGGATTGCTATTAGATTATTTGGCTAGATCATCTAATGATAGCCATTAAAGGTATACCCTGGCCGTTCACGTTGCCTGGAACACCA
>JBPBQO010000167.1:0-2449 GCA_050954785.1 Janthinobacterium lividum | reverse complement strand
AGCGCCTCCAGTTTGCCGCGCTGCCGCAAAGTATGCTCGAGCTCGTAGGCGACATCGAAATACTCGACCAGCTCGGTCTTGCCGCGCCCGGTGATCAGGCAGAATTGCTCGATGCCCGCAGCACGGGCCTCATCGACCGCATACTGGATCAGCGGCCGGTCGACGACCGGCAGCATCTCCTTGGCCATGGCCTTGGTGGCCGGCAGAAAACGCGTGCCAAGTCCGGCAACCGGGAATATTGCCTTACGCAATGGTTTGATCACGATGGCTCACTTTCAATGTGAGGACGCCAAGCCGGGCAGCGGCGCCATAATAGGCCAAAACGGTGCCACGTGACACCGTTCGTAGCAATGCCGGACCCAATCGGGATCAGGCAGAACCTTGCTCGGCCTGTAACGCCGCCAGTGCCGTCAGGTTCACGATCGCCCGTGCGGTAGCGCTGCCCGCAAGCGTATGGATCGGTTTCGACGCACCGAGCGTGATCGGGCCGATCTGCAACCCTTCCCCGGCTGCCTTGACCAGGTTGAAGCTGATGTTGGCGGCATCCAGCGTCGGCATGATCAGCAGGTTGGCGGTGCCGTTGAGACGGCTGGAGGTCATGACACGATCGCGCAACGTCTCGCTCAGCGCCGCGTCGCCCTGCATCTCGCCATCGACCTCGAGGTTGGGCGCATGCTCATGCAGCAGGGCCAGGGCCCGTCGCATCTTGCGGGCGGTCTCGGAGTTGCTGGCGCCGAACGAGGAATGCGACAGCAGCGCCGCGCGTGGCGTGATGCCGAACATGCGCACGGAGTCCGCCGCCAGCATGGTCATCTCCATGACCTGCTCGGCGGTCGGATCGAGATTGAAATGGGTGTCGCAGAAGAACAGCACGCCGTTCGACTGGATCAGGCCGGACAACGCATACAGCCGCGTCACCTCGGGCCGGCGCGGGATCAGCGGCGCCCAGTAGTGCATGTGCCGCCACCAGTCGCCATGGCCGCCGACCAGGGCGGCATCGACCTGGCCCGACTGCAGCAGCATCGCGGCGGCCACCGTCGGACGCCGCGCCAGCTGCCGCTCGGCCATCGAGGGAGGCACGCCGCGACGCTCGACCAGCTTGAGATAGATCTTGGTCAGCGGGGCGAACACGCTCTCGTCGGCCTCCGGATCGAGGACCTCGACATCGCGGCCGGGCACCAGCCGCAGCCCCAGGTTCTGGATACGCTGCGCGATCACGGCATGGCGCCCGATCAGCACCGGCCGGGCGAGCCGGTCGTCGACCACCGTCTGCACGGCGCGCAGCACGCGCTCGTCCTCGCCCTCGGCATAGACGATCCGCTTGCCGGCCTTTCGCGCCACCTCGAAGATCGGGCGCATCACCTGGCCGGAGCGGAACACGAAGACCTCGAGGTCTTCCTTGTACTCGTCGAAATCCAGGATCGGCCGGGTGGCGACCCCGCTGGCCATCGCCGCGCGCGCCACCGCCGGCGCCACATGCAGGATCAGGCGCGGGTCGAACGGCTTGGGGATGATGTATTCCGGCCCGAAGCTCGGCGCCTCGCCGCCATAGGCCGCGACCACCACCTCGCTGGCTTCCGCACGCGCGAGCGCGGCGATCGCCTCGACGGCGGCCACCTTCATCTCCTCGTTGATCTCGGTGGCGCCGACATCCAGCGCCCCGCGGAAGATGAACGGGAAACACAGCACGTTGTTGACCTGGTTGGGATAATCCGAACGGCCGGTCGCGATGATGGCATCGGGCCGGACGGCACGGGCGAGGTCGGGCAGGATCTCCGGCTCGGGATTGGCCAGTGCGAGAATGAACGGCTTCGGCGCCATCTTGGGCAGCCATTCCGGCTTCAGCACACCCGGCGCCGACAGCCCGAGGAACACGTCCGCGCCGTCCAGCACCTCGGCCAGGGTGCGCGCGTCGGTCTTGCGGGCGTAGCGGGCCATGTTCGGCGCCATGTCCGGCTCGCGGCCCGCATAGACCACGCCCTTGATGTCAGTCAGGGTCACGTTGTCCACGCGCAGGCCCATGTTGACCAGCAGGTCGACGCAGGCCAGGGCAGCGGCGCCGGCGCCCGAGCTGACCAGCTTCACGTCGGACAGCTGCTTGCCCTGCACCTCGAGGCCGTTGCGCACCGCGGCGGCGGCGACGATGGCGGTGCCGTGCTGGTCGTCATGGAACACCGGGATGCCCATGCGCGCGCGCAGCTCGGCCTCGATCCGGAAGCATTCCGGCGCCTTGATGTCCTCGAGGTTGATCGCCCCGAAGGTGGGCTCCAGGGCAGCCACCACGCTGATGAAATGGTCCGGGTCGGAGGCGTCGACCTCGATGTCGAACACGTCGATGCCGGCGAATTTCTTGAACAGGACGGCCTTGCCCTCCATCACCGGCTTGCTGGCGAGAGGTCCGATGTTGCCGAGGCCGAGCACGGCGGTGCCGTTGGTGATCACGCCGACC
>JBPBQO010000166.1:0-2504 GCA_050954785.1 Janthinobacterium lividum | reverse complement strand
TGAGGCCTATCCCGACCGTTACTTCGAGGCCCGCATCGCCGAGCAGAACATGATCTCGGCCGCGGCCGGCATGTCGAGCGGCGGCATGCTAGCATTCGCGAGTACCTTTGGCCGCTTCCTCGAACGCGCCTTCGACCAGATTGAAATGGCGATCGTCGGCGGGGCTAATCTGAAACTGGTGGGAACGCACGTCGGCGTGACGCTGGCGTCAGACGGGCCCAGCCAGATGGCGCTTGCGGATGTCTCCTTCATGCGCGCTTTCGCCCACAGCACCGATAGCCGTGGCAATCCGGCCATCACCGTGCTGACGCCCAGCGATGCGGTCAGCGCCTATGCGTTGGTCATGGAGATGGCCGTATTCCCGAGCGCTTGCTACCTCCGCGCAGTCCGCGCCGACCTTCCCGTGCTCTACGATGCCGCGACGCATTTCCCCTTTGGCGGTCACAAGGTTTTGCGGGAGGGTGGCTCCTCGGAAGGGCGCGTTGTGCTGGTTGCATGCGGGTACATGGTGCACAGCTGCCTCAAGGCGGCCGACGCGCTTGCGGCCGCTGGCGTCGAAGTCTCTGTAGTGGACGCTTATGCGTTACCGATGGACACCGGCCCGGTGCTGGCATTGGCCGGCGTTGGCGGCACGATTCTGACGGTCGAGGACAGCTATGCCGGCGGCATCGGAAGCGAACTTGCCGAGGCGGCTGCTGCAGAAGCGAATACGCCGCGTGTCCGGTCGCTTACGGTTCACAAAATGCCGAAGAGCGGCCGCAAACCAGATGACGTTCTGAGCTACGTTCATCTTTCCGTGGACGACATCGTGACCGCCGCCAAGGGGGCTGCACGGTAGGCACTCGCGACCGCACCGCCCACTCAACCGACTTCAGGACCGTTCCCATGCAAATCAAAGCCATCCTCTTCGACATCGATGGCACGCTCGTCGATAGCAACGACATGCACGTGCTCGCCTGGGAGGAGGCGTTCGCTGGCATCGGCAAGAGCTTTGATCGTCAGGTCGTGCATGACCAGATCGGGAAGGGAACCGACATGCTGGTCCCCACGCTGCTGCCCGACCTCGATAAGGATGCGCAGGAGAAGCTTGGTGAAGTCCATGGCGCGGTGTTCAAGGCGAAGTTCCTTAACGAGGCCAAGCCGTTTCCAGACGCGCATGATCTGCTCTCACATGCTCATGGCTGCGGGCAGCAGGTCGTGCTCGCATCGTCTGCATCGAAGGCAGAACTCGATCACTATCTTGATCTGCTCGGCGCGCGTGATCTGGTCGCAGCGACGACCAGCAGCGATGACGTGAAGCAGACAAAGCCGGCGCCGGATATTTTCGCCGTCGCATTGAGCAAGCTGGCAGGGATCGAACCTAACGAGGTGATCGTCGTCGGAGATACGCCGTACGACATCGAAGCAGCGGGCAAGTGCGGGATCGCTGCGATCGCGCTCCGATCCGGTCGGTTCTCCGATCAGATGCTCCAGAACGCTGGGGCGATCATGATCTACGACGATGCGGCAGCGTTGCTTGCCGGGTACGCCGACTCGCCGTTGGCCCGCTGAGCCGGTGCCGAATGACGTAATCGTCGAGGAGGTAAGCGGGCAGGCGGTCGTTGTCGGCTCGCGGGAGCAGCTGCTTCATCTGCTCGCGGAGGCAGCCGAGATCGAGCACACGCTGATGTGCAGCTACCTTTATGCCGCGTTCAGCCTCAAGCGGGCAGGAGAGCCTGGCGTCCTCCCGGCCCAGGGAGATGCTTGAACGCTGGCGCAAGACAATCATGGACGTAGCCATCGAGGAGATGGGCCACCTCGTCATCGTCGCCAACCTGACCGTAGCCGTCGGCGGCCGCCCGCACTTCGGTCGCCCGAACTTTCCCGTGGCGGCGGGCTACTTCCCGTCCGGGGTGGCGGTTCGGCTTACCCCGTTCAACGCGGAGACGCTCAAGCACTTCATCTTCCTGGAGCGGCCGCAGGATGTCCGAGGCCAGGACAGCGAAGCCTTTTCCCAAGACGGCTACGAGCGCGAACAGGCCTGTCTCGGTCTCATGCCGAGCGCACAGGACTATGCGACGATCGGGCACCTCTACGAGGCAATCCGTACCAACCTGATCGCGTTGGAGCGCGAGCTCGGAGCCCAAGGGCTGTTCCTCGGTGACGCCCCGAGCCAGGTCGGACGTTCCGTCATCGACCTCGAAGGCGTCGAGCCGATTACCGATCTCGCCGCGGGCGGAAGAGCGATCGACATCATTGTTGAACAGGGGGAGGGATCGTCTGCCGACCGCGAGATCTCTCACTATCGCAGCTTCTTGACGATCCAACGCGAGCTTGAAGCGGCACTGGGCGACGATCCCGACTTCACACCAGCCTGGCCCGTGGCGGACAGCCCCGTATTGCGGCAACCGCCCGAACCCGAGGGCAAGGTGTTCATCGATCATCCGGATGCCGCGGCGCTGCTCGACTTCGCCTGTGCGACTTACGGCCTGCTGTTGCGGTGCCTCGTCCAGTGCTTCGGCCGC
>JBPBQO010000165.1:0-3295 GCA_050954785.1 Janthinobacterium lividum | reverse complement strand
CTTGGTGGCCGGCCGGCTTGTCTGACAGAGTTGAGCCGAGTAGGCGGGCGGGATGACAGTAAGCATCCGCCGAGGACCGCGGTGTTGACTGGAACCAACTGGCGCGGGCTCAGGCGGCCTGATCAACCGAAGGGGTAGTGGCTAGGCTCCAGTTCCACGGCAGCAGGTTATCGAGGCGCTGGACTGGGTGGCCTGCGATGCGGGCCAGCACGTCGGCGAGCCAAGCCTGTGGATCGACGTCATTCAGCTTGGCGGTGACGATCAGGCTGTACATCACCGCAGCGCGTTGCCCACCGCGATCCGAACCACAAAACAGCCAGGACCGGCGCCCAAGGGCGATGCCTCTCAGCGCCCGTTCGGCCGCGTTGTTGCTGATGCACACCCGCCCGTCGTCCAGGAACCTGGTGAACGCCGTCCAGCGTTTCAGCAGGTAGTCGATGGCGCGGGCGACGTCGTTGCCGCGCGCCAACCTCGCGCGCTGCTCGCCGAGCCATCGTTGTAGGTCGGCCGCCAACGGCGCGGACAGGCTTTGACGGGCGGCCCGGCGCGCCTCGGCAGGGTGGCCATTGATGTCGCGCTCAATGTCGAACAGGGCATCGATGCGTCGCACGGCCTCCAGGCAGATTGGCGACAGCACCGCAGGCGTCTTGCCCCGTGCAGCTTGGCGTGCGCTGCCAGCCACGTCGGCCAGAACAAAAAACTTCCGGCGTGCATGAGCCCAGCAGGCGGCTTCCAGGATCAGCCCGGATTTTCGCCCGGTTTCGTAGAGCTTGCCGTAGCCGCCATAGGCATCGGCCTGCAGGATGCCGCTGTATCCTGCCAGGTGGCTCTGCGGGTGTTCGCCTCCGCGATCGCGCGAGGTGTGGAACACAGCTCCCGGTGGGGCGGCCCCGCCGAACGGCCGATCATCGCGCACATAGGTCCAGAGCCGGGCGATGTCGGTCTTGCCGCGCGCCAGCACCGCCACCGTGGTATCGTCCCCGTGCAGCCGGTCGGCCGCCATGACATGGGCTTGCAGGCGATTGAACAACGGCATCAGCACGGCCGTGCAGGCGCCGACCTGATCGGCCAGTGTGGACAGGCTGAGCGGCACGCCCTCCCGGGCGTAGCGCTCAGCTTGGCGGTTCAGCGGCTGATGCTGGCCGAATTTCTCGAACAGCATCATCGCCAGCAGGCTCGGGCCCGCCCAGCCGCGTGGTGTGACGTGGAACGGTGCTGGTGGCTGGCTGATGCGTTCGCAGTCCCGGCAGGAGAACTTCTCGCGCACGTGCTGGACGACCTTCCAGGTGCGGGGCACCACCTCCAGGGTCTCGGTCACGTCCTCACCCAGCTTGGACAGGCGGGTCCCGCCGCAGCAGGCGCAGGCTGTGGGGCCAGGAACCACGACGCGTTCACGCGGCAGGTGTTCGGGGAACGGGCGCCGGGCTGGACGCACACGGGTGAAGCAGGCGACGGGGATGGTCTTGGCTGCCGCGGCCTCCGCGGCCAGCTCGTCCTCGGTGGCTGCGGCCTCCAGCTCCTCGAGTTGCAGCTCCATCTGGTCCAGCAGGCGAGCGGTGCGCTCGGAGCGCGGGCCGAAGCGGTCGCGGTTCAGTTTCTCGATCTGCAGCTTGAGATGCGCGATCAGCGCCCGATTGCTGGACTGCTCCGCCAAGGCGATGGCAACTTCGGCCCGCGCCGCCAGGAGGGCCACTTTGAGCGCATCGATGTCATCCGGCAGGGCGGCAAGCTCGGTGTCCATGCCGGGATTGAATCACGAACCACGCTGTCATGGTACCGTTTTCAGCAACCTGCGGGCTGCTATCCCACCGATTGTGGACGCCAAGTCTGCTGCGGGTTGCGCCAATCGATCCCTTCGAGCAGATAGCCCATCTGGCCGGCGGTCAACGCCACCACACCGTCCACCGTCGTGGGCCAGACGAAGCGACCGCGGTCCAGCCGCTTGGCATACAGCGACAGGCCGAGGCCGTCATGCCAGATCGCCTTGAGCAGCGAACCACTGCGGCCACGAAACACGAAGACATCGCCCGCACACGGGTCGCGGCCGAACCCCTCCTGCACCAGCAGTGACAGCCCAGGCATGCCACGCCGCATGTCGGTGTGTCCGGAGGCCAGCCAGATCCGCGCGCTGCCCGGGACCGGGATCATCCGCGCAAGGCCGCCAGCACGCGCCGCAACGCCGCCAAGTTCACGTCGCTGCCCACCCGGACTTGGCGCCCATTGCCTAACTCGATCTCGATCAGACCGGGCATGCTCACGGACCGTGGTACAGATGCAGGCGTCGGACACGGCCTCTCATCCAGCGGTGCCATCGCCATGCTGGTCGGGGCAAGCGTCTGCACCGGCACGAACACCGGATGGTCACCAGCTTGAGCCAACAGGCCCTGACGGGACTGCCGCCGCCACGTGAATAGAAGGCTCTCGCTGACACCGTGACGAGCGGCAACGGCGCGGATCATCGCGCCCGGCTCGTGGGTCTCGGCCACTAGCCGGATCTTGTCACGCAGGCTCCAGCGTCGCCGCCGCTCCCGCCCGGTGATGATCTCCACCACGCCATCCATCCGCACACCTCAACCGCCACCTTAAGCAGCACCTTACGGTGGCAGTAGACTCACACCCAGGCGGCCCCCGGCGGAGGGATACACATCAAATGCGAATTCTTATCATCTCGGTCGCAACTACCTGATTGAATTTATTTACCTCTTTTCGGAGTGGAACGGCTGATCCATGCAACACAGTCCATCCGGTGTGGACCGCGGTGTTGACTGGCCCTGGTTGGATGGATCTTCAGGCGGCCTGATCGACGCTCTTGGCGTTCGCTGTGGTCCATTTCCAAGATAGTAGATCATCGAGACGCTGCAGCGTCAGTTCTCGGCCAAGTCCCGCTGCGGGACGAGCGATATCCGCCAAAGCCTGATATTCCCGTCCAGCCGCTCGAAGTAATGCGGATGCCCCCTGGGCACGAACAACACGTCATCCTTGGTGCAATCCATTGCGATCTCCTCGCAACGGAGTACACCGTACCCGGTAACGATAACGTAAACGGTGTCGGCGACGCCGGAGTTTAGATGTCCATCATCGGCATGGTCCAGGCCTCGGATCTCAAGCACGAGCCCCTTCGCCTGGGCATGGATACGCATGGCTTGGTCGACTTCCGACCACGGCATGCGGACCGCGGCTTCGGTCAGGTTGATCGGGCCTTGCTGCAGAAAAGATGTCATTGCCACTTTCAATCAGAGGTCATCGTCATTGCTCAGGGAACAAGATCAAATCAGGCCTTTGACCCGCCTGCCAG
>JBPBQO010000164.1:0-3303 GCA_050954785.1 Janthinobacterium lividum | reverse complement strand
GGCCTCGTCATCGGCACGCCCGGCCAGCACGATCGTGGCAATGCCACGGATGCGGTCGAGAAAGCGTGCCTGGAGCCGGCTCATGGCCATGAACTGGCGCTTGGCCGCGACTGCCGCACCGATGCCGAACACTGCCTGCGACACAGGGACCGCCAGGCCGCACAGCAGCAGTACCAGGGCAGCGCGAGGCTGCACGGCCAGCACCACCAGCAGTACGAGGCCGGGAGACAGCATCGCCAAGGTAGCAGCGGGAATCCAGCGACCGAAGAAGCCGTCCAGCGCCTCGATCCGGTCGACCAGCAAGGCCGTCAACGCGCCGCTATGCTGGCGGCGCAGCAGGGATGGACCCTGTGCCAAGACGGCTGCCAGGGCCTCTCCGCGCAGGCGCCGGCGGGAGGCCGAAGCCGTGGCCGCCGCCCGTGTTTCCTGCTGGATCTGCAGGCCGGCCCGCATCAGCGCCAGCAGCCCGAACAGGGCGACCAGCTCCCAGCCGGGCGGAGGCGCCACCTGCTTGTCGCCGGCGGCAGCCCAGGCCAGCGCATGCGCCAGCACGACGGCGATGCACCAGGCCTGACCGATGGCGAGGGCCGTCGAGGCAAGGCCAAACAGGATCGCCGGCATCGCCTGACGTCTGCCGATCCGGGACTGGGTTCGCGACCAGGCGCGTATAAGGGTACGATTGGCGGTCATCACCTGCCGATCTAGAGATGCGGGCGGAGGATGCCCAGGCCCTCGGTTCATTCTTGATTAAACTTCATGCAGACCGGGATACGGCTAGACCGGTGCCTCGGCGGCTTCATCCGCTTCGGAATAGGTCTCGACCTTGGGATGCAGCGGCACCTGCAGCGTATAGCGGGTACCGGTCGCCTTGACGTCGGAATCGGGCTTGCCCTCCACCACCTCCAGCGTCGCGCCGAGCTGGCGCGCGAACCCGCGAATAAGCTGGATGCCCAGCCCATCGCGAATTCCGGTCTCGGTCTCCGCCCGGCCGGCCGGAATCCCGACGCCGTCATCCTCGATCATCAACGTGGCGATACCAGGCGTCTCCTCGGCCAGCTTGACCGACACGACGCCGCTGCGCCCACCCGGGAAGGCATATTTGATGGCATTGCTGACCGCTTCAGTGACCACCAGGGCAAGGGGCACCGCCTGATCGGTGGACATCACGATCTCCGGTGCCTCGATCTCCAGCCTGATTCGGCGACCTTCCTTCTCGCCGATCGCCTGGAACAACTGGCCACACAGCTCCTCAAGGAAGGAGCGCATGTTCAGGGTGTGCAGCTCGCCCTCGGAATAGAGATAGCGATGCAGGGTCGCCAACGCGCGGACCCGGTCACGTGCGGACGCGAACTCGGCCCGCGCCTCCGGTTGGCGGATCCGATTGGCCTGCAGGTTCAGCAGCGACGCGATGATCTGCAGGTTATTCTTCACCCGGTGATGGATTTCCTTGATCAGCAGTTCCTGCTTGGCCTCGGCTTTTTCCAGACGTTCCTCATGCGCGTTCAGACTGCGCGTCGCCTGGGTAAATGCCCGGGAGAGCTGCCTGAGCTCGGTCGGGGTCAGCCGCGTATGGCGAGGGTCATAGGCTCCGGCACGACGCCATTCCGTGACGGAACGGGTTATCGCACGAAGCGGCGCTACGATCAGGATGCTGGCACCCATCGCAACGGCAGCCATCCCGGCCGCCAGAAGCGAGACGATCGCGAGCACCCGCCACAGGAACGTCGAACGGGCCAGACTTTCCTGCTTGCTCGGCAAGGTGGTGACCAGCAGGGAGACGTCGCCGATCATGTTGCGCTTGAGATAGCTGCCCGCTTCCGAGCGGTTCGATAACGCAAGTGGGCTAGCGTTAGTCATCGACCAGCCGCAATCGCCGCAGAGCGGAACGCGCCTGCCATCGGCGCCGATCAGCCACGCTTCGGTCTCCCCGGCCGAACCCATCAGCGAATGCCAGAGACCGGCGTCATCGACCTCGGCGCGGGCCCAGCCAAGTGGCATCTCGGCAATGAGCTTTGCCGCGCCGCCAGGACCGATCGCGTCAAGCGACAGTCGCAGCAACGGGCGACCGACGCCGTCATCCCCGTGCAGAAGCGGTCGCAACGCGATGCTGTCGCCGGGGGACGCATCGCCGGTCGGGACTGGCCGCACCGTCGGGCCACGGACAACGCTCGTGATCTTTTCCCCGCAGACCACCGCGCCATCGGCGTTGATCAGCCTGAGGCCGATCAGTGGCGCCGTCTTCAGGACCTTCGCCAGCCGCAAAAGTTCGGTACACTGGAGTGCGTTTTGTAGTCCCGGCTGGTGCGAAAGCGCGCGCAGCATTCGTTCGGTGTCGGCAATCTGCTGGTCGGACTGGATGGTAAGGGCCTCGGCCACCACACCTGCCCGGTTCAGGCTGGCATCACGTGTCGTTTGATAGTTGTGCCAGGCCAGCAACGATGCGAGTGCCGCGAGCGGAAGAACGGACAACATGATGAGTGCGACGAGGCGGGTACTGACGCTATCAAGCAGGCGATGCATGCTTTTGCCACGCGACCCGTTGCGACGCCTTTTTGATCCGGACATCCCCATGTCACGGCTCGCGATCATCCTGGATAAGTTTGAGGAGATCCTCGGGCACCGGCTCATTGGCCACATCGTCAAACATTTGATGAAGCCCCCGTTGCAGCCACTGATCGAACGCGCTGTCGGTTCTACGCTTCTTCTTTGGAGGTAGTTGCGAACGCCCGATAGGCGGCTTGTCGTTCGCTGACGTCATCAACTTAAATCATCCCAGGAACTAAAATCGCGAGCTCGAGAACATGGCAACGGGCCCGTAGCGGGCCCGTTCCATCATAGCACCAATATGAATGCTAATTGTATCATAACACTGACATATCAGTATGTAGCACGTCCCGACCGGCTTGCCTCTAACAGACGTGCATCCATCTCCCTGCTGATGGCACTTGCACGCGCAGCCGCTGCACGATCGTCGGCCCGTTCGGGCACTTCACCCATCAGCCAGGTTTCAAGCTGGCGACGTGCCCGGAACACCCGGCTCTTAGCTGTGCCGACCGCGCAACCGGTCGCTTCTGCCAAGTTCTCGTAACTCATGCCCTGGACCACGACCATGATCAGCGCCTCGCGCTGGTCGGCCGGCAGGCGGGTCATCGCCTTGCTGAGATCCTTGAGCGCCAGGCGATCCTCGTGCGGCGCCTCGGTCGCGAATGCGGACGCGGGCACATCGTCGATGTCGGTGGTGTCGCGGCGCTTGCGCAAGTTCGAGATGAACCGGTTACGAAGAATACGGTGCATCCAGGCCGG
>JBPBQO010000163.1:0-3923 GCA_050954785.1 Janthinobacterium lividum | reverse complement strand
CACCGGCAGTGGCGTGCTGATGTTCGGCGGCCAGGCCACCAGCACCTTCACCGGCAGCACCGGCGGCAACGACACCCTGGTCGGTGGTGCGGCCACCAACGTCTTCAACATGACCAACGGCGATCTCGCCTTCGGCGGCCCGACCGGACCCGACACCTTCAACACCGGCACCGGCTCGGCGCTGGTCGTCGAGGGCAACGGCGCCACCACCGTCAACCTCGGCGGCGGCGCGCTCATCGCCTTCGACGGTGGCGGCGCTGATCTCTATACCGTCAGCAAGGTGCTCGGCGGCAGCGCCCAGATCGTCGGCTTCAAGGCGTCGGACCACCTGACCCTGACCGGCGGCTTCACCGCGGCCAATGCCTCGAGCGCCTTCGCCTCCGCCAGCGTCAACGCTGCCGGCACTATCCTGAACCTCACCAACGGCAGCCAGATCGTCCTCTACGGCGCCAGTATCACCGCAGCACAGATCACTGCCGGCGCTGGTACATGAAGAGCGCACCGGGTAGCCTGAGCCGAGTGGGCCGCCCACGTCGCTGGCATGTCGTTGGTGCATGGACCTGCGAAAGTCCGAAACCAAGCCGCTGGGTGCGATGTGTCAGGCCCGGCGCACGGAAACGGGTTTGGCGATCCTGATCATTCGGTTGAGCACAGGGACAGCGAGGGCCTTCTCGCTCTGCTGACCACGTAGAGTGTGGGCGCGGAGCTTCGAGCTGCTCAGGTACTTGTAGGTAAGCGTCCGTCCCGGAGGTCTTCAGTGTGCGCGCGTGCTATTGCCGCTGGCGGTAGCGGGCCCGACGAATCAGGTCAGGTGCTCCTTTCGCGCTCTTACGTCGTCCTGACGGGCCTGAGCCTTCCTGGCCGTCATGGACAGCACGCCGGGCGGCAGGAGCCAATCAGCCTACATCTGCAGCTCCCGCCGCACCCACCGGGTCTACGCCGTGCAGCAGCAGATGCCATCCAGGCACGACATCGCCAACCACGTCCGGCGGCAGTGGCGTCTCTGTCAAGTGGATCGACGCCAGCCGAGCTTTGCAGGTATCGCAGCGCAGGCGGACCAACACGTCGGCCAAGGTGCTGCGGGCTGAGCCCGGATTGTCGCACAGGGTTAGGCGCACCGGCCGGCAACTCGACGCCAAGCACCTGCAACGCACGTAGAGCCAGCGGTCATGCAGGGTCGCCATGGTGCAGGCAAGCGCAATGGCGCGGTCAAAGGGCGGGGCGGCGGAGGGCATGGCGGCAAGGTGGAATGAGAACAGATGTTCTTGCAAGGGAAAGCCCGGCACCAGCCTCTAGACCTCGTTCTCGCCAACGTCCGGGCAACAGCAGCCGGCGCCCGGAGAGTATGTCGAGTCGCAGATCGTGCCATCTGGGTCGCTGGTTTCTGCGCTCTCGCGGTCGTCGCTGGGCTGGCCGAGATCGTCCGTTCCAGGCTCGCGCACCGTTAAACAGGACACCTAGACAGGGGGTCCGCCGGCTCCCTGTCCCGCGTCTTTTGCGTTTGGAAACAGCGGCTTCCGTAGCGCGGGCGCCAGTTGTTCCCCCATACCACTGCAAGATAATTACCCTTATCTTCTACTCAGAATTATTAATACAATTCCGGATCGGCCTCCGGTTCCTTACCTGTAGGCAGCTTACTTGCTTGTTTTACCCTCGCCGCTAACTGATAAACCTATTCTTATCAGCACCTTAGGGTTTTCCGGCCCTGCGGAAGCCCATTATGGGCGCCTGCAAGCACCAGATAGCTTACCTTATCCCCAGCGGTTCTCCACAGGGCTAGTCTATTAAGAGTCTAATAGTACAAGTCTATAAGACGAAATTACTCGTAAAATCAGTGACTTGTGAGCCTGTTTTCCCCGCGCCGCTAACAAAAATCCCCGAGCCCCTACCGATTTTACCCTGGCCAATACGAGCAGGGGTAGATTGTCCACATCACCCGTGCTTTGTTGCAACAGACGCTCGTATTAGCTCGGGGAAAACGTGTCCGACCAAGCCAAGCAACTCACACCTGCAGAGCTTGCCCGGCTGGAGCGCCTGCAACGGACTCGTGCAAACATGCGCGGCCGCAAAGCGCCGGCCGTTATGCCTAGTAGGCTGGCACGTGCAGCCGCCTTTTCTCCGAAGGCCAGGGGATTATCTGACGATGCCACATTGGTGCGCGTGTTCGCGGTCAGACCATGGGCTGTGGTCGAGGTACGCGGCCGCGAGTTGGGTACAAAGCACAGAGACGCCCTGATTTCTCTATTCCGTCTGCGCGCTAAACGATTTGATGTTGTAGGGCAGGATGGGCAGGTTGCCTCAGCCGTGTATCGCACGGAGACTACTTGGCGTGAGTTCTTGGCGACCGCGGGCATTAGACCTCATGTCAATAATCTCCTAATTGCCCTGCGCATCTTGGACGAGCTGCGCTCCGTTACCGTTCGGATTTTTTTATCGTCGTGGTCTGACTACGAGGTAGCGGTCGCAAAAGGTCGGCTCGCTTCGGCAGGTTGGTCAGACTCAATGATTGGAGCAATCGAATGGGATGGTGTCAGCCTAGATAGCAAGCTAACTGCGACGTACGGCGAGTACGTCAGAATGGCTTTTGAAAGCCGCAATTTGGTGTCGCTAAATGCAGATGTTTATTTTCGTCTGCGCACTGACTATGCAAAGGCATTTTGGCCTCATATCGATAGTCAGCCAAGCCACGACTGGGTTGGTGTGGAAACACTAGCTGAGTTGGTCGGGCGTGACCACCGTGCAGAGGACGGAAAACGGCGTAGTCGATTCCGCGAGGATATAGGCCGGGCAATGGATGACTTGGTTGATGCAGGTGGGCTGTCGAGCTGGTCTTATGAACAACTGGGGCAGGGTAGGGGTAAGACGTATCGGTATCGCTACCAGCACGCCATGCCTACACAGGGACAGCTCGATCTAGCGGTGGGCACGCCGGCGCCGTAAGGAACTCTGTAGGCGAGAGATTTGTGGTGGCGTCGCATTGTCCAATTTGATTGCCGACGGCGCACCATCTTCGCTCAAAAGCTGCAGCTGTCCTGACTCTATTGCGCGTGCCTGTTCCGGCTCCTCGTCGAGCGGCACGGGCCAGAAGCACTCGACGTTCCCCTCCTCGCCGCGCAGGGCAAGGAACACCACGCGGTCGACGCCCTCGGCAGCCCCGGCCTCAAGTGCCAGGCGGAACACCAGGCCCTGGGCGAGATCCTCGCCGAGTGCGAGGTCGAGCTGCTGCGCCTCGTTGTGCTGGCGGCGCAGGGTGCGGGCCGTAGGCTCGTCGGCCGAGCCGCGGAAGAAGCGCACCGGCACGTCCTGGATCAGGAAGACGAAGTGGTTGCTCTGGTCCAGCACGCTGAGCCAGTTGTAGGTGCGCTTCTCGGCCACGCGGCGCATGCGCTGCTGGCCGAAGGCGTAGGCTCGGCATCCGACGGACCAGGTGGTGTCGCCCATCTCGTAGCTGGCCATGCGGATGGCGTCGCGGCGGGCATGGGCCAGCAGGCGGGCGCAGATGCGCAGCCGGTCCTCGCTGAGAGCCGGGTGGATGTCCCAGGGCAGGCGGCGGGACACAGGCAGGGCAGGCAGGGCAGGGGAGGACATGACAGAGCTCCCCGCGTGTTCCCGGGCCTACTCTCCGGCGGCCTCAGCGGCCTTGGCCAGCTTGCGGCCGCGCGTCTTGGGGATCGGCGTCACATGCTCCTTCTCCGGCGCCGCTGAGCCAGCAGGCTTGCGTCCGAGTCCGATCGACTTGGCCAGGGCGGAGCGCTTCTCGGCATAGGCAGGCGCGACCATGGGGTAGTCCGACGGCAGGCCCCAGCGCTCGCGGTAGGCCTGCGGCGTCAGGCCGTAGGACGTCATCAGGTGCCGCTTGAGCATCTTGAGCTTCTTGCCGTCCTCGAGGCAGACGATGTAGTCGGCGAACACCGACTTCTTCA
>JBPBQO010000162.1:0-9262 GCA_050954785.1 Janthinobacterium lividum | reverse complement strand
GCGCAGCGCGATCGGTCCATCCATCAGGCTGCACGCTTCGCCATCCACGACCGCGCGGCTCGTTAGAACCAGCGGATCGGGTTCGGCCGGCAACACTACCCGACCGTCTCGCTCCAGCGCCTCCAGCGCGATCGGCGGCAGTCGCGCCACCAGTTTCCGCGTGAAGTCCGGTGCGGCGGCGATGTTTTTCGGTGGTGCGGGCGTATTCGGAGGGGTCCAGCGCGTCCCGTGCCTCCTTCGGCAAGTAGCGCTCGCCGGTATGTTCCGAGGTGTCGCGGGATTCCGTGCCTACTACAAAGGTGAATAGTCGCGAGCATCGAAGCAACGTTACCCAAGCTTAACGGAGACTTGGATGCTCGAACTTTTCATTTTTGCGAATAGCCTTCGGAGCGCTCGATGGGGTAGTCGCCAGTTCAAGATGTTCCCATGAGCCAGGCCGAGGAAGATCAAGCGGAGTCCAAGGAACACGCGCTCAGTGCTGCATCCGGCATGTCGGAGGTATCCGAACCCGAGCGGGAGATGATCGAAACGCACAGCCGCCCGAATGCGGCTCTCATCCATGAGATAATCCGGGCAGAGGGTGAAAGTGATCTCAGCCGGCCGGTCACGGCGTTGCTGCTTTCCGGGCTCGCGGCCGGGCTCGCAATGGGTTTTTCATTGATCGCCGAAGGGGTGCTTCGTTCGCATCTGCCGGATGCGCCCTGGCGGGATCTGGTGAGCAAGTTGGGTTACTCGGTCGGTTTCCTCATCGTGGTGCTCGGACGCCAGCAACTCTTTACCGAGAATACGCTGACCCCAATGCTGCCGCTTCTCTATAATCGCGACGCGCACACGTTCGGCCTCGTCGCACGGCTCTGGGTGCTTGTTCTCGCGGCCAATGTGGCCGGCACCTGGATCGTCTCGGCAGTCCTCGCAGGAACCGGCCTTTTTCCCCTGGAGGTTAAGGAGGCTTTCCTGGCTGTCAGCCGGCATGCCGTCGAGGCTTCCTTCTGGAGCACGACACTGAAGGGAATTTTCGCAGGCTGGCTGATCGCGCTGATGGTGTGGCTGATGCCTGGGGCAGGGGAGTCGCGGGCTGCCGTGATCGTGCTTCTGACCTGGCTGGTCTCGGTGGCAGGGTTCGCTCACATCATCGCCGGTTCGGTCGATGCGAGTTTCCTCGTTCTCTCGAACCAGGCGAGCATCGTCGACTATGTGTGGCGTTTCTTCACGCCGACACTGCTTGGAAACGTAATCGGCGGCGTAACCCTGGTCGCGGCGCTGAACTCGGGACAGGTGGCGAGCGAAGTACAGGATTGACCCTGGCGCTACGGTGCATGTTACGACGGTCTTACTTCCGCTTCTGGGCAACGTGCCACCGAAGACGCTTCACCGGCGCGGATCCAACGCGCGTGAGCCGGTCGCTCGCCGGACAACGGGGCGCAGGGAATATAGCCATGCGTTGTTACCATCGTCTGGACGACGACTTCGGTAACCGGCGACGCCACGACCGCGCAAAGCGCAGCTACGACTGCGATACCGAGAAACACGGCTGGTCCATCGAACCGACGTTTTTTGTTCTTGCCGTTGCCCCGGGCCCGGCGCCGCCCGTTCACGGGCGTCGGGTAGAGCGTCATGGCTGCGAGCGCGAAGAACGACACGGCGAGCGGCAGGCCGAAGGCGTCACGCGATACGAGCGTGATGATCGGTGCACCGGCGGCGATGGCTCTGAACACCGGCAGCAAGCCGGAAAGCGCCAGCCACAGCAGGACGCACCCGACTGCCACGAACCCCGTGAAGGCCGGAAGCGCCTTCAATCGTGTCCGGAAGGAACTCGGCATGACCGTCAAAGGTGGGTCAGCTCGGCACGCACCAAGTCGCTTTCGCGACCCGGTCGTGCGGCGAGGTCCCGCGCGTCCCGCGACAAATCGTGCACCATCCGGCCGGTGGCAAGCTGGCGGAACCTCTGTTCGGCCGCCGCGCCGAGTTCCCGGCTGACCTGGTCCAGCTTGGCGAAACCGCGGTCAGAGGCGCCGCCAAGCTCTTCGGTCAGGTGGAAGTTTTCGTCGAGTTTATAGAGGCCATAACCGACTGCGGCCCCGACGATAAAGGCTATCAGGAATGGCCCGCACGCGAAGCTGCCGATCACAGCCACGCCCGCCGTTGAGGTTCCGGCAACGAAAGAGCCGGCCGCGGCCCCAATCGCCCAGGCGAGAACGACCGCTGGTTTGTCAACCGTCAAGCTGCCGAGCCGCTGGCCGAATATTGCCTTCACGCAGCAGGTAATCCGTGACGTCCACGGCGACGACCACATAGATGCCGAACCAGGCGACGATAGAATAGACTGCTATCGATTATGTCGGTAGTGTAACGTTCGTTGCAATGCCGGAACTCCAGCCTCATGGCGAGGGTATGGCCTACGACCAAGCCGAGTAGCGCGCTCACAGAACGATCATGCCTCATTGGGTCAGTGATGGCGGGACAAAAGGGGTTCGTCCAGCTAGACGGGCACGTACGTTTCAGTAGCTGTCTCCGGAGACGGCGTGCTAGCCTTCGCTAGCCGGTGATGCCGGATCACGTGCCGATGTGCAGGAGAAAGCTGACCCGAGCGCCCGACATACTGAAACAATGTCGCGTCGTCTGCATGCAAGCCGGTCGATCGAAGCCTTTCGAAAACGATGGACGGTTTGCGATCAAGGCCAGAGCTTGAACCTATCCATGAGCCAATAGCTGATCAAGACAACAATTACGATCGGTCCAAGAATTGAACAGAACTTCATGAAAACTCGGTCCCGCTCAGTGATCTCCTGCGATTGTTGATAAAGCGCCCAGAGGAGAAGCATCATTGCACTGGCTATCATCGCGATGACATTGCTCGAAATCAAAGCAATGAAACCAAGAATTACTACGATCACACCTGCGACCCGGCCGACTAACGGATGCATTCTGGGCCTCATGTGAGCTTGCGCCTCCGGTTCTCAAGCGAATATTTCCGCCATTGCTCTACCTGCTTGGCATCGGTTATCGGGTTGTTGCTGACGAAGGAACCCTCCGCCACCGTATTTGATACGGCGATTGCCGCCGAGCGCGCTAGTGCGGCACCTCCTACCCCCGCTATCATTACGCCAGCGAGGGCGGTCTCGGGAATGACCGCTATGGCTGCGGCGCCTACGAACGTAGCAAACAGAGTTTTTGCAATAATCGCGCCCGCGTCCTGATAAACGTTTGGCGGGGTGTAGTCATTACCATCAATCTTTCCGCCCCACTGTCGGGTGCAGTTCACCCTCCACTCATCCGGCGTCAAGCAGAACGGATAGTCCGCGGGCGAAGCCATCATGTCGTGCTTTGCTTGGATCACGGAGCTTGGGTAAATCGTCCACTTGCCCTGCTTGTTCGCACCCTCAAGCGCCTGATCAACAAGTTTTCGGAAAGCTGGAGTTGCCATCCGATACAGTGGTAACGCAGCCCATAGAGCACGATACATGTCCGGGTTCGGCGAGTTCTTGATCCTGGCGTTGACGCCACCGGTGCCCCATCTGGTCTGTGCGAGTAATAATTCCAGGTTCGGGTCGGTGAGTTTCGAGCTTCCTGTAGGCATGGGGTTTCCTCTAGTCCACGAGGTTAGCAATTTCTTAAAAGGCTCCTGCAAGCCTGTCGGCCCTAGCACGCTTGATTTGCCGGATGCTCCTTCTAGGAAGCCGCTGCCAGCCCATTCAGCAAAGACTGGAGCGCTGCTTGAAGAAGCTGGATATCCTGCGGCCGGGACAGCCGGTGGTCGCCGTCCTTCACCAACGTAAATAAACAATCTTCACTCATCACCAGCTTGCCGATCTCCAGCGCCGTCCGCCACGACACCACATCATCCCGCTGCCCATGCAGCAGTCGAATTGGGCACCCCACCGCGATCGGCCCGTCCATCAGGCTGCACGCCTCTCCATCCGCAACCGCGCGGCTGGTCAGAACCAGCGGATCGGGTTCCGCCGGCAGTACCACCTGGCCGTCCCGCGCCAGCGCCTCCAGCGCGATCGGCGGCAGTCGCGCCATCAGCTTCCGCGTGAAGTCCGGAGCGGCGGCGATGCCGATCAGCCCGCGCACGCGGTTCTCGCCGGTGAGCGCCATCGCCACCATCAGCGCGATCCAGCCGCCCATCGACGAGCCGATCAGGATCACCGGGCCGGGGGCCAGCGCGTCGATGATGGCGATCGCATCGTCGCGCCACACCGCGACGCTGCCCTCGTCGAACCGGCCGCCGCTCTCGCCATGACCGGAATAGTCCAGCCGCAGCATCGCCTGGCCCTGCGCCTCGGCGAAGGCGACCAGCGCGCGAGCCTTGTCGCCGGTCATGTCGCTGCGCAGGCCGGGCAGGAACACGATGGTCGGCTCGCGCCCGGGAAGGTGCCGGGCGGCGAGGCGGATGCCGTCGGGGCGGGTGATCTGGTGCAGGGTCTCGTTGCTCATGCGGTCGATGATAGGCCGGTCACGACAGCGTCGCGACCAGTTCGGCCTTCTTCAGCCGTGACCGCCCGGCGACGTTCCGGTCGGCGGCCTTTCGGAGCAGCTCGGCCCGCGTGAGCGTAGCGAGATCGCCCTTGCCGGTGTCGCGATGCTTCGCGGTCTTTGCGGCGATGTCGGCTGGCTGCTTGGAGAACTGCTGGCCCTTCCTGGTGTCGGCGCGCTTCTTTTCGGTGGTGCGGGCGTATTCGGATGGGTCCAGCGCGTCCCGCGCCTCCTTCGGCAGGTAGCGCTCGCCGGTATGCTCCGAGGTGTCGCCGGATTTCGTGCCCCACTCCTCGCGGGTCCACTGGCTCAGATGATTGTCCTCGGTCTTCGGGCCGGCATAGGTCCCGCCGCGCTTCTTGTATTCGGCGGTCGCAAGCTGGGCCTTCCGCGCCGACCATTGGCCGGCATGGCCGCCCTTGTCGCCTTCGGTGATGTCGGCCTTTACGCTCTCCCAAAGCTTCGGGTCGGTCTTCTTCGCGGTCGTTGCCATTCCAAGGGTCTCCTGGCCTGCTGCCGGACGCGGAACGACCACGGCACGCGGTGAGTTCGCGCAACACCCTGTGCGCGAGCCCGATGCCACGTCGCGCGCGCTGGTGTTTCCGGCCTGGAGCCATGCTATGGCCGCGCCCATGTCGCTCGCCGCCCACCCACCGATCATCCTGCAGGTGTTGCCTGCCTTGCAGGCCGGCGGCGTCGAGCGCGGCACCATCGAGATGGCGCGGGCGATCGTGCAGGCGGGCGGCACCGCCCTGGTCGCCAGCGCCGGCGGCCGGCTGGTGCCGCTGCTGGAGCGGGCCGGGGGCATCCACCTGACGCTGGACCTGATGACCAAGGACCCGCTGTCGATCTGGCTCAATGCGGGCCGGCTGGCGCGGCTGATCCGCCGGCACCGGGTCGAGCTGGTGCATGCGCGCTCGCGCGGCCCGGCCTGGTCGGCGCGGATCGCGACACGGCGCACCGGCACGCCGTTCCTCACCACCTGGCACGGCGTCTATAGCGAGAATTTCCCCCTCAAGCGGCGCTACAACGCGGTCATGGCGTCCGGCGAGCGGGTCATCGCGATCAGCAACTACGTGGCCGAACGCATCGCCGGCCGGTACGGCGTCGGCACCGACCGGCTGCGCATCATCCCGCGTGGCGCGGACACGGCGAGCTTCGATCCGGCCGTGGTGCGCGGTGACCGTATCCATGCGCTGGCCCGCGAATGGGCGCTGCCCGACGGGGCGCAGGTGATCATGCTGCCCGGCCGGATCACCGCTTGGAAAGGCCATGCGCTGCTGCTCGACGCGCTGGCCAGGATGGATGCGCAGACCCCCGGCCTGGACTGGGTCTGCGTCATGGTCGGCCCGGCGAAGGAGGGCGCGGGCGGGTTCGCCGGCACGCTGCTCGCCCAGGCGGATCGACTCGGCCTGCGGTCCCGGCTCCGGTTCGCCGGCCATTGCGCGGACATGCCGGCGGCGCTGGCGGTGGCGGATGTGGTGGTGGTGCCGTCGCTGAAGCCGGAGCCGTTCGGACGCACCGTGGTCGAGGCGCAGGCGATGGAGCGGACCGTGCTGGTCGCGGGCCATGGCGCGGCACTCGAAACCGTCGAGCATGGGGTGACCGGCTTCAGCTTCCCGCCGGGCGACGCGCAGGCATTGTCGGACCTGATCCGGCACGCGTTGCTGCTGGCGCCGGACCATCGGGCCTGGCTCGGCGAACAGGCACGTGCCCACGTGCTGGACAACTATACGACGCAGGCAATGCAGCAGGCGACGCTGTCGGTGTACGAGGAACTGCTGGGACGGCCGTTCCCGGATAGTCCGGCGTGAAGCGCATTCTAGTCATCAAGCTGGGGGCGCTCGGCGATTTCGTGTTGGCGTTCGCGCCGTTCGCGGCCATCCGCGCGCATCATCCGGACGCCCACATCACCCTGCTGACGACGGCGCCGTTCGTCGGCCTCGCCACCGCAAGCCCGTGGTTCGATGCGGTCGCCGTCGACAGCCGGCCCTCCTGGTGGGACCTCGCCGAACTGAAGCGGCTGCGCTCGATCCTGCGCGGGCAGGACCTCGTCTACGACCTGCAGACCTCCGGCCGGTCGTCGCGATATTTCCTGCTCGCGGGCCGTCCCGACTGGTCCGGCATCGCACGCGGCGCCTCGCATCCGGATGCCGATCCCGAACGCGACCGCCTGCATACGCGCGTCCGGCAGGCCGGCCAGCTTGCCAGCGCGGGGATTCCGGCGGTGCCCGATCCGGACCTGTCCTGGCTGGCGCGCGGCGGTCCGCCGATCCCGGCGCCGTTCGGGCTGCTGGTTCCGGGCGCGGCGCCGCATCGTCCGGCCAAGCGCTGGCCGGCGGCGCGGTTCGGGGCGCTGGCCACGATCATGCGGGACAGGGGCCTGCAACCGGTGGTGGTCGGCAGCGCTTCGGACGCGCCGCTGGCCGCCGAGATCCGCGCACTCTGCCCGGATGCGCTGGACCTCACCGGCCAGACCAGCCTGCTGGCGCTCGGCGGCGTGGCGGCGCGGGCGGCGGTCGCGATCGGCAACGATACCGGGCCGATGCACCTTGCGGCGGCGATGGGCTGCCCGTCGGTCGTGCTGTTCTCGGCGGAGAGCAACCCGGCTTTGACCGCGCCGGTGGGGCGTTCGGTCAGCGTGCTGCGCGTGCCGGACCTGGGCGACCTGCCGGTGTCCAGGGTTGCGGCCCTGCTGCCCTGACGCCATACGAGGCGCTTACTCTATTCCGGACGGTTCCCATGCCCGCCATCACCCTGCCTGACGGATCAATCCGCCAATTCGACGGACCGGTCACGGGCACGGACGTGGCACTCGCCATCGGTCCGGGCCTTGCCAAGGCCGCACTGGCGATGGAGCTGGACGGCGTGCCGGTCGACCTGTCGCGCGAGATCGCGTCCGATGCCTCGGTGCGCTTCATCACCCGCAAGGACGGCATGGCGCTGGAGATGATCCGCCATGACGTGGCGCACGTGCTGGCGGAGGCGGTGCAGTCGCTGCATCCCGGCACCCAGGTCACCATCGGGCCGCCGATCGAGAACGGCTTCTATTACGATTTCGCCCGCAACGAGCCGTTCACCCCGGACGATTTCCCGGCGATCGAGGCCCGGATGCGCGAGATCATCGCCGCGAACGCCGGCTTCGTGCGCGAGGAATGGCCGCGCGAGGAGGCGATCGCCTTCTTCGAGAACCGTGGCGAACGCTACAAGGCCGAGCTGATCCGCGACCTGCCCGGGGACGTGCCGATCTCGATCTACCGGCAGGGCGAGTGGCTCGACCTGTGCCGCGGGCCGCACATGCGCGGCACCGGCGACGTCGGCACCGCCTTCAAGCTGATGAAGGTGGCCGGCGCGTATTGGCGCGGCGACCATCGCAACCCGATGCTCACCCGCATCTACGGCACCGCCTGGCGCGACGGGAAGGAGCTCGAGGCACACCTGCTGCAGCTCGAGGAAGCCGAGAAGCGCGACCATCGCCGCATCGGCCGCGAGATGGATCTGTTCCATTTCCAGGAGGAAGCCACCGGGTCGATCTTCTGGCATCCGAAGGGCTGGCGCCTGTATTCGACGCTACAGGACTACATGCGCCGGGTGCAGAACGGCGAGGGCTATCAGGAAGTGCGCACCCCGCAACTGGTGGATCGCTCGCTCTGGGAGGCGTCCGGCCACTGGGAGAAATATCGCGAGCACATGTTCATCGCGACGGTCGAGGACGAGGACAAGGTCCTTGCCCTGAAGCCGATGAACTGCCCGTGCCACGTGCAGATCTTCAAGCACGGGCTGCGCTCGTATCGCGAGCTGCCGTTGCGCATGGCCGAGTTCGGCGCCTGCCACCGCTACGAGCCGTCCGGCGCGCTGCACGGCATCATGCGCGTGCGCTCGTTCGTGCAGGACGACGCGCACATCTTCTGCACCGAGGAGCAGATCGCGCCGGAGACCGCGCGCTTCGTGTCCATGCTGGCGCAGGTTTATGCCGATCTCGGCTTCGACGGCTTCGTGGTGAAGTTCGCCGACCGTCCGGACAGCCGGGCCGGCGACGATGCATCGTGGGACAAGGCCGAGGCGGCGCTGATCGAGGCCTGCCGGCTGGCCGGGGTCGAATACGAGCTGAACCCGGGCGAGGGCGCGTTCTACGGCCCCAAGCTGGAGTTCGTGCTGCGCGACGCGATCGGCCGCGACTGGCAGTGCGGCACGCTGCAGGTGGATTACGTGCTGCCGGACCGGCTCGATGCGAACTATATCGGCGACGACAGCACCCGGCATCGCCCGGTCATGCTGCACCGGGCGATCCTGGGCAGCTTCGAGCGGTTCCTGGGCATCCTGATCGAGCAGTTCGCCGGAAAATTCCCGCTCTGGCTCGCGCCGGTGCAGGTGGTGGTGGCGTCGATCGTCAGCGATGCCGAGCCGTATGCGCTGGAAGTGGCCGATGCGCTGCGCCGTGCCGGCCTGTTCGTGATCGCCGACACCGCGAACGAGAAGATCAATGCCAAGATCCGCACCCACAGCCTGGCGCGGGTCCCGGTGATCCTGGTGGTCGGGCGCAAGGAGGCGGAAGCGCGCACCGTGGCGATGCGCCGGCTCGGTGGCGCGTCGCAGGAGGTCGTTTCGCTCGACGAGGCAGTCGCGGCCCTTGCACTCGAGGCGACGCCACCCGACCTCAAGCGGAACGGGCTAGGCTTGAATCGCCATCTGCCGACTTCGTAATCCAGCCTGCCAGACCGGCGCAGCAGGGTTGCGTTGGCAGGTGGGCCTTGACACAGCCCGCATGGTAGCATCTGAGGCCGGC
>JBPBQO010000161.1:0-21311 GCA_050954785.1 Janthinobacterium lividum | reverse complement strand
CGGGCTGGTCGGTAGCGAGATGGCGAACGACCTTACCCATACCGGGTACAAGGTGACCGTGATCGATCCGCTGGCGACTCCGATGGCTGCCCTGTTGCCGCCCGATGTTGGAATCATGCTGCGCGATGCACTTGAAGCGCAGGGCGTTGAATGGCGTCTCGGCCAGTCCGCGAAAAGCGTGAACCGT
Source organism: Janthinobacterium lividum (assembly GCA_050954785.1). GTDB lineage: Bacteria > Pseudomonadota > Alphaproteobacteria > Acetobacterales > Acetobacteraceae > Lichenicola. The sequence goes on along the minus strand of JBPBQO010000161.1, from coordinate 21,124 downwards.
GGCGACGGCGGCTACGTGCTCGGCCTGTCCGATGGCAGCACGGTACAGGCGGACATGGTATTGTCCGCGGTCGGATTGCGGTCGCGCACTGCGCTGGCGAAAGAGGCCGGACTGGAAGTGCATCGCGGCATCAAGGTCGACATGCGCGGCCGCACCAGTGACCCGAACGTCTACGCCATCGGTGATTGCGCCGAGTATCCGACCGGTCTCGCGCACTTCATCACGCCGATCATGAGCGCGGCACGCAGCATCGCCAAGTCGATCCTCAGCAACCCGGCCGATATAGCGTTCCCGGTGCTATCGGTAATCGTCAAGACGACCGCCATGCCGATATCGTTGCTGAAGCCCGGTGAGGCAGTCGTGGGCGAATGGATCAAGACCGAGGCCGACGGGCAGGGGACGGTGCATCTGTTCAAGACAGCCGACGGCTTGATCGCCGGCTATGTCCTGACCGGTGAGAAAAGCGAGCAGCGGCCCGAATATGATGCGCTGGTCCGTACGCAGTTGGTCGCCTGAGGCCCAGGTAGAAGGCCGGGGACTTAGCCCCCGGCCTCGTCGTTCTAGAATCGGCTAAGCCATCGCGAGCAGCAAGGAGACGATCGGCTCAGGATCGCCGACGATGATGGCGTGGTCGCCATCGATCTCGTGCATGGTCCAGCCGAGAGCGGCAGCCTTTGCATGCAGCGGCTTCATGATGGTGTCGCTGACTGCGATGTAATCGACCGGCACGGTAATGGATTCCGCTCCGACCTGAATCGGTTCCACGACGCTGGCGAGCGGCATGTCCGACAGATGATCGAGCAGCCAGGTCTGGCGCTCTGCGTCCATACGGAACGGATGCGTCTTCGCCATTTCACGCTGCTGCAGATGTACGCCCGAACCTGGTGGGGCATGACCGGCCTTGACCGCGCCCGCGATCGCGGTCGCCTGCTCGGCGGGCATCATGCCCATGGCTGCCGCCACCGCCTCGCCGCTGCCGAGCACCGCCGCATCGATAAAGACGAAGCGGCGGATCCTGTCCGGCGATGCGGCAAACAGCCCGGGCATGATCGCGCCGGCGTAGCTGTGCGCGACGAAGATGGCGTCGGTGAGATCGTTGTACTGCAGCGTGTTGACCAGGTCCTGCACGTGAGTTTCCGGCGTCACGTCGGCGCGCAGTAAATGCACGCGCTCCCCGAAGCCGGTAAAGGTCGGGGTGTAGACCTCATGGCCCGCGGCGCGCAGCTGGGGAGCGACGTACTTCCAGATCCAGCCGCCCATTCCGCCGCCGTGGCAGAGAACAAAGTTCGTCATGGTGCGTGTGTCCCCTAGACTTCGTCGATGACGGGGTTGCGCAGGATACCCATGCCCTCGATCTCGATCTCGCAGGTCTGGCCGGCATGCATGAACACTTTCGGAGACCGGGCGAAGCCGACGCCGGCAGGCGTGCCCATGACCAGCACGTCGCCCGTCTGCAGCACAAAGCACTCGCTGAGCAACTGGATCGTGGTCGCGACGTCGAACACCATGTCGGTGGTGTTGGCTTCCTGCAGCACCCGGCCATCCAGGCGGGTGGTCAGGCGCAGTCCGGCGGCGCCGGGCGGCAGGGCATCGGCAGTGATGAAGGTCGGACCGAAGGCGCCGGTGCCGTCGAAGTTCTTGCCGATCGCCCATTGCGCGGTCTTGAACTGGTAGTCGCGCACCGAGCCATCGTTGAAGATCGAATAACCGATGACGTGATCGAGCGCGTTCTCCTTCGAGATATGACGGCCGGGCTTGCCGATGATCGCGACAAGTTCGCCTTCGTAATCGAACATCTCCGAAACCTTGGGTCGGATCAGCGGCGCATTGTGACCGATCAGGCTGGATGCGAAGCGGTTGAACAGCGCCGGATAGGTCGGGGTATCGAAACCGCCTTCGGCCGCATGATCCTTGTAGTTCAATCCCAGGCAAACGATCTTGCCGGGATTCGCGAACGGCGGAAGATACGTGATTTCCGCTGGATCGAAACTGCGGCCGGCCTTGAGCTTCGCCGCGATGTCGGTCAGCGCCTCGGTGCCACCGGCAATCAGCGTGTCCAGCGTGACGGGATGACCCTCGCCTTCGAGCACGCCGCGAATGACGTTGCCTTCCGCAATACCGAGGCCGGTCTTGCCCTGATGGATGAACGACGTGAACTGCATTGGCTACCTCAAGCTTTGGTCATTCGACGCCGATCGGAACGTCGGTTCAGGCGGTTGATATGGACGTGCCGATCGAGCTGCCTGGTCATGAACGGGCCAGGGCATGATCGGCCGATCATGCTCTAGCGGCAACCGGTCAGACCGCCGTCCAACGGGAGTTCGGCGCCGGTAATGTAGCTGCTCGCCCTCGAAGCGAGGAAAATGCACAGCCCCTGTATATCCTCCGCCGAACCAAGACGGTTCATCGGGATATGCGCCAGCGTGTCAGCCAGCTTATTGTCCTCGGCGCGGATGTGGGACGTCATCTTGGTCGGAAAATAGCCGGGGATGATGACGTTGACCGCGATGTTGCGCGGTGCGAGTTCCTTGGCCAACACGCGGGACAGGTGATGGATCGCGGCCTTGCTGGCCGCATATGAGAAGGCAGGCAGCGGCTCGACCGCCTTTCCGGCAGCGGAACCGATATTCAGGATGCGCGCCGGGTCGCCCGCGGTGCCGCTGGCTTCGAGCAACCCGAGCAGGTCGCGAATCAGGGTGAACGGCATCTGGACGTTGACCGCCATCACTGAAGCCCAGGCGCTATCCGGAAAGCCGTCGAGCGGCGCGCCCCAGGTCTTGCCGGCATTGTTGACCACGACATGCAGCCGATCCGTGCGGGCCTTGATCGCGTCAGCCAGTTCGCGGACGGATTCCGGAGTGGAAAGATCGGATGCGATGCCCGTGCATGCGCCGAAAGCCCGCAGTTCAGACGCCGCCGTCTCGACGATATCGGCCTTGCGCGAGGTGATGAACACATGCGCGCCGGCCTTCACGTAGCCTTCGGCGATCATGCGCCCAAGGCCCTGGGCGCCACCGGTTACCAGCACGATCTTGCCGGTCAGGTCGAAGAGGGGAGAGATGTTCGACATCGGATCGCCCCGCTCAGATCCTGATCACGACTTTGCCGAAGGCGTGCGACCTCTCGAGGTAAAGCAGCGCTTCCGGCGCTTCTTCCAGAGCAAAAGTCCGGTCGATCGACGGCCTGATCTGATGCTGCTCGACGAAGCTCATCATTGCCCGGAAATCCTCCGGACTGCCCATCGCGGTGCCGATGATGCTGACATATTTCAGGAACAGCTCCGGGGCGACGGTCGAGAACGACGGCGCGCCCGTCGATCCGTAGATCACCACCCGGGCGCCTTTCCTGAGTGCCCGAAAGTAGTTCGGGACGCTGGAGCCGGGCGCGCCGTCGATCACCACGTCGATCCCGCCGGTCGATTTCCCGACCGCCTTGCGCCAGTCCGGATCCTTGTAGTTGAAGCCGCCGGACGCACCGAGCGCCTTGGCCTTCCCGAGGCTCTCGTCGTTGCTGCTGGTGACATACACCTTGGCGCCCAGTGCCAGTGCGAACGACATCGCCAGGGTAGCGACCCCGCCGCTGATCCCGGTAATCAGCACGGTTTCGCCGCTCTGCAACTTTCCGCTGATCGTGAGCGCACGCCAGGCGGTGAGGGCTGCGAGCGGAATCGCCGCTGCTTCGTCGAACGATAGATGTAACGGTTTCGGAACGACGCTGTCGGCGGGTACGCAGATGTAGTTGGCAATGGTGCCTGGCCCCGGCATGCCGAGGGCGCCGAACTTGTCGGTCGGGAAGCGCTGGTCGTCGCCCCAATCCTGCGCCGGATAAAGCACGACCTCCTTGCCGATCAACGAGGCGTCGACTCCCTCGCCAACCGTCTCGATGACGCCGGCACCGTCCGCGCCCATCGTGGTGGGAAGCGACATGCCCGGATACTGGCCTCGGCTGATGAACAGCTCACGATGATTCAGAGCGGCCGCTTTGAGCGCGATCCGAACCTGACCCGTTGCCGGTGACGGTGTTTCCACCTCCTCCATGCGGACGCTCTCGGGGCCGTTGGCTTCTTGCAGGCAGAGCGCTCTCATATGTCTTTATCCGGGAAATCGAGTTTTCGAAGATCGCGGGCAAGCCGAAACGACCGGCCGGATGAACGTGAGGGAGCATTCGTGACGCCGCCCTGTGCTGGATGAGAGGCTGCCGGTTCCGGCGGGTAACCTATCGGCAGACAGGAGCAGGTGGATGGTGCCTGGTCCTGTCGTCGGTCAGGTGGCGGTCGTCGCCATGCGCGACAGGGTCGACTGGTTGGCTCGTGTGCCAGGGATGTGTCGGTAGGCTTTGCCGATGCTTTCCGGATCCGGATCAAGCCGGGTCGAGGCCGGCCCAACAAGATGGGAACCGGCACACCGGCATGCGCACATCCAGCGAACTCGACACTGCCCGCCGGCTTCCCTGGCCTGCGCCGCTACATGTATTGGCCGCCATTGACCGCCAGCACCTGGCCGGTAACGAACGACGCGTCTTCGCTGGCGAGATAGGCTGCGGCGGCGGCGATGTCTTCCGGCAGGCCAATACGACCGGCGGGAATCTTGTTCCTTTCGGCCTCGAGGATTTCGGCCGGCATTGCCGCGGTCATGTCGGTCATGATGAAGCCCGGTGCGATGCAATTCGCGGTCACGCCGCGCCCGGCAAGCTCGAGCGCGATGGTCTTGGTGAAGCCGATCACCCCGGCCTTGGCTGCGGCATAGTTCGCCTGGCCGATATTGCCCTTCTGTCCGGTCATCGACGAGATGGTAATGATCCGGCCCCAGCCGCGGCTGCGCATTCCCGGCGACAGGCAGCGCGTGGTGTTGAAAACCGAGGTCAGGTTGACCGCGATCAACTGGCTCCACTGGGTCTCGGTCATCTTGTGGATCATCGCATCGCGGGTAATGCCGGCGTTGTTGACGACGATATCGAACGGGCCGTCCTGTTCGGATTTTGCAACGATAGCGGCAACGTCCTCGTAGCTGGAGACGTCGCAGGCAAGGCCCGGTATTCCGGTCCGCTCGGTGAAAGCGGCGATCCTGTCGGGCGCGATGTCGATCACGACGACGTCGTGTCCTGCCGCCTTCAGTCGCTGGGCGATAGAAGCGCCGATACCGGCCGCACCGCCGGTGACGAGTGCGCGTCGCTGCGTCATGATTCCGTTCCCGTCCCGATCCGTTCGACGGCCCATGCCGGGCCGGTTTGGCGCATTACCACCCGACATGGCGGCAGCTTGCAAGATCGCATCCCGGGCACGGTCCTGAAAAAACCTCGAAGAAACGGAGCACGTCCATGCGCGCAGCGATCATAGGCGAGTTGAACGGAACGCCCCGGGTCGCGGAGCATGCGAAACCCGAACCGTTGCACGGCCACAGCCTGGTCGAGATCGTCGCGGGTGCGATCGGCCCGACCGACCTGATGCGCGCATCCGGCACCTACAAGCCGCCGACATTCCCATACATCGTCGGAGGCGAAGGAATCGGTCGCCTGGCCGATGGCACGCGGGTGTATTTCGGACACTCGCATCCGCCGTTCGGTGCGTTGTCCGAGTGGACGTCGGTGCCGGACGACGAGATCTGGACCATCCCCGACGACATCGAGGACGGGCTGGCGATCGCGCTGGGTATCTCCGGCACCGGTGCGCTGATTCCGCTCGAGCAGGCAGGCATCGGGCCTGGCGAGCGCGTGCTGATTCTGGGGGCTACCGGCCCGCTCGGGCAGATTGCGCTGCAGGCGTCGCGTGTGCTGGGCGCAGGCACGGTCATCGCCGCGGCACGCACGCGGTCCGCGCTCGAACGCATGGTGGCACTCGGTCATGCCGACGATTTCGTGCAGCTCGGAACCGGTGACGATCAGGCGGCGCTCAAAAGCAAGGCCGGCCCCGGCTACGATGTGGTGCTGGACATCGTCTATGGGCCGCCTGCCGAGGCGGCGATGCGCTGCACCGCGATTGGCGGCCGCATGATGAGCATCGGCGTGCAGGCCGGAAACACCGTGACGTTGTCGCTGAAGGATCTGGTGATGCGCTCGCATCATGGCGTCGGAACCGGACAGCGTCCGGTCGCCGAGCGCCGGGCTGCCTACGAGCGGCTGCTGCGATATGGCAGCGACGGCCGGATCAAGGTCGATGTGATGTGGTTCGCGCTCGATGATGCCGCGGACGCCTGGGAAGCCCAGCGCAACAGCCCGGGCGCCAAGATTATCGTCACTACAGGCCGATAGCGGGTCCGTCGCGACCCCGAAGAGGAAACGCATCATGCGCGCAGCGATCATCGACGAACGGAACGGCACCCCGAAGATGGTGGATATTCCGGAACCCGAGGCGGTGCCGGGAACACTGAAGATCGCCGTGTCGGCTGCGGGTCTGGGTCCGACCGACATCATGCGATCCGCCGGAACCTACAAGACGCCGAAAGTCCCCTACATCATCGGCGGTGAGGGAACCGGGCGCTCGCCGGACGGCGGGCGAGTATATTTCGGCCATTCGATCGAATCATCCGGTGCGTTCGGGGACTGGACGATCGTACCGGAGGAGGAGGTCTGGCCGATTCCGGACGACATCGATGACGGACAGGCCATCGCCCTGGCGATCACCGGCACCGGCGCGCTGATCCCGCTGGAGGAAGCGAAGATCAAGCCGGGCGAACGGGTGCTGATCCTGGGGGCGACCGGTCCGCTCGGCCAGATTGCGCTGCAGCTGTCCCGGGCGATGGGGGCTGGCAGCGTGGTGGCCGCGGCCCGCACGCGTAGCGCGCTCGATCGACTGGCCGAACGCGGCATCGCCGACGGCATCGTGCATCTCGGCCAGGGTGACGATGTCGCGGCGCTGAAGGCCGGTGCCGGCAGTGGCTACGACGTGGTGCTCGACTGCGTCTATGGACCGCCGGCGGAAGCGGCGATGAAGGCGATGGCGCCGGGCGGCCGCATGATGAGTATAGGCGTCGGCGCCGGCATGACCATGACGCTGTCGCTGCGCGACCTGGTGATGCGGTCCCATCATGGAGTCGGCACCGGGCATCGTCCGGTTGCCGAGCGCCGTGCCGCGTATGAGCGGCTCCTGGGATACCACCGCGAGGGCAAGCTCGACGTCGAGATCCTGTGGTTCGATCTCGATCATGCTCCCGAGGCGTGGGCGGCACAGGTGGCCAGTCCAGGAGCGAAGATCGTTCTCAGAACCCGGCGTTAGTCGACGGGCGAGTGCGGCTTCAGGCCGGGCAAGCAAGTGGGTCGGGTTGCAGATACAGGTCGAGCAAACGGGCACGCCTGGCTTCGTCGAGGCCGCCCGTTTCCGACATGTAGCGGTTTAGAGAGCCGTAGCGTGCGTCGATCGCATCCAGTGCTGCATGCAGGTACGCCGGACGCACGCTCGCCACTGCGTGCATCGTCGCGGGGGTGAGGGGCGTATCCGGCACGTGTTCGGCAAAGATCCTGGTCAGTGCGACAGACTGCCTGAACGGGTCGTAACGGGAGGCGGTGAGCATGTAGTCGTCCATGACGGCTTCGAGCGGCACGTCCAGCGCCAGCAGCATCAGGGCGCAGACGAAGCCGGTGCGATCCTTGCCCGCGTGGCAGTGAACCAGCATCGGCACCGACGCCGGATCGAGCATCCGATCGAACAGCGATGCGACATGAGGTGCCATCGCGTCCGGCATCTCGCGATAGTTGGCGATCATCCCGGCATGGGCGCCTTCGGGGGTCGGATCGGTACGCAGCAGACGCAGGATCTCGGGTTCGCGCCCGCGCACATCGACGTTGAGATCGAAATTCAGGATCTCGGGCTTGCCATGCTCATGCCAGGCGGTGGTGTAGCGCGTGCGCTCCCCGATGCTCCGCAGATCGCACACGGTCCGAACGCCGATCTCCTTGAGGCGGTAAAGATCGTCGTCGGAAAGCTCGGCAAGAATGCCGGAGCGGAACAGCAGGCCGTGGCGGACGACGCGGCCATCGCGGGACGGATATCCGCCCATGTCGCGAAAATTCGGCGCACTCTCCAGCATCGGCTTACGGATCGATGATTCGGCGTCGGGCGTCTGGTCCATGATGCAGGCCTCGGTTGCGCGGCCATGATCGATCGCATGCGCGCGCTTGGTCCGTCACCTGACCTTCCGGTAGGTGACCGCCATCATCGCCGGGCCAAGATCGACGATGAGAATCAGGGGAACTCCGGGTGAAGAAGCTAGAGCCGAGCGAGATACGCGATGCCGTCGCCGGGTTCCTGAACACGAGGATTCCCGGAGCGAGCAGGCTGGTCGTCGAACTGTCGGATGTGGCGGCGAAGGCCGGCTTCTCGGCGGAAACCGTGATGTTCGAGGTCCATTACGTCGAGAACGACAAGCCGGTCACACGCCAGATGGTGCTGCGCCGGCAGATATTCGGGCACGACCTGACTTTCGATGCCGACCTCAGCCTGCAATGGAAGGCAATGCAGGCAATGAAGGCGCATTCGTCGCTGCCAATACCGCCGTTGGTCGGCATCGATTACGGCCATGACATCCTGGGCGGCCCGTTCCTGATCATGGAGCGTCTTCCGGGCCAAATCGTGCCGCAGAACCCGAACTACCACGTTTCAGGGTGGCTCGCGGATCTTCCGGTCGAGCGGCGGCAGGAAGTGTTCCGCAACGGGATCGAAATGGTGGCGCGCATCCACCAGACCGACTGGCGCGAGGGTTTCGAGTTCCTCGACATGAAGGAACGCGGGCCGAAAGGACTTCCGCAATACCTGTCCTGGATCGAGGAATGGCTGCACTGGGCACTGAAGGGGCGGCCGCATCCGGTTGCCGAGGCGGCGATGGCGTTCCTGAAGGAGAAGGCACCGAACGACGCGCCGATCAACGTGCTCTGGGGCGACGCGATCCCGGCCAATCTCCTGTTCGACGAAAACAACGAGGTGACGGGCGTCATCGACTGGGAATTCGCCGCACTGGCGCCGGGTGAGATCGATCTCGGCTGGTGGATGTATTTCGACGAGCTGTTCAGCAGCGGTTTCGGAATACCCCGGCTCGAAGGGCTTCCCGACCGGGCCACGATGATCTCGATCTATGAAAATGCGCTGGGCCGGAAGGTGCAGAATTTCGAATATTACGAGCTGATCGCCGGGCTGCGCATGACCATCGTGTCGATCCGCGCGGTCGACCGCGTCGTCGCGTTCGGACGTCTGCCGGTGGAGAACGATGCCTGGCTGAACAACCCGTCTTCGGCCTGGGTGGCACGCCGCCTCGGGCGGGAGGCAGTCGTGGTCGGGCCGGACTTCAAGAGTTTCACTCAGGCACTGTTCGGCAAGCACTGAACGGAGTATCCGACCGCCGGCACGCGCACCAGCGGTCGGGCAGGTCGGGAGCTTGCGGCTACTTCTTGATCCTGGACGTGATCTTGGCATAGGCGCCGGTCTTCTGCGCCTGCCAGGCCTCCGAGATCTGCTCCAGCTCGTAGTCGGTGTAGTCCACGGTGATGTCGTGCTCCTGCGAGAGACGCAGCAACTCCTCCCAGATCCGGCGCCGGTCGGCTGGCGGGCGCTGACCGGTGCCGATCAGTGTCATGGTCCGGAACAGCAGGTCGGCGATGTTGAAGCTGACCTGCAACCCGGCGCCGGCGCCGACGGTCACGATGCGCGCACCCCAACGCGTGGCCTTGAGTGCCGCCATCAGGGGCGCACCGCATACAAGGTCCAGAACCACGTCGAAGCCTTCGCCGGCTTCCGCCTTGAGGGCGGCGACGTCGTCCTCGGAGCCGAGCCGGACGACGGCATCGGCGATGCCGCGCGCCATCAGGCGATCGAGCGCCGGCTGGTTCCGGGCCGCACCGACCACACGGCCGGCCCCCATGATACGCGCAAGCTGCAACCCGAGCTGCCCGAGCACGCCGGTCGCGCCCAGAACCAGGACGCTGTCGCCCGGCTTGATCTTGGCGTCCTGCAGCGGGATGTACGAACCGGTACCGGCGATGGCCATGGTGATGGCGGTCTTGTCGTCGATGTCGTCGGGAACGTCCCAGACTTCGGGCTCGGGCACCACGACCCGTTCCGCCCAGGCGCCGAACGGGGCACGTGCCCGTTCGCCGAAATAGACCCGCTTGCCCTCGCGGGTCCGGCCGACGCCTTCGCCGCGGATGACGCAGGGATATTCGACGGCCAGGCGATATTCGCCGAGCACGTCCCAGCCGCCCAGGCCGGCGGTGTCGACCTCGATCAGGACCTCGCCGTCCTGTGCTTCCGGCTCGCGAAACTCGCCGAACACCGGAGGCACGCCATGCTTGTTGATGACAGCTGCGCGCATGTAAATCTTACCCTCTGGATAAACGTGTCGCGAAGCGGCTCAGACGCGTTCGAAAATCGCGGCGATTCCCTGGCCGCCGCCGATGCACATCGTGACCAGCCCATAGCGGTGACCGGCGCGATGCATCTCGTAGGCGAGCTTCACCGTGTTCATGCAGCCGGTCGCCCCGATCGGATGGCCGATCGAGATGCCGGAGCCGTTCACGTTGACGATCGCCGGATCGAGTTCGAGCTGGCTAATCACCGCACAGGCCTGCGACGCGAACGCCTCGTTGCTCTCGACCACGCCGAGATCGGAGATGCGCAAGCCGGCACGTGCCAGTGCGGCACGCGTCGCCGGCACCGGGCCGATCCCCATATAAGCCGGCTCGACCCCGGCATGGGCGTAGGAAACCAGGCGCGCCAGCGGCTTCAGGCCGTGCTTGCGGACCGCTTCCTCGCTGGCCAATACCACTGCCGCTGCCGCATCGTTCAGCCCGGAGGAATTACCGGCGGTGACGGTGCCGTTCTCCTTCTGGAACACAGCGCGCAGCCCGTCGAAATCCTCGCGTTTGGCGTCATGGCGGATGTGTTCGTCGATGGTGAACATCGTCGTCTTGCGGCCCTGCTTCACCTCGATCGGCAGGATCTGGTCGGTGAAGCGGCCCTCGTGCGTGGCGACGGAGGCGCGGCGATGGCTTTCGTATGCGGTATCGTCCTGCTTCTCGCGACTGACCTCGTAACGCTTGGCCACGTTTTCCGCAGTAACGCCCATGTGGATCTTGTCGAACGGATCGGTGAGGCCGCCGAGCAGCGAGTCCGCCATCACGGAGTCGCCCATCTTGGAACCGAACCGATTGGAATAGACGTAGTACGGCATGCGGCTCATGCTTTCGACGCCGCCGGCCAGCGCCATGTCGACGTCACCCAGCAGGATCGCCTGCGAGGCGGAAATGATCGCCTGCAGGCCGGAACCGCAAAGCCGGTTGACCTGCATCGCCGGTGCGCCGAACGGCACGCCCGCATTGATGGCGGCAACGCGGGGCAGATAGGGATCCTTGGTGTCGGTGTGCACGACCTGGCCGAACACCACGGTCTGGATCAGATCGGGGGACGCGCCGGAGCGGCGCAATGCCTCGATCGACACCTTGGTGGCCAGTTCGACGGCGGCGATGTCCTTCAATGCGCCACCGAAATCACCGACTGCGGTGCGGACGCCGGATACGAGATAGACGTTTGTCATTGATATAGGACTCCGGCAAAGGCGGTCAGTGTGCTGCTTCGGATGCGATTCCGCCCACGAGGGGCTGGACCGGAACGGCTGCTTTCCAGCGTGCCGTCACGGCCTCCATATCGGTCGATGTCGCAGGGCCGGGGATCGTGTCGCACCCGTCTTCGGGCAGGAAACGCGGCGCCGGCGCGGGCTGCATCACGCCGGCCGAGGCCGCGAAGCTGCCGCGTGCGCGATTGTGCGGATGGTGCGGTGCCTCGTCGAGGCTCAGCACCGGGGTGACACAGGCATCCGTGCCGCCGAACACCGTATCCCATTCGTCGCGGGTGCGGGTTGCGAAGGCGGCTGCGAAGCGTTCGGTCATCGCCGGCCAAGTCGCCTTGTCGCTCTGGACGATGTCGCCGGCCGGAATCTCCAGGCCCTTCAACAGCAGTGCGAAAAATGCGGGCTCGAGCGCGCCGACCGCGACATAGCGTCCGTCGGCGCAGGCATAACAGCGATAGAACGGTGCCGAGCCGTCGAGCAGGTTGCTGCCGCGACGATCCTCCCACTGGCCTGACGATCGGAATGCGTAGAACAGGCTCATCAGGAGCGCCGAGCCGTCGGTCATCGCGGCATCGACGACCCGGCCGACCCCGGTCCGGGCGACTTCGAGCAGGCCCGACAGCATACCGACGGCGAGGAACATCGCGCCCCCGCCGTAATCCCCGACCAGGTTCAGGGCCGGAACCGGCGGGCTCCTGGGATCGCCGGACGCATGCAAGGCGCCGGACAGGGAGATGTAGTTGATGTCGTGGCCGGCTGCGTTGGCCATCGGGCCATGCTGGCCATATCCGGTCATCCGCCCATAAACCAGGCGTGGGTTGCGCGCGTGGCAGTCGTCCGGGCCCAGACCGAGGCGCTCCATCACGCCGGGACGGAACCCTTCGACCAGCCCGTCGGCGCCTTCGAGCAGACTCAGGACCTGCTCACGCGCGGCCGGGTTCTTGAGATCGATCGTGACGCCCGCGCGACCACGATGCATGACCGACCCGCCAACATCGGCCCAGGCACCGCCGCCGCCACGGGTCAGGCGCACCACCTCCGCGCCAAGGTCCGAAAGAAGCATGCTACAGAACGGGATCGGGCCAATACCGTCGAACTCGACGATCCTTAATCCTGAGAGCGGCTTCACTGATGGGTCCTTGCTGGCGCGGTGTTGCGTATTCGGCGGACATCACGCTTTTCGACGACTATGCCGGTCAGGTCGATGCGGCGATCAGAGCTTTTCAAAGTTGGTGACGAAGTCGGCCGGCGGAGTCGGGCCCCACAGGTTCATCGAGTCTTCCATGTCGTGGTCACCGGCCTGCCACTCGCAGTCGACCGGAATGTAGTCCATGTCAGCGGAGTACTCGCTGTAGCTGCCCCACGGATCGCGCACGTAATGGAAGTAGTTGGAACCCAGCACGTGCCGGCCCATGCCCCAGCCGGCGGTGAAGCCATTGCGGGCCATGGTGGCAGCGCCCAGGCCGATCTGATCGACCGAGCTGACCTCCCAGCTGCAATGATGCAGGCCCGGCCCGTTGGACTTCACCAGGGCGAGCATGTGGTGGTCGCTCCCGTGCGGCCCGTGCAGGAACGCCACGCCCTCGCCGGAACGGTCCGACAGACGCAGGCCGACGATGTCCTCATAGAAGCGGATCGAGCGGCCGACATCGGAGGTGAACACCGCGATATGGCCGAGCCTGCGGGGGCGGGTAACCGGTGCTGTGCTGCGGGCAAATGCTCCCTGCACGCCGGCGGGCGCCGATGGGACCGCAAATGCCGCCTTGAGCACCGGGGAGCTCTTTTCCGTGACCCGCAGCTCAATCCGAATTCCATCGGGATCGTGGAACCACAGCCCGTTGCTGTTGTGATCCGTAACCGGTAGCAGCTCGATGCCTCTTTCCTTCAGCTTCTTGTGGAAGCTGGGCAGATCATCCTCGAAAATGCCGAACGTGAGATGGTTCAGCTTCTTGTCGTGGCCTTCCACGACGTTGACCCATCGATGGGTGTTGCCGTCGGTGAACAGCCCCATCCCGATTGGGTCGTGTTTGGTTTCGAGACCGAACGCTTGATAAAAAGAGTCTGCCTTCGCCAGGTCGGGCACCCTGAGGGTGAAGCAGTCCAGCGAATGGGCACCAAGCACGTTCGGGCGACGCTGCAGACTTTCGTTCATCGGAATTGCGATCATGGTGGTTCCTGTTGAGGAATAGGGTCGTGCGATAGGTTCGATCAGGCAGGTACCGGCTCGGTCGACAGGGCGCTCTGCGGACAGGCGGCAGCACCTTCACGTGCCTGCTCGGCGAGAGCTGCCGGTACGAGGTCGTTCTCGAGATAGACGATGCCGTTATCGTCGAGCTTGTAGACGTCCGGGCAGATCTCGGCACAGACGCCGTAGCCGCAGCACGCACCCTTTTTGATGATGACCTTGAGCATTGTTTCCATGGTGTCTCGTCCCGGCGGCTTGGAAACGAAGCCACCCTGGAAGGCCCCGATCCCGTTCCTCGAAAGATTACATGTTGCGCACTCTGAACACAATGAGTATAAAGTGTTCAACTTGAACAGCCAAGTGGTTCAGGTTCTGGATGGTCGCGCGGGCGGCATCCGGCACCGAATCCAGCAGACAACTTAACGTCGAGGGCTTCTATCGCTCCTCGGCGACCATCGGGTCCCCCGACTAACGACAGGCGTATCGCCCGTCCCGGCGGGTGGATGACATAGGCGCCTATGTTCTCGACGTCTCTGCCGACCAAATCGAAGTTTCCAGCAGGACCGGAGGTCCCTCTAATGGATAGCCTATCGACACTCGATCGTGCGGACGTTGTGGAAACACCCGAACACATTGTCTCGAAGCCGACGGAATGGCGTTTCCACGACGAACACGAGAGCCGGTTGATTGCCGAAGTTCGGCGGATCCGCCCGGTCCTGGCGCGGAACGCGGCAGCCTGCGAAGCTCAGCGTGGTCTGACCGATGAGACGGTCGCGGCCCTGAACGAGATCGACGGCATCTGGTCGATGGTCGTGCCGACCCGATGGGGCGGTCTCGGCATGTCGGGCACCGCCCTTGCTCGCGTCGGTGCGGAACTGACCAAGGGTGACCCTGCGGCGGCATGGGTCGTGCAGATCCTGAACGGGACCACCTGGGTTGCCACCCTGACCTCCGACGACATCCAGCAGGACCTGTTCGGCAAGGGCCTGAGCAAGGTCTGCAGCGCCTTCAACCCACCCGGCACCGCGATCCCGGTCGAGGGGGGCTACATGGTGAGCGGTCGTTGGCCATACTCATCCGGCTATCAGCAGGCCGACTGGGGACAGTGGGGTGTCGTCATCAAGAACGAGGACGGCACCAGCCTTCCCGGTAATTTCTGTTTCATCCCGACCAGCGAAACCACTCTGGATCTGACCTGGGAGACCACGGGCCTCCAGGGTACCGGTTCTCACACCGCGGTCGCCACGGATGTGTTCGTGCCGGCACACCGGATGGTGCTGGCCACAAAATCGTTCGGAACCGTCGATGCCGGCAAGCGCCACACCGGCGCGCCGTCCGACCTGTTCCCGGTCATTCCGTTCGTGCATCGCAGCGGCGCAGGCCAAGTCGTCGGCATGGCCGAGGCTATTCTCGAGACGATCATCGAGGGTGCCAAGAAGCGTGGCATCGTTGCGACCAGCTATTCGAAGGCAGCAGACTCTTCGGTCGTGCAGCGGGACATCGCTTCGGCGTCGATCCGCATCCAGACGGCTCGCATGCTGGTCGAAAAAGCGACTGCGGAAATCGATGCCGCCGCACTCTCGCGGACTCCGATGCCCCTGGTCGACCGCGCGCGGAACAAGGCCCAGGTCGGTTACGCCATCCAGATCATGTCGAGCGCGGTCGACGAACTCATGTTCATCGGCGGGTCCGGGTCGTTCGCCACCGCAAACCCGGTCTCGCGCTTCTGGCGTGACTTTTCGATGGCGGCCCGGCATATCGCCAACATCCCGAACGTGGCATTCGAGGTCTATGGGCGTGCCGTGCTGGGTATCGAACCGAACATCATCATGCCGCACCTGATCTGAATCCCGGATCGCAGGGCAAACACGGGATAAACCCACGATGCGCGGAAAAGCCTATAGCGATGCAACCGAGGCTCTGACGGGGCTGCTTCGCGACGACATGACCATCCTTGCCGGTGGCTTTGGTCTATGCGGAATTCCTTCTGTGCTGATCTCGGCCATCCGCGATTCCGGCGTGCGCGGCCTGACTGTGGTCTCGAACAATGCCGGGATCGACGATGCCGGCCTCGGGCTGCTGCTGCAGACCCGGCAAGTGCGCAAGATGATCTGTTCTTATGTCGGCGAGAACGACCTGTTCATGCAGCAGTACCTGGCGGGCGAGATCGAGATCGAGTTCAACCCGCAGGGAACGTTGGCCGAGCGTATTCGCGCCGGCGGTGCCGGGGTTCCCGCCTTCTTTACCAGAACCGGCGTTGGGACAATGGTGGCCGAAGGCAAGGAAACTCGCGAGTTCGACGGAAAAACCTACGTCATGGAGCGCGGACTGCGCGGCGACATCGGCATCGTGCATGCGTGGAAAGGCGATACCGAAGGCAACCTCGTCTATCGAATGACGGCGAGGAACTTCAATCCGCTGGTCGCCACGGCAGGCGACGTCGTGATCGCGCAAGTGGAACACATGGTCGAACCCGGTGACCTCGATCCGGATCATATCGTGACGCCTGGTATCTTTATCCATCGTATGGTCGAGGTCAGCGGGCTGGTGAAGCGGATCGAGAAGACCACGACACGAACCCGGCCGGTATCCCATCATGTCGTTCCTGCTTGAGAGTCGATAAAGTGCCTTGGACAAGAGACGAGATGGCGGCCCGTGCATCGCGCGAGCTAAAGGACGGGTTCTACGTCAACCTGGGGATCGGCATCCCGACGCTGGTTGCGAACCACATTCCCGTCGGCATGAAAGTCACGCTGCATAGCGAGAACGGCATGCTGGGCATGGGCCCGTTTCCTTACCCCGGGGACGAGGATCCCGATCTCATAAATGCAGGCAAGCAGACGATCACCGTGCTGCCGCAGAGCAGCTTCTTCGACAGTGCCACCTCCTTCGCAATGATTCGTGGCGGCCATGTCCAGCTCTCGATCCTCGGCGCACTTCAGGTCTCGCGCGCCGGTGACATCGCCAACTGGATGGTGCCCGGCAAGATGGTCAAGGGGATGGGCGGCGCGATGGATCTGGTCGCTGGTGTGCCGCGTGTGGTGGTGTTGATGGAACACACGGCCAAGGGACAGCACAAAATCCTGGACAGCTGTACGCTGCCACTGACCGGGAGCGGCGTGGTGAACCTGATCGTGACGGACCTCTGCGTGTTCGACTGCAATCGAGATGGCCTGACGCTTGTAGATCTGGCGCCGGGCATTTCGATCAACGACGTCCGAAAGGCGACCGGGACGGACTTCGCGATCCACGAGGCGATGCGCGCCGTTGCCTGATCTGCACCGGCAAGACGATGTGGACACGGCAGCGGTTCCGAAGCGGCGCAACCGACGCTATCTAACTTCAAGCTAGAGGATGCGATGAGCGATCAGGCGAATTTAGAGATCAACGAAACGATCAACGGCCCGATGGGACGTGAGTTCGCAAAGGTCACCGATCTTTACGACGGTGGCGCGGACGTAGACCCGTATCCGATCTTCCAGCAGATGCTCGCGGATTCGCCGGTTATCGAGGGCGACTTGCTGGCGCGTTTCGGTGCGCCGTCGCAGGCCGGAAACACCGACAAGCGCAAGCTGTTCACGTTGTTCCGTTACGACGACATCATGAAGGTGTTGCGCGATCCGAAACGCTTTACCAGCAGCCTGCTGGGCGAGGGGCTGGGCCAGTTCCTGGACGGGCTGATGATCACCGCGATGGACGGCGCCGAGCACCGGCTCACGCGTAACATGCTTCAGCCGGCATTCTCGCCGCAGGTCATCGAGCGGTGGCGCAGCGGCCTGATGCGCGATCTCGCGCGTGACACATACGCGACTCCGCTGGTGGCGAAAAAACGCGCGGAACTGGTGGCGGATTTCGCGCTCGCCTATCCGGTGCACGTGATCTACCGGATCATCGGCCTGACAGAGGACAAGGAAGGTTTCGAGGCGTTCGCGGCGCGCGGCCTGCGTATCCTCGTTGGCCCGCAACGTGATCCCGCGAAGCAGGCCGCAGCGTTCGCGGACGCGATGGCCGCTTCCCAGGAACTCTACGACTCCATCCGTCCGATGGTCGAGCAGCGCCGCGCCGCCGGTGCCGAGGGCGACGACCTGATGAGCCATCTGCTGCGTGTGAGCTATGAGGGCCGCGCGCTCGACGACCACGAGATCACCGGCTTCCTGCGCATGCTGCTGCCGGCCGCAGCCGAGACGACGACGCGCACCATAGGCAATACGCTGGTGACCCTGTTCAAGCATCCGGAGGTGCTTGAGGCCATTCGCGCTGATTACAGCCTGATCCCCGCGGCCATCGACGAGGTTGCCCGGCTGGAGCCGGTCACCACGTTCCTGGCACGTGAAACCGCGGAAGATGTCGAGTTCCATGGCGTGGCAATACCGAAGGGTTCGGCTCTGTCGCTCGCCACCGGCGCTGCCGGTCGTGATGAACGGGCGTTCCCCAACCCGGACGTGTTCGATATCCACCGGGCGAAACGACCGATGTTCGCATTCGGTTTCGGTCCGCACATGTGCATCGGCATGATGATCGCCAAGTTCGAGGTCGAGGAAGCGCTCAAGGCGATGTTCGACCTGTTCCCGAACCTCCGTCTCGATCCGGACAAGCCGGAACCGAAGATCGTCGGCCCGCACATGCGTGGGCCAGCCGAACTGAACGTTATCTGGGACTAGTCGTACCGGTTCGGCACCTGCGGTTTGCCTCGACCCTTCAGATGACAGGTGCCGGTCGATACGTTCCTGGGGCATGACGCTTTCGAAGTTGTTGCGGAATGATCGACATGCCGGATCAGGATGAATTGCTGCGCTCGAAAGGCGATACCTGGCTCAAGGAGCGGATACGTGAGTTCGCAACGCATGCCGAAGCCTATTCGGTGTCGCCTGCCGAGGTGCGGATGCTGTTCGCCAAGCCGCGAGGCAGTGCCGACGTTCAGGCGGTATTCGAAATCATCGTCCTCGACCAGCACGGCAAGCTTTATCCGGTCGGCATGACCCCGGAAGGTGACCGCACCTGGAAAGAGGATGGGATGTCACGGATCGACGCCGTTTCACCGCGCTACCGGCTTGCGGACCTGCAACGTATCCTTTCGGAGCACCATTCATGATCGATCCATCGCGCCCGCTGCAGGGAAAGGTGATCCTGGTAACCGGAAGTGGATCCGGGATCGGTAGCGAGGCCAGCCGCGTATTCGCATCGCAAGGCGCGCTGATCGTGGGCTGCGACGTCAATGCGGGGGGCAGCGAGCAAACAGTCGCGAGTGTGCGCGAAGCCGGCGGCAACATGCAGGCAATGGCGCCGGTGGATCTGGGTGATCCCGACCAGGCGGCAGCGTGGGTGGAGGCAGCTGCCGCGATCCATGGCCGGATCGACGTGCTTTACAACAACGCGTCCGCTGCCAAGTTCGGCACCATCGCCAGTCTCACGCCGGAAGATTGGCGCTTCACGATGCGTAACGAGCTCGACCACGTGTTCTACACCACGCGTGCTGCCTGGCCTTGGCTGGTGAAGCAGGGCGGTGTGATCCTCAATGTCGCGTCGATCGCCGGTTACCGCGGTTCGAACGTTTCGCCGACGGCAGCACACTCGGTCGCCAAGGCCGGTATCATGGCATTGACCCGTCAGTCTGCGATCGAAGGCGCGCCACATGGCATCCGCGCGGTCAGCATCAGTCCAGGACCGATCGTGACGCCCGGGACCAAGGCCTTTTTCGACATTCCGGAAATAAGCGCCGGCCTGACCGGTAAATGCCTTATCAAGCGGCCGGGACAGCCGAGCGAGGTGGTAGCGCTGGCAGCGTTCCTGATTTCAGACGCGGCTTCCTACATCACCGGCAGCGATCATCTCGTCGATGGCGGCATGTCGGTCTGAGGCCGACCCATCGGCAGAGCGACCATCACGTGACGGTGAGGGTCGTGCCGGCGGTGAAGCCGGCACTTTATCAGGCCTGTATCGCGACTTTTTCAGCCTTGAGCTTGGCCAGAGCGGTCTGCATGCCGCGGTGCAGCGCAGTCGTATTGCCGGCGCCGACATAGAACAGCATCAGCAACGAAATCTCCTCCAGCTGGGCTTCGGTGAACTCCTCGTTCAACAGCGCGCCGCGCGTCTGGATCTCGACCAGGTCGGGACGGCCCATGGTGGCGGTGGCGCCGAGCACCAGAAGGCGTTTATCTCGCATCGACAGCCCTGGCCGTGACCAGACTTCGCCGAACAGGTTGCTGACGGTCTCGTTGACGAAAGGGGACGCTTCCATGCCCTTCATCATCTCGGAGCTACCGGGTCCGTAGACCTTCTCGACAATGTCGAGCCCGTGCTGGTAGCGCGTGTCTTCGCTCATGAAGTTTTCCTCCTGCTTATTCGTCGATGCCCAGCATCGTCCGGCCGATCTTGCTTGTCAGCTGACTCGTCGGGGTGGGGACATCCAGCATCTCGCCGAGCGCGACAGCGGCGGCAAGGTCCTTGCTCATCAGGACCAGCATGCCCTCGCGGATACGCCGTTCGGCCGGATCGGCCGCCGGGTCGGGCCTGCGCATCCATATCGTCGGCCCGGCGATGTTGTCCGAGCTGCTCTCGATCGCGTCTGCAAGCTTCGTGATGTCGACGCCGCTGGCCTTGGCCAGGCGCATCGCTTCCGCGCCAGCTTGCCAGACATTGTAGACAATCGTGTTGCGCGCGATCTTGGCAGCCATGCCTGTGCCAGGGCCGCCCATGTGGAACACGTCCTTGGCAAAACCGTCGAGGACCGGCCGAACCCGGCTCATGGCCTCGTCGGTTCCGCCGGCAAGGCAGACCAGACCATTATGCGCCGCGGCCGGACCACCGGTGACGCCGCAGTCCACCAGATCCACGCCGGATGCTTCCATAAGGTCGCGCAGCCGGGTCAGGTCCTGCAACGAAACGGTCGAGAGCAACACGACGGACAGCCCGGGACGGGCCTGGGCCAGGATGCCGTCCGGACCTTCGAGAACCGACAACGTCTGTTTGGCATCGACCACTGCGATCAGAACCACGTCGCAGTCACGTGCCACCACGGCAGGGGTCGCACTGACGGCGGGAACCCCATCCAGTCTTTCCGCGGCATCCGGCCGTACGTCGTAGACCGCGGCAAGCTGCCCGCTGCGGGCAAGACATATGGCTACGCCGCCGCCGATCGCGCCGAGGCCAATCACTCCAGCCTTCATCGATTTAATGCCTCTGTCTGGTGGATGGCGTTCTGGGCAAACAAGCAGCCCGAAGACCCGCAATGGCGAAGCCGCCATGGATCTCCGGGCTGCATAGACGACTGTTTACTTGTAGGGGTCGGTCGGCTGCGGGACTTCGATGACGCCGATATCCTTCAGCATCGAAAGTACGTCGGAGATCGAGTAGATGTGGTCGATCTTGTCGTTCTTGAAGCGCAGCCACG